>CATKYJ010000004.1 GCA_949840885.1 uncultured Acetatifactor sp.
AGCCCTGCCGCGTCGTCAGCCGCGCGGTTGATCTTGTAGCCGGATGACAGCTTCTCGGTGGCCTTTGCCTGTGCTCCTGTGGTGATGCCCAGCATTCTGTTGGAATTCATTGCTGTTAAGTTGTGTTGTACTACCATAATTTACCTCCTTGTATTACTGCGCAAATCCTTTTGCGTCAGTTGTCATTTTCCATGGTTCTGCAGCTATTTCCGATCGCAATCGAACCAAGACATGACGGTCGGGCCCTTGACTGCCCTGTCTCGTCTCGATTGATATCCCACCGCAGATGCGCGTCCGCGTTCCCGGCTGCGCCGCAACAGTCCAATGGCTCTTCTCCCGGTCAGATCCTGCCAGCCAGAATCCCTGCCTCCCGCCGTTTCCGTGCCCCTATTTTCCTTTGGGTTTCCGGTATTTTTTCGGGGTTTCCGGCACTGCGTAGAATTTCGGCAGCCTGGCCCGCTCTTCCGGGTCGGAAACGCTGTTCTCGATCGCCGCGCTCCTGACAATGCTCACCTCTCTGGGGGCATCCACCATAATGCGCAGATTGTTTTTCGATCCGCCCAAAAAGACTATCTTGATATTGTCATTGATCATCAGATACTCTTCCGGACTTACTGTGAGTCTCAGCATTTGCTCCCTCCATCCTTAACTTTGCAGTATCCGTTCACATGGACTATCCTTTTAACAGAATGCAACTTTCTGGGGGAGAATGTTGCAAAAATAATCAGGAGGAAAACCATGAGCACAACACAGCCCATTCGAAACAGCGAACAACTGAAAATCTTCAAGGCATACTATCAATCCGAAAAACCCAATCCCAGAAATTACACTTTGATCATCGTCGGCCTGAACTCGGCTCTCCGCATCTCGGATATTCTGCGGCTGACATATGGGGATGTATACGATTTTGAAAGAAATCTATGGAAAACTCATATCGTGACAATAGAACAGAAAACCGGGAAGACAAACCGAATCTATATGAACCGTGAAATTCAGAACACCCTGAAAAAATTCATAAATCCTGTCTCAAAAGGCTCTTCCGCCTGGCTGTTTGGCAGCCAGATGCAAAAGGCCCGTCCCTTGAGCCGTTATCAGGCCTACCGAATCGTGAGGGAGGCCGCCTCTTTCGCCGGTCTCGATGCCGGCATCAGCTGCCATTCTCTGCGGAAAACTTTCGGATACTACGCATGGAAACAGGGAACTCCTCCGGCCTTGCTCATGAGCATCTACAACCACTCCGCATACCGGATCACCAAAAGATACCTGGGTATCGATCAGGACGACAAGGATGAAGTCTTTGCGAAAATAAAAATTTAGAGGAAAATTCAGCCGAACCTATAAAGTATTTCAAAAGCGTTCCGATAATATAAATGAACAGAAAAATGCAACATTCTCCCCCAGAATGTTGCATTTTTATTATGCCCATTTTCTTCGTTTGCAATCAAAAAGTTTTATGAAAGTCCCTGTCCGGCGATCCTCTCCCGCCGCCCGATCTTCGCATCCTCCGGCAGCAATGCCGGCAGCTGCTTGCCACGCTCAGCGCCGCACGGCAGGAGGCGTATTCTCCCAGGCCCTCCATCATGTTTTCGGGGAAAGCGCCGGCGTCTCCCTCCTCCAGGGCCGCTGCTTCCCTGCTGGCCCGGCTGATGCCGCAGGGCCGCTGCCATACCAGCAAACGCATGCTTTCCGGCTCCAGACGAATCATGCGTCCCACCAGCAGCTCCGTGTATTCGGAGCTGTACAGGAGCAGATAATTGCGCTGGTTGTCATCATTTCACATACTTTTGGGAAGCTTCCGGGCTCAAATTATACTCCTCCTGAATCTTCTTCAGAATCGTCTGGTACGGAACACCCAGATTCTTCAATATGGAGACCGTTCCCCTAATGCCTTTCTCCATTCCTTTCTCCATTCCTTTCTCCATTCCTTTCTCCATGCCTTTTTCCATTCCCTCATTCAGTATGGTCTTTGCCTCATAGTCCAGAACCTTGCCGCCCATAGCCTCTCTCACTCCTTCCCTGACCAAGTCGTACTTCCTTGCGATGTTCTCCAGCACCTTGTTGGACATATCTATTATCGTGCATTTTACATACTCGCTGATAGCCCCTTCTTTCAGCCTTTCCTCCAGCCGCTCCCTTATCTTTCCATATTCTTTCTCCAGAAGCTTGCGCTGCTCTCTGTCCCGCTCATACTTTGCGAATCTGGCTTCATGGGAAAAGATATGGAAAGGAATCAGAAAAAGCAGATTTTTATCAAATAACGCTTCCAGCGTATACTGACGAGACTTCATTACAAGTACGCTATATTCCACGTTTCCACCGGGTGTCGCCATCCGTATTATAAGTCTGTCAGGGGTAGATGCAGTGCATCTTAGGAACAGCACTGCTGAATGGGGAAACGTCACGGTAAGCACGCCCCCTTTGACCTCCCCATCATCCAGGGCTATCTGCGTATCGTACTCAAAGAACCTGACCAGCATGCTGCTGTCCGGGCTGCTCTGGCATTCCAAGTGGTATTTCTTTGTCTCCCTGCCCAGTATCTTGAAGCAAGTGTCCGTTACCTTTTCGTCCTCATTTCCGTCCTGCTGGTTCAGGAAATGCTCATTGGGCGAAAAGACAATTTTCTCCTCTCCGGAGTAGTCTTCCCCGAATACTTCGTTTATAACCGGGATGATAAGGCTGCTGCAGTCGTTCAGCAGCGTACGGAACACATCATCATATGGTCTGGCGGCTGTCCTCTCCTCTTCCATGTCCCTCCCCCTCTTTCTGTCTCTATTTTATCATGCTTCATGGATTTACTCAACCTGATTTCACCGGTTCCGATAAGTTCCGATCAGTTTGATGAACTTAGGATATGATTCAGAAAGCTTGTCTTGTCCTATATAAGGAAAATACGGCATAGGATCTCTCCCATGCCGTATCTTTTGTACTTTGCAGTTTTCTCTTTTGTACGTAACCTACAGCTATGAATTAGCCAAGCAGGGACAGAACACCCTGGTTCGCCTGATTGGACTGTGCCAACATTGCCTGACCGGCCTGGGCCAGGATCTGGTTGTTGGAGTAGGTCACCATCTGGGTAGCCATATCCGTATCGCGGATCTGGCTCTCAGCTGCTGTGGTGTTCTCCACTACGTTGTCCAGGTTGGCGATGGTGTGCTCCAGACGGTTCTGGACTGCACCAAGGGCTGCGCGCTGGTCGGATACCTTCTGCAGGGCATCGGCAATGATGTCGATGGACTTGGTGGCGTTGTCTACAGTGTCGCCGCTGATGTCCAGACCGTTGACGCCAAGACCCCTTGCGCTCATCATGGAGATGTTCACGCTGATCTTGTTGTCGCTGGAGGAGTCGGCTCCTACGTGGAGACTGAAGTCGATGGCATCGTTTAAGTCGGCGAATGCTTCGAATTTAATCTTCAGAGTAGGGTCATCGGCGTTCTGATCATAATAAGAGGTTACAGACTTAAGATCCTCGCCATGATCACGCCTGATAGCAGAAGTAAGGCCATCCATGCTGGTGAAAGCCTTTAAAGTACTATCATTTTCGTCATTGATCGCTTTTACGGCAGCACTGGCACTTAATTTTCCGTCACCAGCCGTGGCTTCCTCTGTACTCTCTACCAGGATATAAGTGGTATCTCCTACTATAATTTTTTTACCAACAATATTGGTATTAGTGGCTTCTGTGCCAGTAGCAGAAGTAGCATGACCGGTTAAAGAGTCGCCACTGCCACTCTCCCATATGTCATCGAAAGTCACACTGCCTGTTCCTGTCTTCGAATCAATGGTAATACCATCATCTGCCAATGTGGTTTTAACCGTGGAGAACGTCAGGCTCCCCGCAAAGCTGCCATTTGCACCCTTCAACAGATAAGTCTCATTGAACTTAGTGGTGGTAGCCACGCGGTCGATTTCGGTGGTCAGCTGGTCGATCTCGTTCTGGATGGCATTCCTGTCGCTCTCGGACATGGTGCCATTGGCGGCCTTTACTGCCAGCTCGTTCATTCTCTGCAGCATGTCATGCACTTCGGTCAGAGCGCCCTCTGCCGTCTGCACTGCGCTGATGCCATCCTGGGCGTTGGCGGATGCCTGGGTCAGACCGCGGATCTGCTTTCTCATCTTCTCGGAAATAGCAAGCCCTGCCGCATCATCTGCTGCGCGGTTGATCTTGTAACCGGAGGACAGCTTCTCAGTTGCCTTGGCCTGTGCGCCCGTGGTGATGCCCAGCATACGATTGGAGTTCATTGCTGTTAAGTTGTGTTGTACTACCATAATGTATTCCTCCTTGAATTGGTCTGATATGCCTCTTCCCTGAGGCTATTGGGGCCTGATTTCTGCCCGGTTCGCACGTCCGGGCTGCCATCAGCCAGAAATCGAAGCCGCCCCTGCAATCGTGCGAATTGCCAGGAGCTTCGAGGGACAGACGGAAACGAATTTTTGCGTCCTTTCTTAAATAGCACTAAAGACCACATTCTGTTTCTGTCTTACTTGATAAGTATATCGGAGGATTCGGAAATTACTTTAGATTTTTTTAGAACTTTTCACGACTCACCCCACAATATCTCCTCTTACCGGAATGCAACATCCCGGCCTTGCCGTAGCCAATCCCTACGCCCGGCATCCCGCCTGTATATTTCGTCTCTTCCTCCAGCTTACTGTCAAATTTCATGGAGTATCCTCTATCTCTGATCTTCCCAGGACGTTCTCCGCCGTATATCCAGACTTTCGTTCCATCCCGTCAAGGCGGCTGTCATTCTCTGAATCGTAGATGAAATCTACATAGCCACTCCCCAACCTGTCCCCCCTTTCTGTTCTATCAAATCCATGATAAGGCAGTCTAGAGAAACACAAGAAAGAAATACGGCACAGGATTGCTCCCATGCCGTATCTTGTTTGTCTTTCGGTAAATTCAGTTGTACGCTTGCTCCGCCGTTTCCAATTAGCCAAGCAGGGACAGAACGCCCTGGTTCGCCTGGTTGGACTGTGCCAGCATAGCCTGACCGGCCTGGGCCAGGATCTGGTTGTTGGAGTAGGTCACCATCTGGGTAGCCATATCCGTATCACGGATCTGGCTCTCAGCTGCGGTGGTATTCTCCACAACGTTGTCCAGGTTGGCGATGGTGTGCTCCAGACGGTTCTGGACTGCACCAAGGGCTGCGCGCTGGTCAGATACTTTCTGCAGGGCATCGGCAATGATGTCGATAGACTTGGTGGCGTTGTCAACCGTATCGCCGCTGATGTCCAGTCCGTTGACACCAAGGCCTCTTGCGCTCATCATAGAGATGTTCACGCTGATCTTGTTGTCGCTGGAGGAATCGGCTCCTACGTGGAGACTGAAGTCGATGGCGTCGTTCAGGTCGGCGAATGCTTCTACTTTCAGATTGACCTGTTTGGCATCTTCATCATAGAAAGAAGTCACTGACTTCAAATCTTCGCCATAGTCACGCCTGATGGCAGAAGTCAGACCGTCCATGCTGGTGAATGCTTTCAAATTACTATCGTTCAAATCATTAATCGCTTTCACCGCAGCGCTGGCGCTCAACTTCTCTTCATCGGCATCAACGGCCTCCGTAGCTTCGACCAAAATATAGGTTGTATCGCCAACCGTAATTTTTTTACCAGTATACTTTGTATTATCTACCGCATCACTGGTTCCATCAAGCGCAGTAGCATCAGTATCTAATGCCTCTGCGGTATCGACAATGTCCAAACTTAATTTCCCTGTCCCCGTCTTTACATCAATGTCAATATCATTGTTAGAGGCATCGGCAAGATTCGTCTTAACCGTCGAGAACGTCAAACTCCCCGCAAAGCTGCCATTTGCACCTTTCAACAGATAGGTCTCATTGAACTTAGTCGTCGTAGCCACACGATCGATCTCCGTAGTCAGCTGGTCGATCTCGTTCTGGATGGCGCTCCTGTCGCTCTCGGACATGGTTCCGTTGGCGGCCTTTACTGCCAGCTCGTTCATTCTCTGCAGCATGTCGTGCACTTCGGTCAGAGCACCCTCTGCCGTCTGCACTGCGCTGATGCCGTCCTGGGCGTTGGCGGATGCCTGGGTCAGGCCACGGATCTGCTTTCTCATCTTCTCGGAGATGGCAAGCCCTGCCGCATCATCTGCCGCACGGTTAATCTTGTAACCGGAGGACAGCTTCTCGGTGGCCTTGGCCTGTGCGCCGGTGGTGATGCCCAGCATACGGTTGGAGTTCATTGCTGTTAAGTTGTGTTGTACTACCATAATATATTCCTCCTTGAATAAGTCTGATATGCCTCTTCCCTGAGGCTATTGGGGCCTGACTTTCGCCCGGTTCGCACGTCCGGGCCGCCGTCGGCCAAGAACCGAAGCCGCCTCTGCAATCGTGCGAATTGCAGCGGGACTTCGGGGAGCAGACTGACACGAAATACTACAGCCTATGAAAATAACACAAAAGCTGTTTCCTGTTTCTGCCCTACTTGATAAATATATCGGAGGATTCGGAAATTACTTTAGATTTTTTTAGAAGTTTTCACAGAGCATCCCGCAATATCTCCACCTTGCAGGAATGCGACTTCGCAGCCTTGTCGTAGCCAATCCCTACGCCCAGCACCCTGCCTGTGTATTTCTGCTCTTCTCCCAGCTTCCCGTCAAATTTCAGAGCATATTTTCTGTCTCTGATCTGCCGCAGGGCCTCCTCTGCCGTATCTCCGACTTTCAGTTCTAATATGATCCCCTCCCGGCTGCGATCGGTCTCCGGATAAAAAATGAAATCTACATAGCCTGTCCCAGCTTTCTCCTCCCGTTCTATCCTGTAGGAATCCCTTGCAGCAAGATACACCAGATTCACCACTGCCGTCAGCTCGGTCTCATGATTATAGTTCAACAATGGCGATTCCGTATTGTGCGCATACTCCAGGATTTCAGCCATTTTGTCCGTGTCAGCCTCCAGAGTCGCCTCCAGCATCCGGGCCGAAACCTTTGCGAGGCGGTTCACATAGCCCAGCGACGGCTCTCTCATGAGCATGTCATCGAACTTGTCCATCAGTTCCCTGTTCGGTATGCTCACGCAGCCATTTGCATAGTTCAGGAACCCATAGACTACCATGGCCGAAAAAATTTCGTCTTTTGTGGTCAGATTCATGGATACGGCGGCATATTCCTGCACTTTCGCAGGCACCGGAATTCCGGATATCATCAATGCCAAGCTGTCCCTCACGGCATCCACATTTGCCCTGATATAATAGAACAGTTCGTCGTAAGGGCCGGAACTTGTCCAGTAATCGCCCAGGTTGTTATTGGTCAATGCCAGCACGACAGAGCGGGGATTATACAGTCTCTCGCCGGATTTTACCAGGTAGCCGTCATACCAGGACCGCAGTCCCGCCCTTGTAATCCTGACATCCTCCGTTCGATTTCGGAATTTTTCGTACAGACAGTCCACTTCTGCCTCCGTGAATCCAAAATACTCCGCAAATCTCTCCTCCGACCCCATTGTATATTCCAAGAACATGTTCAGTTCCGAACCGCTAGAGTATTTCGATATGGGCAGAATCCCCGTCATATATGCCAGCGAAACATAAGCCTTTCCTTTCAGGAGGTTGCTCAGGAAATCAATGTAAGAGGCCTTGTCCCTTTCCGTCACGAAGTTCCTGTGGAATATGAAATCCCATTCGTCCAAGACAAAAATAAACTTCTTCGAGTCATATGCCTGGTACACTGCAAGAAAGGCATCCCACACCGCATCCCCTTCCCGGATATCGGCTTTCGGGTAGGCCTCTGCCAAATCCCGGAGCAGCCTGTCCTCAATCCGATCCATATACTGCTCATAGTTTCTGCACTTCCTCGGTAATTCGTTAAAGGAGAGGAACACCACATCATATTTCCCCATGTATTCCTTATAGGAATCATTCGTCGCAATCTTCAGCCGTTCAAACACAGACGACATATCGCATTCTTTTGAAAAGAAAGACGCAATCATATTCGCCGCTACGGACTTGCCGAACCGGCGCGGCCTGGTAATGCAGATGCAATTGGCGGTCCTGTCCACGCTCTGGATCAATTCATCCAGCAAAGCGGATTTATCAACGAAATAGGGACTGTTATATTCTCTAAGATATGCGTCGCGAACCGTCATCGTGTTCAGGTAGTTTCCCATCCTCCATCCGTTCCTTTCCATACATGGCCAATCACCGGTATGTCACCAGCGATTCCGTTTCGTCATCTCCATTATAGCGGCAGCCCGAAGAAAACACAAGAAAGAAATACGGCACAGGATCGCTCCCATGCCGTATCTTTATGATTCTTACCGTTTTTTCTTTTGTGCCTAACTTACAGCCATGAATTAGCCAAGCAGGGACAGAACGCCCTGGTTCGCCTGGTTGGACTGCGCCAACATTGCCTGACCGGCCTGGGCCAGAATCTGGTTGTTGGAGTAGGTCACCATCTGGGTAGCCATATCCGTATCGCGGATCTGGCTCTCAGCTGCGGTGGTGTTCTCCACAACGTTGTCCAGGTTGGCGATGGTGTGCTCCAGACGGTTCTGGACCGCACCGAGGGCTGCGCGCTGGTCGGATACTTTCTGCAGAGCATCGGCAATGATGTCGATGGACTTGGTGGCGTTGTCTACAGTATCGCCGCTGATGTCCAGGCCGTTGACGCCAAGACCTCTGGCGCTCATCATGGAGATGTTCACGCTGATCTTGTTGTCGCTGGAGGAGTCCGCTCCTACGTGGAGGCTGAAGTCGATGGCGTCGTTTAAGTCGGCGAATGCTTCGACTTTGATTTCAAGCGCCCCCTTGCCTCCATTGGCATCCTTGTTGTAGTAGGACGTAACCGACTTAAGATCCTCGCCATGGTCACGTCTGATAGCGGAGGTCAGCCCATCCATGCTGGTGAATGCTTTCAGATTACTATCATTCAAATCATTGAGAGTCTTCACCGCAGCACTGGCGCTCATCTTATCTGCATCACCAGTATAACCTGTTGCATCCTCCGTGTTCTCAACCAACACATACGTAGTATTGCCGATAGTAACAGCCTTACCTACAATAGATGTAGCCTTAGCTGATTCATTGTCAGTAAGCGGACTATTGTTTCCTACTGTTGATAACTGCTTACCGCTTCCACTGTTAAATTCAGTTAAGCTAAGAGAAGCTGTTCCTGTTTTTTCGTCAAGGCTAATCTCTTGGGCAGCAACGCTAAGACCACTTGTATCTGATCCATTCTTTGTAGCATCACTTACATTCTCCGCCACCGTGGAAAACGTCAGGCTCCCCGCAAAGCTGCCATTCGCACCTTTCAGCAGATAAGTCTCATTGAACTTGGTCGTCGTAGCCACGCGGTCGATCTCCGTGGTCAGCTGATCAATTTCGTTCTGGATGGCATTCCTGTCGCTCTCAGACATGGTTCCGTTGGCGGCTTTCACTGCCAGCTCGTTCATTCTCTGCAGCATGTCGTGCACTTCGGTCAGAGCACCCTCTGCCGTCTGCACTGCGCTGATGCCGTCCTGGGCGTTGGCGGATGCCTGGGTCAGGCCGCGGATCTGCTTTCTCATCTTCTCGGAGATGGCAAGCCCTGCCGCATCGTCTGCCGCACGGTTGATCTTGTATCCGGATGACAGCTTCTCAGTGGCCTTTGCCTGTGCGCCGGTGGTGATGCCCAGCATACGGTTGGAGTTCATTGCTGTTAAGTTGTGTTGTACTACCATAATGTATTCCTCCTTGAATTGGTCTGATATGCCTCTTCCCTGAGGCTATTGGGGCCTGACTTTCGCCCGGTTCGCACGTCCGGGGTTCTGTCGGCCAGAAATCGAAGCTGCCTCTGCAATCGTGCGAATTACAGCGGAACCTCGAAAGACAGACTGAAACCAAAGGCCGCGGCCTATCCAAAAAGCCAAAAAGACCGCACAATGTTTCTGTCTTACTTGATAAATATATCGGAGGATTCGGAAATTACTTTAGATTTTTTCAGAAGTTTTCACAGCCCATCCTGCCATCCTTTGACAGTCGTGATTCCATAGCATGCATATACTCCAGGATTTCAGCCATGGCTTGCTTGTCCGTTGAAAAAGCACTTATTCCAAGCTCCTTTGGTCGGTTTCCGGCTCGGTTCTGGGCAACATTGGCTCCATACAGGATATTGAAAAACGGCATAGGATTTCTCCTATGCCGTATCCTTTGTATTCCTGCAATTTTCTCTTTTGTACTTAACCTACAGCCAAGAATTAGCCAAGCAGGGACAGAACACCCTGGTTCGCCTGGTTGGACTGTGCCAGCATGGCCTGGCCGGCCTGGGCCAGAATCTGGTTGTTGGAGTAGGTCACCATCTGGGTAGCCATATCCGTATCGCGGATCTGGCTCTCGGCTGCTGTGGTATTCTCCACAACGTTGTCCAGGTTGGCGATGGTGTGCTCCAGACGGTTCTGGACTGCACCAAGGGCTGCGCGCTGGTCGGATACTTTCTGCAAAGCGTCAGCAATAATGTCGATAGACTTTGTAGCGTTGTCTACAGTGTCGCCGCTGATGTCCAATCCGTTGACGCCAAGACCTCTTGCGCTCATCATGGAGATGTTCACGCTGATCTTGTTGTCGCTGGAGGAGTCGGCTCCTACGTGGAGACTGAAGTCGATGGCGTCGTTTAAGTCGGCGAATGCCTCGACTTTGATCTCAAGCGCACCCTTGCCTCCATTGGCGTCCTTGTTGTAGTAGGACGTAACCGACTTAAGATCCTCGCCATGGTCACGTCTGATAGCGGAGGTCAGGCCATCCATGCTGGTGAATGCTTTCAAATTAGTATCATTCAAATCATTCAGCTCTTTCACAGCAGCGCTGGCACTCATCTTCTCTCCGTCCACATTATCCACTTTCGCTGTAGACTCAACTAATATATACGTAGTATCTCCTACTGTAATCGCCTTGCCAAGAATCTGTGTCGCTTTATGCGCATCGGAATCAAGATTCGTACCACCAAGGGAGTTTAATGTCTTGTTAGCAGCATCATCTATCTCCGTTAAGTCAAGGCTTGCAGTTCCCGTCTTATCATCAAGCTCAATTGTCTGAGAAGTTGCCCCACTGACACCCTCATATTTCGCAGTAGTCTTCGTAGAAGCAGTCTCCACATTTTCCGCCACCGTGGAAAACGTCAAACTCCCCGCAAAGCTCCCATTGGCACCTTTCAGCAGATAGGTCTCATTGAACTTAGTCGTCGTAGCCACGCGGTCGATCTCCGTGGTCAGCTGGTCGATCTCGTTCTGGATGGCGTTCCTGTCGCTCTCGGACATGGTTCCGTTGGCGGCCTTTACTGCCAGCTCGTTCATTCTCTGCAGCATGTCGTGCACTTCGGTCAGAGCGCCCTCTGCCGTCTGCACTGCGCTGATGCCGTCCTGAGCGTTGGCGGATGCCTGGGTCAGGCCGCGAATCTGCTTGCGCATCTTCTCGGAGATAGCCAGCCCTGCTGCATCGTCTGCCGCACGGTTGATCTTGTAGCCGGATGACAGCTTCTCGGTGGCCTTGGCCTGTGCGCCGGTGGTGATGCCCAGCATACGGTTGGAGTTCATTGCTGTTAAGTTGTGTTGTACTACCATAATATATTCCTCCTTGAATTGGACTGATATGCCTCTTCCCTGAGGCTATTGAGGCCTGGCTTTCGCCCGGTTCGCACGTCCGGGTTTCTGTCGGCCGGAAATCAAAGCCGCCTCTGCAATCGTGCGAATTGCAGCGGAGCCTTGAGGGGCAGACCGAAACGAAATATCGCAGCCTATCGAAAAAGCCAAAAAGACTGCATCCTGTTTCTGCCTTACTTGATAAATATATCGGAGATTCCGGAGATTACTTTAGATTTTTTAAGAACTTTTCACCCTATTTCGGCTTTCTGTGAATGGCATATCCTACTTCCCGCCGCTAATATGCCATAGGCTTTCCCTGCTATTGTCATCAAGTACAAAAATTCCGACAGATCAATAAAAATCAAGATGCGCACAATCTGCTAAGGACATGCAGATTGACATAGAGACTTTTATAATAATATAGAAATACAGTCAACACGGCGCAGGATTTCTCCAGCGCCGTATTTTTGATTCCTTATAATTTTCTCTTTTGTACTTAACTTATAGCTGCCAATTAACCAAGCAGGGACAGTACTCCGGATGTAGCCTGGTTGGACTGGGCCAGCATGGCCTGGCCTGCCTGGGCCAGGATCTGGTTGTTGGAGTACTCGACCATCTGGGCCGCCATGTCCGTATCGCGGATCTGACTCTCGGCAGCGGTCGTGTTCTCCACTACATTGTCCAAGTTGGCGATGGTGTGCTCCAGGCGGTTCTGGATAGCGCCAAGGCAGGCCCGCTGTGCGGAGACCCTCTCCAGTGCATCAGAGATGACGTCAATGGCCTCTGTAGCGGCATCTCCGGTGTCATCGGCAACCGTCAAACCGTTCAGCCCCAATCCCCTGGCATTTATGGCCGCAATGTTCATGTATACCTTATTGTCTTCCCGGGAGTCTGCCCCCACATGAAAGCTCATCTCCAGGGGATCCCTGGCATCCGCAAAAGTCTCCAGCCACATTTTCTTCGGGGTACCGCTCCAGTTCACTTCCTTGACCATCCCCCGAAAGTCCTCTTTCATAGCAGCCATCAACTCCTCCATAGTGCGGAAAGCCTTGTAATACCGGTCATTGTTCGGATTCCCGGGGTTGTTCGGAGAATTGATGTGCGCTATCATGTCATCTACGCTTATGGGGTAAAGGGCATGTTGATTTGAATCATATGCCTCCACCACAACCTTGTACACCGTTTGAGTTTTATCCGTGCCAAAAGGGCCAAAGCTTATGCTGTGGTACATAGTACGTTGCCATTTCGGATCCGAATAATCAATTCCCGAACCGTCATGTGCTAACCCTCCTCGGGTATCCACGTGTCTCAGCCGTATAATACCGGTTTCCTGATCTACAATCGGATATATCTTGGGAATCGGCGTCGCATCCTCGCATATCGCCCCTATGGTCTCCTCCGCCTGCTGAAAGGTGGCTCTGCCGTTCGTCCCGGTTCCGCCGCTCAAGAGATAGGTCTCGTTGAACTTGGTGGACGTCGATACCCTGTCCACTTCGCGGACAAGCTGGTCTATCTCGTTTTGGACCGCATCCCTGTCGCTTGGAGATAAGGTTCCGTTCGCTGCCTTTACCGTAAGTTCTGTCATTCTGTGCAGCATATCGTGCACCTCATTCAGCGCGCCCTCTGCAGTCTGAATCATGCTGATGCCGTCACTTGCATTCAGGGATGCCTGGGTCAGCCCTCTGATCTGTCTGCGCATCTTCTCGCTGATGGCCAGCCCTGCCGCGTCATCTGCGGCACGGTTGATCCGATATCCGGACGACAGCTTCTCCGTGGCCTCTGCCTGTGATGCGGCAGTCAGTCCCAGCATTCTATTGGAATTCATGGCAGTAAGATTGTGCTTAACAATCACGCTTTCTCCCTCCCGCATTCCCAAATGCCGCATTTACACCTAGCGGTACAAATGCGGCATTTATTAACTAATTAGCAAAACAATTCTGCTGTTTACTGGAGCAGGGACAGTACACCCTGTGTAGCCTGGTTGGACTGAGCCAGCATTGCCTGACCGGCCTGAGCCAGAATCTGGTTGTTAGAGTACTCAACCATCTGGGTGGCCATATCCGTGTCGCGGATGGAGGCTTCTGCAGCGGTGGTGTTCTCCACTACGTTATCCAGGTTGGCGATGGTGTGCTCCAGACGGTTCTGAATGGCACCCAGGGCTGCTCGCTGGTTGGATACTCTCTGCAGCGCATCCGCCACGATGTCGATAGCTTCTGTAGCGGCATCGCCGGTATCTCCGTTTACTTTCAGGCCATTCAGGCCTAAACCTCTTGCGCTGAGCTGGGAGATGTTCATGTAAATCTTGTTGTCAAGCGCAGAATCTGTTCCTACATGGAGGCTAAGGTCGATGGCATCATTCAGGTCTGCAAAAGTTTCCAGCTTCAGAGCCAGATTGTTATCGGCATCCATGTATGTGGTAACGGCTCTGACATGCTCGCCGTAATCCATCTTCATGGCAGCGGTCAAAGCGCTCATGCTGGAAAATGCTTTGTACACCTCGGTAGGCGCAGTAGACTGAGATTCAATGTTCTTAATAGCTTCGTTGACACTGAGCTTTTCGTCAGACGCACCTGCCGTATCACTTTTTTCTGTGCTCTCTACCAAAATATAGGTCACTTTATTACCATCGTCATCAGTAATCGGCCCGACTGTCTTACCTTTCCACTTCGTGTTCCCATCATCGGTCGCAACCGGATCATCCTCAATATCAGAATCAATCGCAATCCCTATGGTTCCTGTAATAGCATCGATTCCTCCCGAAGAAACATCTATAATTCCAGCATTCTCCATCGCGGTAGCCGCGTCCGTATATACCAGCTTCCCAGCCGTCCCATTATGACTGCCGCGCAGCAGATAAGTTTCATTGAACTTCGTAGTGGTAGAAACACGGTCAATCTCAGCCACCAGCTGGTCAACCTCGTTCTGAACCGCATCCCTGTCTGTCTCGGACAGCGTTCCGTTTGCAGCCTTGACGGACAGCTCTGTCAGTCTCTGGATCATATCATGCACTTCGTTCAGGGCGCCGTCTGCGGTCTGAACTGCGCTGACGCCATCCTGTGCATTCAAAGAAGCCTGAGTCAGACCCCTGATCTGCTTCCTCATCTTCTCACTGATGGCAAGGCCGGCAGCATCGTCAGCCGCACGGTTGATCTTGTAGCCGGAAGACAGCTTCTCTGTAGCCTTTGCCTGAGATGTGGTGGTCAGACCCAACATTCTGTTGGAGTTCATTGCCGTAAGGTTGTGCTTTACTATCATTCCCATAGTCCTATTCCTCCTTGAATAACTACCGCCCCTCAGAGCAGTAAGCCTCTTGCTTTTATCGAATCAGTTTTAAAACTGATGCTTCCATGGTAAATATATCGGATGTTCCCCCCGGATAATTTAGGCTATGCCAAATTTTTTTCCTCTCCGAACTTCTTTTTTTATCCTATCACGATCCAAGCGGAAAATCTATAGACAATTTGTCAAAAATATAGATGAATTCCAAACATTTCTACCGGAAAAGGAGCCGCGCACGCATCCATGCAGCAGCTCCTTCGCCGATAACCCTATCTTACCTCTGCCATTATTTTTTGCTGTCCATGAACTGGGGCGGCATTACGGCAGTCTTGCTCATGGTCTTGTAATACCCAATGGCCGCCTGGGAACTCTTCCTGCCTATGCGTATGCCCTCTTTCTCCTTGCGGAAATAGTCCTCGATCAGCTTCTTGTTCCGGGCTTCCTGAGCCTGGAGCTGTACGCTGGTGTCCGTGACTTCCGCCACCAGAGACTGCAATGTCCTGATCTGTGCCGCATATTTCTCCCGGTTGCCAGCCAACTGCTCCGCTACCTTGGCATAAAGCTTCTCAAAGCCGCTGTCCAGCGCAGTCACCCGGTCAATCAGAGCACCTTTCTCAGCCACATATTCATCAAAGCGATCCATCTCCACATTTCCGGACTGGAAAATCTCCTGCTGGCGGAGATTGTATTTCTGAATCTCAGCCATGACCTGCAGCTTCTTTCTAAGGCTCTCTTCCAAAAGATCCAGATAGTTCTCTGTCATGCGCCTACTCCCTGCCTTTCTTCATAACTTCTTTCCATGTATCCCGCAGAGAGCGCAGATGGCCGTTGATCTCCTCCAGAATCTCTTTCTCTTTCTTCATGTTAGCCTCAATCAGCCGTTGGCTTAAATAAGTATATATACGCTCAAAATCCTGTGCCACCGGGTATTTCATGTCCAGCGTCTGACGGAGATAGTCAATGATACGCTCCACTTTCCGGATATGGAGATGAGCCTTTTCCACATCCTTATTCTCCACCGCCATAATGGCTATGTTGCAGAATTTGATGGCTCCCTCGTAGAGCATGAGCGTCAGCTCCGCCGGAGAAGCGGTCAGGATCTTACTGTTGTTGTACTGTCCGTATGCATTCGGTACTGCCATATTGCACCTCGCCTTTCATCATTTCAGCCGTCTCACCGGGTAACGCCGCCCATCCGAAACTGCAGGTTTCTTCCTGTCCGGATAGGACACTTGGGACATGTGCGTCATGACTACAGGCTATTCATACCATCAGCCACCCAGCAGAGACGTCACAGCGCTGGCATTGTTCTGCATCTTGGCCAGAGCCGTTTCCATTGCTGCAAATTTAGCATACCACTTATCTTCATAATCTGCAAGCTTCTTTTCCAAATCTTTGATCTTGGCGGTATAGTCGTCATAGTCTTTCTGCATCTTCTTGTCGTCATATACAGTCATGGCGGAGCTATACCCTTCCTTGGCTTTCATCATGTCGAACATCTTGTCGGACAGTTTCTGAGAAAGCTGGGTGAAGAAAGATACCACGGTATCCGGGTCGTTGGCAATCATGGACTTCAGCTTGTCGGCATTGTTAGCCGTGTTCTCGTCGTCCGGATCGCCGTCTATGTGGTAAGCGTTCCTCTCATTGTCAGGCGCGCTGAAATAGCTCAGGGTACCGATTCCAAAGTTGGACAGGTACATTTTCTTACCGTTTACTTCTACGCCCTCCATCATGATCTGCTTCATGACACCGGAGAATGTACTCAAGGTGGAATCCTTGCGAAGGATGGCGTCCTTGATCTTGTTCTCCCATTCCTCTATCTGGGAGTCAGACATGGCCGCTTTCTCCTCGTCTGTCAGAGGATCATAGCCCTTGGCCGCGTCAGCGTTGTAGTACTTATCCATCTCGTTGATTACGGCATTGTACTCCTTAAAGAAGTTCTTGATCATGTCGTAGATGCCGTTGGTATCGTCCTCGGTGGTAATGGTGACCGGATCTCCGTTTGTCTTGGCGCTGACTGTCAGGGTCAGACCGTTGATTTCGAATGTATTCTTTTCCGATGTGTATTCTTCTCCATTCAGCAAAATCACGGCATCGGAACCTTCACTCTTAATTGCAGCTTCTGAAGAATTATTCTTCATATCCTCCAACTTCTTCAGCATATCATTTGCATCTTTAACCTCTTTGTCCGCAGTATCTTTAATGCTCTTCTTCACATCGTCTGACAACTGCACTTTCCCGTCTGCGTCCAGCTGAACCTTGCCTTTCGCGTCCGTGACAAGGTTATCCTCGACGGCTTTTAGATTTTTCTCATTTGCGACCCAGCCATTTAGGGATTTCTCTAAATCCAGAGCAGCCTTTTTATCCGCTTCGGATGCGTTCTCGTCTTTCTGAATCTCAGCGAGTTCAGACTGAGTTTTGTTGATAGCAATCGTAATCTTATCCCATGCGCTCTCACCCCATGTCTCCTTATCAATGTCGCTGAGGGAATAAGTCTTGCCGCCTCTTAGCAGCTTCACGCCATCGTCAGCATCATATGACAGTTGAAAGCCGGCGATGCTGCTTAATTGGCCGTTTAGCTTATCTATCATATCGCTGCTGAATCCTTCGACTAAGCCTGCACGGTTGTTCCTATATTTTTCCCACTGCTGCTGATACGACTTCTGCCGAGCCGCCTCGCGGTCTTCTATCGTTTTGTCATTGTCACGAGTAGAAATTGATGTATAATGTGCCTCAAGCTTACCATCCTTATCCTCGTAAGTCAATTTCAAAGCGTCCAATGCATCGAATCCCAGTTCATCGACCCCATAGAGCTCAAAATTAGCATCTTTTCCGGAAGTCTTGGAAGAGATATAGATTCTACCATTCCCTTCGTCAAAATTCGCATTCACACCTGCACTCCGCAAGACGGACACGAAATTACTGACAGTACTGTTTCCATCTACAGTAATTCTCTTGGTCTCATCGCCGACCTTTAATTCAAGGGTTCCCTTGTCACCAGTGTATCCCAGCTCACTCAGCTTTGTCGAACCTGTTACAGTACCGGCTTTCGCCTCATCTTTATCCGTATCCCACAGCTGCAGTTTACCACCTGTCAAAAATCCGCTCTTTGCCAGTTCTTTCACTTCCAGATTCTGCACGCTGTTCATCGCGCCCTCGCCGGTAATAACGGACACGATATTGCTGTTAGACACTTTCGTGACTTTCTTGACATAAGAACCCTCAAACCGCATCTGGGTAAGGGACTTGTTGTACAGATTAACAATCTTCTTATTCAGATCTTTCCACGCGTCCTGCTTAAACTTCAACGACTTCTGGGCTTTAACCGCCTTTGTTACTTTTGTCTTTCTAGCCTCTACCAGCTGGGAAATGATGCTCTCCGTATCCATGCCGGACATCAGGCCGCTTAATCTCATGGGCATAATCCATCCATCCTTTCTATTACTCTGATTTTATTCGGAACTGGCTGTCCCTCTTGCACCTGCTGACATCTGAGCCCATATAAGCCACTGGGCTGCATGAAAGATAGGAGCAGCGATAGGCTAGAATCCTTTCCTGCTTACCGTCTCTCATCAATCAGAATGCCCGCCATCTCCCAGACTCTGGCGATCATGTCCAGCGTCTTCTCGGGAGGCAGCTCCTTGATGACCTCCTTAGTGCTCTTGTCCACGATCTTGATGGTAACACGGTTCGTATCCTCATGGAATCCGAACACTGCCTCGGAATTGGACATCTTCTTGTTCAGGGTCTCAACAGCCTTGCGCACTTTCTCATGATAGGCCTGCTGATCCTGCCCCTGCTCGCCATTGTTCGACTGGCCTTTCTCCTTGGCATTCTCCACTACGCTCGTCGTCTTGTCGACATACTCCACAGTCGCTGTACTGCTGGCACTGCTGTTTTCCGGCTTCTCCGCCTCCGCGGGAGCCTGTGACTTGGGCATCACACTTCCCTGCGCCTGAAATGTCATTACACTTGAAATAGGTTCAATTGCCACGTTCCACACCTCCTTGTATTTTTACATCCGCACATCGGAAGCATCCTGCTTGCCGATATTCCTTTGCGTCTACTTTTTTTATCGGAATCTTTTTTCTAAAAATTAACCAGAGACCTGAAAAATTGGTTACATTCTGGCCTCTATTCATGACAGAGACTTTCCGGGCATGCAAATGCCCTGCGGGCGGTTCTGTCGTTCCAAAACCGCTCACAGGGCAGTATCATAGCCTTGGCAAGAACTTCACATATTTCCCATCAACGTCTTCAGCGCCTCAACGCCGTCTGCATTCACGGCCTCCTTGTTGGCCTCCTGAATCTGCATGTATACTTCCTTTCGGTAGATGGGCACGTCCTTTGGCGCCGTTATTCCCACCTTTACCTGGTCGCCTTTCACCTCCAGGATAGTGACCTCCACATTGTTGCTGATGATAATCGCCTCGTTCTTCTTTCTCGATAATGCCAGCATCCTACACACCCGCCTTTCCTTTTGCTGCCTGGAGGATGTCGTAGATGGGGAATTTCACGGGATAGCTGCTATTCTCCACGATGAGCTGGCAGGCCTTGTGCTCATCAATATTGATGATGATGGGACCCTGGAGGTTCACGCTCATCTTCTTCAGATCGCCTGGAATGGAGACCGTGACCAGTACCAGCAGGTTCTCTGCCGTAATATCTCCGGCGCTGGCCAGCAGCTCATCGTCCACTTCAGGGTCATAGTCCGGCTTCACCACCAGGGGATCCATCACGGGCATGGCAAAGCCAGGCTCATCCAGGGACTGAAGGAAGCGGACGCCTGCCCCCGCGCCGCGCTCCTCGTCATGGAGGAGGGCGAAGCGCTTCATCTCCGGGAAGCCGATGATGCCGTCCTGAAATGTCACGATTTTATCTTCCGAAATCTCTATCTCTCCGAAAATCTTCGTCTGAATCTTCATGGTAATCTGCTCCTATCTGCGTCAATCTGCCGCTGTCTGCAATCTTTACCTGCGGTCGCTGAAATCAATCCGGGATCCCGTCGCTTCTGCCCGTTCCCCAAAAAAGCCGATTCCCGGAACGCAATCTCTGCAAATCAGATGAAATCCAACAGGGTGGTCTTCATGACCTTGCCTGCCGCCATCAGGGCCGCGTCATAGGTCAGCTCCGCGCTGGTGAGCTGTATGGCAACCTCGGTGATGTCGATGTCTTCGTTCTCGCTCTTTAAGGTCTCATAGGTGGTCTTCTGGTTCTGGGATCTGTTCTTTATCAGATCCAGCTTGCTGCCCCTGGAACCGCAGGCGGTGACGCACACGTTGGCCTCGTCCAGGTACTTCTGGAAAGCGGTGATGCCGCCCTCGAACATTTTCTGTTCTTTTTCCTTGGCGTAGGTGAGGGCTTTCTCCACTGCGTCCAATTGCTTTTGGAGGATTTCATGCCCTGTTGTATCGCCCTCGTCCAGCTTATCCTTGATAGCCTTGATGTTCGTCTGGGCCTCCTCCAGCTCAAGGACAGTCTGCATGGCATTGATGATGTCGTCCACTTCCCTGCCGATGCCATGGTTGAAGCACTCGTCCGCTCTGGAGTTGATGCGGATGGTCTGGTTGAAGCCTACGTCATATTCGATGACCTGACGCTCGGCGTTTGTGGTAAGGTAGGTGTCGTTGTAGTTGAGCCTGATGGGGTTGCCCTGATCGTCTTTCACTACTGCTCCGGCATCGTCTACCTTGTCGGCCTCACAGGCGAAATAGTGCTCAGGGCGCAGGTCGCCTTTCTGCCAGTGGCTCTTCTGATATGTGATGCGGATTTCGCCCTCGTTTACGTTGGAGGTGGCTTCGCTGTCCTTTGTAGCCATTAAGTCCTTGTATGCGGCATCGCTGAAAAGCAGCTCTCCGGTCTCGGGAACATATATGACATCCTTGCCATTCTTCCCAATCTGAGAATAAGGATCATCCGCATATCTTACCATCTCAATCTGATATTTTGCATTTCCAGTGGCATCCGCCCATTTCTGAGTGGTGATATTCCCGTTTGCATCTACTCCTGTCACAAACGAAATTTCCGGTATGGCACCTGCATCTGCCGAACAATCATTATACGCCAGTCTGATGCGGTGAACGTCCACAGATGTAATATCGTCTTCCGATATCTGCGCACCTGCTCCATTATCTATCGTATCATAATTAACCGAATTGATGTCCAGAACCTTGCCTGTATTTACGCTGGTAAAGCTGTCCAGCGCATTCTTATCCAGCTGCTCCGTGATGGTATAATGCCTCTCCTGCTCCGACAGGAAACTCAGCGGCGTATCCGTCCGATGCCCCGTGAACACATAGCGTCCCGCAAAGTCCGCGTCTCCTGTGGCGTAGACCTCATCGGCCAGGAGCTTGAGCTGCTCCAGGACAGTCCCCCTGTCCGTGGTAGTGAAAGGCTTGTTGGTTCCCCTGGTGCACTGGGCGGCCATGTTGGAGATGACATCGGACAGCTTGGACAGCGCGTCCTCCGTAATCTTCAGCCAGCTCTCGGCATCGGGAATGTTCTTGCTGTAGTACTGAGTAATCTCCGTCACATTGCTGCGCAGCCGCAGGGAGCGGATGGCTATGACCGGGTCGTCGGAGGGACGGTTGATCTTTTTCTGGGTGGCCATCTGGGTGCTCAAAATGTCCTTGTACACCTTGTTCGTATTGATATTCGACAAGTTGTTGCGCTGCATGATTTTATTTGTTATTCTCATAGAAATCTCCTCTGCTTCCTGAACTTCCCTGTATACCGCCTACGGCACATACACCGGAAAGCAATGCGAACTTCTTCTCACACTTAGACGCCTGTCTGAAGAATCAGTCTGTCATACACCTCTGTCAGTGTCTGTATCATCTTGGATGCCAGATTGTACCCGTTCTGGTACTTCACCAGGTTCACGGCCTCCTCGTCTTCGTCCACGCCGGAGATGGATATCCTCTGGGTGTCGATGGTGGCGGCAATGTCCACGTAGCTGCTATAAAAAGTCTCGGCTCTGCTGGCGTTCAGCGCCACATCAGAGAGGATGCACTGGAGGAACTCCGATGCGGAGCAGCCCCTGAAGCTCATGCTGCCCTTGTCCGTGGCAAGCTTCCCTATGTCCTCCAGCAGGTCTTTCTGCTCCGGGCCGTCGCTCTCGTTTTTCTTGTTGGCCAGCAGGCTGGGGTCTTTCTCTATGGTGGTGGAGACATCGAAATACTTGGCAGTCATCAGGTAGTAGTTGGGCTCATCCGTCTTGTTCTTTCCTACCGTAACAGTGAATGCGCCGTTCTTATCAAAGTCCTCCTTGGTGAACTTGTCGTACCGATATTTGTCCTCCATAAAATACTGCTTATTTTCCGTGGCCATGTTTGCGGTGAACAGCGGGATTCCTTTCTGGTCTCCCGAGTAGCCGCTGGTCAGGATGTCATTGAACTTTTGGGAGAAAGTTCTGATCCATTCGTTCATCTGGGCCATGTAATAGGGCACGCCCTGATAGGTGATACCCTTGCCCACGGATGCGGTGGAACCATTCGCCACATTGAGCGGATCCTTGTTCAGAGTATTGTCCGACAGTTGGAAAGTATACGAATATTCCGCCTCTCCCGCGGCATTATAACTGATGCTGTATGTCCAGGAATCGTAGTAATACTCCTTGTTCCCCAGCTTGACAATGCCGCCGCTGTCCGAAAGATTGCATTTATTCAAATCCGTCAGGTAATGCTTCTCTACCTGCACGGTGACGGTATTCTTGTTATTGTCTACATTGGTAATTTTGCCCTCGAAATTCTCGCCATTGTTTCCGTCCCGCAGATCAACCAGCCCTTTCAGGGCGCCGCCCATGGCACCGCCGTAGAGGTTGAATGTGGAGTCGTTCCCATCGTCCCACACCACATCGTACAAGCCGTCCACGTCCGTCTGGTTTACCTTTTCATCATCTGTCCTGGACACGCATTTTAATCCGTTGTATTCAAAATTGTCCACCAGCACCTGGCCGCCGGCTATCTTTACGATGAATCTGCTGCCGCCGGTCTTGCGATCCGGATTGTTGGCGTCCTGGAGTTTGGTCTCCTTTACCTCCACGTCCACGATCTGGGAGAGCTGGTCTACCAGGAGCGCCCGCCTGTCGCGCAGTTCGTTGGCGTTGATGCCTTTCAGTTCGATGGTGTTGATCTGCTTGTTCAGGGTGGCGATCTCGCTGGCGATGGTATTGATTTCGTCCACTTTTACCTTGATCTCTTCGTTAACGTCTTTCTGGAGCTTCTCCAGGTTCCCCGCCACATTGTTGAAATATTCGGTGAGGGCGCCGGCGTAGCCTACGAACTGCTCCTTGAAAGACGGGTTGGCAGGGTTCTTCATCAGTTCCTGCAGACCCGTGATCATCAGCTGGTCGAAAACGGTCTTGAATCCGGCGTTCTGGCCATTATCATGGAAGTAAGTCTCTATCTGCTCCATGTAATAGATCTTCTGCTCGTACTCGCCTACCTTTTGATTGTTGTTCCAGTATCTGAAATCATAGAATTCATTGCGGACGCGCTCGATGGCCAGAGTCTCCACGCCGGCGCCGGCACAGCCATAGGTCTGGAACACCCGCAGGGCATTGGCTGCCTGGGTGGTCACCTGCTGCCTGCTGAAGCCCTCTGTCTGTACATTTGCGATATTGTTGGACGTGGTGTTCAGCGCGGCGTTGCTGGCCAGCAGTCCCGTGTATGCTATATTCAATCCGAAAAATTGTGACGGCATTATTCCTACCTCTCTTTCAATAACGGTGCAAGCCCAAATGAATGCGTATTATACTCCCAGTGTGCTCAGCAGATGCTCCAGCATCTCGTCTATCACATTTATGTAGCGGCTGGAGGCGTTGTAGGCATTCTGGAACTTGATCATGTTGGACAGCTCCTCATCGGAGGAGACGCCCGATACCTGCTCCCTTGCACTGTTGATGGACTCCATGGTGTCCTGCTGGTTTAAGTATATGCTCCTGCTCACATAGCCGGTGTTTGCTATCTGGGACACCAGATCCGTATAGTAGCTGACAAAAGTGGACCGCTTGGATATATTGGGGTTCAATGTATAGTCCTCTGCCGTAAAGGCGGCTTTCAGGGCATCGGCCGTGGCCTGATCCTCGGAGCCGTCCTCTAAGCGGAAGCCAAGCATGGAGGGCTTCTGCAGCAGTTCCTGCTCTATCCGGAGGTTCGTGATGGTGTAGAGAGATGCGGGATTATCCATGTCCTCCGGGACATATACCCAGCATTTCTCGCCCTTGGCCACCAAAATATTGCCGTCTGCGTCCTTTATATCCTCATTTGCCGTCATTTCCCGATAATTGGGAGATGAAACCCTTTCAAACATCTGAATGGGGCTGCCATCGTCATTGCGCATATAGCCGTTGGAATCCGCCTTGCAGAGCTTTACGTCCGACATGTTCACCGGATTGTTATTTTCATCCAGGAAGCCGAAAGTCCCTTTTGCCTCTTTCACCCCGGCTGCGCCCGCAAGTATCTCGTTCACTTTCGTGGCTATATTGTAAATGAGCTGGTCGAACTCGGCCTGGACGTTCATGATAACGGACTGGGAGACGAAATTGCCGTCCTTGCCGTTGTATTTATCCTTATCAATTACATCCGTGTAATCCGCTCTGTGGTCGCCTCTGGCCAGCACTGTGGCTTTCAGGCCGCCGATATCCGTGTTCAGATCCGTGGAAATCTCCCGGTTGAACTTGAATACATGGGCATTGCTGATGTCGTACACTTTGACCCCGTTTACCTCCTTATAGGTGGCGTTCTGGGGCCAGAACGGCGTGTAAAAACCGGTAGAGTCGTCCACATCCAGGCCCATCTCGAAGCATCTGGGGCCTTTCACGAAGTCCACTCCCTCTATCTGCACCCAGACATCCCCGTTCACGGACTCGCCGTAATTGATATCGACCATCTCGGAGAGTTCATCCAGAAGCAGATCCCTGGTGTCCCTTAAATCGTTGGCCTGCTCTATGCCGCCGGACTCGATTTTGCGGATGGCATCGTTTAAGTCCAGGATCCTCTTTCCATAGGAATTGATTTTGTCTACCTGCTCCTTGATCTGCATGTTCAGGTTGTCCTGGTAGGCAGACAGGCCGGAATAGACCGCCTGGGCCCGCTGTATGAGCTCCGCGCCCCTCTGGACTAAGAGTCCCTGGGTCACGGAACTGGCAGGATCCTTGGCCAGTTCCTGTACAGCCGTCCAGAAGTCCTCGATGGAGGTCTGGAACGCCTCGCCGTGCATCTCGCCCAGCTGGCCCTCCACCTCTTCCATGACTTCCGTGGACACTTCATAGAACATACTGCGGCCGGATTCCCTGCGGTATATCTTGTCGATGAACTGATCCCTGATATGTTTTACCCTGGAATAAGTGACGCCCAGTCCCACCTGTTTGTTGTTGACGGACTTGACGTCTACGGAAAGCTTCAGATAACTTCTGGTAGACTGCTGCACCTGCTGTCTGACATAGCCGGTGGTCTCTGTATTAGTAAGATTATGCGCTGTGGTGTTCAGCGCATTCTGACTGGTCTGTAATCCTGATGAACCAACATATAAACTACCCATTAGTGGCATGATAATCACCTCAACATTTCTGCAAGAATGCTATTGTTTGGCATCAAAGCCTCCGCTGTCCACACCCATCTGCGCCCCGGAATTGTAGGCGCTTCTGGTATAATTGGCGGTCTCCGGGGCGGCCTTGTAGGCCTGCAGCATATTCATCTCGAAGCTCACCAATTCCAGTGCTTCCTCCAGCAGTTCCTTGTTCTGCTCGTTCGTCCGCTGTACTTCGCGGACAACGCTCCTCAACCTGTCGTGAATCTGGGCCAGCTTTGCCTGCTCTTCGGGCCTGGCTGCGATCATCTCGATCAGGTTGGAAAGCTTCATGGTCTCAACATCCTTGTTCAAAACATTGGCGATATCCGCAGTGACCTCAATCCGCCTCTTCTCCAGACGGCTCAGCCTGCTTACCACTTCCTGTTCATCATCCGTGATTCTCTGTAAATCTTCTAAATTCGCGCTTGCGATAATCCGCATTTTCTTCTGGGATAAGGCCAAAAGTCCCTCATATTCCTCGCTCTCCTGACCGAGCACCTCGATCAGGTTCTCCATTAAACTCGCCACGGGGCTTCTTACCTCATTTCTTCATATGCGGCGTCCATTTCGGCCCTCTTGCGCAAAAGCTTGTCGGCAAAGGACGCA
Organism: uncultured Acetatifactor sp.; assembly: GCA_949840885.1. Taxonomy (GTDB): domain Bacteria; phylum Bacillota; class Clostridia; order Lachnospirales; family Lachnospiraceae; genus Acetatifactor. Next base: position 26,031 of record CATKYJ010000004.1, read on the forward strand.
TTGTCCACTTTGTAGGTGCCGCTTTGAACCTGTGCCTTTATGGGAGCCGTCAGTTCCTCCCGAATGACAGGAGCTCCTGCAACCGCGGCCTGTGCTGCACGAATGTCCTTGCCAAGACTGCTAAACTGCAGCTGATCCGCATGGGACGCAGCGCTGGTCTGGCGTGCCTTGTTCACCTTCTTGGTCTGGTACAGCTGCTGGACTTGATTGTATGCTTCAACACGCATATCGGATTCCTCCCTTCCACTGCGCTGTCCGCCATGGCCTTATCCTGCGGGGCATCCTGCTCCCTGCACGGCGTACCGGAAATCCTCCCTTTCCTTGGAGAATCACTCCCCCATAGCTGACTGCTTATTAAGAATATCGGCAGCGGCGACAAATACTTTAGTCCTTCCGCAGCTCTTTTTTTCGGTGCAGTATCCGGTGACCTCACATTTCGGCACAAAATAATGTTCTACCAGATAAGCCCACTCCTCTGAGTATTCCCGAAGCGCCTTGCAGATATCCTGCATCAGGGCGCGATATTCCCAGTAGGCTCTGGTGCAGAGGCGCTGATGGGACATTTCGATGAGGTTGCGGACATTTCGCTTGTCCACGATCCGGGTGGTCATGCCAAGAGGCAGGAGCATGGCGGCGTCCTCTCTGGGGATGCCGCATTCCGTCTCCAGGCGGCTGCAGGCCTTTGCGATTGTGTCCATGGTCTGGCGGTATATTTTTTCCGCTTCTTCGTTTTTTGCCACAAGGGGCGGGGTTGTGTAGGAAAAGTTCCGGTAATTGACGTAGCGGGTGCTGGCCTGGAGCCTGGTGGGAGCGCCGCCTATGTGGGTGTACCACTCTCTGATGACACGGGCGGAGTAGCCGTCTATGACCATCTCCACGTTTACATACTCCATGACCCGGTGATGGCCGGACTGGATACACTCCAGACCGCGCTTGTAGTTCTTTTCTTCATTCTCTATATTCCCTCCCCAGCATACGCCGGCGCGCTGTCCCATGAGGGTTATGGGTTTTTTGGAGGTTTCTTCCAGAATTGTGATCATTTTTTCTCCTTTTTCGGGGATGCCGGGGCGGCATCCTGTCTGTGCACATACATCCTCGACATGTCCGGCTCTGCGTCTCCCTGAACCATACAGTGGAATTCCCAGCCGTACCGCTCGTAAAACGAGTCGTGGTCCGTGAGCAGGTACAGGGTGTCCGCGCCCAGGGCAGCCATGTCCCGGCAGACGGCATCCAGCAGTTCTCCGGCTATGCCTCTGCAGCGATATGCCTCGTCCACGTAGACGGCGCATACGTTAGGGGTCAGGTCTTTTCTGTTGTGGAAGTCATTCTCGATGACGCCCAGGCCGCCCAGGATTTCGCGGCTTTCGGAATCCGGCGCCAGCTCCACGGCCAAGTACCATTGGGGGACGGGAGTCTCTCCTTTTTGGCACAGGCACTCCCGGATGCTCTCCTGGTACGCTTCCAGGGGAATGCCCCATTTCTCATGGAACCACGCTGCTGCGGCATCTGCCATATCCGGATGTTCCCTTAGTTTCCAGATCTCTCTCATGATTTCTTTTCCTCGTTTTCTGCTTTGGTTTATAAGACATTTTTGCAGTTAAACGTGCGCTCCGTGTCCTCCTCAGGGTCATGGCCCCTGTGGGCTTTTGTATCCCTCTCAGGCTCAGGCAGCGCTGCAGGCTCTATGCTTGCAAGTTCAGTGTCCCCGCAGGTCAAGCCCACAGAATGGGGAGATACCCTTGCCCCATGTGTAGACTACATAGAAGCCGCCGTCAGACACATCCGTCTCAAGAAAGGCTCTGTCGTGCTCCACCATGGCAAGTTCCCGGGTTTCCTGCCTCTCCACGGTATAGGAATCCCCGTAGGAAGCGTAATATGCCTGCAGTTCCTCCAGGGTCAGGCTGCTTTCGACCAGGATGCCTCCCAGAAACTGCATGCCGTTTCCGTTGCCGTTCAGTTTTCCTGCCCGGCTGAACCGCTCTTTTATCTCGGTATCCGGCGGCAGGGGAAGACGGCCCACCTCCTGTCCTGTCTTCCAGGCGCTCAGATTGTTTATCATGGGGCTGGCGATAAGGGTAAGCAGGAGGAGCGTCAGAAGCAGGGCTGCGAGACGCAGCAGGAAGCGCCCCGTGGCTTTGCCTGCTTTTTGCAAGACATTTGCAGGGCCGCCAGCCGGGAGGCTTCTGTTGTTGCCGCTTTGGGCGGAGCTATTCGTTCTTGTATCTGATTTTTTCATATGCCAAAATGTTGTTAAAAAACAAAACTGAATCCATTTACAAATTATCTTTGTTGCTTTTGCCATCCTCCCGGCAAGTTCCTCACTCCAGCTCTATGGTTCCGGGCGGTTTGGAAGTGAGATCATAGAGCACCCGGTTGACTCCTTTCACCTCGTTGATGATCCGGCTCATCACGGTCTTGAGCACCGCAAAAGGAATCTCCGCCGCCTCGGCGGTCATGAAATCCACTGTGTTCACTGCCCGCAGGGCCACAGCGTAGTCATAGGTCCGCTCGTCCCCCATGACTCCTACGCTTCGCATGTTGGTCAGGGCGGCGAAATACTGGCCGATGGAGCCTGCCAGGCCGGCTTTCGCCACTTCCTCCCGGTAGATGGCGTCCGCGTCCTGGACGATTTTTACTTTCTCCGCAGTCACTTCCCCCACGATGCGCACGCCCAGGCCAGGCCCCGGGAAAGGCTGGCGGTACACCAGATGCTCCGGGATCCCCAGCTCCAGGCCCGCCTTTCGCACTTCGTCCTTAAACAGGCTGCGCAGAGGCTCCAGGATCTCCTGAAAGTCCACATGATCCGGCAGACCTCCCACATTGTGATGGGACTTTATCACGGCGGACTCCCCGCCCAGGCCGCTTTCCACCACGTCCGGGTAGATGGTGCCCTGAACCAGGAAATCCACTTTGCCGATCTTCTTGGCTTCTTCCTCGAACACCCGGACGAATTCTTCGCCGATGATCTTGCGTTTGCGTTCGGGCTCGGACACGCCGGCCAGTTTGTCATAAAAGCGCTCCTGGGCATTTACCCGCACAAAGTTCAGTTCATAGTTCCCCTGTGGGCCGAAGACTTGTTCCACCTGGTCTCCCTCGTCCTTGCGCAGCAGTCCATGATCTACGAACACGCAGGTAAGCTGGGCGCCCACCGCCCTTGACAGCAGCACTGCCGCCACGGAGGAGTCCACGCCGCCGGAGAGGGCGCAGAGCACCCTGCCCTTTCCCACCTTTTCCCGGATGGAGCGGATGCTGTCCTCCACGAACGAATCCATCCTCCAGTCTCCCCTGCAGCCGCAGATGTCCCTTACGAAATTGCTGAGCATCTTGGAGCCCTCTACCGTATGAAGCACCTCGGGATGGAACTGGATAGCGTAGAGCTTGTCCTCCTCCCGCTCCGCAGCCGCCACAGGGCAGTTGGCCGTAGCGGCCACGGCGCGGAAGCCGGAGGCCATGCGGGCGATGTAGTCAAAATGACTCATCCAGCAGGTGGTCTTTGGGGACACGCCGGCGAACAGCCTGGAGGAGACGTCCACCTCCACATCTGTCTTGCCATACTCCCGCACTGCGGCTCTGGCCACCTGTCCCCCCAGCACCTGCATCATCAGCTGGGCTCCGTAGCAGAGCCCCAGCACCGGGATCCCCAGTCCGAACAGTTCCGGCGCGCATGTGGCTGCGCCCTCCTCGTAGCAGCTGCTGGGGCCGCCGGTAAGGATGATGCCTTTGGGGTTTCTCTCTATGATCTTCGCCAGATCCGTCCGATAGGAATAGATTTCGCAGTACACATTGCATTCCCTGACGCGTCTGGCCACCAGTTGGTTGTATTGACCGCCAAAGTCAATGACGATCACCAGTTCTCTCTCCATAATTCCTCCTCCGTAGAAAAGCGCCTGCAGCCATCCCTGCCGCTTTGCTTTCATCGACTCCCATTATAGCCTTTTGATGGCGGAATCCTCTTTTCGATTCTATCACAGAATAGGCTGTCCTGCAAGTCAAGCCTTCCTCCTGATAAAGTTCTTGTCCTGGCCCGGCGTTGTTTTTTACTCATTTCTGAGCCAGATCCGAAAGGGGCCTGAACGTGTACCCCATCTCCTCCCATTTCGTCAGCAGTTCGTCCATGATCTCCCCGTTTGTCTTGGAGGTGCTGTGCAGCAGCACGATGGCTCCGGGGTGGATGCGGCCGGTAAGTTTCTTAAAAGCCTCCTCATGGCTGGGCTGGCTGTCCTGGTTCCAGTCCACGTAGGCCAGGCTCCAGAAAAACGTGGAATAACCCAGTTCTTTGGCCATCTGCAGGTTCGTGGTGCTGTACTTTCCCTGGGGCGGCCTGTAGTACATGGCCAGTTCCTCCCCTGTGGTTTCCTTGAAAAGCGCCGCCACATCGTCCATCTCTTTTTGGAAAGCCGATTTGTCAGAGATTTTGGACATGTCCGGGTGATGGTATGTATGGTTGCCCACGGTATGGCCGTCGGATACCATGCGCTTTGCGATTTCCGGAGCCGACTCCAGGAAATGCCCCACCACAAAAAAGGTGGCCGGCGCATTGTGTTTTTTCAGCGCATCCAGGATGGGCTCCGTGTTCCCGTTCTCATAGCCGCAGTCAAAGGTCAGATAGATCACCTTTTCCTCCCCCGGCCCGCAGTAATAGGCATCGTATCCGGCAAGTTCCTGGGCTGTGGCGTTGCCGGTGGGCTTTTCTCCCTCCCTGCCGAATCCCAGTCCCCAGTCCTCAGTCCCCGCCAGCAGTTCTCCGGAGGTCTGCCTGGCCTCGGCCCGTATTTGGGCCGCCTCCCTGCCCAGGAAAAACATGGCTGCGAACAGGGCGCAGGCCGGAACCACTTTCCTCCATTTGATCCGGTCAGGCCGCAGCAGTTTTTGTACTACATCTTTGACATAAATTGTTTTCATTTGCCTCTCTCCTTTTCAGAAGCAGCCATGGAGGAATCCGGCCCGGTCGCCCATCCGAAGTCCCACATGGCTGATCAATCTCGCTATAATATATGTAAGAGAGGCTTTGTCACATTCTTTCCCTACTGTTTTTATCAGCTTTCCTGTCAGCATTCGCCGCCCCAAAAGGCGCATTCCAACATGTGGCACCAGGCATGGTACACGGGCAGCGTCAGTTCCTGTACCAGGTAAGTCTCCTGCTCAGGCAGCGCCACATAAATGTGGCACAGTTCCCGAAGCTTTCCGCCGTCCCTGCCTCCCAGCCCGATGCAGCGCAGTCCCGCCGCCCTGGCCACCTTTACGGCGTTTATCACGTTCCGGGAGTTTCCGGAGGTGCTAAGCGCCAAAAGCACGTCCCCCTTACGCCCGTAGCCGAAGACCTCCTGGGCATAGGCCATCTCCGGGATGGCATCATTGACATAGGCGGACTCGAAAGCCTGGCCGGCCCCGATGGCAATGGCCGGAAGCGCTCCCTGCACTTTCTCCTCCAGGCCCTCCCCCGGAAAGAGCCTGCGGCATTCCTGCGCGAACTCCGGGGGCACCTGCCTTTGGAGCCCGTTGTTCTTCATCAACTCCCCTACCATATGCTGGGCATCCGCACTGCTCCCGCCATTTCCGCAGATCAGGAGTGTCCCTCCCCCCTCAAAGCCTCTGCGCATTTCATGATAGGCTTCCATGATCCGGGCCTCGCAGCCTGTCAGAGCCGGATACCGCCCTGCCACCTGCTTCCAGATTTCCTCAACTGTTTTCATTTCTTCAAACACTTCTTTCTATCCTAAGCCGCTGTTCTAAACTGCCGCCTGAATTTCTACCCAAATTCCCGCCTGAATCTCCGTCTGACTTTTTATGCTCCTGTGTAAATTTCTGTCCCGTTTTCTATCCGAAATTGTAGTCCGCCAGGGAAAGGGCGGCATAGTCCCCGATATGCTCTCCCAGCTGTGCCGGCACCACCTCGCAGGCCGCCGCAGCCGCCTCCAGAGCCTCTCGCTTCATCACCGGCTCTGCATAGGGCCACAGCAGATGCCTGCACCTTTGGAAAATGCTTCCGATAATGATCAGCTCCGGGTTCAGGATGTCCACCAGCATGGCAAGCCCCCGGCCCAACTGCTCTCCGCAGAGACGGTAGATTTCTATAGCCAGCTCGTCTCCCCTGTCCGCCGCAATGGCGATGTCCCTGGCGTTGAGCAGATCCAGCTCCTCCATTCCCTGGCACAGATCCTGGCTCATGCCGTTCTCAATCTTCTCCAGCACTTTCATCCGGGCCAGCTGGCTGATGCCGGCGCCGCTGCAGAAGCCCTCAAAGGAGCCCATTTTGCCATAGCCCACGGGTCCCCATCTGTCCAGCCGCACATGTCCCACTTCCCCTGCCATGTCGCTTCCGCCGCGGTAAAGCTTTCCGTCCAGAATCAGGCCGGCTCCCAGCCCGGTTCCAAAAGTCAGGAAGATGACATTGTCGTAACCACGGCCCGCGCCGTACTTCCATTCTGCCACCGCACAGGCATTTGCATCATTCTCCAGCGCCACCGGAACGCCGAACTCCTCCTCCAGCATCCGGCTGATGGGGACATTGTCCCAGCCAGGCAGGTTGGGCGGGTTCATAATAAGCCCCCTCCTGCTGTCCAAAGGCCCTCCGCAGCTGATGCCTATTCCATAAATATCCTTTCCGGCAAGGCCCCTTTTGTCCATCATCTCATGAATCAAATGCTTCATCTTCTGTATGACCTCGGCAGGGCCCCCGATTTTCCTTGTCTCAAACACTTCTTTATGTAAAATGAATTTCTCCGGGGTATCGTTCCGTTTCGGGTCCCCCAGCAAAACAGCACTTTTGGTCCCGCCGATGTCGATGCCTATACTATACTTCATATCGTTTCCCTTTCTCACCATTTTGTTCGATGTACGGTTTTTCGGTACCCTATATTTAGTGCTTTAAGATGATAATACCATCTTTTTTCCTGCAAATCAATAGTGTTTACTATATTTATAGGGCTTTTATTTTTTGCATATGTTTCAGTCTTTAAACCATTTTTCAGGGGCGATATATTATCGTTTTTTCGTTTTTTAGTAACATTGTTTCACTTTCTGGTTCCTTTTTATTGATTTTTATGACAAATTATGTATAATAGAATTATATAAAGGAGCATTCCATGTCTCCGCCACAGAAAGGACGATGATTATGCCGTCATTACACGGAACCAACCTTACCAATGTAAAAGAAAAGAACCGCGCATTGGCCCTACGACTCATCAGCACGGAGCAGTCCGTCTCCCGCGCAAACCTGGCTAGAAGCATGCATCTGACAAAGACCACCCTAGGCAATATCGTGTCCGATCTGATCGCCAGCGACATCATCAAGGAATACACCTATTCCTCCAGCGAGGCGGACTCCGCCCTTGGCAGGAAGCCCATCATCCTTGATCTGTCCCCTAATTCCCCCCTCATTATGGGGATGCTGATCAAGAGAAATCTCTTAAGCGGCATACTGGCAGACCTGAAAGGACGGATCGTTGCCCAAAAGGACTGCAGATATGATTCCCTGGATCAGGACACCCTTATTGAGACGCTGATACAGCTTTATGAGCAGCTGCGCAAAGGACAGAGCAGACCCATCATAGCCATCGGCATCTCCTCCTTAGGGCCCGTGGACACCAATGCCCAGAGGCTGACCACGCCGGCGAATTTCTGGGGCATCCACGATCTGCCCATATCGGAGATCATCCATGAGCGCACGGGACTGCCCGCCTATCTGATCCATGACAGCAGTGCAGGCGCCCTGGCAGAGAAGATCTACGGCTCCCATACCCATTCGGACAATCTGCTCTATCTGCATATCATGAACGGGATCGGCGCCGGCTATATCTTCCACGGAGATATCTACGACGGAGATTTCGGGCAGAGCGGCGAGCTTGGCCATACTTCCATCAATTTCGCAGGCCCCTCCTGCAACTGCGGCAACCGGGGCTGCCTGGAACTCTATGCCAATGTGGAGAATATGAACCGGCATATCCAGGAACTGCGCGCAATCTACAAAGGCCCCACCCTGCTGCCTGCAGGTCAGGACTTCTACAGCTGGGGCGACATCATAACCGCGGCCGCCTCCATGGATTTTCTGGCCATGGCAGCCCTGGACGAATTCTGCGGCTATCTGTCCTATGCAGTGCGCAATGCCATCCACCTGCTGGACGTCAGCCACGTCATCGTAGGATATGACTCCCCTGTGGAGACCACTGTGGTAGAGGATACTCTGACCACCAAGTTAAACAGCGGCCCCATGTCCAACACGGGGCATGTCATCGATATCGTCAAGTCCTCCTTTGGCGGGCAGGCGCCTCTGATCGGCTCCATTGCCGTGGTGACTGACAAAATATTTAGCGGTCAGCTGAATATCTTCCATTCTTAATTTGATCCATTAGCGGTCCAATCCGCCGGAACTACATACACAAAGCTGGTGACGACATAGAGCACCTGTCCGTTATACTCCACCCGCGACCAGCCGAAATCCTCGCTGTAGCCGGTGCGGTGGGCTTTCTCTCCATAGTTGAGCTGGCAGCTGACTGTGGCGTTCTCCTGGACTGTGCTGGGTTCCGTCCGCAGGTTCACATATTCCTTGGGCGAAATCCAGTCGTCACAGTTCTCGAAAATGACGACAGTGCCTCCTGCGGTGGTGACCCGGTTAGGGTCGGCGGGAGCGGTCGGCGTTTTGTAGTTCAGATCAGTGGTCAGGTACTGGGTCACCGCATAAAGGGTCTGGCCGCTGTAGTCGATCCTGGACCACCCTGTATCATAATTGACGCCGGTTCTGGCAAGGGTCTGGCCGTTTTGGATTTTAACGACTATATTCGTATCGTCCGCAGTGTTGGGCGCTGTGCGCAGATTCACTGCATCTTTGGGCGTCACGGATTCCTGCACGGACGTAAATGTCATGCCCGCATTCCCGGCCGGCTCCTGGTTTCCTGCCCCGGAGCCATCAGAAGGCGCTGTTCCCTCTGATGGCTGGGATCCCGCATTTTCAGGCTGCGAGGCGGACTGGGAACCGGAGGCGGCGTCCTGTCCGGGATTCTGATTTCCGGCAGGGGTCTGACTGTCTCCAGGAGTCTGGCTGCCCACAGGGGTTTGGCTGTCTCCAGGGGTTTGGCCGTCTCCAGGGTTCTGTATGCCGCCTGAAGATTCCGGGACGGATGCCTCCCCCGGTTCTGTTGCCGCGCCGCTTTCCGTGCCGCTCATGGTTTCCTGGTTTTGATCCGGTTCCTCCCGGTTTTCGGCTCCTGATGACGCGCCCGGCTGGCCCTCCGCACCGGATACCAGTTGTGACGGATCCGTGGGATCTCCCGAGGCCTCCGCAGTCTGGGATGAACCGTTCTGGCTTTCCTGTGTGCTGTCGGGATGGACAAAGCGCCACAAAACGGCGCAGATGATGGCGGCCAGCACAGCCAGCCCCAGCAAAATCAGTGCCTTTGCCCACACCGGCAGGGGTGCCAGTTCTTCAGGATCCGCTGCCTCAGTTTCCGGCTTCTCCGGTTCCATGTCCTCGAAGTCCAGATACTCCTTTTGTCCGCTCCCCTTTTGGGGCCTCCTCTTTTCCTCCTGTTCGTCCTCGTCGTCCCAGTCCTTTAATTTCATGGCAAAACTCCATTCTTTCCGCCTTTTGGCATTTCCTATACGCTGTTTTTATTCTTCCTTAAATATTAGGTATCCGGCGCAGCTTTTCATCCAGTTCTTTCAGCATATCCTGGTCTGCCTGCACGAATCCCAATGCATCCCGAACCAGCATCCTGCCTACCATCTTCTTCATATCGGGCGACATCTCCTCTTCCTGCACGGCCAGTCCGCCCGAGGAGGCTTTTACCTGGGCCATTACCTCCCCCAGGATTTGCGCTCCTTTGGGATTACCCATGACGCGGCTCATAGTGCAGTCGATGGAAAGGAACTGCTCGCCATCCGAGGAAAGATGAGGCTTTACAGCCGGTTCCAAAAATCCCCCTTTCCGGTCGTCGAAGTCCCCGAACACCTCCCGCAGCCACCCAATGGAATCCGGCACCCAGTCAGGCACTCTCCTGCTGATGTGGGTAGAGAATCCCTGAACGCTTGTGTCGCAGGTACTGAAGCCGTGGGGCCCGTAGGAATAAATGTGGCTCTCAAAGGTGATGTCATGCTCCGTCAGGGCCTCCATGAACTTTATGGAGTTCATTACGGACACCACATTGTCATTCCGGGTGTGGAACAGGAAGCAGGGAGGCGTCTGGCGATCCACTGCGCTGATGGTGTCCGGCGCTGTGGAGGAGCAGGCCTTTACGTCCTCCCCTGTCACGGCGTAGCCTAAGATCGCTGCCCCGGGCCGGTTCCTTGCCATGGTGGCGGCTGCCGCTGCCAGATGGCCCCCAGCGGAGAACCCAATGACTGCAATTTTGTCTTCACATATGTTCCACTCCCCGGCCTTTTCTTTCAGGAACTCCATGGCCTGCTCATAATCCTCAAGGGGATTGGGCCAGTCTGCGTGGGCGGCCACGGAATAGCGCAGGATTGCCGTATGGTACCCTGCTTTCAGGTAAGGCAGCGCCACGGGATCCGCCTCCCTGTCCGAACAGAACTGATAGCCGCCTCCGGGCAGCACCAGAACCAGGGGCCGTTTCGTGATGGTGCGGAATTCCCCGCCCACCTCCAGCAGATAGGCCGTCAGGGAAACATTTCTCTCCTTATTTAGTATAACCACTTCTTTGTTCATGCAATACCCTCCTGGCATAATTTTCTTTTCCCATTTTATCATCCCCACTGCAGCTTTTCAATATCAGTTTTGCCAATTTTCCGCTCATTTCTGCACAGCCTGGAGACCAGAATACATGGTCGCTGCCAAAAAAACGCCTCCAGCCCGCAAAAAAGGAGCCCCAGAGGGCTCCTTGCCTTAACCTTGCTGCCTTAATCTTGCTGCCTTAGTCTTACCGCCTTAACCTTGCTGCCTTACGCCAGTTCTCATGCCAGTTCTCTTTTCCTACCGCCTTACGCCAGTTCTCATGCCAGCTCTCTTTTCCGTTTGCGCCGTTTATAGACCAGAATGCCGATGTACAGCGCCAGGAAGCCCAGAATGATCGCCACCAACACTGCGGACTCGCCCGGGCCGCCCATCTTGGCCTCAGCCCAGAGTTTGTCAATGAGCTTGGCAGTATCCTCCGGCAGATTGACAAATACCTGGGTGCTGGCAAGGATCTCCTCATCCGGGTAGTGGACAGGGCTTTCCACCATCTCCGGATCCATATAAGCCTTGGCGGCGGTCTCCGGAGTGGAATATCCCACATAGTCCATGTTCGCCCCGGCAATCTCGGGATCGCAGAGGAAATTGATGTAAGCCTCCGCCTCGGCCTTGTGTCTGGAGGTAGCCGGAATGCACATGGCATCCACGAAGTAATTCGTCCCCTCCTTGGGCACCACGAAGCGGATGTTGTCGCTGTTGTCCACCAAAATGGCTGCGTCCCCGGCATAATAAGGCGCTATCCAGGCCTCCTCGCTCTCCATTTTGTCGAAAATCTTATCCATCACATAGGCCTGTACCAGGGGCTTTTGCTGTTTCAGCAGAGCAGCGGCCTCCTGCCAGTCGCTCTCCTCCACGGTGTTCACGGACTGCCCCAGCAGGAACTGGGCGATGGCAAAGGAATCCCTGGGATTGTCAAACATCAGTATCTTTCCCGCGTAGCGGTCGTCCCAAAGAGAAGACCAGCTCGTAATCTCTTCCTGAATATAGTCCGTATTATAGAAAAGCCCTACCACTCCCCAGGTATAGGGCACCGAGTAGCGGCCCTGGGGGTCATAGTCCGCATTCCGGAAGCTGTCGTCTACATACTGGTAATTGGGGATATTGGAAAAGTCCAGCTCCGCCAGCATGTTTTCGTCTATGAGCCTTGACACCATATAATCCGAGGGGATGATGACATCGTAGTCTGCGCCTCCACCTACAAGCTTGGAATACAGGGATTCGTTGCTGTCAAAGGTGGTGTAGTTCACTTTGATGCCTGTCCGCCTGGTGAATTCGGCATTTACGTCCAGAGAGCCGTCAGTGCCGTTGGCGATGTATTCCCCCCAGTTGTACACGTTTATGGTGACGTCCTGCCCCGGGTTCTGAGCCGCCATGGCAGGAAGCCCTGGTGCAAGGACTAAAAGGAGGACTGCCGCAAACGCAAGACAGCGCGCTCCGATTTCACGGTACATGCCGCTTTTATCACAAATTCCGTTTTCAGGGTACAAGTCTCTTCCACAGACTGTCTTTTCTCCCTCCATGACCCGTCACACCTCCTCTTTCTGCTGTCCGCTTTGGTCTTTCAAATTGCGGACATTCACAATGACTAGCAGCACCATCACCGCCGCAAACAGCACCGTGGACAGGGCATTGATCTCCGGGCTGATGCGCCTGCGAGTCATGGAGTAGATGTATATGGGCAGGGTCTGAGTGGTTCCGCTGGTGAAATAGCTGATCACGAAATCATCGATGGAAAGGGTAAAAGCCATGATCATCCCTGTCATCACCCCGGGCATGATCTCAGGCAGCACTACCTTAAAGAACGCCTTTATCGGCGGACATCCCAGATCCTGAGCCGCCTCGTAGAGATTGGGATCCATCTGGCGCAGCTTAGGCAGCACAGACAGGATCACATAGGGCAGGCAGAACGTGATATGCGCCGCGATCAGGGACGCCATGCCAAGGCTGCGCCCGCCGAACAGACGCACCGCGGACACAAACAGCAGCATCAGGGACACTCCGGTGACGATCTCCGGATTCACCATGGGAAAATTCGTAATATTCATCATAATGCGCCTGGGCAGCCGCTTCATGCCGTTGATTCCGATGGCGGCCACGGTGCCCAGCACAGTGGATGCAACTGCCGCTGTCACGGCAATGACCAGGGTGTTGCGCAGAGCCTCCATGATCAGCCTGTCCTCAAACAGCTTCCTGTACCAGCGCAGAGAAAAGCCGCCCCACACCACACGGCTCCCGGTCTCTGTATCATTGAAAGAGTACACAATGAGCACCAGGATGGGAGCATATAAAAAGAGGAAAATGAGAAAAGTATAAATGCGTCCTCCTGCCTTTTTCACAACAGCATCCCTCCTTTCTCCCCCACTTCCCCATCGTCGAACTGGTTCATGATGCCCATGCAGATCAGGATGATCACCATCAGTACCAGCGATACGGCGGAGCCCAGGTTGGGATTGTAGGCGCTGCCCAGAAACTGCATATCGATGAGGTCGCCGATGAGGAGGTTTCCGCCCCCGCCCAGCATTTTGGAGATGATGAAAGTGCTCACTGCGGGCACGAACACCATGGTCACGCCGGAGATAACCCCCGGCATGCTTAAGGGCAGCGTCACTTTCACAAAGACCTCCCTGCTGTTTGCGCCCAGATCCTGGGCTGCCTCAATGACGCTTTTGTCGATTTTGGTCAGGACGGAGTACAAGGGCAATATCATGTAAGGAATGTAGTTGTACACCATTCCCAGAACTACCGCTCCGGCCGTGTTGATCATATGGATCCGCGGCAGGCCTATGGCGGCCAGAGCCGAATTGATCAGTCCATTGTCTTCAAGCAGAGTCATCCAGGCATAGGTCCGCAGCAGAAAATTCATCCACATCGGCAGCATCACCAGCATCACCATGACATTCTGGCGCCTGACGTTTGCCCTGGCGATGATCATGGCAAAAGGGTACCCCAGCCCCAGGGAAATGACAGTGGCAACAGCGCCCAGCCAGATAGAGCGCAGGAATACGTTGGAGTACTGCCCTACACTTAAAATATTTTCCAGGGTAAAACTGCCCGCCTTATCCGTAAAGGCAAAATATCCCACCAACAGCATGGGCACCACGATAAAAACTGTCATCCAGACCGTATACGGGGCGGAGAGAAGCTTGGAATCAGATTTCATTCCCATCGCCCTCCTCCCGCACATTCGCTTCCTCCGAAGCGGTGATGTCCTCCTCCATTTCATCGCTGAAAGTACTGTAATCCCCGAACACACCGGAGTATTCGGACTTCTGCATGACATGGATGTCGTTGGGGGTCAGTGCCAAGCCGATGTGATCCCCCACCTGGCGGCACTCCGTGGACTGTATCATCCACTTGAAGCCGTCCACGTCCACGATGATCTCATAGTGCACGCCCTTGAACGTCACCGCCGTCACATCACCTACAATCCGGGTGGAATCCGGCTCTACTACCTTGATATCTTCCGGCCGGATCACCACGTCCACCGGCGTGTTCTTCCCAAAGCCGCTGTCCAGACAGCGAAAAGTATGCCCTGCGAATTTCACCGAATAGTCCTCCAGCATGGCCCCGTCCAGGATATTGGACTCTCCGATGAAATCAGCCACAAAGGCGTTCTTAGGCTCGTTGTAGATGTCCGTGGGGGAGCCGATCTGCTGGATGACGCCGCCGTCCATGACTACAACGGTATCAGACATAGACAAAGCCTCCTCCTGGTCATGGGTGACGAACACAAAAGTGATGCCGGTCTGCTGCTGAATCTTCTTCAGTTCGGCCTGCATGTCCTTACGGAGCTTCAAGTCCAGGGCTCCCAGGGGCTCGTCCAGCAAAAGGACCTTGGGCTCATTGGCCAGAGCCCTGGCAATAGCCACTCTCTGCTGCTGCCCGCCGGAAAGCTGTCCTATGCCTCTGTGTGCATAGCCGGTCAGGTTCACCATGGCCAGCATCTCCTGCACTGTCTGCCTGATCTCCTTTTCGCCGCGCCCTTTTAAGCGCATGCCGAACGCAATGTTCTCGTATACGTTCAGATGGGGGAACAGGGCGTATTTCTGGAAGATCGTGTTCACCTCCCGCTTGTGGGGCGGGAGTCCGGTGATATTTTTGTCATTAAAAAAGACGCTTCCGGCATCCGGCCTGATAAATCCGGCAATGGTCCGCAGGACAGTGGTCTTGCCGCAGCCCGATGGCCCTAAGAGGGTTACAAACTCGCCGTCGTGTATGTCCAGGTTGAAGCCTCCCAGCACTTGTTCTCCATCGTAGGAGACAGTTATGTCTTTTAAGGAAATAATCGTATTTTTCAATTATCCATCTCCTTTGCAAAGGCATGGCGCCATGCCCCGCCGCGCCTGCCGTTATCTCACAAAATGCGACTTCTTTCGAATATTTATGCAATGAGATAACTATACGGGATATGAGCAAGTTTGTCAATTGATTCCGCTTATTTTCGGCTCTCTCATTGTCTCCCATGACTTTCTACATCAGATTTCTTATTTTCTAATGTGAATCCTCATGTAAATCGGGCAGAGCAGGAATTTTATGGCGCCAGTTGGGCCGTCACCGCGTAAACTCAGAAACACTATTCCCATTATCTGTAATTTGTGGTACGCTAATAATGACTCTGCGGACTATTGGGAGGTACGATGCCATGACCTACATTTATCACTATCTCTCGCCCTTAGGCGGCATTAAAGTTTCAAGCAATGGAAACGAAATTACGGGATTATGGTTTGACGGTCAGAAATATTTCGGCGATACGCTATCGAAAGATGGCGATATGCTGCCGAAAGATAGCGATACGCTGCCGAAAAGCGGCGATGCGCTGCCGAAAGACTATGAAGAAAAGAATCTTCCCATTTTTGAGGAAACAAAGAAATGGCTTACCATCTATTTCAGCGGCAAAGCCCCTGATTTCACGCCGCCGCTCAAAATGGACACCACCCCTTTCCGCAAAGCCGTATGGGAAATCATGCTCACGATTCCATATGGACAGACGATGACATATGGCCAGATTGCAGACAGGATTGCACTGCAAAGAGGGCTTGCGAAAATGTCCGCACAGGCGGTGGGCGGTGCGGTGGGGCACAATGCCATCTCACTGATCATCCCCTGCCACAGAGTTGTGGGGACAAGCGGAAGCCTGACAGGCTATGCAGGCGGGATTGAGAAAAAAGTGCGGCTGCTCACTTTGGAAAAGGCAGACATGTCGAGATTTTTCGTGCCGAAAAAAGGAACGGCATTATAAATCTGCCGCCCCGCTTCCGGATTGTAAATTCCTGCGGCCTGCAGTCTATTCCCCTTTCAGGCGGTAATAGCGCCAGTATCGCCCATCCCCCACTGTCTCATAGTTTTCATTGACCCACTGCATGATCCAGGTATCCTCCTTGACCTGCATTTGACCATAGAAACAGCTGACTGCCACCACGCTAGGTTCCTTTTCCGGATACAGTTCCAGGTAATCCAGCAGCTTTTCGTTGTAAACCGGAGTATCTATGGTAGAATAATTGCTGATATCCGCATCCGTCAGCAAAAATTCCATGGAATCGAGGATCCAGCCGCCCACCAGCAGCAGCGAGTCCTCCGGCGTCACAAAGTGATTATGGTCTTCCTCGTCATAGGTAATCTGGTAATTGGTCATATAGTCACATATAACCCCCATGGAGGGGCCGGATCTGACAATCGTATTTACATCCTGCACCATATGGATATTTCCTTTGTTGGCATATCCCCAAACCACCAGCCCCCTGTGCATGGTGACCAGCCCGCAAATGGCCATCAGAAAAATCCAAATCTGCTTTTTCCTGTGCCGGAGGGCAGCCAGCGAGACAACCCCGCCCAATACCATATAGGGGACCATGGTAATCAGGCCAAGATCTGTCAGCAGCCAGGTCGAGAGAAAAGAACATGCGGCAAACAGATTGCCTGTCAGCCAGATTGTCTTTTCCAGCTCACCCATCTCTTTATAGGAAAAACAACTGAGCGCCATCAGAAACGCGGGCATGATATAGAATGTACATGTCCAGTCCAATCCGATCTTTTTTTGCAGAAACAGGAGGATAAATTCCGTAAAAAACAGGACGAAACCATATACCGCAAAAAAATCTACAGGTTCTCGCTTAAGGCTTCTGCGTATCCTCAGAAAAGCCCATGTCAATGCCGCGCCAAGAAGCAGCCAGGAAAACGCTATTGTAATACCATAAAAATAATTCCATACAGTGACAAATGCTCCTCCGCTGTGGGAATCCGAATAAAAAATATTGGTCAGATTCTGAAAGAATCTCTGTGGCCCGATTTTACAGACGAAATACCCCACATATCCCCCTCCGAACAGGGCGCATACTCCCGTGAAGAGCCCGATGTTTTTCCAGCGCTCTTTCGTCTTCCAGTAAAGGATCAGGACAGCCGGAAGCCAGGCCAGCAGACAGGAGGGATAGGCCAGAACCTGCAGGCAGAGAAAGACTGCCCCCAGGCACAGATATCCCTTTTTGCGCTGATCCCTGACAAAAGTAATCAGGCACAGGAAAAGAAGCACCGAAAAGGCTATCTGCAGATTTGCGAAATCAGGGAATGGCGTCTGCTTCGCCCGGAATATGATAAAAAACATTACCGCCAGCTGCGCCGTTTCGCTTCCTGCTATGCCTTTGAGCAGTCTGTAGAGCGGGATTCCAATAAGCGCAAAAAGGCCGGTTCCAACCACCTGCAGGTATATCATCACCCCGGTATAGGACGGAACAAAGAGATGGTATATCCACATGAACAGATCCGTAAAGAAAATGGAGGTCTGATGGGGCTCCCACATTTGCTGAAACATCCTGTCCCCATTCAAATGCCGAAAGGACATGGCCACCGTATAGGCATTATCAAAGCCGGTATCCGTAAAGATGCTCTTGATGTTAGCCAGAACCACTGCAGCCCACAAAAAAGCCATGCATCCTTTTTTATGCTTTTCCAAAAAAGATATCATTCTCTTCCCCTTTCACCTGTCATGTGAACAGCCAAGTCATATATGGCAGCAGCATCACAGTAGGTTCCCAGCTCTTTATAAGAAATGTCACCAGATACATTGTATAAGCCAATGTCACCGAGACAAGGAAAAAGGCTTTTTGTCTCTTATCCGTTATGGACTGCAGCACCAAAGGGATCAAAAACACATGACCCAGCACCATATAATTGCAGATTCTGGAGGTCTCCAGAATATAGTATCCAAAGGTGTATATGATCAATGCGAAGAGATTCAGGTTAAAAAGGGTTTCCGCCTTGGGATTGCCCTTGATTCCTTTTTTGTAATAAATCAAGGAAAAAACCAATACTGCCAGGCATTTCACGATATTGGCATAGGAGACCGTCTCCACGTCCAGAATCGCGTCCCCCTCATAGTAGGGATAAAACAGAAACATTAGTTTCCGGAACCCTGCCTTTCCCAGCCAAAGCACCGCGCAGGCCGCCGGGACAAGCCACACTGTCTTCCTGTTCCACTTCAGGTAATACGCTGCCAGATACACAGGTATCACCAACAGGACGGATTTATGGAAAAATGCGGCAAACACAATCCAGAAGACAAAGGCCACATAATTCTTCTGAAACAGGAATTTGATGGCATAGGTGCAGACTGCCACCGCAAGATAGTACCGAACATTGCTGAAACTCATGAAGTAGTAGCCGCTTGCCATAAAAAGGAAAAAGGTCATTACGAACCAGTCCGCGCTGTCGAACAGCCCCTTAAGAAAGAAAAAGCAGGTAAGGAATGCCATGGCGGCAAATACGACCCTGTAATTGTCAAATCCAAACAGGCCCTGCAGCACTTTCACCAGAGCCTTAAACCCGATCTCATAGGATACCTTTGTATCCCCGGTGATAATGTGCAGGAACTCATACCGGTAAGTCCAGTAGTCATTTCCGATGCCGATACGCAGGGCTGAAAGCGCGAACAAAATCGTAAAAATGCCCGCCAGAAGCACTGCATTCAGCATCTCCTGCCGGCATTTCGCGGCTCCTCTGCCCCCGGTAAACCTCTTTTTTGCATAGGCGCAGTTCACAAAATAAGCCATGGAAACTGTAAGCGCCGTTATCAGTAAATACAGAATCATTCCCGACTCCTATTTTTGCTTCCTATTAATACTTTTTGATTATAGGAAGCTATTTTTGCTTCCTATAATACCTCGAAATCAATTTTTCATCGGCGCAGGCTAAAATCGCGGCAGTGACCTTTATGTCCTGGCGGCCCAGCTGCTCCAGCAGGCGCTCTAAGACCTTATCGTTCCTGCACCCGGCCCTCAGTACCAGAAGCACCGCATCGCATTCCCGTATCCTGTCCAGCTCCTCCGGGTGCCCTACCGGATTTCTGCAGCTTACGATCGCCCGCTTTTCTTCTTCCAAAATCTCAGAAAGTCCGGTTTCCTCCTGCAGGCTCTCGTCCCCAAAAACCGCCGCGATCTTTTCGGCCCCTTTCAGGACATGCTTCCAGTTCGGCGCAAATTCCGGCATAAACGCTGCTCCCAGGCAGGTAATATGATATCTCTTCTCAAGGGAGGATGGGAGATAAACCGCCGCGTCCATTATCAGCCACACCAATATCCATACAAACGATATCCCGAATCCCAGGCATGCGCCCAGGAAGCAGGCGTTTCCCATCCTGAGGTTCGAGCTGTCCCTGGCTGTGTCCCCGGCCTTTGCCAGTTCAATGGAGCGTATTTCCTTTCTGGTATCCGCAAATTTGGGGACAATCTCCTCCAGAATGGAAGCCAGCTTCACCGACAGCTCCGGAGAATGGGTGGCGCAGCGCACATAAAGATACCTCACATCCGAGTCCACCGTGGCCGTGACATAGGACAGGATCTCATCCTCAGAAAGCGCTCCGCCCATTTTTTCATAGACATAGTCCATGAAAAAATCCGTATGGATCACCTCTCCCCAGGTAAAATAATTGTAGTAGTCATATTCTTTTCCCTGGGCGTCCTCTGCGAAATCAATGTAAAATAACGACTCAGCCTGATAAGTCCTTCCGCCTCCTGCTTTGACATAAAAGTGGCATGCCGCTACCAGGATGATGCCGGCCAGCACGGCGATGGGGATTATCCAGATTTTCCTTATAAACCTAAGCCATAACAGCCTGTAGTCCACAGGCTCTCTGCTATATTCACATTCCCACATGATAAGCGGCCTTTCTGTCTTCTACCAACTCCCGGAACAATTCCATGGCCCTCTCCACCGTGCGGTCCGAGTTGTAATGCTCATGCTCTCCCCATCTTCCCAGTCCGTATATGCCGCGCTGCCCCATGTACTTAAGGAGCCTGTCCATGATCTGCGGCTTTCCGATGGTATTTAGCGGGTAGGTGTACTCGTTGACAAAGGAATGCGCGCGCGCTGTATCCGGAACCCTGTCCCTACTCATGAGCAGTGAACTTTGTCGCTGATTCCTGATGCCTGCCGCTTGTGAATCGGGGGGCGTGGCAAGTTTTAGGGACCGTCGGCATAAATTGGTCTCTTCCCAGTATCCCCTGCTGCCAGTGCAGAAATTATGCCGCACCAGAATCCTGTGGCAGGGAGTATCGGGATCGGGCACGTAGATCCAGTGCGCCTGGGTATCCAGGTTTTCCGGCACATATTTTATCTCGGTTCCTGTGGATTTCAGTTCACCGATGCTGTCTGTGATCTCTCTCTCACAATTCTCATATTTCTCTATGGTTCTCCAGGGAATGGTGGTAATGACGGTTTCCCCCCGGTAGACGGCTCCGTCCCTGCATGTGACGGTTCTCTCTTCCGGATTCATCTCGGTTACAGTTTTGTGGTACAATATCCTGCCCTTTAGATTCCTGCCCATTCTCTCCCACAGCTCGCCGTAGCCGAATTTCTTCGGATAATAGAACTGCGCATGCCCCGGCTGCGTGCCGTAAGGTTTCCGGTTCAGGCAGCTTAAAAGCGTTTCCTCAAAGGAGACGTCAGGCAGCTTGTTTAACCAATAGGTTCCCAGCTTATCAAGCTCCCCGCCGAACATTTTGCTGTTATAGGGAAGCATATAGGCCTGCGCGATTTTATCCCCCAGCTTCCAGACCACCCAGTCCACAAATCTCTCCGGCATAGGCAGGCCCAGATTACATCCCGCCACCGCAATGGATTTCAGGAATTGTACCTGCTCCTCCTGGGGCATCTGCCAGATATTCGCCTCAAAAGGATGCCCGATCTCATAGGTGCCCATATCGATCCTGGAGTCTCTGTCAAAGAGATTCCACTCCTCAGACGGCATGAATTCAAAGAGGAAGCGGGTCACCTCAGGCCTCCTCACATCCAGGAAGTGGCCGCCCGCTATGTCCAGCGCCGCTCCGTCCACTTCCTTGGAGCGGCAGAGTCCTCCCGCCACATCCTCCTTTTCCAGAACCATGAACGTCAGATCCGGCGCCTTTTTTTGGAGCAGATTCGCAAAGGTCAGCCCCGCAGGCCCGGCTCCCAGAATTAAATAATCGTAAGTTTCCATTCAGTCAACTCTCCCGTCCCTTTCTGCACCGCAGGCAGTTTACATAAATCAGGCAAAGTATAAAAGAGCAATAATAGTAGGCATGGAAGTACACCAGCGCTCCCATGGGCATCACCAGCGTAATAGCCGCCGCCTGGCCCAAGAGCAGGAACGCTATGCCTGCCAAGCCGAAATAATTCTTTTTCTTTTTTATCAATCGAACTCCCTCGTTGAAAAAAAGAAAGATTTCAACCAGCGGAATCAGAATCAAAACGATTGTGTAAAAGCCGATGTTCCACAACGCTTCCTCAAACGCGCTAATCCCTTTTTCAAAATAAAGGAGAAAGTACTGGCGGGGCAGCCACTCTGTCACCTGCATCATGAACGAGAATGTATTCGTCATATCCTGTCCGCCCAGCTCCCATGATTTCAGCCTCCACGGCGGCAGATCGTGTACGGGCGGCTCTTCCCAGGCCACATCCCATGCGTCCGGAATCACCTTGATGGCACTGAGCAGCATGCTTAACTGTGTCTTTGCGTAAATTGGCAGGTTATTGAATACAAGCCTATAATACGCTTTCATATATGCTGAAGCAGTCTCGTCATCTGCAAGGCTCTGGTTAATATCGTCCCTGCCATTTGCGTAATTGTACCGCCTGTACCCATCCATGCCGTAATAGCGGATAAGTTCCACCGGCGCCACCTTTTCCAAGGCTTCCATGTCATCCTCCACTCCCTCATAATCAAGCTTTGAATTGGGGGAGGCAAGGATGTTTTTCAGTGTAGAGAACGAATTGATGAAAGAATAGTCCTTTCCGTAATACTTTATGTCTCCCAATTTCTGCGGCATCAGAAACATGCCGTAAGCAAACAGCAGACACAGGAACAGAACCGCGCTTTTGCCAGGTTTGTATTTGTACACATACAGGAGCTGTACAAGAAACAGAAGAACTCCAAGAACGATTCCCTCCGTTCTCCAAACACCGATAAACCCACACAGCAGGATATTGCAGACCAGGCTGACGGTTCCCCGCTTTCTTTGATCCACTACATCCATGGCCGTCATGGCGACAGCAAACATGCACAGCAAGGCATACTGTTCTGTACGGTAGGAGTCGGTAAAAAGAGTGTACACTTTGGGCATCAGAAAAACAAAGAACACCCAGTATTTTCCTTTCCCCTGTAATACAGGGCTGTCGACTATTCTGTTGTACAAATATCCCAGGACAAAAACGCCAAAAAGCATCTGGAACACGGAAATAAACACAGGATGGGGCACTACCATAAGCATCGCGGCATAGAGGAATCCCGAATAAGCGCTATGCCAGTATTCCGGCCAGAATCTTCTCGCAAAGGAGTAGGTAATGTAATTATCCCCGCTTTTGGCAAACGGAACCGGCCAAAGGAGCACTACCCCTATCAGACATATACCGAAAAATAGCAAGAAGAATTTGACATTCTTTTTCTTTCTCCAATTTTCCACAATCCAGAAAAGCAAGTGCCAAAGGAAAAAGATGATAACGGCAGCAAATATTTTGGAGAAAATATAGGCTATTATTCTCTCCGCCCTGTCACTGATAATGTTATTTCTTGCTATCGGCAACACAATGTCCCGCCCTGAGTCAAACACAAGTATACATCTCTCATACAGAAAAGAAAGCAGAAAATGCACAGCCGGAAACAGATATCTTTTTTTGCAGTGAAAGAAATTTCTCATATGATCTCCTAACTCGAACAAGTCGAAACTGTAGTATGCTCACGCCCACTTAGGCCTGCCAGGCGCTTAACTGCCTCGCGATACCAGCAAAGCCCCCACCACTACCAGAAACACCCCCGCCATTTTCCTCCCGGTAAGCTTTTCTCCGAACTTAAGCCTTGCCAGGAACATGGTCCATACATAAGTAAAAGCCGAAAGCGGCAGGACGCTGGAATAATCCAGAACCCGCAGCACATAGATATTTAAAACGGAAGCTGCAAGATACAGAACTCCCCCCGCATACAGACTGGGCGTCTTCAGCATGTTGGAGACAATGGCGCCTATGTTCTCTCCCTTGAGGGAACCGGAAGCCTGCTTCAAAAACAAGCTGGCTACAGAGCCCATTATAGTCATCAGAAAAATAAAGCTATATGGAAGCATCTTTCACCTCATCTCCTCCCGCAATCAAAAGAACCCCGGCAATGATTGCCAGCACGCCGATACACTTGACCAGCGTGATCGTCTCCTTTAACACAGTAGCCGCCAAAATAATGCTCAAGATATAGTTCAGGCTCAGGATAGGCTGCAATATGGAGACCTTGCCGAACTTATAGGCAACGATCATTGCCAATGCGCCTATGCCGTACAGGACAAATCCCGCAATCAAACAAAGAAAGCTGCCATCCCCTGACAGCTTCCACAACAGCTGCCCCAGGCATACACAGATGCTGGAGCAGACCATTAATATAATGCCCGTTTTGTTCCGTCTCAAAGATTCAATCATGATTTTATCCTTTTCTGAATATCTCCCAGACAAGGTATCTCAATAGTTTCTTACCGGTGGAAAACGCCTTAAAATGCGTTGTCCCCGCAATCCTTGCACATTCTGTGGTAGGAAATTCAACCCTCTTGATATGAAGCTTATAGCTCCTGCATACCATCTCTATATCCACTGACGGACTCCTGTCCGAGATATCACATTTCCGAAACGCCTCCACTGTCATCCCCCGAAAGCCGTGAAGCGTGTCCCACACCGTATTGCCCTCTTTTTTGAACAGAATCTTTGCCGCCAGCCCCAATCCCAAAACAAACCACTTACGCGGCTTCAGAAGCTTTCCGTCCTCTTCGTTCCTGCTCTCTTTCATCATTCTGCTGCCTACAACGAACTCATAGCCCTGCTCATAGTATGTCCGGAACTTGTAGGCGTCCTCCACCGGGACAGAGCCCTTGGGATGAAAGAAAACAAACGCATCGCATCTGCAGTGGTCCGCACCGTCTTTACAGGCCTGATTCAGGCCCTTGGCAGTCTGCCGGTAAACCTCGATCCCCTGCTCTTTCAAGTATTCTACAGTGCCATCGGTGCTTCCGCCATCTATGCAATATATTTGTTCAAACTTGCTTCTGTCTATCATGGGCACATCATGCCTGCAGCCCGCAATCTCATTCCAGGTAATCAGACAAAGCGCCACTGTCATTATCCGCTACCTCCTTTATCTCAATTCCTGTAGGGTTATTCTATCACATAGCCTCCACAGCGGTCAAGCCACTGAGAAAATATCTGCTATAATCCCAGCATCCCCGCGCGGTAAAAGGCCAGGCCGCAGAACAGATGGCAGAAAAACAGGAACCACCCAAACAGCAGCAGACCTTTTCGAAATCCCATGTATTCCCCTGCGCGTTCCAGAACCATCAGGCGCAGGAGCGCCACCAGCCATAGCAGCAGCATGCCTGACATCAGGGGCCACAGGAAATTGCCGTGGCTCATGCGGCTTCCCTCCTCCCCCAGAATCGCCGCCTCCAGAAAAGCGATGCCGTAGCCAAGAAGCGCCAGCCTGCCTGCAATGCTTTTCAGGAAGAACCTTGTGTCGAGGAGAAGAACGTAAAGGGGAAAAGCCATTCCCAACAGAACCGACAAAAAAACATTATCGGAAAAAAGCTTCCAAACCTCCAGCCACTTCGTAATGACCAGCCCGCCTTCGCTGTACACAGCACCTCCGAAGAGAAAAAAGGCCAGAAACTGTATCAGCATATAAAGGAGAGCCGGTATAGCGCATAAAAGCATGACAAGGCACTTTCTAAAGTACAATCCGGGCGCATCCCCACGAATCAGCCTGGCAATCCAGCTTCCCAGCATGAAAAAGGCTACCGCAGGGATGAACATCTCTGCAAAAGTAGGTTTCATTACAGTAGACAGAAAGAGAACCGCAGCCAATAAAACATAATACTTGCGGGTTCCGCTCTCCACATGAAAGAAGATCGGGCGGTATATCCTGTCATTCTCATAAGAGAGAAGATCCACCACCAGACAAAAAGCCAAAACGATAAATCCCTGAACGCCCATCTGCGTAGGATTGTGGAGCGGATTGGGCGAAAAAACGCCCAGATAATCTCCCCCCGTGTCCAGCCAGTCCAAATACAGGGCCTGCACGAAGCAGAAAGAAAATGCGGCCATATTGCTGCAAAGAGCCGTCTCTTTTCGGCCTGCATATTCCATCACGCGGCAAATGATCCAGCGCAATATAAAATAGTAGAACAAGGCATAGATGCATGTAGCAAACGCGGCGGATGAATCCAGGGGAATTCTGCACGCTCCAAACAAAAGCAATACTGTAAGATGCCACAGGCAATGGGGCGCCGCCACCCACCCCTCCCAGGGAGAATCCCCGCGAAACAGAGTAAGAATACTGTATACATGCGCGGAATAGTCGTTCAGGCCGCCCATTGCCATCTGATTCCGCACATAAGAATATGTCATAAAGCAAAGCAGCGCAGAAAAGAACATGGTAATATATCCGTCATTGCTTTGGCCGTTTCTTTTTAACGTCTCATTCATTGCCGCGCAGTCCTTTCAAACTACTTGAAAAAAAATCAATCTTATTATATCATAAAGATTAGTGTAGCGCAATGAAAGGATTCGCCGTAGTTTCGATGGGAGGTTTGTATGAAAAAGAAAATGAAAAGGCCTCGCGCCATTTTGCCGATTATGGCAGGGATATTCGTATGTATCCTGATGCTTGCGTTCATAATAATGCCTTTCCCGGCCTCCGGGCTGACCATTCGGCTCTATTTCGGTGATTTTACGGGAGACAGCCTTCAAATGTATTACACAACAGACACGAATCCGCTTATGGGACCGGAACAGATCTGCACTGCAGCCTATGATGCAGAGAATAAACTTGCGGTCATTAAGCTCTCCCCTGAGTTGGCGGATCATATTACCCAGATCCGCTTTGACTTTCCAGAGACAAACCAGGTTCTCTCCGTCACCAATATCTCTTTCAGCAGCGCAGGCATTATCCAGCGCCACTGCGATCCCTGTGACTTTTTTGAGGAAGACAATATAATCTTCAAAAACAGCATCCCGCAAATCGATCTGGTCGAGAGCAGAAAAACTGCTTATATTCAAACGAGCGGCCCGGACCCCTATTTAGTGTTCTCCCACGGGCTGCTTGCCGATATGCTTCAGTACAGAAGTTCTTTCCGCAAATCAAGAGCGGCCGCCTGCATTCTGCTTGTTCTGGGATATGTGTCATACCATATCGGGCTGTTTGGCTCCAAGGAGGATTCCCTGATCTGCCAGGAGGCGGAATAGCCGTATCCTCCTTACAAATGATTGATCTGCTGCCCTTTATCCCTCTTTCTCACACCCCAGTCAGCGCCTCAGGCCTCCCCACCACGTTCAGAGGCCCATACCCTGCTGATGTCAAGGACGACCTTTCAATGTGCGTGTAAAAGGATGGTAAAAAAAGTTTCTTTCACCCAACGTCAAAAATCAGGGAGCGTGACGAGTCATTCTAGCCCATATCAATGCCGCCGTACCCACAAGCCAAAAACGGCGCAAAAAAGCAGGGAAACATCCTGAATCATCAGTTATTTCCCTGCTTTATGTCTACGCTTTAAATTTTTGTCCAGCTTTTCAGCTTAACTGATATATGGCTGGATTGCTTTCCTGTCCCCCTCAGAAACATCCAGCATATCCATGGAGTGCTCTGCAGACCATCCTGCCTTTTCCATCAGATTTTTGATATTCTTCAGCAAAGTGGACATCCGGTCTTTCTCTGCCGCAATCCTTTCTTTCTCTGCCGTTTCTTTCGCTGCTTCCGCTGCCGCTTCCGCTGCCGCTTCCGCCGCCGCTTTCTCAGCTGCCCTCCGCTTCATTTCTTCTATGGCCAAACACACGTTTGTCTCCTCCTTATCTTTTTCCATCTCTATGTTTGCACCTACACAGGCATTCAGCACATCGACCTCTGCCCGCCCCAGATACCGGAACCCTTCATCTGCCGCTATAACTTCCCCGAGCCTGTCGGCATCCTGTGAGTACTTGATGAACGACAGCACTTCTTTCAGGGATGTCCGGAATTTTCCAAAGTCACCATCCTTTATGGATGCCGGGGCGACCAGGTTTATCTTATAGTCTGGCACCAGCGCCAGGATCCTGGCATCCTGTTCCCCCAACATCTCATGGAGGGACATCGGCCCGTCCCATTCCTTAGCGAAAAAACAGACCACCAGCGTCACTACCGGCAACAGCCTATCCTGCTTCATGAACCCTGACAGGTACTCGTCCCCATCGGTTCCCTTGTAATCGCCTGAACGCTTATGGGAAGCTGCAGCGTTGGCCACCTGCTTCGCATACTGCAGGGCATCATATACCATGTTCTTTACCGGCATCGCATTGTGCACATGAGACTGGGCCTCCACTGCCAGGAGCAGGTACGCTGTGCGCCTGTCCATCATGGCGACCAATGACTTTATCACGTCCCTTGTCCTCTGTATCGGCTGCTTGACCCCATCTTTCCCTCCATAGGGGACATCCACCTCCCGAGTGTCCAGTTCCTCCAGGCTGTCCGGATCTATGACCTGCTCGCCGCCGTAGATGTAGTAGTTAAACACGTCCGCAAAAATACGGTTCTGCCCCATGTATTTCGTTGTCACAGTATCCTTTAGGCCCATAGGCTCCACCCCCTATCATATGCTGTGCTGCTGGCATATATTCTCTCTCTTGTAAATATCTTATCATGCAGGCCGGATTTTTACAACCTCCATATCTTTTGGAATCGTACTAAAACCGCCCTCCGCTCCAGCGTTATATAAATTTCTGCAAATGTTTATGTGGGTTAACATGATTAATTTCATTTGAGAATTCTCTCTAAGCAAAGCGCTGCTATGTGGCGTGGAAAAGAAACTAATCATCCCCCTATCCGCTTAACCTGCCGTCGGATAATAAAAGGTAATCGCCGTAACAATATCATCTTTCATCATCAGTGCCACATAAACAGGAATGGTGTCTGGCGGCTGCTCTATCTCCGCAATCATAACATAATCAAACTGATTATCCCAACGATATTCTTTTCCGTCAGCATATTGCAATTCTTCATCCATGCCTGCAGGACTGCGAGGATAAGCTGCCTGGTTCCACCCCATATGACCAACCACTCCATTGAGGATATTATTTTCCATATCCAGCATTGCCATGGCAGGGTAAAGCTCAATGACCTCACCTTTTGTCATGCCCACGGAAATCCCATTTCCCAATGAATGCTCCCCGTTCACAATGGCATATCCAAACAATTCCGTTCTGTCAGCTGAAAAGTCATACCGCCCATAATAATATTCCACGCCGTCTACTGTTACGATATACCATCTGCCTTCAGATGCTCCCGGCAGCGTACCGCGTATCTGCTGTTTTTCCCCTTTTTCACAGGCGCTTTCAAAGTCATATTCTACGATTTCCGGTGTAACCTTCACATCTTCTGATGTAAAAATCTGAATGCTGACAGGGGTCTCCCCAGGCTTAGTTTCTGACACGGAGCTCGGCTCAATTGAAACTTCCTCACGATGTTCGGGAGCACATCCCGTACATAAAACACCTATCAGAATTGCCATATAAATACCTATGATCTTCTTCATAACACGTCCTCTTCCTATCACTACTTCATAATATTTTCCGAAATTTTCTAGTTTCACTAAAAACTGCAAAGAGAATGAAAAAGTTGTAGACTGGTGTATCTATCACATATTATACATGAAAACCCTATCCTGAACAGACAGAACTCTTATTTTGATGAATATTTTTCGGATGCAACAAAGCCTAACCTGTTTCTTATCCTCGTCTCCATACTAGTGCCGGATATCTTCCGGTCTATATGTTTTTCACATAGCCATATACTCTCAAAGCTTTCAGATGCATCGCTGAATGCGTATTACTACACACTTAAGACTGACAAGCTGACATTATAGTAGAAAAAGAATGCGAAAAGTTCGATTTCCGCTCAAGGACTTTCGGCCATGCCGCACATGAGTTATTATCTGCCTGCTTTTTAAGCAGAACTTCATGACGGCGATTTTGCGTTTCGGTGTGATAGAAGCGGAATTATAGAATCTATGGATTCCATACACCCCATCCGAATACATTATGTCTAAAGAAAGCTCGCCACCCTCTTCAGCTCCAAAGAATATCGTTGGGCCTCCCTGTTCCATTAAAATGCCTATCTCCACACGGATTTTGATTCTATCCTCACCCACGTCATAACGAATCTGGTTCAGGCAATCGATTCCAAAAAATATCCTTCAGATGCATCCCCGAACCTTTCCCAGCCTATCATCGTTTCGGTTACGCCGTCCTTTGAGAGGTTCTTTTTGTGCATAAAGCATCTGCTTTATTTAAAAGGGCTACCTAAAGCGCCTTACAATAGTCCATATCTCACACCCCAATAATTATAGGGCTGTGATAATAATTCACATATTTGCTTCACCGCCAAATAGCCTGCTACAAGCCCTTGATATATAAATCCACTCCATGTAGGTATCGCGTCATGTTCAAAAATAGAAGCCATCTTTTATTCCCCTTCCGTACACAAACTAAAGTAATCCAATCTTATTTAATATTTCTCCTACCAGACGATAGACATTACTTACCGGCCACATCTCCGATGGCTTCCTCTTTCCATTTTCCTCACATCTTTTATAGCATCTCTCCGCCACCAGAATTGCTCTTTTCTCATCCCCGAATTGTACCAGTTTTCTGTAGATATCCCTGTCGTTCTTAGAATACTTCTGCCCTGTTACCCTCTCAAACTTCTCAGCAAACCGGTCACAGCAGGTATAAGACTCCATAATCACAGGCATCTCTCCAAAATATGCATACATCCATATCTCAAAGCATGGATTAGACCATCCTGCTCCCACACCGCTTTTTTCCGCCGTCTGTATAATCTCATTAAAGTCTTTCACCTGGTCTCTGTCCAAGACAATCCACGGAATCCGATACTGTGATTCCTGCCCTGTCATTTCCAGAGCCTTCCTCACAAGCTCCACCGTCCTGGCTTTCTCCACCTTTATCACAAGCCGATCTTTCAGTTCCATCGGAATGCTGTCCCGCAATCCCTCAAAATAATTCTTCTCTGTTTCTTCTGTATCCGTCACAATGAGATAATATCCCAGTTCAGGAACTCTGGCTCCCACACGCTTGTTTCTGTCCCGCCTTTTTCCCGCCCTGCTGTCGCTGGGTTTTCCAACAGCAGTGGCTTTCTTTTCTGCCGCTTTTCCCCTATTTGCCATCCACTGTCCTCCCCTTCAACATCTTCATAGGCTTTAACGCCGGAATCGCTCCATAATTCCCCGTAAGATAATTCTTTGCAAGAGCTTCATCCCGCCGCACCTTGTTTCCCTCTTCATCCTTAAATTCAACCAAAGAGTACAATTCCGAAACCCCGTCATGCTTCTTATTGACCATCCAGATTTCATCCCGCCGCAGCAATTCATTGGAAAACTGCCATATGTCATGGGTTGTAAATATCAGCTGCGCATTTCGGGTATTTATTTCTGGAGAAAGAAAAGTCAATATAATATTTCTTACCAATAAAGGATGCAATCTGGCGTTCAACTCATCAATAAACAACGTAGAACCCTGATCCAACACCTCCTTTAAGGACGGATACAAGGCAAACATTTTCAATGTCCCACTGGATTCCTGTTTCAATGGAATAGAAGCCATTTTATTGCTGTCTCCCATTTTATGCAGAGCGTCAATCTTATAGCTTTTACTATTGTCTTTCTCACTCTCCCCAGGAAGTTCTTCTATGCTAAAATCCCGGATTGCCTCGTCAAAGGATGCAAAATATTCCACCACATTATCCTGCACCTCTTTCCGCTCTACAAACCCTTCCGGCAAAACCCGGGAAAGAAAGAAATTCTCTGCAGGATCGCCAAAATTCACAATTTCATTGCTCAAAAACCAATCCCTCACCTTTTTCAGCTTTGGAATCCGCAGCTTTGACCCCAAAGATACAATAAGGGACTCCCTGTTCAGAGATGCCTTGATATTCTCCACATGGTTTTTGGAAAACCCGTTCATCTCCAACTCTTCGCCGTTTTTGCGATAAAAGATTGTCCTATATTTATTTCTTGCCGTTTTTGCCTTGGAATAGAGCCATTCCTCCACCACCTCATCCTTTTTCAGGGAAAAACCGTATTGGTATGTCTTTCCCGTATCCTCTGAATTGTCAACATAAAATACTTCAAAGGTGGTCTCTTCGTCACAACTGTTTTCATCAAACAGAAACGGGGTCACTTTCAGATAGGAATCCCCTGTTTTCCGACGCCGTTCCTCTTCATCACCGAATTTAAAGGACTCGTCTACATAATAAGTCATATATTCAAAAGCATCATATACGTTGGACTTCCCGCTTGCGTTGGCACCATAGATAGCTGCTACTTTCAAAAGCTTGTCATTCGCCTCTTCTGCCACATGGTCTTCATGTTCTGTTATTTTTGTTGCTGTTAAATCTAAAGATACCTCATCACGAAAGGATTTAAAGTTTTTAAAATTAAATTGAATCAGCATAGCACTCTCCTGTTTATGGGTTCAACTCTATAATTCGGTCTCACTTATATGCATATTATATTCTATTTAGAGAAAATATCAACATCTAATTTCATTTTTTTCGCATTTATTTGCTTATTTTTTAAATTTTATGTTTTTATACATCTGCTTTTCTATTGGTTTGTAGAGATTTCTCTGTTTAAAATGCATCTCTCATAAGCTTAACAGTTTCTTTTTCTTATTAGTCGTATCCTTTTCCACACGCCGCGCCTCTCAATATAGAGCATCCTTATTTTTATTACATTTGTCAAGTAAGTATAGCCAGACCTTGTTTTCATCATTTTAATACAAAAATCCCCTTTCGGCTTTCTCATGCCGAAAGAGGATTACGATTGTCTATACACTTTCACACCCCAATCAACGCATCAAACGTCCCCACCACGTTCAGCCGCCCATACCCCCACTCCCGATTCGGATACGTCAGCTCCGCACTCCGCGAAGCCCCCCTGACGAAGTAGTTCTTGATCTCCCTGCTGGCCACGATCCGGTTGTTCCCCTCCACCACCGCCCACTGCAGGAACTGTGCCACCGCGCCTGCCGTCATGGCGGCGGCCAGGGAACTGCCGGTCTCTCTGCCCCGGATTGTGGAGATATCCACCCCGGGCGCAGCCAGATCCGGGGCTATCGCATTGTCCCTGGTGAAGCCTCTTCCGGAATCAATGTAGAAGCTGTTGTTGGCGGCATTGTAAGTGGAGACGCTGATTACGTCCCTGGCCATGGCCGGCTCCGTCAGCGTAATATACGGAGACGCTTCCAGAAAGTAGGCCTGCGTGTTCATGAACTGTGTGATGGGCAGCCACATGTGGAAGCTTCCATTGTGGACGCTTCCCACCGCCTCCACCAGGAAAGTCCAGATGCCCGGAGTAGGCTGGGCCACGCGCAGCAGAATCAATTCCTCCCCCGAGGCAGGCTCCACCAGCGTCCCCGTTATGGTGATTTTCGTCCTCTCGTAAATGAAACTGTATGTGATACTGTCCTGGATGCCCAGCCTGACAGGCGGTATAGTCTCTCCGCCCGGAGAGCGCACGGATACGGTAAACACATCCGGCACATTTCCCCACAGTTCCATGACAAAGCCCTCCGCGTTTTCCGCTACCCTGACTTCCACCGGCGTCACGGCGGATCCGCTGCCTCTCCCTGACGGATCCATATTCCCCTGATAATGATGGCCTGCGTTCCCCTCGTTGCCGCCGCAGACCACCACCCCCCGGCTGCGCCTTGCTGCGACCGCATCCAGGTACCGCGGCAGCGGCGCGTTTCCCTCGTGATCCCCATAGCTGGTTCCCAGCCCCAGGCAGATGACCACAGGACGGCGGAACTGCTCCGCAAAGCTGTCCGCATACCGTACCCCCAGCATAATGTCGGTCTCCGCATAGGCCGGCACTCCTGCGGGCACCATAAAAAAATCCCTGAGGTACTGCTTGGCTTCCTTGAGCTTCACCACCACAATATCCGCGTCCGGCGCAGCTCCCACATAAGTCAGGCCGTTCCCCAGCCTGCTGCCTGCTGCCACACCCGCCATAGCGCTCCCATGCCCGTTTTCGTCCCTGCTGGGGACTATGCTGTATGGGTCAGGAGCCTGCAGCGCCCGATTGATATCCTCTCTGGTATATACCGTGCCGTAGTGGAGCCCCTCCGGAGCCGGACCGTCCTGAATGGTCTGATCCCAGATTGCAAGAATCCGGCTGTTCCCCTGGCTGTCCCGAAAGGCCTCGTTGGTATAGTCGATTCCCGTATCGATGATACATACCACAACCCCCCGGCCAGTCAAGCTCAAGGGGTTCCTCTGGGCCTGGGTGATGCCGCTGACGATGAGGCTGTTGGGGTCAAAGCCAAGGCTGCCGGTTTCCCCCTGCATCAGGCCATACAGCTTCGGCACGCTCTTGTAGTCAAAGAAGTACTCATTCATGTTCCGCACATCCTCCCGGCTGATGTACACAATATTATAGAATTCATCCACCTCAAGGTAGCACAGATCAAAAAAAGCGTATTTCAGGGCATCTATGGGGAAATCCGTTATGACATCATAATAATTGTTCGAAAGAATCTTATCCCTGCAGTCCATATAGAGCCTTTCCCGCTTCAGGCGCCGTCATATTCCTATTATTCTATGTGGAATGAGAAAATTTGTTCCGGAAGCCGAAAAGCCCAACTCTGCATTTTATTTATATGCCTCTACAGCTAAAAAGGGCAGCAGGCCATCTATAGCCTGCCGCCCAAATCCATCATTCAGCCACCAGCACAATCACCGTCCGGGGCGGAATCTTCAGCATGGTGCCATACTGGAAATCCGTCTCCGCCTGGATATCTTTCTCATCTCCATACTCCACGAAAGTATTGACGCAGACTCTCCAATACCTGCCCTCCGGAAGATTGGGGAGCTGCATATCCAGCGGGTTCCAGTAAGCGTTCATTCCATAAAATACGATATCGTCTTTTGTGTCCTCCTCGTTCCTGCCGGCATACATAATCCCAATAAGCCTACAATTGTAGTCCATTCTCCCGTTCCAGGGATAGCCATTATGCAGACTGATTTCGGGAAATCCGCACTCTGCGCTGCCGGTGTCTTTCCTGACTACAGCGTGTTCCTTGCGGAAAGCTATCATATATCGGAAAAAATCGTGTATTTCTCTGTACGTCTCCAGCCGGTTCCAGTCCAGCCATGAGATGCGGTTGTCCTGGCAATAGGCATTATTGTTCCCGTACTGTGTATTGCAGAATTCATCCCCTGCATAGAACATGGCCGGGCCCCTGCTGCACATCAGCGTGGCGAAAGCGTTCTTTACCATCCGCCGGCGCAGAGCCTCCACCTCCGGATCGTCTGTCTCCCCCTCCACACCGCAGTTCCAGCTGTTGCCGTTGTTGTCTCCGTCCGTGTTGTTCCAGCCGTTCTTCTCATTGTGCTTTATATTGTAAGAGTAGAGATCGTACAAAGTGAATCCGTCATGGCAGGTGAGGAAATTCACGGAGGCGCTCTCCCCCCGCTTCAGCGGATCATACATGTCCCTGGAGCCTGTAATCCTGGTAATGGCCGTCCCTGCCATGCCTCCGTCCCCTTTCAGGAAGCGCCGCATATCGTCCCGGTATTTACCGTTCCATTCCGACCATCTTCGAAACGCCGGGAAGCTCCCCACCTGATACAGCCCCACAGCGTCCCAGGCCTCAGCGATCAGCTTCACCTTGCCCAGGATGGAATCATAAGCAATCTCCTGTATGATGGGCGGCTCCGCCATGGGTTCGCCTTTCTGGTCTCTGGTCAATATGGAGGCCAGATCGAAGCGGAACCCGTCTACACGATACTCTGTGACCCAGTAGCGCAGACAGTCGATGATAAATCTGCGCGTCACGGGATGGTTGCTGTTCAGCGCGTTGCCGCAGCCGCTGAAATTGTAATAATTTCCGTCCGGTGTCAGGATATAGTATACATCATTGTCGATTCCCTTAAAGGAAAAGCAGGGCCCGTCGTCATTTCCCTCTGCCGTATGGTTGAACACCACGTCCAGGATGACCTCGATTCCATTCTCTTTCAGCTCATAAATGAGCTCTTTCAGTTCGTCCCCCTCATGATTATGCTCTACTACGGAAGAATAGCTCGTGTTAGGCGCAAAAAAGCAGACTGTATTATAACCCCAGTAATTGTAGAGCTGCTCTCCGTCCACCACTCTGGCATCCTCCATCTCATCGAATTCGAAGATGGGCATCAGCTCCACAGCGTTCACCCCCAGGTCTTTCAGATAAGGAATCTTTTGGCGCAGCCCCTCATAGGTGCCCCTGGCTGTCACGCCGGAGGATTCGTCTTTGGTAAATCCCCTTACATGCAGCTCATAGATCACCAGATCCTCCAGGGGCGTCTCCAGATGCATGATCTTTCCCCAGTCGAAGTTGTTCTCCACTACTCTTGCGTGGTATTCAAAGTTTTTGCCGTTCTCCGGCCGCTCCCCCCATTTACGCTGTCCTGTCACGGCTTTGGCGTAAGGATCCAGCAACACGTTCTCCTTATCGAAGAGCAGTCCTTTCTTCTTGTCATAAGGACCCTCCAGCTGGAACGCATATTCAAATTCTTCAATCTTGAGCCCGAACACCAGCATGGAATAGGTATTCCCGATATGATAGGACTCCGGGAATTCCAGCTTCGCGTAGGCCTCCGTCTCCTGAGGACGGAACAGCAGCAATGTACATTTCGTAGCCCCCAGAGAGTGAATCGTAAAGCTGACACCGTTCCAGGATGGTGTGGCGCCATCCCTGTTGTAGAAGCCGGGCCGGACCTTGAAGCCGCCTATCTCATCCAAAGGCTGCAGTTTCTCGCCGCGCTGCGGTTTCAGATGTGTAGATTCCATTTCATCTCCTTCCAGTTGCTCCCAGTCGTTCCCGGAATTCTCTGGCTTTGTCTCCCACCCGGAATTCCGTTTTCTCTTTACATCAGTCATGATTTCCTGTTCTGCGTCAGGATTTTCTCTGCCAAATAATCTCTTGACGATACCCATTCCTCATGCCTCCACTCATCTTGTCTGATATCGTATTCACTTGTTTCTCACAGCCGTTCTTATTTGGGGAGAAAAACAGCGCTGCAGGAAAAATACCCTCAGCGCCGCTCTCATTTTCATCCCTAATCCATATTTTTCTCGATACAGGAAATGATCTCCTGCTGGACAGGCAATACCTTTGCAAGAACCGCCTTTGCCTCTGCCGGCCTCTCCGTTCTAAGGAGGTTCAGCACTTCGCTATAGGACTCGTAAATCGGGGTAAGCGACAGGTTTCCGGCCGTCCCCTTGATGGAATGCGCTTTTTCTATGGCATCTTTGTAGTCGTTCTCGTCAAAATCAGGATCCACGGCCTGTGTCTGTATCATTTTCACGAATGACCCCAGCAGCCTCTTGTAAAGCTTCTCATTCCCCATAAGACGCTTCAGCCCATCGTCCACGTCCGCCCCCAGGGCTCTCAGCTCATCTAACAGATTCATTTGCGCACCTCTTTCTGATCAATACTTCCCAAAACCGTCGCCCAGGGAAATAACCTGCTCGTTGGCCGGGGATGAGGGATACGAGGAAGGACTCTTAAAGGAGGAGACGGAGCCGCCGCTCTCGTTACCCAGGTGATAGATGGACAGCATCTCACGCATTCTGGAAGCCTGGTTGGACAGTTCTTCGCTGGCAGCCGCACACTCCTCGCTGGTGGCGGAGTTGGTCTGCACTACCTGAGATACCTGGCTGATGGCCTGCTCGATCTGGGCCACTGCGGTAGCCTGATAATTGGAAGATTCTGCAATGCCGTTAATGATGACCTCGCTCTCCTGAACCACTTTCGTAATCTCTTCCATGGCCTTTGCGGTTTCGTCTACAATCTTGGAACCGGAGTTCACCTTTTCGATGGAATCCTCAATCAGAGCGGAAGTCTCGCTGGCAGCCTCCGCACTCTTGGCGGCAAGGCTTCTGACCTCTTCTGCAACCACTGCGAAGCCCTTGCCTGCCTCGCCTGCCCTGGCCGCCTCAACCGCCGCATTCAGGGCAAGGATATTGGTCTGGAACGCAATGTCCTCAATGGTCTTGATGATCTTGGAAATATTCTCGGAGGCCCTGTTGATATCCTGCATGGCAGCGATCGTGTCCTGCATCTGTACATTGCCTCTCTTTACGTCCTCAATGGCATGTACCACCAGCCTGGCTGCGGAATTGGCCTGCTCTGCATTCTGCTTTGTCTTCTCTGCGATTTCATCAATGGAAGCCGTAATCTGTTCAATGGCGCTGGCCTGCTCCGTAGAGCCCTGTGCCAGGGCCTGGCTGGCGCTGGCCACCTGAGAGGAACTGATGGTTACCTGGGAACCCGCATCGCTGATATTGCTCAGGGCATTGTGGTTGTCGTCCACCAGCTTCTTCAGGGAATTTCCCAGCAGGTCGTCTGCGGACACCGGGTTGACCGTAATGGTCAGGTTGCCGTTGGACACCTCTTCCGCAATATGGGACTGATATTTGATGTTCTCAATTACGCGGGTGTACTCATCCACCAGTTCGCCGAACTCATCGTTATTGTACTTCTCCATGTGAATGTCCACACGGCCCTTGGCGATCTCCTTAGCTGCATCGGAGAGCTGCTTCACGGATTTCTCGATCGTCCTGATCAGCACCAGAGCGATGAAGAAAGTCAGCGCCATGGAAAGTACCGCCATGCCTATCGTGAATATAGTGGAACCCAGCAGATAGGATGACTGCTTCTCAGGCTCAACGATATGAATGGCAGTCTTTGTGGACATCTGGCCGAATATGATATTGATCAGCACCAGAATACTCGGCACAAAAAAACCGATAATCAGTTTTGTCTTCATTTTCATGTCTTTCATAATGAGTTATCTCCTTTCATTCCTCATTTTCTGTCATTGTCAACTCCATATCCACATTCTCTTCATCGTACAGCAGCTTCTCAGGGTCTAACAGAAGCTTTACCGCGTTCCCCACCTTGCCGATTCCGTAGACATACTTATGATGCCCCTTATCGCCACGCCCTATGGTGGGCGGCGGCAGAATATTCTCTTTCTGAATCTCCACCACCTCCGCGATCTGCTCCACGATCAGGCCCACCGTGGTATCCTTGACCGTTATGACCAGAATGCAGGTCTTGTCATTATACTCGCACTCCCCCTGCTTGAACCGAACGCGGACATCCACCACAGGGACGATCTTTCCCCGAAGGTTGATCAGGCCCTTGATGTAATCCTCTGTCTCAGGAATCTTCGTGATAGCCTGAA
Organism: uncultured Acetatifactor sp.; assembly: GCA_949840885.1. Taxonomy (GTDB): domain Bacteria; phylum Bacillota; class Clostridia; order Lachnospirales; family Lachnospiraceae; genus Acetatifactor. The sequence goes on from CATKYJ010000004.1 coordinate 64,478, forward strand.
ACTGGATAATCTGCTGTACATACTGAATCTCCAGACCGAAATACTCAGATCCGGACTTGAATGTCATGTATTTATTTTCCTGTGTGTCCGGGCTGCCGGCACCGGTGTTCGTCATTTCATCCATATGATTAGCCGTTCCTTTCTATGATTTTATTCTACCAGCCCAGGCGCATCCAGAATCAGAGCGATGCTGCCATCGCCCAGCTGCGTACAGCCGGACAGGCCCTTGACCTTCTTGATATATGAAGGAATCGGTTTTACCACGATTTCCTGTTCTCCCACCAGCTTATCCACCAGCAGGCAGATCTTCCTGTCCTCCACTTCGAGAATCAGCATCACGCCGTCCTCCACGGACTCCTGGTACTCCTCCAGTCCGTACCACTTGCCCAGTCGGATAACCGGATAGCACTCTCCGCGGATCATGACGAACTCGTCGCCGTTGGGCTCGTGAATCATCATATCCTCTTTCACGCGGATAAACTGCTTGATGACACCTGTCTCCATGACAAAGGAGGAAGTCCCTACCTCCATGACAATGCCATCGATGATGGCCAGAGTCAGAGGAATCTTCAGGCTCATGACACTGCCAAAACCGGGAGTGCTCTCAATCTCCAGCGCTCCGCCGATAGCCTGGATGTTCTGCACTACCACGTCCATGCCCACGCCGCGGCCCGAGTACTCGGTCACCACCTCATTGGTGGAGAAGCCGGGCAGCGTAATGAACTGGTACACTTCCTTGTCGGTGTAGACGGAATCCGGCTTGTTGTCATCCAGGATGCCCTGCTTCCTGGCCTTGGCCAGAATCTTCTCCCGATCCAGACCCGTGCCATTGTCCTCCACGCTAATCCAGACCTTGCCTGCCTCTGTCTTTGCGGACAGGGTGACCTTGCCTTTCTCCGTCTTGCCGCTGGCCGCGCGCTCCTCATTGCTCTCAATGCCGTGGTCTACGGCATTACGCACCAAATGCATCAACGGATCGGAAATATGTTCAACGATGTTCTTATCCACCTCTGTGGAGTCTCCCACCATCACGAATTCAATGTCCTTGCCCAGCTTTCTGGACACATCAAAGACGATACGGTTCATCTTCTGGAATGTATTGGTCAGCGGCACCATCCGCATGGACATGATGACGTTCTGCAGATCCGTGGAAATGGATGCCAGCTGGGCCGCAGCCTTGTTGAAATTGTCCAGATTCAGTCCCGGCACTTTCAGGTCAGAGCTCTGCAGCACCACGGACTCGGAGATCACCAGTTCCCCGATCAGATCCATCAGCTGATCCATCTTGTTCACGTTGACGTTGATGAACGTTGCTTTCTCGCCCTTGGGCTTATCCTTGGCCAGTTTCTTCTGTCTGCCGGGCTCCTTGGACTGGATGACGAAATCGCCTGGGGTAATCTTTGGCGTCTCCGGCTTCTTCTCCACAGACTTTTGCTCTTCCTGTGTCTGAGCAGCTTCCTGCTTCGCCTCTATGACCTCCACGCTGGATTCCAGGTCGATCTGGGGCAGGGGCTGCGTATCGCCAAAGTCAAATCCCAGCAGGAACTGATTGGCATCGCACTCAAAGACGTCCACTTTCTCAATATCGTATCCAACGCCTATCAGATCGCGCACTTCCTCTTCGCTGCACTGGGCTTGAAGCAGGACACGAAAGCCCTCCTTGATGATCTCGTCGCTGCACTTCTCGTCTGTCAGAAGATCCTCCGGGGAATACAGGATATCCTCTGCGATCTCCTTTAAGGCGTAGACCGTCTTGTATGCGTGCACATTGGCCATTTCCGTCTCCGGGAAAAAGTGGATGAAAATCTTGTAGAACCGGCTGGCAGCGGAAGCAACCGGCGCAATATAGAAATGTTTCGGCTCCTCATGCACGTTTTCCACAGCCGCGCCGCCCTCGCCCTGCCCGCCTCCGTTTTTGATCATATTTAGAAATTTGTCCAGATCCGCAATGATGTTCGTGGCATCGCCGTCCGCAGGATCGCCGTTACGGATCTTTTCCATCTCACTGGAAATGAAATCCTCCACTTCCAGCACATGCTCCACCAGTTCCACATGGGGAACATTGTCCGGGTGGGATTCCCTCAGATAGAAAAAAACATCCTCCAGCTTGTGCGACACAGCCGTAATATTATCGAACATCATGATACCGGAAGATCCCTTGATGGTATGCATGGTCCGGAATATCTCGTTGATGCTGTCTTCATCAAAGCTGTCGGCATCCTTCTGCTCCAGCACGGTCTCCTGCAGCTGCTCCAGCAGCTGGGTATTCTCGAACAGATACATGTCCAACATGCTCTCGGTGTTAAAATCTCCCGCCATATCTATCTCCTTTCCCTGGCGCGTACCTGCCGCGCCTTACTCTCTTTTTGTCAGACAGCCAGGCTGCTCAGATCAGGTTCAGCTTCTTCAGTGCCTGTTCGAAGCGTTCCTGGTCAATGGGCTTTCCGGAGTATATGGTGCACCCCAGTTCAAATGCCATCTTTACATTCTTTTCCTCGTTCAGGGCCGTGGTCATGATGACCTTTACGGCCTTTTCCTCGGGAATGCCTCTTTCCTTTTCCAGATTTCGAATCCCCATCAGAGCCTGGTATCCATCCATGACCGGCATCATAATGTCAAGACAGACCAAATCGTAGGGCTCTTTGTCCTCCAAAGCCATCAGAAATGCGTCCACGGCCTCCATTCCGTCCACCGTAATGTCGCACTCACCGTACTTTGAGAGAAAGCTTGCCATAAATTTCCTTGTTGCGAAATCATCCTCCGCCAGCAGAATCTTCATGATTTTTCTCCTTTACATTTTATTCAATACCGCATATGTTCTTCCGGCAATGTCTCCCAGCTTTTCCTGGTACTCTACCGCCCCAAGGTCATACGCGACTTTCGGCATTCCATAGACTACGCATGTGCTCTCGTCCTGTCCGATGGTCCTGGCTCCGGCCTGCCTCATGGCAAGCAGCCCCTTTGCGCCGTCCCCGCCCATCCCTGTCAGGATAATGCCCAGCGCATCGGCCCCGGCTGCTTTGGCTACGGAGTCGAACAGCACATCCACGGAGGGACAATGGCCGTTCACCCTGGGTCCCGGCTTGACCTCCACCTGATAGCCTCCGCCCACCTTTACCAGCTTCATATGTCTGTCGCCGCCGGGGGCTATCAGCATATGGCCCGGCAGAACCCGGTCCCCGGTCTCGGCTTCCTTGACATGAATCTGGCATTCATCGTCCAGCCTCTTTGCGTACATCTGTGTAAATCCGGGGGGCATATGCTGTACGCAGACAATTCCCGGGATGTCCGTGCCAAACTGCCGCACCACGGCGGAGGTGGCTTCCGTCCCTCCCGTGGAGGCGCCGATGGCCACCACCAGGTTCCCCCGTTTCACGGCCATGTGCTCCGAACCTCTCTGGTTCGTCATCACCGACTTCTTGATATTGCTGATTCTGGCGCTGGAGGCGATTTTGATCTTCACCAGAAGTTCATTGCGCACAAAGTCCTCCAGCTGCTTCCTGCTGGACACCGCGGGCTTCGCCACGAAGTCCACTGCCCCGGCGTTCATGGCGTCAAACACCTTGTCGCTCAAGGAACTGATCACCACCACCGGGAGCGGATACTGCGGCATGAGTTTTCGCAGAAACTCGATCCCGTTCATCCTGGGCAGTTCGATGTCCAGTGTCATCACATCCGGCTTCAGCGCCAGAATCGCGTCCCTGGCCTCAAAAGGATCCTTGGCCGTCCCCACCACATTGATCGCCGGATCCCTGCCCAAATTTTGAACCAGCAGTTCCCTGAAAACAATGGAGTCATCTACAATCAAAACCTTAATCGGCTGCATTCTCAACTGTCCCCCTCTGTCATTTCCTGAATATGGATGGCTGAATGATCTGAAACGGTGTGCTGTTGCGGTCAATGGTCTCCGTGGTTCCTATGAACAGGTACCCTCCCGGCTCCAGCGCGTCATACACTTTCTGTACCACCTGCCGTTTCGTATTGTCGTCAAAGTATATCATCACATTCCGCAGGAATATGGTATGCATCTTCCGCTTGAACGGAAACGGATCCATGAGATTGAACTGGCGGAAAATCACTTCGTCTTTCAGTTCCTGTGTAGCCTGATACTGCGTTCCGCCCGCCAGCTTATGGAAAAAGCGCTTCTTCCAGTGCTCCGGCACGTTCTTGAGCTGTTCGTCCGTATAAATCCCAACCATGGCTTTTTGCAGCACCTTGGTGGAAATGTCCGTGGCCAGCACCTTGGTATCCCACTTGTCCCGCTCCATCCCGAAGAAATCCGCCAGCACCATGGCTATCATATAGGGCTCTTCCCCCGAGGAGGCCGCGCCGCACCAGATCCGCAAATCCTTTCTGGCCGCCTCTTTCTGGCGAAGCCATGGGAGCACCTCGTTCTTAAAGAAATCAAAGTGCTCGAATTCCCTCATGAAATATGTATGGTTTGTAGTCAGGAAGTTCACCAGCATCTTTTCCTGATTGCCCGTCTGGTCATGCTCTACAGCATTCATGAATTCGTCAAAGGTCTTCCAGCCACCTCTTTTAATATAATTCTCCAGCCGCCCGTTGACAATGACCTTTTTTTGGTAAAGGTCGATTCCGTAGCGCTGCTTCATATGAGAAGCAATCCGTATAAATTCCTCTTCCTTAATCAAAGTTCATCCCACCTCCTGGTCAGACGGTCATGGCAAAAACCTCCGTCCCTGCGTTTTCTTGTGATTTCCGCCGTATGTTCAGCGTAACTGACGCGCTATCTTGCGGCATATTTTGAAAATATCGGGATTGAACTTTACTTTCACTTCCCCTTCCATGATTTTGAAAGCCTCTTCCCTACTGTAATTCTTCTTGTCTGTAAGAGCCAGGAAAGCCTGGACAATGGACACGATCTGCGCCGCCAGCGGGATCTCCTCCCCCTTAAGCCCTTTCGGATAGCCGCTGCCATCCCAGTTCTCGTGATGATAGTAAGCGATTTCCTGGGCCATGCGGACAAAGTCATTGTAGTCGCTGCCCACATGCAGGTCTCCCAAAAGCTTGGCGCCAATGGTGGTATGGGTCTGCACGATTGCCATCTCCCCGGCGTCAAAGGCCTCCCGCTTGCGCAGAAGTTCCAGAGGGATTCCGATATTGCCGATGTCGCACAAAGGCGCCGCCAGCTCAATGGTGTCAATAAAGGCATCGGAAATCTTATCTTCATATAAAGGGGAAAGCTGCATCCCCTGTGCCAGGGTCCTGCAGTTGCCTTTCAGACGCTCAATATGCTCCCCGCCGTAGCAGGAGTTTTGGGCTGCAATCCCTGCCAGCGCATACAGCACCTCTTTCTTCTCCTGTTCCATCTGCCTGAGCTGTTCGCTTAAGGATGCGTGGAGCCTGCGGTTCATATCCTCCAGCTCCCTGTTCGCCTCGTACAGTCGCAGATGGACTCCCACCCTGGCCTGCACCACCTCGGGGAAAAAGGGCTTCGTAATATAGTCCGCCCCGCCTAAAGTCAGTCCCTCCATGATATCTTTCGGATTGTCATATGCGGAAATAAAGATAATCGGGATTTTTTTTGTCTTTTTATCGCTTTTTAAGATCCGGCACAACTCATAGCCGTCCATTCCCGGCATAGAAATGTCGGACAGGATCAGCCTGGGGCGAACCTCACCAACCAGCTTCAGCGCCTCTTCCCCGCTACCCGCCGATACGGGTTCATATCCCATGTCGCGGATGATTTCCTCCAGAATGCTTCTGTTCACTTCCAGGTCATCCACAACGAGAATCCTCGCCGCGCTTTTGTCCGCCTGATCCATCCCCTGCACCTCCCCGCCTGCGAAATTCGTCTAAGGGCCGGCTTTGTCCGTCTCCTCCCCCGGAAAGACGCTTCCTGCAAACCCGTCATACTCAGCTGTCACTTTCCCATAATCCCCTTTCTGAATCGCCATCTTCAGCCTCAGGGCCATGCGCCTGACCTCCGGCGGCGCCTCTCCGGTCAGCTGCCGCAGCGTCTCCATGAACATCTCCGCCTTTTCCCAGTTCTCCATCTCAACGCTTAAGATCAGCTTCGACATGTTCTTCTTCAGCGCCTCCCTGTTGGCAGGCGTTCCGTAATGCCATGCGTCCCCCCCGTCCTCCGGAGCTTCCCCGCGGGCCGAACTGTCAAATGCCGCTTTTATATCGTCTATTGGCTTATGGGCATCTGCATCCTCCCCGCAGTCCCCCACCCATATAGAAAAGGAAAAGCTGCTGCCCCGCCCCTCTTCGCTGTCCACATCGATTGCGCCGCCCATGAGCTCCACCAGCTGTTTACAGATATTCAGCCCCAGCCCCGTGCCGCCGTATCTCCTGGAAATGGAGGCGTCCACCTGGGAGAAGCTTTTGAACAGCTTATCCCGATCCTCCTCGGCGATGCCGATCCCTGTGTCAGACACCAGGAAAAAGAGTTCCGCCTTTCCCTCCACCCGGGCAGTGAGCAGAGCCTGGAGGGTAATCTTGCCAACTGCCGTGAATTTCATGGCATTTGACAGAAGATTGTTCAAAATCTGGACAATGCGCAGTTCGTCCCCCACCACATACTCCGGTATCTGGGGGGACACGGTCAGGAAAAAGTCCAGCCCTTTCTCCGTGATCCTGCCAAGGTGTTGCGCCTTTACATAGTCCAGCATATTTCGAAAATGGAATTTTCGAGGCTCCAGGATGAATTTTCCCGCGTCCAGCTTCGAAAAATCCAGAATATTGTCGATGATCTTGTTCATATCCCCGCAGCAGCGCTCTATCAGTTCCAGGGCCCTGGCGGTGCGGTCTGCATCGCGTTCCACATTATTCGGGGCCATACGTCCCGTGTTATGCGGGGCAATCCCCTCCGCCCTATGCGAGACGCACTGCTCCTGCCGGAGTTCACCCAAAAGTTCCCGTACATTTCCCAGAATGCCGTTCACGGGCGTGCGCAGCTCGTGGGTCACATTGGCCACGAATTCCGACTTGACTTTGGCTGCCTGCCTTGCCTCCTGCCGCACCTGCTCGATCTCCCTGGCCAGATGTTCCCTTTCCAGGGTGTCATTGGCCATGCAGATGTAATTGCCGTCTTCTGCCTGGACGAACCTGGCCTCCACGGGGAAACAAGTCCTGTTTCTGCGATACAGTGCCAGATGCTCTGTCCCGGCCTTTGCCGTAAGCTTCCGGATGCTCTCTAGGATTCTGAAGCCTGCGGGAAGCACATCATCTATCTGCCTCCCCTCAAGACATCCGTCCTCTGCAGGATGCTGCTCGTATCCCAGCTTGCCTCTGGCTGCGGCATTGGCGTAGGCAATCCTGCCCGTCCCGTCAAATACGAGAATCATCTCCAGCGCGTCCTCTATGGGAAACGCGCCTCTTCCCACCTCTCCCATAAGTCCCTCCGCCGGCATTTGGCCTGTGCCACAAGAAAACAGCAGCAGAAGCGTCATCCCACTTTGCTGCCGTTTATACTCATGAGCGGTGAAATTTGCCACCGATTCATAATGCTTACCGCTCGTGAGTCGGGCGACTTGGCAAACTTTAGTGACCGTCAGTATATATTACCGAAAGCAAATGCACTTTCCTATAGTCAATCAGCAAAAGAATACTGCAAGTTCTGATAAGCTATACTATAGGAAGCAAATGCATGCTTCTGATAAGCTGTATTACGAAAAGTCAACAGTGCCCATCTTTTCCATTATATGAAAGAAATCCTCTCTGGCAAGCCTGAAACACTCCAAGATATCCGGCGAAAACTGTCCGCATTCGCCATTCATGATCATTTCAATAGCCTTTTCCTTTGAAAAGGAACTCTTGTAGACCCTGGGGCTCACCAGCGCATCGTAAACATCTGCCACGGCAACAATCTGGGCACTGATCGGAATATCCTCTCCTACCAGATGATCCGGATAACCTCTTCCGTCCCACCGCTCATGGTGATGGCGGCAGATCTCGTAACAGTAGCGGTAAAATTCGCTGGTCCTGTCTTTATAGAATTTCTCCAGGATATCGCATCCAATGGTGGTATGCGTCTTCATGATCTCAAATTCCTCATTGGTCAGGCGTCCGGGCTTTAACAGGATGGTATCGGATATGCCGATCTTGCCAATGTCGTGCAGCACGGAAGCCCTGGAGATCGCGTCCACCAGCACAGGCGTCAGGCCGTACTGGGGGAAATGCTCCATCAGATGCCTGGCCATGATCCTGGTATAGAACTTGATACGCTTGGTATGATCGCCTGTCTCGGCGCTTCTGGACTCTACCACGGTGCTCAGGGCATCGATCATGAACTCATTGGTCTCCCTGATCTCCTGCTCCTGGGCCCTGATGGCGATCTCCTGCTCTTTTAAGCGCCTTTCCATGTTGCGCTTATTCTGGTACAGTTCTATGATATTCTTGCTGCGGCGCTTTACGATATGGGGATAGAACGGCTTATGTATCACATCTGCCACGCCGAAATCATAGGCTCTGCCTTCGCTGTCCTGAATCGTCTCCCCCGTAATCAGTATCACGGGAACAGCCTCCAGCATCTGGTGCTCCTGCATGTACTCCAGCACCTTAAAACCATCCATTATGGGCATCACCACGTCCAGCAATACCAATACGATATTATGATTCTGCTCGATCTGCCTGACGGCTTCTTTGCCGTTCCCTGCCTCCAGCAGTTCATACTCGTCCAGATTGTCCTGGAACATCTCCATAAGTATAATACGGTTTATTTCTTCGTCATCAACGACCAGTATCTGTTGCTTCTCCATCTCATCACCATTATTTTGAGTATATTCGCTACCAAATCATGATACCACTTTTCTAAAAAAATGTCAATTCATTAAAAAAAGCCTGCGCAAAACTTCTATAGACAAATACACTGAAAATGTGGTAAATTAGAGATAACAATTAGGGAGGGCTGCGCCATGGATACATATACTTTCCAGGACATATTTGACATAGATTTCATGCAGAAGCTGATCGATTCCCTGTCCGTTACCCTGCAGGTAGGCATCAGCATCCGGGGGCCCCACGGAGAGCGCATTACGAGGGACAGCGATTACTGCCATTTCTGCCGGGATATCGTCAAAAAATCACCTGTGGGAAACGCGCGCTGCGAGATGTCCGACAAAGCTCTCAGCGCCCATAACGATACAAAGCCCTGCATCTGCCACTGCCTGTCTGCAGGGCTTACCGATGCCAGCATCGCGATTCTGGTGGAGGGCAGGCACCTGGCCAGCATTCTGGTAGGGCAGGTGCGCCTGGCCGAGGACGTGCCGGACGATGAGGAATACCGTACCAATGCCCGCATTCTCCAGCTGGACGAGGAGGAATTTCTGGAGCATGTGCACGCGCTTCCCGTGATCTCCAGGGGACATTTTGAGCATATATTGGATCTGCTCACCCTCTTAGCCAATCAGTTCTCCCAGATCGGCTGCGGGTACCTGCGGCTGCGGGACGCCGTCAGTTCTCTGGAGAGCCAGAAGCTTGTACACCAACAGGAGAAAACCGTGCTGGAGACCCTGGCAGAAAAAGACTCCATGACGGGTCTGTACAACCGCCGGAAATTCGAGGAGGTGGCGGACATGTACGCCGGACAAAAGGGCCGTCAGATCTGTATGATATCGGCGGACGCCAATTTCCTGAAGCTGACCAACGATATCTTCGGCCACAAGGCCGGGGACCAGCTGCTGGCCAACGCGGCCAGGATCATGAACAGCCTGGCCAAGAACGACTGGCTGGTGGCCCGCTGCGGCGGGGACGAGTTCCGCGTCATCCTGCCCGACACCACGCTGGAGACGGCTTTGGACTACTGCCGCCGGGTGGCCAGGGACTGCAGCAAGGACACCACTCTCTCCCTGCCCCTCTCGGTGGCCTTGGGCGCTGCGGACTGGGACAGTGAGCACGAGACTTTGCAGGACTGCTTCTCCAGGGCGGATGCCAAAATGTACCAGAACAAGGCGGTGCTCAAGCATGAACTTCATGTGCCGGATTATATTATGGAGCGGTTGTACGACAAGCAGATTCTGAGCCGAAAAGTCGTGGACTACGCCGCCGACATGTCTCTTAGGTTCTCTCTGCATCTGGGGCTTACCAGGGAGCGCGCGTCGGAAGTAAGTCTGGCGGCCAGATACCAGGATATCGGTATGGCGAAGCTGCCGGAATCTTTCTATATCCGGGGGCAGTCCCGGACAGAGGAGGAAACCCTGCGTTTTAAGACCCATGTCACCCATGGATACACCATGGCAAGGCAGTTCGAGGAACTTTACAAGGTGGCGGATATCATCCTCCATTCCCATGAGAGCTGGGACGGCAACGGCTATCCCAACCAACTGACCGGGGAAACCATTCCCCTGGAATCCCGCATCATACATATCATCGGAGATTATACCTATTGGACCATGCCCACCATCTCCGGCGGGAATTATTCCAGGGAGGCAGTGACGCAGAAAATGAAAGAGTTCGCAGGCCGCATCTATGACCCTGAGCTGACGGAAGCATTTTTTGACTTTCTTGCCGGCTGCGAAAAAAATGGCCAGGAATGACTCTCTGGCAGACCGCCGTCTGCTTACCCGGGTTTTTCCAGTCTTTCCAGAACCTTTCCGGAAAGGAAAGGGCATAAACCAAAAAGGGGCTGCCGCAACAGCCCCTTTCGTTTTACATTCAGCCGCGGACGGCATAGCTGCTACCGCACGATTTTAATCGCTCTTTCGCAGATCTTTCAGCGCCGTGCCGATTTTGATGGGATTGCCGTATCGCAATGTTCCCATGCGGTATAACTTTGCCCCCAGGATTCCGGTGCCTGCGATGGATGCCGCCAATATCAGGAACGAAACCACGATCTCCCATGCCGCCACGCTGCCCATGGCCACCCGGGCGAACATGGTGCTGTAAGAGCTGATGGGCAGGAAAGACAGCACCTTGATGATGGGGCCGTCTATATTCATCAGCTGCATCAGCGAGAAGAAGTATACGATCATCACCACCACCATCAGGCCGGACACGCTCTTGCTGATGTCCTCGGTCTTGCTGACCAAAGCTCCCATGGCGCCGAAGAGGAACGCGTAGAAGAGGTAGCCTCCCAGCCCGAAGAAAGCAAAAGCTATCAGCACCTCCCCGGGGATGTGCAGGAACATGTCCAGCATGCCGCCCCATTGCTCCCTGTTGACCCGATAGGACAAAAGGATGGCTCCCAGGATAACCCCCATCTGAAACACGCCGCCTATGGCTCCGGCGATGACTTTGCCGAACAGCAGGCTGTTGGGGGAAGTGCTGGTGACCAGCACCTCGATGGCCCGGTTGCTCTTTTCGCTGGTTACGGACACTGCTATCATCTGGCCGTAGTACACAATCAGCATGAACACGATGATCACCAGCACATAACAGTACCAGTAATTGCTGCCGGAGTCCTTGTTCAGTATCTGCTCCGTCACCGTGACGGGCACGTCATACATAGCCGTGATCTCCCCCAGATCCCAGCCTTTCTGCTGGCTGTACTGCATGCGGTAGAACAGCTTCATGGCCTGGTCGAAGACAGCCGTATTGTGGTCTGTCATACCTTTGTTGTAGACATAGTATTCATACTGGGTGGCTCCTGTGACCAGGAACCCGGCCTGGGCCTCCTGGTTCTCCACTAAACTGCGCAAAGCGTCCGCACTGTCGGCCTCCTGCCAGTCCACATCCGGGAACATCTCCCCCAGGACCTGGGGCTGTACCACCCCTGCCTCATCCGCGTACAGGAACAAGGGCCTCTCCCCTTGCTGACTGTCCTGGGTACTGTCGTCCTCTTTGTCCCCTACCACCTGTACACCGGTAAAGCCTGACATATCCACAAACCGGGGCAAAAACAGCGCCGCTGCCCCCAGGACTACCAGCACCACGGTAAGTCCCATAAATACCTTATTGGTAAAGTATTCCTTTAATTCATATTTCAGCACAATCCAAAATCTTTTCATTCTTCCTCTTCACCTACTTTCATCACAAAAATATCGTTCAGGGACGGCTCATAGCAGCCGAACCGCTCCACTTCCACACTGGATGCCGCCAGAGCCGCCATGACCTTACGCCTGTCCGCCCCCTCTTTCAGCTCCAGAATCAGAATATCCCGCTTCCTGCCGGACACGCTTACCAAATCCGGCCATTCCCGCTCCACTTTCTGCGCCAGCTCCTCGACGGAAAGATTCTCCGCCGCCAGCATCAGGCGGTTTTTGCCGTATTCTTTCTTGATATCACGCAGTCTCCCGGCCAGCACCACCTCTCCCTGATTGATGATGGCGATTTCATCGCAGAATTCCTCCACATAGCTCATCTGGTGGCTGGAGAAGATGACGATCCTATCTTCCGCTATCAATTCATTTACCACATCTTTCAGGATCTGGGAATTCACCGGATCCAGTCCGCTGAAAGGCTCATCCAGAATAATGATCTCCGGATTGCTCACCAAAGTAGCGGCCAGCTGGACTTTCTGCTGGTTGCCCTTGGACAATGTCTCCAGCTTCCTGGTCTCGTACTCCGACACCTCCAGCCTGGCCAGCCACCTTTTTGCGCTCTCTTTTGCCTCCTTGGGATTCAGTCCCCGCAGGCAGGCCAGATAAATCATCTGATCTATCACGGTCCGCTTGGGGTAGAGTCCCCGTTCCTCGGGCAGGTAGCCTATCCGGTGCCTGGACGGCACGAACTTTTTGCCGTCTAACAGGATCTCCCCGCTGTTCGCATGGAACACATCCATCAGAATACGGATAGTGGTGGTCTTGCCCGCGCCGTTTCTGCCCAATAACCCCAATGCCTTGCCGCTCTCCACATGAAAGTCAATGCCATGGAGCACTTCCTTGTCCCCAAAGCTCTTGTGGATGCCTTTTACTTCTAGCCTCATCCTTATACCCCCTTGCGCGCTTCGGCGCGCATGCCATTCAAACCTTTCAACCCTTTCAAACCTATGCCAATCTGCGCATTGCGATGCGCACCTGTTCCTTTGCCGTCCGGATACGCCTTTTTATCCAGCCAGCCCTCTTTCCGGCCCCCACGCCTTTCAAGCATATTTCGCTTTCCAGGCAGATGCTGCAAGAAAGCCTCCCATAACAATCCTTTCAATCCACCGTCGATACCCCCCCTGACAGGGTTTTCAGCCCGTCCGCCAGCTGCTGCCCCAGGCGCTTCGTCTCCTCCGCAAGCAGCTCCATGCCCACTTTCGTCAGGAGGTAAGCTTTCTTCCCGTCCTCCGGCACCACCTCAATGACACCGTCCGTCGTAAGCCTCCCCACCATGGTATAGAGCGTCCCGGTTCCCAAAAGAAGCCTGTCCTGAGTCAATTCCGCCACATACTGCATAATAGCATAGCCATGCCTGGGCTTCGTGACCGCCAGCAGGGTATAGTAGGTAGTCTCAGTCATGGGTATGTACTTTTTCCGTAAAGCCTCATTCAATGACACTCCTCCTATCAAAAAATTCCAGGGAAAACCCCTCAAAAAATATATCTATCATCAACATGTCGACAATCGACATATCGCTGATAGATATAAAATACCACACTCCCAGTCCGGTGTCAAATAGTTTTTTCGGATATCCAGGTATCCGGCAAGAAAAAACTGGTCTTTTGCCCCAGAGGCAGCAGCTCACACAAAGCGCAAACTGCTGCCGAGAATTTTCCCTCAGTCCTGCCGCTCCCCATCGTCATAGGTCTCACTGAACCTGGCGGCAAAGGAGGGTTCCTCCCCGCCTGCATAGAGATGGGAGATGTCGCCGAAGGCGCTGACCCGGAAAATGGCTTTCCCCTGGCGGCGCTCCTCGGTATAGATAGTGGACACGGAGGACGGGGCGGCGCAGAGATGATGCCAGAGTATCATGGGGGAAACATTCATCAGGTGGCTCAGCAGGACGCATTCCATGCCGAAATGGCAGAAAAACGCCAAAGTGTCCCGGTTGGGGCGCTCTGCCCTGTACAGGCTGCCGTCCCGGACATAGCCGTGCTCTGCCAAAAGGGCGTCAAAATTCCGGATGGCCTCGGCGTAGGCTTCGCCCACTCCGCCCTCCCGCATGATGTCCGTCTCTGTCCATTGATCTGGCCGGGAATAGGCCTCCTGCGCCATCCAGTCCTGGGGCAGCCAGTCCCAGACAATGGAATTTCTCTCCTCGTCCAGATTAGGTCGCCTGATTCTGGGCCAGAATTCCCGCAGCCATTGGCATTCCGTGGCTGTCATGCCTTTCTTCTGCAGGGTCAGGGAGGCGGTGTCCTTGGCTCTGCCCATGGAAGACACATAAACGTGGGTCACCTCTGTCTGCAAGAGCCTGCGGGACAGCAGTTCGGCTTCCCGCCAGCCTTTTTCCGTCAGGGAGTCCTTTGCATAATCCGGGTCTCCGTGGCGTATGATCAGTAGTCTCATGATTTCTCCTCCGTTTCTTTTATGGTTTTCTCCGGGCGGTTCCATTTTTCTTCGTACTCCTCGCGGCTCACCCGCAGGAAGAAACGCGCGTCCTGATAGGTATCGATTCTTTCTATTTCCATAGACACCTCCTGCTCCAGAGCCCGTTCCATAATCTCCAGGCCATTATAGCATTCCTGTGAGGACATTTCCAGCATTTTCTGAAAGTAGCAGGGCATAAGATAATGGCTGGCTTACCATCCCCAGTCAATTCGCCGGCCCTGCGTTTTCCGGCACAAGGCGCTTTTGGGCCAAAGCATTCCGAGTGAGAGTTTCTTTTTACGGCGCCCTTTCAGTCCGTCTTGACCTTTAAACAGCGCACGGCATTCAGCACCGCCAGCACCATGACGCCCACATCCGCAAAGATGGCAAGCCACATATTGGCCAGGCCTATGGCTCCCAAAAGCAGGCAGGCGGCCTTAACGGCCAGGGCGAATACGATGTTTTCGTAGACGATGCGCAGGCATTTCCGGGAGATCTGTATGGCCAGAGCCAATTTCATGGGATTGTCGTCCATGAGCACGATGTCCGCCGCCTCGATGGCCGCGTCAGACCCAAGCGCCCCCATGGCCACGCCGATATCCGCCCGGGACAACACCGGCGCATCGTTGATGCCGTCCCCCGCGAAAGCCAGATTCTCCCTGGGGCCTTTCCTGGCCAGCAGCTCCTCCACTGCCTGTACCTTGTCGGCAGGCAACAGTTCGCTCTTCACCTGGTCCAGGCCTAGCTTCTTTGCTACATGCTCCGCCGTGAGCCTGCTGTCCCCGGTGAGCATGACGGTTCTTTTCACGCCCGCTGCTTTCAGGGCAGTAATGGCATCCTTTGCCTGCTCCTTGACCACATCGGCTATCAGGATATAGCCCGCGTAGGTTCCGTCCACTGCCACATGGACGATGGTGCCGATCTGCTGCGTCTTTTCATAGGAGAGATGCAGGCTTTCCATGAGCCTTGCGTTGCCCGCCGCCACGCCTGCGCCCTCCACCAATGCCTTTACGCCATGGCCGCTGATCTCCTCCACATCGGACACAAGGGCGGGATGGATTTCTTTGCCATAAGCTTCTTTCAGGCTCCTGCTGATGGGATGGTTGGAATAGCTCTCGGCGTAGGCCGCCAGTTCCAGCAGACGGTCCCGGGCAGCCTGCTTCTCGTTCCCGGCTGCGGAGCCGCTTTCCTCCAGCTGCTTCTCCCCATCCTCCATCTGTCTGACTTTTTGCACGAACTCCGCCGCCGGGCAGACTTCCGTCACCTGGAAAACGCCTTTCGTCAGCGTGCCGGTCTTGTCGAAGACCACATACTTGGTCCGGGCCAGGGCCTCCAGATAGTTGGACCCTTTCACCAGAATTCCGCAGGAGGAAGCCCCGCCGATGCCCCCGAAAAAGCTTAACGGAATGGAAATCACCAAAGCGCAGGGGCAGCTAATGACCAGGAAAGTCAACGCCCGTATGACCCAGGTGCTCCAGTTCGCCGGATTTCCCAGGAGCAGGTTGACCACAGACGGAATCACCGCCAGCGCCAGGGCGCTATAGCACACAGCTGGCGTGTAATACCTGGCGAACTTGGTGATGAAATTCTCTGTCCGCGCTTTCTTCATGCTGGAATTCTCCACCAGATCCAGGATTTTTGACACGGTAGATTCCCCGAATTCCTTGGTGGTGCGAATCCGCAGCAGGCCCGTAAGGTTCACGCAGCCGCTGATGATCTCCTCCCCCTCCCGTACCTCCCTGGGCACGCTCTCCCCGGTGAGGGCGCTGGTGTTCAGGGTGGAAGCCCCCTGCGTCACCACGCCGTCAATGGGCACCTTTTCCCCGGGCTGCACCAGAATCACCGTCCCCACTTCCACCTCATCCGGGTCCACCTGTTCCAGATTGCCCTCCTCGTCCTCGATGTTGGCATAGTCGGGACGGATGTCCATGAGGGCGCTGATATTCTTCCGGCTCTTTCCTACCGCTACGGCCTGGAACAGCTCGCCGATCTGGTAGAAGAGCATGACGGCCACTCCCTCGGCGAACTCGCCCTCCAGGCCCTTGCTCTCATTGTAGACGCCAAGCAGCATGGCGCCCACCGTGGCCACCGCCATCAGGAAGTTCTCATCGAAGACTTCCCCATGGCAGATGCCAAGCACCGCCTTGCGCAGGATGTCATAGCCTATGATAAAATAGGGCACCAGGTACAGCGCAAACCGCAGATACCCCTGCACGGGCACAAAGTGCAGCGCCGCCATGAGCACTGCCGCTATGATGATGCGGTACAAAACTTTTTTCTGTTTCTTTGTCATATCGTTGTCCTACCTTTCCCATAACCGCTCCCCAGGTGAGAGCGCTCCCTTTTGCACTGTCTGCCGCATGCCCCGCTTCGCCGATTCCAACTCCACTCGCCTCAGTCGCCTGTATGGCCGAAATCCTGATACAGACTCCCATCCCCGCCAGATTCCGCGTTTTGGCCGCGCCCCAGACATGCCGCGTCCTCCCGATGAAAAAGAACCGCCGAAGCGATTCTTTTTGCAGTTCTCTTCAGTCCAGAAAAATCTCGCAGTCGTCCTCCACTTTCTTGCAGGCCTTGCGCACGGACTCCATGACGGCTTTTTCGTCCGCGCCCTCCGCGAATTCCACTTTCATCTTCTGAGTCATAAAGCTGACTGTTGCTCCCTGGACGCCCTCCACCTTTTTTGCCGCGTCCTCCATCTTCAGTGCACAGTTCGCGCAGTCTACCTCGATTTTGTATGTTTTCTTCATAAGTCCTGTCTCCTCCTCACTTTGCTCTTATATCAATGGCATGTTCTTTCATATGAACCATTGTTCATATGTTTATATTACCATATCCTACAGGAATGTCAAGCGTTATTTGAAGTTTTTTAGATCCCAGTCAATGTATGCTGCCTGTCAGGACGCAAAGCGAGCAGACATTCGCAGGCCCTCTGCCCGCATGCTTTATGGCGACAGCCATTATGCAGAAGCTGCTTAAACGCCGAAAACATCCTCGTTTATCTGCGCAATCAAAAATGCAAGGTATATAAGGACTATGCCATACCACAGCACTTGCTACCGTTAAGGTATAAGCAGAAAATTTATGCGCAACTGTAGCTAAATGAAAAGAAGCCCTGAGGCAGATTAACCACCTGAGGGCTTTTTCATTATAACAAAAACATCAAGCACATTTTCATGAGGCGAAAGGGCGCAGTCTATCAATATAAGGAATTCTGATGAAAAAAGTTCAATGCTCCAATTGATTTGTCCTGTCAGCCATGAATGTTTCTAAACACACCTTAGTAGATTTTCTCGGTATCCTGCTATAGTACAGAGGATATCCATAATGTTTTGAAAATATAGAGGGGTACGCACGAATAACGATAACAAATGGACTGTCGCGCCATTTCCGTTTTCGTCAGATAACCTTATCCTTCGGCATCTTCATATATTATCGCGATCTGCGCAGTCCCCTCGTCTCCAAAACACTGCGAAACAGCCGCTGACAGTTCCTCTTTCTCAGAATCGCTCATTTCTTCTTCCATAACGATAAACACGCTTACGATGCTTGTCCCATTGTCCGAACTCCCTACCAGTACAGAGGCTTCCCCTACCTTGTCAAAACTGCACAGGTAGCTTTGCACTTCTAGCCCTTTGATCCGGAACTCATCTTCCGTATCCAGTTTTCCGCGTATATTGTTGTCCGGCTCCCTTGAAGCGGCCAAAAAGACAGCGCCGCCCAGGATACACATAGTCAAAAATATGGTTAAAACAGTAGCTTTTCCTGCAAAATTCATTTGTTTCATGGATTGTCTCACACCTCCTTGTCTCCAAATGCCGTTAAATAGATTTCAACGCTAAATTCTCCATCCTTTTCATTTGTGCGCATATTTCCGCCATAGCCCTCCAGCACCTTTTGGATGCTGCACATGCCGAAGCCGTGAAGTTCTTTATCCGCTTTTGTAGTCCCAAAGGACAACTTCCCGGGAGCCGCCTTTCCTGCCAGGGCGGAATTGGAAAGGGATACCATCAGCATCCGCTCCCGCCTGGCGCACTGCAGACGGAGCCAGCGCTCTCCTGTGGGGCACTTCCCGGCAGCCTCTATGGCATTGTCCAAGAGATTTGAAAACAGCGCGCACACTTCCGGAAAAGACAGCGCCAGCCCGCTCATGTCGTCGCAATGGCAGTCCACCTGAACCTGAGCGCTCCCGGCCTCCTGAAACTTCGTGCTCAGAACCAGATTCATGGCCTCATGGTTGCTCCAGACAGCGCCATTGCTGTCAGCCAGCTTCCCGGCAATCCGTGCAACATACTCACTTGCGTCTTCCGATTTCCCCTGCTCCAGCATTGCGCCAATGACACGCATGTGGTTCTTCATATCGTGAACCAGAATCATGCGCTCGTTATATGCGGCGAAAAGCTGCTCATACTGCCGTTCCAGCATGGACGATTTCAGTTCCTGTATTTTTACGGACAAATCAGCCTCCTGCTTCAGCAAAACCAACAGGCCCGCCAGAAACAGCAGGAAACAGCACAAAAGGAATCCCGCCCACCGCCCCAGCGCCTGGCCGGGAAATCCCTGAAAGCACAGGATGGAGAGCAGCATCGGAACCGTCAGAATCAGCCAAAGCTTCCGGTATTTGAGAAGTTCCCACTTTCTCCCGGCAATCCACCGTTTCAAGCCAATGCCCGCAGGTATCATCCCCACAGTCCATACAAGAAAATAGCATGCGCCCCTTGCATCCACAGGCAATAACACGCTTTTCAGTTCTGACGGATTCCCCAGCAGCAGGAAAAAAGTCCGGACAAGATAATCGCCCAGAATCAGGCTGCACCATCCCAGCAGGTTCAGTCCAAAAGCATCGGCAAGACTGCAGAGATAGAAAACTGCAGTTCCCACTGTCATAATCAGGATTACTGCCATCCCTATGATAAAAGAGAGCAGAAACGGATCCGGCCCTCCGCCCCACAGGCTTGCCGACAGTCTGGCCGCCGCAGCCAAACCAATCAGCGCAGCCTCCCCCAGCTTTTTGCGTCTGCCCTGCCAGGCAGAAGAGAAAAGGCCGTCTGCCAGCTGCAACACGAACCATGCCTGTACCGCAAAAAACAACAGTTCACTTCCATAGTAAAATCCTTTCATTCCTCTGTCCTCCAATATTCTGCCATTTTGTCCAGCACCCTGGTCTTCGCGTACCTGCTGACAGGGAGGACGCTCCCGTCCCGCAGGGTAACGTCCAGTCTTTCAAGGGAGATCAGGTGCTCCAAATTTATGACCATTCCTCTGTTGATCATGACAAAGCGCTCCGGGGAAAGGCGGCTGAAAACATTTTCCAGCGTGTCCCGCTCTCGATACAGCCTGCCATTTTGACAGTGAAATATGGTATATTTCTTTTCCTTTTCCAGATACAGGATGGAATCCACAGATATTTTGCGTCCGCTCACCCCTGTAGCGATGTAATAATATTCTTCCCTGTCCGCCTCCCTCTCCCCGCAGACCCGCTCCAGAATCAATCGCAATTCCGCCCGGTAATCGTCTTTCAGGATATAATAGTATACGCCAAGCCGGATCCCCGGAAGCGCAAACCTCTCGTAGGCGGTAAGCAGCACAATCCTTGCCCCTGGCTGGAAAGCCAGCACCTTTTCCGACAGCTCCAGGCCGTTCATTCCCGGCATTTCCACGTCCAGAAAGTAGAGGTTGAAACCTGGCTGCCCGCCCAGCAAGTCCAGCAATTCGCTGCCGTAACCGCGCCAGACTCTCACGGGCTCTTCCTTAGACGCAAAGAAGCGCTCTATCTCTTTCTCCACCATCTCCGCAAAAAAGAGGTCATCGTCCACAACTGCTATGCGCATCATACTGCTTTAAACTCGCTTTCCTGACAGATTTGTCTTCAATACAGGAAAAGTATAAGCTAATTTTCCCCGCCGTGCAACCCTGTGGCCCTGAACAGTCTCCTTTTGGCCTTAAATGGCAGGGGTAGGCTTAACGCAACGCCATTGCCGACATTGATAGGCTGGCGCAAGAACGCTTTGAAAGGCTCATAGAGAGCATGAAACAGACACAGGGCAAGGAAATGAACAATCTTGAAAAACAAGAAAATGAAAATAGCAGTTATGAAAAGTTCCAAAAAGGAAGCCATGACGGTAGGCATGATTTCCTCTGCCGTCATGGCTTTTCGTTCGATATTATCGCCATCATTATCATCGCCGCCGGCGGCGTTCCCTCCCTTATCCGCCCGAAGCAGGAAGACATCTTTATGATGCTTGGTCTCACTGTGCCGGTATCTGCTTCGGCGGCTGTGCCGTCTCCAGCTGCCGGTTCCCACGGATGTCGATGATGGGGCCTCCCGTTCCCTGGATGTATTCTTTGGTGATGGTCACTCTCCCGATGTTGTCGTCCTTGGGGATCTCGTACATGATGTCCAGCATAAAATCCTCTATGATGGAGCGCAGGGCCCTGGCGCCGGTGTCCCGCTCCATGGCCTTGTCCGCAATGGCTTCCAAAGCCTCCTCCGCGAACTCCAGCTTCACCTCATCCAGCTCCAGGAGCTTCTGGTATTGCTTCAGGATAGCGTTCCTGGGCTCTTTGAGCACCTTTACCATCATTTCCCTGGTCAGCCCTTTCAGGGTAAAAATAATGGGCAGGCGGCCGATGAATTCCGGAATCATGCCAAACTTGCGGATATCCTCCACGGTGACCTTAGAGAGGATGTCCTTATCCTTGTCATACTTGTCCCTAAGCTCGGAGTTGAATCCGATGCCAGCGGTCTTGTTCAGCCTCTGCTTGATGATCTCCTCCAGGTCAGGGAACGCGCCGCCGCAGATGAACAGGATGTTCCTGGTGTTCACCGTGGCAAGGGGCACCATGGCGTTCTTGCTGTTAGCCCCCACGGGCACCTCGATCTCCGCACCCTCTAAGAGCTTCAGCATCCCCTGCTGGACGCTTTCGCCGCTGACGTCCCGGCTGTTGGTGTTCTTTTTCTTGGCTATCTTGTCGATTTCGTCTATGAAAATGATGCCCCGCTCCGCTTTCTCCACGTCATTGTCCGCTGCTGCCAAGAGCTTTGACACCACGGATTCGATGTCATCCCCGATGTAGCCAGCCTCGGTCAGGGAGGTGGCGTCCGCGATGGCGAGGGGCACATCAAGGAGCCTGGCCAGAGTCTTTACCAGGTAGGTCTTGCCGCAGCCCGTGGGACCTATCATGAGCATGTTGGACTTCTCGATCTCGATGTTGTCCATGGTGCCGGTGGCGACACGCTTGTAGTGATTGTAGACTGCTACGGAGATGACTTTCTTGGCATGGTCCTGGCCCACCACATATTCGTCCAGACTGGCTTTTATCTTGTGGGGCGCAGGAATATTGCGGATGTCCAGGGCGGGCGCGGCGTCAGCGTCCTTTTTCTTTTTCTTTAATTTCTGCTTGTTGGGGATGCCCCCGTCCCCCCGCAGATCTGCCAGGTTCACGAAGCTGATGTTAGGGAAGCCTCCCTGCTTTGCCATCTGATCCAGGTCGTTCTGGAGCTGGGGATTGTTCAGCATCCCCTGATAGTCGAACTGGCTCACAGTCTCCATGGTCTTGTGCATGCAGTCATTGCAGATACAGATATTGTTAGGCAGCTTGAACATCTTGCCCGCTTTGCTCTCCGGACGGCGGCAGATGAAGCAGACATCCTCATAGTCCTTATTGTCACTTTTTCCCGCGTTTTTGGTGTCGGAGGCGTCCGGGTGGCCCTGGGTCAGATCCGTCTTCTCTCCGGTTTCCTCCCCGGTCTGAGCTGCTTCTTTCCGGTCATCCTTTTCGTCATATCTATCAGACATAATTTTTATCCTCATTTCTGTACAATATCAGATTCATTTTTTATCCCATGCCTTTAGTATACTTGAAAACCTGATTCTGTACAAGTGAACTTTTTCTAAAGCGAGAGCAGTACGGGGAAAACAGGATTTCCGTAAACGGGCCTGCACCTATAAAAATTCCGGGCAAGCTACCCTGCCCGGAATCCTTTTTCTCTGTTGTCTTTCCTGCTCTATCCTTTTGCGCCGCTTATTACTCCGTAGGCCGATACCCCAGCGTGACCTCCAGTTCCACGTCCTCGTACTGGCCGTTCTGGACACGCTTTACGGTCACCGGGACGGTCTCTCCGGCCTTATAGTATCCCACAAGGTTCTTCAGTTCTTCCCGGGTGGAGACTTTCTGTCCGTCAAATTTCACGATGACATCGCCGTGCCGGATGCCCGCCTGCTCTGCCGCGGAGCCCTCTGCCACATCGTACACATAGACGCCTCCGGGAATGCCCAGCATCTGGGTGATCTGATCCGTCACATCCTGCATGGTGATTCCCATATAGCCTGCCTCGTCATCCGAAGCCTTGTCCGTCCTGGTCTGGCGCTCTAAGAGATCGGCAATGATAGGGCTGGCAGAGCTGATGGGAATGGCATAGTTCATGCCCTCTACCTGGGTGGCCGCTATCTTGTTGGAGTTGATGCCGATGACCTCGCCGTTGATATTTAACAGCGCGCCGCCGGAATTGCCGGGGTTGATGGCCGCATTGGTCTGAATAAAGGTGCCGGTGGAGCCATCGTCCAGAGTCATCTCCCGGTTCAGGGCACTGATGATACCGTTGGTGACAGACTGTCCATAGCCTAACGCATTTCCGATTGCGATAACAGGCGTGCCCAGTTTCAGACTGTCGCTGTCTCCCATGGCGGCAATGGTTATGGCTTTCCTCGTCTCCTCAGACACATCCTCCAGCTTCACCGAGATGACCGCCAGATCCATGTCCGCGTCCGTGCCCTTGATATGGGCCTGGGCCACAGAACCGTCGATAAAGGTCACATCCAGGGAATCCATGCCCTGCACCACATGGTTGTTGGACACGATCAAAAGCTCGTTCTCATTCTCGGCTACGATGATGCCGGAGCCGCTGGCAGCGCCCTGCTGACTGTACTGCTGGCCCCAGAACGTAGTTCCGGTCTGGGTGTAATTGTTCACGATGGACACCATGGCCGGCATCACATCCTCCACCACATCGGAGATGTCAGAATTCACATATGTGATGTTGTTCACATTCTTCAGCCAGGACTCTCCCGTGGTATCCGGCAGTTTGGGCTGGGCTGCATCCTCCCCTGCCTCCGCAGTGGCTTTATCGCCGTTTATCCGATCCACTCCCATCTGTACCGCGTAGAATCCTGCCCCGGCAAACAGGCCAAACAGCAGGCCCATTGTCATGCTCAGCAGAATCTTGCGGAAAGCTCCTTTCTTCTTTTTTCCGCCCTTAGCCGGATCAGGAACCATGACGAAATCCGTTCTCTGATTCCCGCTGCCGTCTGTCTGGTAGGTGGAATAGCTGCCATTGTCGGAATTGGAATAAATATCGTTTTCGTACATAATGATTACCTCCTCTATTTTTTCGTTTCAACTTTTTGAAATTGTTGTTTTATCTTTATGTTCTTCAGTATATCTTCCAATTGTGATAAAATTGTGTTTTCCTCATGAAAGAACTATGAAAAGTTTCTCCAGTATTCTATGTTTGTGGTCAGCTTTAGCACCAGGGATTGTGGGAGGCTTCTGTAATGTTTTCCCAGGAGGTAGCCGGTGTATTTAAAGGCGCACTGCAGGCAGAATGGCGGAAAGCGATGTAGGCGTTTTTCCGTTTTTAGCTGTTTCCAGGTTTCTTTTACCAGGCGCATTCCCTCGGACTCGGAGGCGGCCATCCCAAATACTTCGGGGTGCTCTGCCTGGGATACTCCGAGGTCAAAGTTTCGGCGCAGCTGCTGGATGTTCGTGTAATTGTGGGAGTGGATTACCCGGGCCTTTGCCTCGTAGGCTATTTTGTATCCGGCTTTGACTGCTTTTGCGGCGTAGAGCATGTCTTCGTTGAAGATGCTGCGGCGGGTAAAGCCATCAAGTTTGTCGTAGATGTCTCTTCTGTAAGCCGCACATACATTGGAGCAGAAAAAGGTCTTTATGCCTAATTCCTGCAGGTCTTCCAGGCCTTTTTGGCAGGAGGTTTCAGGATAGTTGAACTTTCTGGAAATTTTCTCCAGTTCTGAGGAGTCAGCGCCCGGAAGCTGTCTGGCATAAGCCACGGCCACGTTTTGAGCCAGGGGGGCTGCCGGGCTTTCCATCGGGGATTCTGCAGAGTTCTCTGCCGATTTTTTCATCAAACTTTCCGCAAGGCTTTCCACAAGGTATCTGTCCGCCGGCATGGCGTCCTGGGTCATCATCAGGAAAATCCGGGCATCCGAATAGGCAGTGGCTTTATGTCTGGTCCCGCCATGGTCGAAATCGGCCTTGTCCAGATGGTGCACCTCCGCATTGGGGTACCTCCCGGCAAATTCCTCCTGCTTTATGAGGCAGTCGAAATGTTCCCTGCCTGTATTCATGAGGATGATCTTATGGATGGGCACAGTCTGCTCTTTTAGTTTGTCCAGCAGGGCAAAAAGTTCCCTGCCTGGTTTATACAGGGGAATGATGACATCTATTTTATCGTTCGACTTCATGCCCGGCTTCGATTTTGATTTCATGCCTGCTTCCGATTCTGACTTCATGCCAGACCTTAATTCTGCTTTCATGTCTTCCTTTACATCTTTCGCGTCTGCTTTTACGTCTTTCATGTCTTCTTTTACGTCTTTCTTCAAAGATCCCGCTCCTTATCCTGGCCGATCTGCATATGCCCTATTTGTACTTCACACCAATGAAATATAAAGAAAACCCGCCGTGCGGCCCGCATGCCGCCGAAGCGGCAAATATCCGCATGCGGACCTGGGTATAAAAAAGGAGAGCACACAACTCTCCTTTTCTGCTCGCAAGTCCTGCCCGCCAGCGGCCAGATCCGCCAGCGGTTCATGCCGCTGCCCGCCCGGCCTTTTCTCACTCCATACGTCCCGCAGTGTCGGCCTGGATCTGTTGGCTGTATTCTTTCACGCTGTCCGAAACCGTGTAGTCCCTGTCCTCAAACAGGAACTGGTGCAGCCATACCACATTGGACTGCAGATCCGTGGGGATAACGCAGGAACCCTTGGCTCCCATGCGGGCGCTTCCGCGCATGTCAGGCTGGGGGAATCCCTCCTCCTCCACAATCCGGTAATTCGTGATATTCCCCAGCAAGTCCAGAATGTCCTTGGAGTCAAGGCTGGTGTAGATATCATCGATGCAGTCATTGAATACCTTTGTCAATGTGGCAATATCCGTCTCCTTTGCCCGCTTCTCAATGGCCTTTATGACTTCCCGCTGGCGCGCCGTGCGCTGGAAGTCATCGCCCCTGGTCTGGCGGATACGGCAGTAGGAGGCAGCCTGCACGCCGTTGAGCAGCTGATATCCCGTCTCCGTCACAGGCGTGTACTGGCACTGCAGCACTTTGGACACGTCTATCTGATAATTGTTGATATGCTTCAGTTCCTCGCTGTCCACGTCCACATACACGCCGCCCAGTCCGTCGATAACTTCGCTTAAGCCCTTATAGCCCACGGCCACGAAATTGGTGATGTCCATATCCAGATTCATGTTCAGCATCTTCACCGCCTGCTCCGCCCCACCGTAGGAGTAGGCTGCATTGCACTTGTTATACTCGTCCGTGCCGATATTCAGATAAGTGTCACGATATACGCTGACCAGTTTGATGTCCCCTGTGTCCATATTGATGCTGGCGATCATGGTGCTGTCGCTGCGGCTGTCCTTGAACAGCTGGGCGTCCGTCTGGGCGTCCACGCCAAACAGGGCAATGTTCATATAGCCATGCATGACACCACCCTCTTCTTTCATCTCCTGCACCTGGGAGGGGATCGCCAGTTCCTCCTCATTTAAGCTTGCCATCTTTGGCCCCTCTGTGGTCTTATTCATCACCAGGTACAGCACTGCCACCATCACCAGGATAATGATGATCTCAAACAGGAACAGGATCATCTTCCTCCTCTGTCTTGCCGCCCTCGCTTTTGCGCTCTTTCTTCCTCCCGTAGCCATAAAACCGTCTCCTTATCAGTAAGCATTTTTATTAATGAAGCCTGTAAAAAAGGTCATAACGATGATTTTCAGGTCAAACCATATGGTCCAGTTTTCAATGTAATAGATATCGTACTCAATCCGCTTGCGGATAGAGGTGTCCCCCCGCAGGCCGTTCACCTGGGCCCAGCCGGTGAGCCCGGGCCTTACCTGGTGCTTTACCATATATCTGGGAATCTCCTCCTTGAACTTCTCCACAAACAGCGGCCTCTCCGGCCTTGGCCCCACCAGGCTCATGTCCCCCCGCAGAATGTTGAATAGCTGGGGAAGCTCGTCTAAGCTGGTGCGCCGCAGAAATTTCCCAAGGGGCGTGACCCTGGGGTCGCCCCGCACCGTCCATGCCTTTTTTTCCTCCCCCGGAGGCTGTACTTCCATGCTGCGGAACTTGTACATGGAAAAGGGCTTATTGTGGAGCCCCACCCGCTCCTGCCTGAAGATCACGGGCCCCGGGCTGGTAAGCTTGATCAGAAGCACCGTCACCAGCATAATGGGGGACGTGACCACAATGCCAAACAGCGCCCCTGCCACATCCATGAGCCGCTTTATGAAGATGTTTCCCGTATTGGTCAGGGGCACATACCGGATATTGATCACCGGCAGCCCGGACAGATCCTCCGTATAGGGTTTGCTTGGTATTAAGCTGTTGTAGTCCGGGATGAATTTCGTGTGCACTCCATATTTCTCGCAGATGGCCACGATGCTCTCCAGATGCTCGTAATCTTTCAGGGGCAGGGAAATGGCGATCTCATCCAGCTTGTTCTCCGGCAGGATAACCTCCAGGTTCCCAAGCCTCCCCAGCACCTTGACCCCTTTGTAAAGCGTCCCCGCCGGTATATGATTGTCCAGAATCCCGCAGACCACATAGCCCCACTGGGGATTGTCGAAAAGCCTGTCGATATACTCCTCCGCCGCCCGGGAATACCCCACCAGCAGAATATGCTTCAGGTTGTACCCTTTCCTGCGGATGGTCTGCAGCCCCCGGCGCAGGACCAGGCGAAAAGAGGAAGTGAGCCCCACATTGAAAAAATAAAAAAAGCCTATCACGGAGCGGGAGTAATTGATCTCACGGATAACCATGTACAGACCGATGATAAATGTAATGATCCCAATGGTATTCGCCTTGATGATCCCATAGATCTCAAAGCGCCTCCGCACTGTCCGCTTAGGCGCGTATACGCCGCAAATGTAATAAATGACTGCATACAAAGGTAATATAAAGAGCAGAAGCCTCATATATTCACTCAGAGGAAGCACACCGATACCCGGCCCGTCATTCAAAACATAAAATTTGAAAAGATAGGCCAACACAAAAGATGCCGCAGTAATGCCGACATCTATCACTACCATCAATCGGTTGAATACTTTCTGATTATCCTTTATCATAAGCACCACCTGATGAATAATACCTTAATACCATACACTTTCATTATAAAAAAAACAACTTATGATTTTATGAAGCTGTTTCTTAAGTTTTCTTAAGAAGCCTTGGCAGGTTCCCATAGAGCTGAATTTGTATCGCCAGATAATTCCTAAGAAGTTTTCGGCGAAAAGGCACTTTCCTGGCCCTGCCCTCTCTGGAGCATGATTTTTTTATTCCCTCCCACAGTCCTTTCAGATATAGTATTCCCATTCTCTTCTTGCAGAAAAATAAAAATTTTACCAAAAAACCAAGGAGCAGGAACGGCAGATTCCAAAGCCACTGGAGCAGGG
The DNA here is from genome assembly GCA_949840885.1 of uncultured Acetatifactor sp. Taxonomy (GTDB): domain Bacteria; phylum Bacillota; class Clostridia; order Lachnospirales; family Lachnospiraceae; genus Acetatifactor. The sequence continues at coordinate 92,527 of CATKYJ010000004.1, forward strand.
GCATGTTTTTTGCAATGACATAGACGCTGTTGGAAGCGGCCAGCTTCGTCTTCCATTCATTATAGCGGGAGCCGCTGGATGCGCTGCCAAAGTGAACCACCTCCGCGCCAGGCTCGTAGTAGCTGCGGTAGCCATGGATGCGGGCACGCCAGCCTATGTCCAGATCTTCCAGATAGGCGAAATGGCTCTCGTCAAAAAGGCCGATTTCCTCCAGGACGCTCTTCCTGTAGATGGCCGCGCCGCCGCAGGCGGAGAAGATTTCCGCCGGGACCTGGTAGCGGGCAGCCTGCCGCCCCTTTCCCCTGGCGTAGGCCCAGCCCAGGGCGCAGTACCTGTCGCCTGCATCGTCCAGAAGATCAGGCCTGTCCCACATGCGCATGCTGGCGCTGACGGAAAAAGCCTCTTTCCTGACGTCCAGCGCATCGCACAGCGCCCCTACAAAATGGGGATGGACTTTCGTGTCATTGTTGAGCAGGATCACATAAGGGGTCTTCGCCGCCCGGATTCCCACATTGACGGCATGGCAGAAGCCGGTGTTGGCGGGCAGGGCAATCAGGGATACCCCGGGAAAGGTGTCTTCTATCAGCTGTCTGCTCCCATCCGTGGAGCCGTTATCTACTACAATTACACAATACTCAGAGGGAGGGATGTCCTGCGCAAGAAGCGATTCCAGGCATTCTTTTATGAATTTCATGCCATTGTAATTCGGGATGACCACTGTAGCTTTCCCCATGATTTCTCCTTTCGCTCCTGCCCCTTATTCTATTCGGCCGGTACTTTTCAGATGCAAAATGCGGCGTAGAGAGGGACATTCTTTTCCCATCCCGGAAGCCAAAGTTTTTTGCAGAGAGCTTGATGGCATAATCAGGCTTGTAGGTTTCCATATAGACCTTTAAATCTTGGCTCTGGTGTTTAATAGCGTAGCACATATTCATGTAAGTATCAACGAAATTTCTTTTGAATTTCACATTATTTTGCGTGAATGTTTTATGTGATTTTTCATTCTAGCTTTAACCTGTTGTGACCGGGCCGGCGGTCTGCAGTCGGAGTGTACTGAAAATATAACTGGCATGCAGTATAAGTGTTTGGATGATTGATTATGCTGTCCGTATCACTCTCGCAAATAACTTTAACCTTGGCATCAACAGCAATATCAGCTCCGTCAAAAAATTCCTTTTAGATTTTATTATACGAAAAGACGCCTGTCTTCAAAATTCACACTAAATTTTTTCCTCCCTCATGCGGTTCATGACATTTTCATAAAGAATTGCCCCGTGATGCCGATACTCTTGATATATGGACAGGGAAAAGAAAAGCATCCCGCGCAAGCTTTCCTGACAGTAAAACCGCAAATGTCAGCAGACAGCGAAATGGAGGTTACTATGAACATCAGCTTACAGAACGGAAAACACGCGTTCGCAGGATTAAGCCAGGGCTTCGGCGGCGGCCTGATGAAAAGCACGGCCCAGAAGCTGGAGAGGCAGGCCAAGCGCGACAGCCAGGTGGCATTTTTCGAAAATCAGAAGAAGAACCTGAAAAACATCCAATGCTCCAGCCCGGAGGAGGTTGCCAGGGTATTGGAGCTGCTGCATTCCTATGAAGACCAGATTGCCGCTGCCAAGGCGGAATACAACAATGCTCAGATGATGCATTTGATGGACGAGGCAAAGGAGCGGGGCGAGGAAATCGCCAAGGCCATAGAGAAGAGCGAACCCAAGACCGCGGAGGAACGCAAGAAAGAGGCCGTGGAGGAAGCCCTGGGCATTGATGAAGGGAAAGGGCTGCTTAGCGATATCCTGGATCAGGTTACTGAGGAAGCTGCAAAGGCACTGGAGGACATGTCCGAAGCGCAGGCTCCTCTGGAGCAGACAGAGACACAGGCAGCGCAGGCAACGGAAGTCTCTCTGGATCAGGAACCCGCGCAGGCAGCGGAAATGTTGGATGCGGCGGTTCTATTGGAGCCGCAGGATATTCGTGGACAGGAGATGCTGCCAGAGTATCCTGCCGCATACAAGAGGTTCGATGCTTTCGCGTGACCCAAAACACAGAGTTTCACCAAACCACAGCCTGTCTGCCCACCGGCACGGCTGTGGTTTCCTGTCTCATCTTCCGAACATCTTTCCGTTCGTAAAAGCGCCCTCCTTACCTACTGTCCGCCGTGTCCGGTAAGTACAGTATCCGGTATCCTGCCGCCCGCAACGCTTGGCATAATCTCAGGCTTAGCCTGATTACATCTTCATTTTCAGGAAGCAGTGAAGCATCGAACATATCCGTGCCCTCAATCACCTTGTAGGGGACTCCCGTTATCCGCCGGAAAATCTCCCGGCATTCTGGCCGGAGCCTGATATTGCGCAGATCCACCGCTTCCGCATCCTGCGCAAGGATTGCCCGGTGGAGATACCCGCTGTAATTCGCCGGCAGTCCCTCATACAGCACCTGTCCGTCCCGGGTCATCCTGCCGCCGACAGTCATTCCTCTGCGCAAGGGCTGTCCGGCTGCAACCCTGCCCCGACCAACCACTCTCCCGCCGATGGCTCCGATATCCGCCCTGCTGTCAAAGGGATCCCCCTGGTACCGCAGGGCGTAGAAGCCTACATGGGCCGTATCCACCGCTTTCGCCGCCCAGCCTTTCCTGTCCGCGAAATCCTGCACTGCCCTGCGCCCTGCCTCATAGGCATAGCGCTTGCTCTCCGGATTCTCCGCGGTAGACCCGGCATGGCATCTCCAGTGGTAAAGCACCTTGGGAATATGGAGCACAGCCTCCTCCCTCTTCTCTAATCTGTCCGCCGCCCGCAGCACCAGGTCGAAATCCTGGGCGCCGTCATATGCTGTACGGAATCCCAGTTCCTGCATCAGTTGCCGCTTCATCACAAGGAAATGGCAGATATAATTATTGCTCAAAAGTAAGTCCAGATTAAAGTCTTCTTTCCAATTCGGCTCAAAGTATTCCGTCCGGTCCCCATTGCACTTGTCCTCATCCGAATAGAGCATCTGCGGCTCTGTCCCCCGGCGCTGCGCCTCCCGGATAGCGGCCGCCATCTGGTAGAGCGCATCCGGCGTCAGCACATCGTCATGATCCAGCAGCCCAATGTAGCCGCCCATGGCATAGGGAAGCGCCTGATTGGTATTTTCGGCAATCCCAGCGTTGCGTTTCAGGTGCATATAGCGGATTTTCCCTGGGGAGAATCCCGGAGCCGTCTTTAAATCCTGCACTCCATGTTCTCCCAGGGCAGATTCTCCCTGCCCGGCTTCCTCTGTTCCCGGGCTTTCCTGCCCAAAGCCGTCAAAGTCCGCCTCGCCAGGCTCCAGCATCCTCCGCAAGGCCTGTTCCACACTGTCGTCCTCAGTGGCATCTGCCAGAATCACCTCCCACTTAGGATACGTCTGGCTGCGCAGGGACTCAGCCAGATCTTCCAAGTACTCCGGTTTCGTCCGATACGCGGGGACGATTATGCTGAACGTGGCGTTAAGGCCCTGCCGCTCCCATCCCCTGCGCTGAGCCTCCAGCTCCTCCTTGGCAGGCGGCACCCAGACATAAGGAGTCTTCTTTCTCTCCTGAAGCCTCTCCCGGACAGCGTACCATGTCCTGCGGATGCCGTTTCGCTTGCAATAATATATGGTTTTTTTGAGATTTGCCCTGTTAATTCTGCCCAAGTCCGCCTCCTAGATGCCATCCCATCTCCTCCAGGGAATCCAGCACGGACTGGGGCACATTTGACACGTCCCCCTTTTTCAGGCGTATGCTGAAATACACATTCATCTGGCCCGGATAGCTGAGCATCATGGTTCCATCGTGCAGGATGAGTATCCTGTCTCCAGTCCGGAAGTTCCCAATCCTGCCCCGAATGACCACAGGCTCCCCCGAGCCTCTGTTAAAGACAATGATATCATCATTCGCATTGATATAAATACCGGTACTAAATGTAAAGGGACTCAGCGCAAAAAGGCCGGCCGCTGCCAGGCATATAAGCGCAATTAGGCTAATAATAAATTTCTTTTTCATCCGTTCTCCTTTTCCTCCCGTTGGGAACAGCCGCCTCCGCTCAGACAGATTCAATGCGGCACTGGTACTCCTTTGATTTTTTATTATAATTGATCCCTACCAGCAGTATTTTCCCCTCGTAGTCTTCCAGTGCCTGCACATATTTCCTGTCCTTTACCTGTTCAATCGCACCCCGGGATGAACGATTCCATTTCAGTTCCACAATCATGGCTGGTTTGTCAGAGTGCTTCCTGGGCAGAAATACGATATCCGCATACCCCTTTCCGGTAGGCATTTCACGGATTAGCATATACTCTTTCACAGCGTTGAAATAAGCAAGGGCAATGACGCAGCTCAGGGAATTTTCATCGTTATAGTGCAGCACCGAAGCATTCGCCACATGCACTGCGCCTATCCTCTCCGCCACTGCCTCCGCATCCATGCGCCATGTGGCCTCAAGCAGCCTGTCCGATGCATTGATAGCGTCCATCACAGGCTTCCAACCTGCGTCTTCTATTGCATTGACAAACTCTCCCCTGACCTCCTCGTTAGGAATCCGCACGCTTGTGTTTTCTCTGTCATAGGTCAGGTATCCCAGATGAATCAGCAATGTCAAAATATCGTCTCGGCTCTTGAAAGACGTCATGTCATTCTGGAATTTTGCCGGATTTATCCTGCAGGAATCCCCGGCCAGCATTCTGGCTACAGCGTCCCGCAAGCCGTCAAAATTCATGCTGATATAGCTTTTCAGGGATTCGTATGTCTCCGTATTTGTCCAGTAATTGCCGATTCTCTTCCTGCGAATGGAATCCACCACCGATTTCGGATTATAGACATGCAGGCCCTTTTCAAGCACATATCCGTCATACCACTGTGCAGTCTGCGCAAAATCCATTCCGTGTCTTTCGCACAGCTTTCGAACCTCAGCCTCCGTAAAACCCACATACTCGGCCAGCACATCCGCCTCCAGCATGGTAAATTCATCAAAATTATTCAATGCAGACTCTGTACCGTATTTTTTAATCGGGAGAATTCCCGTCAAATATGCCAGCTTAATGAATCTCTTGGCGGGGACATCTTTGAAAAGACCCCGCAGGAAGTCGATATATTCTGTCTGGGCTCCGTCATCATCCTTATCCTCCCTGAAAACAGCATCCCATTCATCGATGATGACGATGAATCTCGTCCCTTTGGCCTTATTGATGCCTGCAAGCGCCTCCCGCAACGTGACCGCAGCTTCCGGAATACATCCGGGAAAGGTTTCCCTGAGTTCTCCGATTACAGCACCCTGTATTCCTGACACAATACTTTCTCCGGCTTTTCCTGTATTCCGAAAGGAATTGATATCTATATGGATGACATCATATTGATTGAGATGCTCGGCAAAATGCCTGTTGGATGCAATTTTGCAGTTTTCAAACAGTCCTGCAGAATCGCACCCTTTGCCGTAATAAGCCACCAGCATTTCAGCCGCAATGGACTTTCCAAAACGTCTTGGCCTGCTTACGCAGAGACATCTTTGTTCAGTATCCAGCACAGAATTCGTATACGCCAGCATCTGTGTCTTGTCCACATATATCTGTGATCTTATGGCGCTCTCAAATCCTTGGTTTCCCGGATTTAAAAAAATCCCCATTCCCGGCCCTCCCAACTTTATCTGACTATCACCAAACGAAAAGCATTTCCTGTCTTCCATTTTAGGAAAACAGGCAGGAAAACATCTGCTCCCTGCCTGTTCCTGCATTATTTATCCTGATGGTCACTAAAATATGCCCTGGAATGCTCTTCTTCCATTATCCCCCGGCTCACCGGCGGCAGGCATCACGAATTGGCTGCAAATTTCACTGCTGGTGTGTAGCTTACAGCACGGCTTTCAGATCCTCGGTCAGCTGCGCGAGCTTCGCGGCGGCGTCCTCTAAGCTGCTCCCCTTGACGCCCATGTAGAACTTGATCTTGGGCTCCGTGCCCGAGGGACGGGCGCAGCACCATGCATCGTCGGGGAGTTCGAAATACAGTACATTGGATTTCGGCAGGCCGGTCTTTCCCTCTTCGCCGGTGGCCATATCCACGATGCGGTCTGTCTGGTAATCCCTGAATTTCAGCACCTGATGGCCGCCGAATGCCTTGGGCGGGTTCTGGCGCAGCTTTTCCATGATCTCCGCGATCTGTCTGGAACCGTCTATGCCTTTCAGAGTGATGGTGTACTGGGACTCCTTGTAATAGCCGTACTTCTCGTAGGTCTCCAGCATCATGTCCCACAGGGTCTTGCCGTGCTTCTTGCAGTAGGCCGCCACCTCGCACAGACACATCACTGCCACGATGGCGTCCTTGTCCCTGGCGTGTGTCCCGGCCAGGCACCCGTAACTCTCCTCCAGACCGAACACATAATGGTTGCTGCCTGTCTGCTCGAAAAGCTTGATCTGCTCGCCGATGAACTTAAATCCCGTGAGTACCTCGATGCGCTTCACGCCGTAGGCGCCGGTGATAGGGCCTGTCATGTTGGTGGTGACGATGGTGGTCACCAGAGCGGGATTCTCCGGCATGGTCTTAGTAGCAGTGCGCTCCCGCAGGATGTATTCCGCAATCAGCATGCCGGACATATTTCCCGTAAAGGAGACATACTCCCCTGTTTTGGAATCCTTGGCGTAGATGCCCAGGCGGTCCGCATCCGGGTCTGTAGCCAGGACCACATCCGCATCTTTCTCTTTCGCCAGCCGCAGGGCGTATGTAAATGCCTTGGGATCCTCGGGATTGGGATACTCCAGCGTGGTGAAGTTGGGGTCGGGATTCTCCTGCTCCGGCACCACATACACATGCTTGAAGCCCAGTTCCGACAAAATGCGCCTGGCGGGCACATTTCCCGTGCCGCACAGGGGCGTGTATACAATCTTGATATCGTCTGCCACCTCAGCGATGACCTCCGGATGGATGATCTGCTTCTTCAGTTCCGCCATGTAGGCATCGTCAATCTCCTTGCCGATGACCTGATACAGGCCCTTTCCTATAGCCTCCTGCTTATCCATGGTCTTCACGGTATGGTAGTCCTTGATGGCCTGGACTTCCTCGATGATCTGCTTGTCGAAAGGAGCCGTCACCTGGGCGCCGTCCTCCCAGTACACCTTGTAGCCATTGTACTCCGGCGGGTTATGGCTGGCGGTCACCACGATGCCTGCCGTGCAGCCTAATGTGCGCAGGGCAAAGGAAAGCTCCGGCGTAGGGCGGAGAGCGTCGAACACATAGGCCTTGACGCCGTTGGCTGCCAGGCACAGAGCCGCCACATCGGCGAACTCAGGAGACATGCGCCTGGAGTCGTAGGCGATGGCCACACCCTTTTCCTGCGTCCCTTTTTTCAGGATAAAATTGGCCAGGCCCTGGGTGGCCTTGCGGACCGTATAGATATTCATGCGGTTGGTGCCGGCCCCGATAATGCCCCTGAGGCCTCCGGTGCCGAACTCCAGCTCCTTGTAGAACCTTTCCTCGATCTCTTTCTCATCGTTGCGGATGGCCAGCAGTTCATCCTTTGTACCCTGGTCGAAATAATCGTCCTCCAGCCAGAAGTTAAACTCGTCCATATAGCTCATTTGCCTCTCCTCTTTTCTGCGCGGCGCTTTCCGAAAAATTCCCGATGTCCGTATCTGTACCCCGCGCCTGTACAGATGCTTTCATGTGTTTTTCCTTTCCTTATTTTAACATATCCTGCCGGATTATGCCACTAAAATCTCTTCCACCCGGATAAACTTTCCTTGTAGTACCTATACTCACGAGCGATGAAATTGCCACCGATTCATGATGCTTGCCGCTCGTGAGTCGGGTTACTTGGCAAATTATTGTAACCGTCAGTATATTTTGTATATGGATGCAGCAAACCGTGCAATATGAGAGGTACACATACCACCAGGCAATAAATGTAGCGCAAAGCGGCCATGGGGCCAAGGAAGCAGGTGCCCAGATACATCAGGGGCAGCATGCCCCATAGCAGCAGGCTGTATCGTTTTTGATAGATGCTCCATAGCAATGTCAATACCACAAGCCATACATAAGGGGCATTGCGGAAAAGATAACCCATAATAGGCACACTGCGGTAATTCAAATGATAAAACAAATAATTGTAATACCTTGTGGCCAATGGAAAATAGTCTTCTTTTTCGATTTCGTGCTCTGTTCCGATCAGGGTATGATATAAGGCGATATCTGCCGAAACATACATGCCCTGGTTCAGCGGATACCAATAGCCCATGGTATTCGTAATGATGCTCTCCAGATATTCCCCGGGAAATTGCAGTCCGATTTTGGCCCAAAGCTTAAAAAAATTCAGTTTATTATTTTTCAGCAAAAGCTCATTGGCATTATTCTTTACTGCATCGGCTAAATACGGATTGTAATTTGGGATATCCTCCTCTTGCATATACATACAGACTTCCCCATACAGAGCAGGATCCAGTTCTGCGCCCCGATAGCAGGCGACTCTTGCCATACATTGCAGCGGCACGCTCATCATCTCCCGCTGGGTGTCGCGGCTGTCCGCATGGGTATATGCAATCAGAATCCTGTTACAGCCGGAATGAAGCAGCAGGATTGCCGCCAGCGCAATCAGAAAATACATCTTTGATTTCAGCGGTTTTAAATACAGGAGCACAATGACGCCTGAAACGGCCACGGCATACTTTGCATTATTGCGCAGCAGGCTAAGCAAAATCCCGGCCAGAACCATGCCGGCATAGCTGTACCAGCTAAATTTTTCTCCGTCTAACAGCAGCCGGAACAGGAAAACCGCATAATAGAGAAAGAAAGCCGCGCACAGCACATCCTTGGTGGCGGAAATTGCAAAAACAGAGTGCATGGGGAAGACCGCAAACCAGAGAAGCGCGCCTATACGGATGCAGCGCGGAACACCTTTTTTGAAAAGATACTGAAGAAAATAGGCAAAAGAACCAGTGAGTATCAGCATCTGGATCAGTGTATAGAACTGATAGCCCACGGACACGTTGCCTATCTGCTCTCCAAACTGATAGGCTTTCCCCATCAATAGGGTGTGCAGCAGGGGATGATGTGTATGGTAGCTGTTATTCACTACTTCACTTAATTGATACTTTGCGTCAAACACAAAATTACCCGGCCATTGACTGAGAAAAACCGGCATATACGAGAGCATAAGAATACCCCATACAAACAGAAAGTAGAGCCGCTTATGGCCATTCATAAAGACATAAAAGCGGCCTGTGGGCTGAGCAATCTGTTTATCGGCATACCATTTCTGTACGCGGCCAGGCAATTGCAGCAATTCCGCGCATATGGGGGTAGTGCATGCACCGATTCCCATTATCAGAAAGAACTGCAGGATTGTCTCCGGGACAGAGCGAAATATATCGTTGACATAATGGGCGTATCCCCCATAGACAATTGCCGTTCCCAGCAGAATTCCCCCTATCGTGGACACCGTTTTTAAACGTCTGTCCCTCAGCCGGAAATAACGGCAGAGCAGCCAGGCTGTAAAGGAAAACAGCAGGACAGAGGAAAGGTTGTACCCAAAATAAATGCCCCCGTAATAGACGTTTCCATCCCCGTTTAACGAGATCACCCTGGCAAAAGAAAGGACACTCAGGTAGGAGAGGATCACAATAACCACTCGTTCCAGCCAAGGGGATTTTACTGTTTTAAGTCGCATATTAATCCGCCGCACAAACAGCCCGGCGCTCCTTTCATAGCTTTGTACCGGAAAGTGTCTGCCGCCCCCGGCCAAACCGCATAACGCCTAATCTTTCGGCTTCATCCACCGGTCCATCACAGCCGTCAGTTCGGAAAGCTCCATGGGCTTGGCCATGTGCTCGTTCATCCCGGCCTCCCTGCTGGCGGCAATGTCTTCTGCAAAGGCATTGGCGGACAGCGCCACAATGGGAACCGACAACGCATCCCCCCGAGGGAGCTTGCGGATGGCCCTGGTGGCTTCATAGCCGTTCATGACAGGCATCTGGATATCCATCAGCACCATGTCAAAATACCCCTCCGGCCTGGTCTCGAAGCGGCCAAGCCCGCTCTTGCCGTCTGAGGCGCATTCCACTGCTGCCCCGGTGACGCCGATGATCTCCATGGCGATTTCCTGATTGATGATATTGTCCTCCACCAGCAGAATCCTCCTGCCCCTGAACCGGGCGTCGCCCACAGCCTCTTCGGCTTTCTGCAGCCTCTCCGGATCCTGCCCTGCAAATTTCTGAAGCTTTAACAGCAGTGTCACCGTGACTCTGGTTCCCTTGCCCAGGGTGCTGGCCACCTTGATGCTTCCGCCCATCATATGCACGATGTTCTGCGCGATGGTCATCCCCAGCCCGGTTCCCTCGATCCTGCTGATCCGGGAATCCTCCGCACGGCTGAAAGGCTCGTAGATATGGGGCAGGAACTCTTCCGTCATGCCAATGCCGTCATCCTCAAAGATAAAGTCATAAAAGCAGCAGCCGTACTTTTTGGTCTCCCGCTCTATGACAGTCAGCCCTAAGTGCCCTCCCTTGGGCGTGAATTTGATGGCATTGCCTAAAATATTGGAAAATGCCTGGCTGATGCGTGCCTTGTCCCCAATGACCTGCCCGTGCTCCACGCCCACAGGGGAAATCTCCAGAGTCATTCCCTTTTCCGCTATCTGAGGCGCAAGGGACGAGGCCACATCCTCTATCAGCTGGGAAATCCCAAACTCGTCCGCCACCAGATCTACATTGCCGGATTCCAGTTCGCTCATGTCCAGAATTTCGTTTACCAAAGCAAGGAGGCTGTTGCCCGATGCGCCGATTTTTCCCAGGCAGTCCCGCACCTTATCCTTATCCTCCAAATTTTCGCAGGCAATTTTCGTCATTCCCATAATGCCGTTCATGGGTGTGCGGATATCATGGCTCATGCGGGAGAGGAATTCACTCTTGGAGGCATTGGCGTGGTTGGCCGCCTCGCAGGCTGCCTGAATCGCCCTCTGCTCCCGCATTTCCTTGCGCTTGCTCTCCGTCACGTCCTGGGCCGCATAGACGATTCCGCTGGCCTTTCCCTCCTCGTCCGTCCTGGCCATCACGGCCGTGGCCCGTATCCAGCCGTAATCATCCGCCGCCATATCTGCGCTCTCGGGCATTTTGCGGTACGCAAAGGTCACGAAAGGCTGGTCCTTTTTCAGAACCTGGCGCAGATTCCTGCTGCTCATGGTACACAGGTAATTGGTTCTGTCCTCGGGATGGACAAAATTCTCCGCGTAAATCCTAAGGGCCGCGTCATAGTTGTTCCGCTCCCCCAAAAGCTTTTTCACATCCTCCAGCTGGCTCATGGCCCTCAGCTCGTTTTGCTCCAGATCCCCATAGTAGGTGGCGAAGAACATGCTGCTTAAGCTTTCGATAATGCCCGCCTGTTCCTGCTCCAGCTTCAGGCGTTTTGCTTCCTCCTGCTTCTCTTTGGTGATGTCCCGCCCCAGCGCATTGACCAGGACCTTGCCGTCCCTGCGAATATAAGTCACATGCTGCTCCAGCCACTGCTCTTTCTCCCCTTTTAAGCGGTAGCTGCAGATCTCTTCCGAATAGCTCTGCGTCTTTTCCGCCTGGCTGCGCATATGCTCCGGACTCATGAACTTGGCGAATTTGTCCGCATCCTCAGGGCTGACGGAATTTTCCAGGGCCCGCTGATAGTAATGGGTATATTTTCCGATCCCCCCGTTTTGGGGCTGGGCGCTCTCATTGAGCCAGAACCGCTCGCAGCGGTCGCTGTCCAGATGGATCGTGGTCATCACATGGAAGCGGGATTTCAGGATGGCCGCCATCTGTATATCCCTCTGGGAGAGGATCTGCTCCTGGCGCACCCTTTTGTCCACGTCCTGCAAAGCCAGTACCACATAGTTCCTGGTGCCCTGGTTGCGGCCGAAATACGCAATGACCGCCACATACCGGTAGGCTCCCCCTACGCGCAGCTGGCACAGCATATCCTGCTTCTGCATTCCCTTGTCCCTGGCCTGATTCAGGCTCTCCAGGGAGAACTTCTGTCCGAACTTTTCCCTGTTCTCCTGATGGATCTCAGGGAGCAGACGGGACTGCAGAACCACATCCCACATCAGAGTCTGGGAAGTCCATCCCTCCCGGCTGTATCCGCCCTCCCGGACCAGATTCACGTTCCCGTCCTTTAGGTCAATGGTATATATCCCTAAGTTCTGCTCACCCAGAGTCCTCGTGACCTCCTGGAGGCGCACGCTGGTCTCGTCCAGCTCCAGGCTCTCCTTAAGCATATCCTGCACGTCCTTTATATAGATCAGGACTGTCTGGCCTGCGTCCGTGTATCCGGAGTCCGGCGTCACCTCCAGCATGTTCCAGCGATAGCCTCCCGGCGATATGCGCCTGTAGCTGCAGGTCAGATGCCTGCGCCCGGTGCGCAGAACGCTTTTCAGATATTCCAGATGGGTAAAGCTTAAGAATCTGTCCATATCGTCCGGATGGATGACGCCGTTTTCCTTAAACTGCTCCAGCCAGTCCGTGAAAGTCTCTTTCCTGCTGTCAACGGCCCATTCCTCCGCGCCCGACTTCACCACCTCATAGCTGTTCCGGCTCAGGTTCACCCGCAGGATCTTGCGATACACATAGCTGAACTCGTCCAAATGGGGCGTCAGCGTGACGATGACAGCAGGGATGTGGTCCTCCCACAGCGTCCGCCTGGCCTCCATGTCCACCGTGCCCAGAACATTGTCGCTGATGATAGATTTGCCCTCCTGTCTCTCATCCATGTGAGACAGCGGGCAGTTGGCACAGGAATTTGCCCACATTCTGTCGCAGGTCATACCCTTTCCGGCGTGGGGAGCCAATTCCATGATACGTTTATTCAAATACAGGATTTCGTGATTATCCTCTCTGACCACATAGATTCCTGTGTTTGGTATGGCGTCCAATATCTTCTTGTAGTCTTTACTGTCCATGCACATATCCCCTATCCCGACTCTGTGTATTTCCTGAACCTTATTTTAGCACGGAATCAAAGAAGCGTCAACAATCCCGTTGCCCGCGGGAATCAAGGTTCGTCAAAAGTTTCTTCCGTCCCGTAATAGACAAAGATGCCCTCTGCGGAAATCCAGGCCGTCAGTTTTTGCAGACCTGCCACGGCCTCTTTCCAGTTCCCGGCCTCCACCCTGTTTCTTCCCGCCGCCATGGCGTCCAGCATGTACTGACTGATGTCGGGGCTATAGTGTACCATGTCCATGTAATAGTCCAGATTGCACACAATGGATTCCTCGTTCTGGAAATAGTAGACCTCCACATTTTCCAGGCAAAGCAGGGCCGATACCGCCTGATCCAGCGCGTAAATCCGCTGCTCCAGCTCTCCGTTCACATAGGCGCAGTCCCACCACAGCAGCGAAAGCGGCGGAATCAGAAAACGGTATTTTGTCTCGGGATGGGCTTCCACTTGTCTCGTAAGGAGCGCAATGTTTTCTGCAATCAAAACGGTTTCAACCGTGTAATCTCTGTCCCCTGACAGGGCACTTGGCCCAATATTTCCCCGGTCGTAAGCCCGCATGGCCCAAGCTTCCCCGAATTCCTTTCCCCTGGCCCAGTTATATGCCTTTCCCCCGGTATTGAGCCCCGCGTGGGCGTAGGCCAGCATGGAGGGAATCTTTTCCATCAGGATTTCCTTATTGAACAGATAGGGTAGATCGTCCAGAACCGTTTTGGTGTGGAGATACCTGGGCGTGTCCTGTCCATAGAGCGTCACCTCTGTAGAAGCCTCCACGGAAGAGATGTCCAGGCACCAAAAGACATTTTTAAGCGCTCTCTCCTCCTGCGCCATTTCCAGATAATAAAGCAAATCCGCCACGGAGCCGGAAGCTCTGATGATTTTCAGCGTACTGCAGTTATAAGTCTGATCCAAAAAAGAGCTGTCGAAATTTTCCGCCAGGGAGGATCCTACCAAAACACTGTCATACTCAAAATTCCGTATTGTTCCGGGCATCTGGTTGTCCCTGTCATTCAGCACCGCATCCATGCCGAAGAAAGGGGCATGGTACTGGTAAAAGGGATCCGTCAGCCAGACGAAAAAGCCAACAAACGCCATCTGGACTGCTATGAAAATGATCAGTCTTTTCAAAGCCTTTTTCTGAAAGCCCTCTTCCATGCCGCCTCTCTCCTCTTTTGTCAGAAATTAAAATACAAAAACACGCTTACCTGTGACAGGGAGACAAAAGCCCAGGTAAACAGAGTCGCCAGGCAAAAGCCCCCTGCCCTTGTATGCCCTTTTGCCCGGATCCATTCTTCCGCTTTCGGTCCGCAAATCAGTCCAATGCCCAACACAGAAAGCAAAAGGAAGCAGCACAGGAAGAATGCATTCAGCAAGCCAGGAGCCGCCATGCCCAAAAGCCTGACCACCGCATAATTCTCCGGAAAGATCAGAGTATTGCACACCCCAAGGAGCATCCCCCTGTTTCCCGCCGCAAAGAGCCTGTTCCACAAAAGCCCTGCCGTTTCAAGTGAATCGCTGCGGAAGACGGAAAAGCTCAGAGTGACAAAGACGGCCGTGGCAAGGCGGTTCATCCAATCCCGGCGAAACCGCGCTTTCGGAAAGGCCGTCTCAAACACCACCGCCAGGCCATGCATGCCCCCCCACAGCACAAATGTCCAATTGGCTCCGTGCCAGAGCCCGCTGGCCAGAAACACTACAAACAGATTCACGCACTGTCTGGCTTTCCCTTTCCGGTTCCCTCCCAGGGGAATGTAGACATACTGCGACAGAAAGCGTGACAGCGTCATATGCCATCTGCGCCAGAATTCCCGCACGGAAGCGGCTTTAAAAGGCGAATCAAAATTCTCCGGAAGCCGGAAACCGAACATCCCGGCAATGCCCCTTGCCATGTCGCAGTAGCCGCTGAAGTCGAAATACAGTTCCATCATATACCACGTAATTGTAATCCAAGCAGTGGGCGTATCCAACGCAGCTATGTTCTCATACTCCGCGTTCACCAGGACGGCCAGGGAATCCGCAAGCAGCACCTTTTTGGCCAGCCCCAAAATGAACAGGGTAAACCCGTCATAAAACCCCTCCGGAGAAAACCGTCTGTTCTCTCTGCGCTGTAGCTGAGGCAGCAGCTCGCTGTGGAGCACAATGGGCCCCGCCACCAGCTGCGGAAAGAAGCTGACGAAAAAAGCATAGTCCAAAAGAGAATAATGGGGCGCGTTTCCCCGATACCTTTCTATGACGAAAGACAGTTGCTGAAAGGTAAAGAAACTGATGCCCAGGGGAAGAGCGATTTTTTCCATCCTGATATCCGTATGTAAAAAGAAGTTGCAGTTATCAAGAAAGAAATTGAAATACTTGAAGTAAAACAAAAGTCCCAGATTTCCCAGGATACCGCAGGCTGCCAGTGCCCTCCTGCCGGTACAGCGCTTTTCAAGCAGCAGGCTCACCAGATAATTCCCGGCCAGGCTTGCCAGGAGGATCCAAAGATACTGCAGATTATAATAGCCATAGAACCAAAAGGACATTCCCACCAGAAACAGCTTCGCAAAAAACGGATTTTCCAGCCTCTGGAGCAGAAACCAGCCCAAAAGCCCCAGAGGCAGAAATACGGCAATAAAGATCACGGAATTAAACAGCATAGGTTTTTCCTTTCCCGGCCCAGATCACGACCCGACTTTTAACGAAAAGTCGCTTCTGTCCAGAGAAAAATTCGGATTGTAATAAGGGTCTCCTGCCTCCAGTTCCTTTTTCCACTTTTCCCGGAACCGCTCCGATTCCCGGTTGTACCTCCGGGCCCGTTCCCCGGTGTCGTCCAGGCCCCTGGAGGCGGATTCATAGTGGAACAACTCCGCGAAAGGGGTAAATATGTTCAAAAGGCCCATCCTGCGCAGCTTCAGGCAGAAGTCCACATCGTTTAAGGATACCGCAAATCCCTGATCCAGGCCTCCCGCAGAGAGGTAGAGTTCCCTCTTTACCATAAGGCAGGCCCCTGTCACCGCAGTCACGTCCTGGGCATAACAGAGCCGTCCCATGTATCCCAGATTCTGGCGGTGCTGCTTGTAATGGGTGTGCCCTGCCGTCCTGTGGGCTCCCAGGCCGATCACCACGCCGGCATGCTGGATGGTTCTGTCGCCGTAATAGAGTTTGGCGCCCACTGCGCCTACATCCGCGCGCTGGGCGTACATCAGAAGCTCCTCCATCCAGTTGACGGTGATGACCTCGGTGTCGTTGTTGAGGAGCAGGATGTACTCGCCGGTGGCGCAGCTTACGCCCAGGTTGTTGATGGCGGAGTAGTTGAACGCGCCTTTGTAAACGACGATAGCGATTCTGCCGTCCGTGCTGCGCAGAACCTGCCCTCTGTGCCCCGGCTGTCCTCCCTCCTGCCGCTCCTCTTTCATGCCCTGGCTGTCCTCCCGCTCCCGGCATGCTGCTTTCTGCGCCCCCTCTGAGTCCCAGGCCTCCTGCCCGCCTTGGCCTCCCTGCGCCTCTCCGTTTACATCATGTCCGTAGTCATATCCCAGCAGCCGGCTGTAATATTCCCTGATTTCCTCCGTGGTGCTGTTGTTCTCTACGATTACGATTTCGTAGTTGTCATAGGTGGACTTCTCCCGTATGGAAGAAATACAGCGGCGCAGATCCTCTGTATGATCCTTGTTGGCGATGACGATGGATATCTTCGGTGTGCCTACGATATTGTAGCGGATGCGGAAGATGGTCTCGAAAGCCCTGGTGCTCTCGATCTTGAAATGCTCAACCCCGTGCTTCCTCAGATGCTCCGCCACCGCCCCCTTGGCTGCCTGGATGGCATAGGGCTTGGCATCGATGCCTGCTGCCACGCTGCCCGAATGGCTCCTCCAGTAGTACATGAGCTTGGGCACATGGACGATTCTCTTCGCATTGTCCGTCAGGCGCAGAATCATGTCATGATCCTGGCTGCCGTCGAACTTTGTGCGGAACAGTTCCTCCCCATCCAGGAGGTCTCTGGAAAAGACGCTGAAATGGCAGATGTAGTTGTTGGCCCGCAGATTGTCCGGCGCATAGTCCGGCTTGAAATGCATGGTCAGCATGTGGTTGATGTCATCGCCTTTAAAGGTGGTCTCATCACAGTACAGGTAATCCGCGCTCTGCTCATTGATGGCCTTTACATATTCGTAGAGCACGCTGGGATGCAGCACATCGTCCTGGTCAAGGAGGCCGATGTACTGGCCTGTAGCCATCTGCAGGCAGGCATTGGTATTGCCTGCGATACCGCCGTTCTTTTCCAGACGCCTGTACACGATTCTGCCCCCGGATTTTGCCGCATATTCCCTGGAGATTTCCCCTATATAGGCATGGGCCTCGTCAGAGCCGTCCGCCAGGCACAGTTCCCAGTTTAGGTAGGTCTGGTTCATAACGGAGTCCAGCATCTGCACCTGGAACCGCCTCTCATTGTTCCACAGGGGAACCAGGAGGCTGATCTTCACCATCCGCGGGAATACGGTCTCCCGTTCTGCCGCTGCCTGCTGCGGCGAGGGGAAACTTTCCGTGCCGAAGTGCTTCTTTGCCTCCTGCTCCCGCTTTTTGTAGCTCAGCTTTTGCAGCACGCCTTTCGGGCCGCCGCAGTTTTTCAGCCTGTCTCTCTGGCGGACGGCCCAGTGCAGCATGTTTCGGACAGGCTTGCAAAGCTTCCAGAGCGGATTTTTCTTGATGCGGTTCAGCTTCCACTCCAGTTCCTCATTCTTCGCCTCCAAATCCGCGATCCTGCCCGCCAGGTCAGCGCATTTGAGATGCTCCCTTTCATAGGCTTCCCTGTAATCTGTCTCTTTCATCCGTTACCCCCGTATCCGCCTCCTGCAGGCGCCTGACTGACTTTGTATCTCCCGGTTTATACTTACAAGCAGTAAAGTTTGCCGCAAATATGCAGCGTCTGCCGCCCGTAAGGAATTGATTGAAGAATAGCTTTCAGCATATATTCATGGTCAAAAAACGATTGCTCCAGTTAAGCAGCTTAAGACCCGTGACCCGGTTGCGGACAGCCATGCCCAGCCGGTATCTTCCATGCAGGGCCGCTGCCTCTGTCTCCACGTCAAACCCACAGAGAGCCACGTTCCTCTGGTCCGGCATGTTTTCCTCCAGGTCGGGCCGGTACATCCCCTCTAAATTAATCGCATATATCCCGGCTTCCGAGCAGGCCGCGTCCTGCTCTTTGGCGCTGGGTTCCTCCCGCAAAAGCAGCATCCTGTCATAGCAGGCATTGTCGTCTCCCAGCACTACGCCATAGCCAATGGCCCTATGGCCGCGGCAGTCCTCTATGCGCACCATCAGGCAGGCATCCTGGCGGTATTCCTCTATTGCCGCAAAAGCCGAAACCGCACCTGCCCTCTGCACCGCGTTTCCCGCTGTCACATACGCCGGGCGGATTCCCGTATCCAGCCCCTCCCTGTTCAGAAAAGGGGAATAAAAGGGATCCACGCCCTCCAGGCCCGGGTGCATCCTATAGAGCCGCTCCCTTTCCTCCAGCAGCCGCTGCAGCTTCTCCTGAGACTCATCGTCTCCCCTGCTCAGGGATTCATGATGGCAGGCATGCAGATCATTCACGCACACATTATGATATCCGGCTTCATGCAGGCAAAAGCAGAGCCCCACGTCATTAAAGGCCACTTTAAGCTCCTCCGGGAAGCCTCCCGCCTCCTGAAACTTTTCCCGCGCCACCATCAGACAGGCCGCCGTCACGGCCAGCACATTGCGGTTACCCCGATTTGCCCCGTAATAAAAGCATCTGTCATCCTGCCGAAACTGCAGCTTGTGCACCGGCCCCATTGGCAGATTCGTGATGCCCGCATGCTGAATGCGGACGGAATCCGGATAATAAAGCTTCAGGCCTACTGCCCCCGCGGCCTCTCTGACTGCCAGCGCTGCCATCTCGGCCAAGGCGCCCCTCTGGCAAAAAGTCACGTCATCGTTCAAAAACAGCAAAAGCCGCCCTTTTGCCTGGGCAGCGCCCAGATTGCACATTTGGGAGAAATTGAATTCCATGGGCCTGTAAAGATACCGGATCCGGCAGTTGTCCTTTTCCGGGTCCCACAGTCTGCTTGCCATGTCCTCCACACGTTTCCTGTTCTCTTCCCTGCTGCCATTGTCCACCACAAGGATCTCAAATGCAAGGGAAGAACGAAAATCCTGTCTGGCCACATCCAGAAAGCTCTCCACGCAGGCCTCCAGTACATCCGGATGGTCTTTGGAGGGTATGACTACAGACAGATAGGGGACATCTTTTTCCCCTGCCGCCAGAATCCCTGCAAGGGCCTGCAGCCTCTCCTCATGCAGGCTCTCATGAAAGGGGGATGGCCGGAAGAATTTCTCCTGCTCCTTTGCACTTCCCGCATGGAACAGGATTCTCTGTACATGTCCCACGCAGGCCACCCCTTTTTTGTATCCTCCTGCCAGGTCTATACAGGCACGGACTGCCTTTTCATAGGCTTCGAAGTCCGTCACCTCATAGAATGCGGGGGATTGTGAAATGCCAAATTTCTCCGGTCTTAACTCCGCCTCTTCCAGCAGCCCCCTCTCTATGGCCACCACACTGCCGAAATAGAAAAAGCTGTCCAGAAAATCCGGGGACCAGTCCGGCTTGTACCAGGGAAGCTTCCTGTCCGCCAGGCTTTCGTCCCCCTCCCCGCCGCTCTCCCACACGTCTTCATCCCCATACAGGATGCGTACCCCCGGGTTTCTGGCAAAATAAGCCGCCATCGCCTCCCGGGCTCCCGCTGCCATTCTCCCTTTTCCTATCCGAAACACTGCAAAATCAGGGCAGGTTCCTTTTTCCCCTGTTTCCTGCCCGGTCTCCTGCGCGGCCGCCCATTCCCCATAGGCAGTCTGCCTGCCTTGCAGCCGTTTCTCATAGCGCATATCCTCTCTTTTTACCAGCGTCCGCTTTACCAGCTCTTTGATGCCCAATCCGCCACCGCTTCCTTTCACCGGCCCCCGGCCACATCCTCCGCCATGGAAAGCGGCAGGCCCACGATCTCCATCCGTATCCGCAGTATGTTTTCCTCCTGGCGGGGAAGCCTTTCCAGGCGGATATGCATGCCCGGATCCTCTGTGGGAAACACGATGCTGGGGCAGTTTCCCGCTGCTCTGCGCGCCGGGAACCGGACAAGGCCATTTGCGCCAAAGACGCTCCTTTTGCCCAGGGGAACCGCCTTTCCGTTCAGGGTCACCTCCTGCAGCTTTACGATGCAGGAGCCAAAAGCCGGATCCACCCGCACCTGCTTCACCTCAGCGTCCACCTTCAGGTTTACCTCTATCAGATTTTCGCCCTGATAGGCGTCCTTTACAAAATAAGATCCCTCCTCGCTAAATCCGCTGCCCCTGTCCTCGTAAATCTGGACACGGTTCCTTAATGAAGAATCCTCATATCTGTCGATCCAGTCCCGGGGCGATGTGATTTTTCCCCCGATTCTGTCCCGAAGTTCCTGCATGGCAAGCCGGTCTCCGGTGACAAAACGCTGGAACTGCACCTCCGCGCTGCGGTACCCCTCCGCCTCCTGTTCCGTGACGGAAAGTTCCCTCTGGATCCGTTTCAAATCCAGGCTCTCCCGTTTCCCGTCCTCCAGCAGATAGCAGTAGACAGCCCGAAACGCAAGTTCTTTGGTTTCAATGGGCTTTCCAAAGGTCCATTCGTAGTCGATCAGCGTCCATCTGTCCCCGTCCACCAGAATATTGGAAAAGACCGGATCGAAGTCAGCAGCCGGGTAGTCGCAGTTGTATCCGATGCGCTCCACATATTCCCGAAAATATCCGTAAAACGCCTCAATATCGCCTTTCTCCAGGCACCCGTCCATGAGTTCGGAAAGGGGCACGCCCTCCTCAAAGGCAAATCGCACGCTCTTACCCTCTTCCTCCGGATAACAGTCGTTGATCTCCAGGCGGCCTCCCTGATACCTGTCCTTGAGCCTCTCGCAGGATACCTCCATACCCCGGACATGCGCCCTGGCCGCTTCGTTCAGAGCGCATTTCCTCACAAAGGCCTGCCCCCGGTCGTCTGTGGCGATCTCTGTCCGGATTGCGTATTCCGGCGCCCGGTCGTTGGAATATCTTACATATTTGACGTCAAAGCCCTCTCCGAGCACCGCCAGATAGGAATTGGAAAACAGGGGGAAGAGCCCCTCCTCCGACAAGCCGTCAAAAGCGCTCTTCTCATCGAACAGCAGCATTCTGTCCCTGTCGAAATTCCGTATATTGTCAGTCAGTTCTCCCTTTCCCGGCAGATACTCGTCGCTGTAGAGCATCTTCATGAATTTATAGTCCGGATAGGGGTAATAGAAATGATACTCGCCCACACCGCAGTTTTGGAAAATACGCTCCAGCCCGTTTCTGCCAAAGGTGCGCGCCCCCTCGTCCTGCCTGTAGTTCTCTATGCCGGAGAAGTAGGTTCCCAGGTGGTCTTCCTTGCAGCCCGCGAAATATTTCAGGCCGTATTTGTTCTCTATGGCGATGAGGATCCGCCCTCCCTTTGCCAGATGGGGCAGCAGAAGCTTCAGGAAGTCCTCATAGGGCGTATCTCCCCCCATATAATCCCTTGCGTATTCAAAGACCCCTGTGAGACAGATGAAATCGAAGTCGTTTTCCAGGTCAGGCTCAATGTCCTTAAAATTCCCAACGCGGATCAGGATATTGCCGCACTCCCTGTGGCGGTAGGCATTGATCAGGCTCCGCTTTTTGGAAAGGTCCACACAGGTCACTGCGGCGGCTTTTGCCGACAGCACTCCCGTGATTGCACCGCAACCGCTGCCCACCTCCAGCACTTTGGCAGTCTTTCCCGCCGGAAAGGGAACCCATTCCAGGATATTCTCCCGCAGGGGGGAGAGGTGGTAGAGAATGGGGAAGCTGGCCTTTTGCGCAATGATGTCAGGATACTCCGAGGATATCCTGTGCTTTACGATTTCCAAAAGTTCATCCTCCACATCCCCGTCGCTGTAGAGATCCCGGCCGGAATACCGGCTGTAGTCAAGCCTGACTTTTCCGATTTTCTCTGTTTTTATTTCGTTTTGCGCTGATTTTATTTCGTTTTCCTCTGTCTTTATTTCGTTTTCCTCTGTCCTGCCGCCTCTTTCCTCTGTCATACCGCTAACCGCTCCTCACTGTACGTCCGCTTTAAAGCCGCTGTTCCTCTCCTCCCCGGAGGCTTCCGTCACCCGAACCACCGAGTCCATATCATAGTATCCCACCGTATTCTTATCTGAAACCACCGTCACGTTTAGGGCATCGTAGAGCCTGTGATATACCTCAAAGGTATCGCCGCTGTATCCCGTGACTCCCATGGACAACAGGTATTCCCCGCCCTGGAGGCTCATCTTCTGGGTAAAGGTCACGTCCTTTACCTGCCCCGGCTCTGCGCTTTCCAAGAACGCTTTCTCCACCATGGAATTTGTCCCTGTAATCTCCGTGCCCATGACATTTTTAAAGGTAAAAGCAAAAATAGGGGCAGGCACATGTTCCTCAAAGGCCACCCGCATATGCAGGGTGAAAAGGCTTCCCTTGATCACGGCAGTGGTGCGGATGCCCGCATCGTCCGTCAGATAATACTCCACGATCCTTGCCTGGCCGCTGCCATATTCCAGCGCGTCCGGATTGACCCCGCCATTTGGTCCCTGTCCGTCCTGCTTGACCGCCTCCTGCCGCTTTACCTCCTCCAGGAAATCCACATGCTCCTGATTGCTGTGGATTTCATACTGCCCCACCAGCACCCGCTTGTAAATGTCTATCATTTCCTTAGGGGTCCCCTCTCCCAAAAGCTCCCCTTTGTTGAGCAGAAACACCCTGTCGCAGTATTTGCTGACGGCGCTTAAGTCATGGCTGACAAATACGATGGTCTTTCCCATCTTCTTGAATTCTTCGAATTTATGATAGCACTTTGCCTGAAAGAACACGTCCCCCACGGAAAGGGCCTCGTCCACGATGAGGATCTCCGGCTCGATGTTGATGGCCACCGCAAAGGCAAGGCGCACAAACATACCGCTGGAGTAGGTTTTTACCGGCTGATTCACATACTCTCCGATGTCCGCGAATTCCAGGATTTCCGGCAGCTTCTCATCGATCTCCCTGTCGGAGAAACCCATCATGGTGCCGTTTAGGTATATATTCTCTATGCCGTTGTACTCCTGGTTGAATCCGGCTCCCAGCTCCAGCAGGGCGGAAATGCGCCCATTCACCAGTACCTCTCCCGAGGTAGGGTTCAGCACGCCTGTGATTATTTTGAGTATGGTGGATTTTCCCGAGCCGTTGGTGCCGATGATGCCCACGGTCTCCCCCCTGCGGATGGAGAGGCTTACGCCGTTTAGGGCATAGTGCAGCTTATAGGACTGCTTTTTGCCCAGGCCAAAGGCATCCTTTACCCGGTCCCTGGCCCTGTCGTAGAGCTTATATGCCTTTACTACATCCTTGATTTCTATGGCAGGCAAAGCTACCTCCTGCACCTTTATCCCCTTGTTTTCCATAGTCGTTTTTCAAAGCTCCCGTAATCATGCCGCCAAAACACTCCCGGCTCCCGAATCCTCTCATTCTTCCCCAAAAGCACAGATAATACTCTGCTTTCCATACCATGCGGCTTTCCGTCATGTGCCCTTCGCAACCCCCTTAAAGCACATCCGCAAAATGGTTCTTCAGCCGCTTGAACACCGCCACCCCGATGCCGAACAGCACCACAGTCACGATCCAGAAATACATGGTGGAAAAGAAGTCCTCAAAGAACCATTCCTTTCCATAGATGGCGCTGCGGTAGCCGTTCACGATGTACACCAGCGGATTCAGCTTCAGCAACATCACCCATCTCTTCGGCGCGTTGTCCAGGTTCCACAGGATGGGCGTGGCCCATATGCCGATCTGCAGCAGAATATTGATGATCTGGGTCAGATCCTTGAAGAAGACCACGATGGAACAGGTGGTATAGCACAGCGCCAGCACAAAGATGAACAGGCAGATGCTGTAGTAGAGAATCTGCGTGGTATAGATCGTAGGGTAATAACCATAAAGGGCCGCCACAATAAACAGCACCGCCACAAAGAACACATGGATGAACGTGGCGGCGATGATCTTGATGATGGGCAGGATGCTGATCTTGAACACCACTTTTTTCACCAGATAATCGTATTCCCGCAGGGCATTGGTGCCATTGTTCAGTGCTTCGTTGAAATAGAACCAGGGCACCAGGCCAGCCGTCAAAAACAACACAAAGGGCACATCCTCCACCCCGCGCCCTGCCCCGCCCATGAGTTTGTCGAATACGATGTAGTACATGGCCACGGTCACCACGGGCTGGGCCAAAGCCCAAAGCGCCCCCATGTAGGAGCCGGCATAGCGCTTCTTAAAGTCATTCTTTGCCAGCTTCCAGATCAGGTGCCTGCTCTGATACAGTTCCACCGGAATGGTGGTGAATTTCTCGTACCATCTGGCAAAGACCAGGCAGGCGATGAGGATCACTGCACAGGAGATGACCTTTTTGAGCAGCTCCTCCTTTGGATCCGCGGCAGGTCCTAAATTCTGATGGGTGATGATGATCAGAGCCATCAAAAACCCTGCCAGGGAAAACAGTAAAATCCCGCCTTTTTTACTTATTTTCATGCATCTGCCTCTTATAGTCCTCCAGGCCGCCCCAGCTGCGGTCCCTGTCGATCATCACAAGCTCCATCCCCTCCGGAATGGGCCATTCTATGCCGATGGCCGGGTCATTGTAGGCAATGCCGCCCTCGTCCCCGGGATGATAAAAATCGGTACATTTATAACAGAATTCCGCATAGTCCGAGAGCACCAGATACCCGTGGGCGAAATGCTTTGGCACAAAGAACTGTTTCTTGTTCTCCTCGGACAGCAGGACGCCGTACCACTTGCCAAAGGTAGGGGATCCCTCCCTGAGATCCACCGCCACATCGAACACCTCCCCGCGGATGGCCCGCACCAGCTTGTCCTGAGCGAACTGCTTCTGGAAGTGCAGGCCTCTTAATACCCCCCGCCTGCCGGAGGACTGGTTGTCCTGCACGAACTCCTGGGGGATCCCCGCCTCCTTGTACGCCTGGTAATGATAGGATTCGTAAAAATAGCCCCTCTCATCCCCGAACACTGTGGGCGTGATGACTTTCAGCCCCTCTATCCCGCATGTCTCTACCTGAATCTTTCCCATTTTTCGTCCCTCTCCTTCTCATGTCTTTCTATACTCACGACCGTTCAAATCTGCCGCCGGTTCATGATGCTTTCCGATGGTAAGCCTGGTGCCTTGGCATACTTTCACACCTGCCATTGTCCTCACTGCGCCAGGTAGCTGACGTTCATGTCCACGTTCCCCTCAATGCCGTCCACTGCCCCTTTGGAGGTATACTGCCACATATGGTAATACCCCTGGTACAGCGGGGCGCTACGGTACTCTGCCAGCCAGATACAGTAATTCTCAAGCTTGCTTGTGTGCAGGTTGTTATTGTACCAGTTGCGGCTGGCGTAGACTCCTGCAGTGTAGCCCGCGTTGGCAATGGTGCGGCAGAAAGCCTCGCACACCAATGTCCTAGTCTCCACGTCCAGATTGTCTGCCCGGCCGTTCCCCCCTGCGCCCTCGGTATCGATGAACACCGGATATTTCAGGTCATACTCTTTGATCAGCTGCAGCACTGCGGAGGCCTCCTCCACGGCTTCCACCTCGTTCACCGCCTGGGTAAAGAAATAGACCCCCACCGGCATTCCGCTGGCGGCAGCGCCCCGCATGTTGGCTGCAAAGCAGGCATCCTCCACCAGGCTCCCTGTAGTGGAACCCCGGTATCCCGCACGGATGATGGCGAACTCCACGCCTGCGTTCTTTACCCTGTCCCAGTCAATGCTGCCGTTCCATTTGGACACGTCAATGCCCACCCGGGAATTGGCGGTGGTCTTCTGAAGTTTCTGGATTTCCGTCCTATCCGCGTCCGCCACAGCGTCCGCCACAGCAGTGTCCTCCTCTGCTACATTGATGTCGTCCTCAGTCAAAAGCAGCAGGGAGATGTCCTCGATGGCCACATACTCAACCTTGTCCTTGACCCGCACTCTGGTCTCGTTTGCCGGCACCCGGTATCCCTCCATGGGCATCAGCTCCACATAATACTCCCCGGCCGCCAGGTCTCCGATATAGATGATGCCGTCCTTGTCCAGATCCTTATATTCTCCCAGCCCCTCCAGCTTTACGAAAAAACTCTCCCCGGTGACCAGCTCTCCCTGATTGTCCATAATCTGGATCCGCAGATCCTTTTCCACGGAAGTCACTACCATGGACAGCCTGGATGCATTGTCCTTTGCCGCCTCCAATATGGGATTTACCTCGGGGTCAAAAAAGGCCTCGTCCTTTAAGAACGCGGATAAATCATTTCCGATCTGTCCGTTTACCACGCCATTGTCTCCCGGATTCTCCCTGCTGCCCTGGGGCTCTTGCGTGCTTTCCGGGTAAGGCCCCGGCGTCCCCGCGGGCGGCTCGCCCCCTCCCAGTCCCTGGTTGGAGTACAGCACCAGCAGCGACACCAGCAGGATTATTCCCAAGGAGGCCAGAATGGCCTTTCTGCGCAGTTTAGAGTCCATTTGCTACCTCTACCAGATATTTTCCATAGTTTGTCTTCATCAGGGGCTCGGCCAGGGAAAGGAGCTGCTCCTTGTGGATGAAGCCTCTCTTGTAGGCAATCTCCTCGATACAGGAGATGTAAAGTCCCTGCCTCTTCTGGAAAGCCGCCACGAAATCCGCCGCATCTAAGAGCGAATCGTGATTCCCGGTATCCAGCCACGCGAAGCCCCTCCCCAGAGGCTCCACCATAAGCGTCCCCCGGCGCAGGTATTCATTGTTGACGCTGGTGATCTCCAGTTCCCCCCTGGCGGAAGGCTTTACCGCCCGGGCTATCTCCACTACATCATTGTCGTAAAAGTACAGGCCGGGCACCGCATAGTTGCTTTTGGGATTCTCCGGCTTCTCCTCAATGGAGAGCACTTTTCCGCTTTCATCGAACTCCACCACCCCGTATTCCCTGGGGTCCCGGACATAGTACCCAAAGATGGTGGCTCCCTTTTCCCTGGACGCCGCTTCTTTCAGCACCCTGGAAAAGCTCTGTCCGTAGAAGATATTGTCCCCCAGCACCAGGGCCACTCTGTCGCCGCCTATGAAATCCGCCCCGATGAGAAAGCTTTCCGCCAGGCCGTTAGGATGTTCCTGCACCGCGTAGGACAGCTCCATGCCAAGCTGATGGCCGTCCCCCAAAAGCTCCTCGAACACAGGCAGGTCTCTGGGGGTGGAGATGATCAGGATCTCCCGGATGCCTGCCAGCATCAGCGTGGACATGGGATAATAGATCATGGGCTTGTCGTACACCGGCATGATTTGTTTGGAAACTGCTTTTGTCAGGGGATACAGTCTGGTGCCGGATCCCCCCGCCAATATGATTCCTTTCATAAATTCCTCCGTTCTTCTCCCGCGGCTGCCAGCGCCGCAGCCCGCGCATAATAACGCGCCAAATGGGAACGATTGGATTCGTCCCCATTTTTTCTTCCTTTTTGTCTGTCCTACTTTTCGTACATATCAGTATAATATTTCTGATAGTCGCCGCTTGTCACATTTTTCATCCAGTCCTCATTCTGGAAGAACCACTCTATGGTCTTTCTGATGCCCTCTTTGAACATGGTCTCCGGATACCACCCGATCTGAGCCTTGATCTTGTCCGGCGCAATGGCGTATCTGCGGTCATGGCCTTTTCGATCCTCCACATAGGTGATCAGATCCGTGGTCACATGCGCCTTTCTGGGGTCATCGTCCGCAAGCATCTCCTGCAGGGTCTCTATGATGATATGGATGATCTCTATGTTGCGCTTCTCGTTGTGGCCGCCTATGTTGTAAGTCTGAAACAGCTCTCCCTGTTCCTGAACCATGTCTATGGCCTTGGCGTGGTCTTCCACATAGAGCCAGTCCCTGACATTCTTTCCGTCTCCGTACACGGGAAGCTTCTTTCCCTGGAGACAGTTGTTGATGATCAAAGGAATCAGCTTTTCCGGGAACTGGTAGGGGCCGTAGTTGTTGGAGCAGTTGGTGATGTTGGCCGGGAAGCGGTATGTGTCCATGTAGGACTTCACCAGCATGTCCGCCCCGGCCTTGCTGGCGGAATAAGGGCTGTGGGGAGCGTAGGGCGTGGTCTCATAGAAGAACGCCTCGTCATCATCCGGCAGAGAACCGTACACCTCGTCCGTGGACACATGCAGGAACTTCTTGCCCTGCCTGAACGTGCCGTCCGGCAGCTCCCAGGCCGCCTTGGCACAGTTGAGCATGACCGCAGTGCCCAGCACATTGGTCCGCACGAACACCTCCGGATTGCGGATGCTCCTGTCCACATGGCTCTCCGCCGCAAAGTGAACCACACGGTCTATGTCGTTCTCGGCGAATATCCGGGAGATGGCCTCCTTGTCGCAGATATCCGCTTTCACGAAAGTGTAGTTCGGATTGCCCTCCAGGCTTTTGAGATTCTCCAGATTGCCTGCGTAGGTCAAGGCGTCCACATTGATGATGCGGATGTCGCTGCCGTATTTCCGGAACATGTAATGGATATAATTGGAGCCGATGAATCCGGCGCCTCCTGTCACAAGATAAGTGCGCATTTTTCTCTCCTTCCTGTAAGTGAATCTGGTATTAGTATGGCCTGTTTCCCGCTTAATAGCCAAGGTAGCTGATATTCATGTCCACATTGCCGACTATGCCGTTTACGCTGCCGGTGGATCTGTACTGCCACAGGTCGTATCTGCTGGCATAAGTGGGAGCCGCGGCGTACTGGGCCATCCATATTTTGTAGGCGCTAAGGGCGCTTACGTCCATCTTGGTCTCCAGCCAGTTTTTGTTGGAGTAGACGCCTGCGGTATAGCCCGCATTCTGGATGGTCTGGCAGAATGCCTTGCAGACCGCCGTCCTGGTCTGGTTGTCGATCTTATCTCCACGGCCGCCGCTGGACTCCACGTCCAGGAACACGGGATATGAGATCTTGTAGTTCCGGATCTGATCCAGCACCATGGAGGCTTCCTCCACGGCCTCGATCTCGTCAACGGCCTGGGAGTAGAAGTACACGCCCACTTTCAGCCCGGCGGCATTGGCGCCCTGGATGTTCTCCGCGAATCTGGGATCCACGATCAGCTTCCCCTCTGTGGAACCTCTGTAGCCGCAGCGTATAATCACATAGGAGATGCCGGAATTCTTCACGCCGTTCCAGTCGATCTTGCCGTTCCATTTAGACACATCTATGCCTACGGTGCCGCTGCCCACCACCATGGAGCCGTCGCTGGCAAAATTGTACTTTGCCCCCTGGATGACCTGCTCCCCGGTGACTTTCTTACCCTCTGCCGTATAGTAGTATACCTTTCCGTCAATGGTCTGCCAGCCGGTGTATGTAGCGTCCGATTTCACATAGAAAGCAGATGCCGTGTAATAGTCGGCGTTTGTGGCCTCCCTGTATTCATTGTTCTCCAGCACATAGATCTGCTGTCCCTTTACATCCTTTAAGAGCGTTCCTGTATCCTCTTTGGGATTCTTTCTTACCGTCACGGCGCAGGTGGCGGTAACGGTCTCCATCCCCTCGGTATAGCTTATGGTAATCACGGCGCTGCCCTCTGCCACGCCGGTGACAGTGACCACATTGCCATTTGCGCTGACCGCAGCCTTTCCCGCGTCCGAGGTGGTCGCCACCACCTGCACCGGCTGCAGCGCATTGATCACTGTAGCGGTAATGTTTACCGGATTCTGGGCGTATATGGTTATGGCGTTTTTGTCCAGGCGGATGTCCATGCTGTCCTTTATGGTCACCACTATCACGGCTGAACCTGCGGTCTCGGGCTTCCCGTCCTTATAGTTGGCCGTCACGATGAGATTGGCCGTACCTACAGCCTTGCCCTGTATCGTGATGTCGCCTGTGGTCTGATTTATGGTCGCCGTTGCCACTGCCGCATTGTCCGAACTGATGATGAACTCCACTGTGCTGCCCTGAGGGAAGCCTGTGACGGCAGCGATAGCCGCCATTGTCCCTCCCACGCTTCCTGTCATGGCGTTCTGGTTCACTGTCACGCTTAAGGGGCCCGGGGTGGGAGTCGGGGTCGGGGTCTCTGTCGGAGGCGGCGTTGGTGTCTCCGTCGGAGGCGGCGTTGGCGTCTCCGTTGGAGGCGGTGTTGGCGTCTCCGTCGGAGGCGGTGTTGGCGTCTCTGTCGGAGGCGGCGTTGGCGTCTCTGTCGGAGGTGGCGTTGGCTGTTCCGTTGCCGGCGGCGTAGTGGCAGGCGTATCCGTAGGCGGTGCCTCGGTTGTCGGCTGCGTGGCATCTGGTGTATCTGTTGACGGCCCGGTTGATGGCTGGACGGCATCCGTTGGAGCCGACGTGCCCGCTTCCCTTTCAGCTCCTGTGCTTTCAGTTCTCGCCTGGTTCTCCACCGGCAATACGGCCCCAGCCGCATTCTCCGCCTCCGATGACGAAGCCGTCATGCCGGCTTCCGGCGTTCCGCTCACATTCCCGGTCACCTGCAAAAAGCGCCTCCCCAGCGCCAGCGTCAGGGGATCCTGGATAGTGCTCTTCTCCACCTGCTCGTACGCCGTGGCAATGACCTTGCTTTCCACCCAGGCCACCGTGTCCTGCAGGCTGGACTCCACCACCACCTCATTCTTCTTGGTGTCCTCTTTCTTGGTGTTGACCTCGCTCTCCTGCTTGACTTCATTGGCCACGTCCACTTTCTTGTAGACGATTTCTTTCTTCACCTCCACGGACTGGCTGTCCAGTGAGAGGGTATAGCCCGCATACTTGGCATCCGTCAGGGACTCCATGGCCACCTTATAGGTGCCGGGCGCAATGTCCTTTTTGTAGATGATTCCATCCATGTCGTCATCCGACCAGATGACGGTCTTGCCGTCCGGATCCGTCACGGTGACGGAAAAAGGCACGTTCGGCACCAGTTTGTCCGTCTTCTTGTTGACGAACTTGATCTTCAGGTCTTTTTGAATAGAAGTAAAGCTGGGCAGCACGGACACCTGCCTCTCATAGCCGCTCTCCTCGTAGCCCGGCTTCTGCGTGGGCTCGGGCTCCTGCTGCTCCTGATCTATGACAGTGGACGCTGCCTGTTTTTCCCTCTGGGCATCCGCCACGGCCATAAGCCCTTTCTCGCCGATCATGGTGATGCCGTCCAGCTGCTTCCCCACATTTTTGAAGTCGTCCACCTGCTTTTCCATGGTTCTTGATCCGATGAATACGCAGGCCGTCAACACCGCCAGCACCAGGACTCCCGCGCCGGTAAACGCCATGATCTTATCCATGGTGTCCATTTTGCCAAAGGCCTTTCCGATTTTGGCAAGAAGCCCCTGTTTGGGCTGCTTTTTTCCTCTGCTCCCGCTTCCCCTTAAAGGACGTTCCATGTAAGGAGACGCTTTTCCCTCTTCCTCGCAGTAAGGCTCCTCCATGTCATATTCATCGGAGAATTCCTCCTCATACAACGCCTCCCCCGCTTCGTATGCCTCTTCCGGCCCGTCAGGCCCATAGCCGTCCCCAGGGTCATAGTATTCCTCTCCGTATGGTGCTCTTGCTTTCCCGGCAGCACCATAATCCTCTTCTTCGTAATAATACGCGTCTTCTTCCGCGGCATCCTCTGTATAATACGCGTCCTCTTCCGCGGCGTCCTCTGTGTAATACGCGTCCTCTTCCGCGCCATCCTCTGTGTAATACGCGTCCTCTTCCGCGGCGCCCTTTGTAAAATACGCGTCCTCTTCCGCGGCGTCCTCTGTATAATACGCGTTCTCTTCTGCGGCATCCTTTGTAAAATACGCATCCTCTGTCCAGCCGCCGTCTTCCTCTATCTCATCCGCTTCCCCGCAGAATTCCTCTTCCTCTTCCAAATACCTGTCCCCGTCTCCCTCTTCCAGATACTCGTCCCCGGAATCCTCCTCCGCGCTGTCCCAGTCGTAATCATTCTCATCATATTCCGCCCATCTGCGGGCCTCTTTCTCAGAACGACCGTTTAACTTCTTCATCAATAACATCCTCTCCAAACCCAGAAAACGTAATAAGTCTGTAACAGTATAGCATCCTTTCCATGCTTCTTCAAGTAACAATCCCATTTCTTCATAATTTCTTAAAATCTGTTAAAAAGTTTTAAAGTAAAGTAAATAATATAGACTTTCCACTCCCATAATAGTACAATAAAAGGCAAATCAGGAAATGGAGCATCTCTATGAAAAATATAAAAAATGTTTCGAATGGCCCAAAGCAGCCCACAAAAATACCGGAACTGGATGTCATAGACCTTGAAAAAGACATGGACGTTCCCTCGGATGCCGCCGAATCCCAAGAGGCTGACCCAAAAGAGGAGCCCCCGAAGCGCAGTTTTTTATCCCGCCTCAATATCCATATCGTGCTCCTGGTAGTGGTGGTGCTCTTCGTGGCCGGGATTATATATAAAGTCGTGAACTTCGGAGTACGCGTAGATCTGGACGAAATCTTTGCAGACGGTCCCGGCGAATACAGCGACAGCTACGACATGATCCTGCCCCTTTTGGACGAATCCCAGAATCCCATCTACAAGGACTACAGCCAGGGTTCCACCATTCTGGCCTTTGGGAATGCCCCTTTTGCGGACGATAGGGGTTCCAAAGATAATCTGGTAAGCCTCATGGAAAAAGAGACAGGCGCCACCATCTATAATTGCTCCATCGCAGGAAGCTTTCTTGCCACGGACGTACAGCAGCTTGATGTGGAAAACCACCCCTGGGACTTCTTCAATGCATACTGGCTCTGCCACGTTGCCTTAGGCAATCAGGAGGTTCGCGACGGTTATCTGCAGGCGCTGGAAATATTGGGAGGAGAGGCCCCCTCGGAGGCTAAGGAAGTATACGACATCCTTACCTCCATTGACATAACGGCCGTAGACGCTATCGTAGTCATGTATGACGGCAGCGACTACCTGGCTGCCCGCGACATGTACGATCCCAATAATCCCGCAAATATTGCCACCTTTGCCGGCAATACGGAGGCTATTATCGAATTGGTCAATTATTATGCCCCCAATGTGCGCATCATCGTCATGTCCCCCACCTATGCCTTTGGCGTCAATGAGAAAGGGGAGTATGTCAGCAGCGACATTTATAAGCCCGAAAATCAGGATGTCCTCAGCATCTATGCCATCCTGCAGTATACCTCCTGCGTTTCCAGAAGCACCACCTTTGTGGACAATATCTATACCACTTTCAACGAGGATACTGCAAAGAAATATCTGAAAGACAATGTACATCTGAATCAGAAAGGCAGAGAAAGGGTGGCTGAACGCTTTGCCTACGCGCTCAACTATTACAGCGACCGCGCGCAGGAGTCCTCAGATTCCTCCCAGCCGGACTAAGGAGGAGGCATCTGAACCGGAGTGCCCACGCGGCAGTCGCATATTCTATGACTTTAATGTGCATACAAGCATGCCCGCTTGGCTCGTCGCTTGCAGGAATCAGTCCATAACCGGGATGACCAGTTCCTCATGGGGATCCCGGTAAACCGTGTAGCCCTGAATCTCTCCGAACCGTGCCCAGCCATAGTCCTCGGGATTTCCCTCTACTTTCTGGCCGGGTCGGAATATCACATAATGACAACGGTATTCCCTCACCAGGGGAACCAGCTTTTCCATCTCAATGACTTCTTTCTCCATCTCGTCTTTCAGGGGATGGAGGATGGCCCATTCCCCCCTTGTCATTTCCCTTCCGTAAGGCATGCAGGTCACCGGCGAATACTGGCGCACATACTGGGTCAGTTCCAGCGGAAACACCGCCATGACCTCACGCCCCGGCACATTGATGGCATCGCAGATCTCAACCACCGCATCCGGCATATGATAAATATTCTCCGCCCGGGAAAAAGAGGGGCTGGCGTAGATAAAGCTCCCGGATGCCGCAACGATCCCTGCCAGGCACAGCCCAAGGATCCGGGCGGCCCGTTCTCCCCGCTTCTGCCCAATCTCCCCCCAGAGGCGGACGAAAGTGTAGGCAATGGTAACCGTCATGGGAAGCAGCCACAAAACCCTCCAGTAAATCTCATCCTCCGCCATACGATACACCAGCTTCGAGAACAGTGGATTAAAGAACAGCGCCAGAAAGCAAAAAGGCATATAGAGGAAAAGAATCCTCAGATGCTTCCTCTTTTCTGTCAAAAACAGATACACCAGTGACACCAAAAAGCATATTCCGATTAATCCGGTTCCCATATAATCCCGGAACGCCCCGCTCACGCTACTCCACATATATCCTCCCTCATTTTACAAAAACGTACAAAAGCGCGTAGCCCACACAGGGAACGCAGCAGGCCGTCAATGAAAACAGCAGCCGAAGCCTCTTATAGCAGACAGCTCCACACAGGCCGCACAACCCAATGACCATGCAGGAAAGCAGCGCCCCCAGCGTGCTGCACAGGCATCCGGCCATGCCGGCGGCTCCCAGCAGCAGATAGAGACTTATCGGAACTTTCTCTCCCTTTTGCAGATATCTAAGCAGAACCAAAAGCAACAGCAGCAGAAAAGGCACCACAATGCTTCCCAGCGTTGCCTTGCCCTGCCTGGTTCTGCCAATCAGGAACGTCTCCGATGTGTACACGGAATAATTTCCGAACAGCACCAAAAGTTCCGTAAAAATCATGAACAATGCCCGCTGCCCGCCCTGCTCCGGAAACAAAGAACAGCTGAACAGATAGTAGATTCCATAGGCCATGGCGATCAGCACCACCGGCAGCGCTACCTGGGCCACCACTACGGTCCGCATCCCCGACACCCTTGCCAGAAAGGCGATCCAAATGGAAAACGGGGCCAGCGCATGCCGAAAGTCCAGTTCCATCTCCCCTTGTCCATAAGGAGAAAGCTGATACATTTGATCCGAACTTTCCGCCAGGGAGGCCACAGCCACAAAATACGCATCATCCGCATCGTCAAAAGCAAGCCTCACGGCCTGCACCAGTTGAAAAAGCAGCCCCCCAGCAAAAACAGCCCAGAGCACCGCGCTTTCCGGGACTTTCTTTTTTGTCCGTTCTTTCATGGGCTCAAAAAAAGCAGGAACCTGCCCCCTTTTTCTGTGCCTGATCTCCAGGGCCACAGCGAAAAACACCAATATGGCCCCATACGCCCCAAAACACAGCGCCAGCCTGCTCAGACTCTGCTGTCTCAAAATCATCGGCACGCACATCAGCTGAAATCCGGCCCATAGCAGAAACTGCCCGCTTACCCAGCGAAAAATCAATCTCCCGCCTCCGTCATACGCACGGGCACACAGGCCGCCGATGACAGCAGGAAGCACCAGCAATAGAAGTCCTAAAATCAATATTTGAATCACCACAGCACTCATGTTCCTTTCTGTACGGAGACATCACTTGATACAGCGGTCGCAGGCGCAGCCGCTTCCGGATCCGCTTTGGCAGCTCCGGCCAGAGAGGTGAAAGCCTCCTGCCCGCCTGGCCCGGGCCTGCCCATGAATAGAAGCGGTATTGTCAGCCATAGCGCATTCACCCCTATGGTCAGTCTGTAGTCCATTTTTCCGGCTCCCCGCATAGTGACCACCGCTATCAAAAGACCTGAGATCACGCAGCAGATGCCCGCAGCTATTACGGCTTTCCTCCGGACTTTCTTCCTCTCCTCCCGGGCTCCGCTGTCCCTCCTGCAAAGCACCCTGCAAAAAGCCAGTAAAACGGAAATCGCCAGCATCCATACAAACCACCAGCATCCGTAATCCACATAATATCTTGTGAGGACAGGGGCATTTTCCCGCATGACTTCATAATTCCTGGCGCTGCAGGAATCATATGCCTCCCCTGCCATCTGCAGCGGAAAGATCACCGGTGTCACCGCATACCCCAGCGCGTCCCAGCCTATCTGACGTATGATCATGGGCGCATGATAATCCCATCCTGTCTTTGCCATCCGGAGATAATACTCCTTTGCGGTTTCCACGCCCACCTGGCTTTCCAGGCTCTCCTGGAAAGCTTCCATATCGTCCGGATGATAGGAGGCATTCCACACCACCTCTTCCGGCACGATCCTCACTTCCTCCCCATATCTACCATAGTCATTCCAGAGGGTAGGCCATGCGAAGCGGCTGGCCAAAGCCCCCTCTATGCTATAACCCGGCTTTTCCCGCTTGTCCGGATCAAGGGCCCCGGAAAGCGCTGCAAATGCCGCCGCGCAGGCAAATGCCCCAAGGAGAAGCCCTGCTACCCGTTTCTTCCGGATTCTATACTGGCAATCATTCACATTTGCCAGGTCACCCGACTCACGGGCGCCGGATGTTATAAACTGACGGCAGCCCTTATTGCCCGTGAGTATAAACAGGGCCAGTAAAAACAGCACAAAGAGGGAGCTCATGAAAGAATAGGGCAGCAATGCCAGATGGCACTGCATGCCAAAGGGAATGGTTACAAACGCCAGTCCCCGCCACAGGGCAAACTTAGGTTCCACCGGCCGGAGGTTCTGTAAAAATAAAGTTCCCGCCAAAAAAGCAGCAGCCACCTGCAGGGAATAGAGGAGCGCAGGTCTCCCCCCCAAAAGGGAAAGCAATCCTCTGTACAGGAGAGACTGCGGCTCCCCGAAGCTTTGAACCTGAAAAAAATGACAGCAAAACCACCAGATCCCTAAAATGATCTGCACACTGAAGCCTATAAAAAGCATTCCTTTCAGCACCTTACAAAAACAGGACGCTGCCTTTCTCACATATTCCATGGGCACTCCTATTGCCTTATCGATAAAACTCTTTCACTTTTTCGCAGATATAGTCCACCTGCTCCAGCATCAGTCCATAGTACATAGGCAGGCGCAAAAGCCGCTCGCTTTCCCTTGTGGTATACCTGTCCTCCCCATGGAACCGCCCGAACTTCAGGCCGGCCGGAGCAGTGTGCAGGGGCACATAATGGAATACCGAGTGTACTCCCCTCGCTTTCAGATAATCGATCAGCGCCGTCCTCTCCTCGATATCCTTGGCCTTGCAATAGAACATGTGCCCATTGTGCACACAGCCCTCAGGCACCACCGGCAGTTCGATTTTTCCCTCTTCGGCCAGAGGCTTTAAGGTATCATAATACCGGTTCCAAATAGCCAGTCTGGCGTCATTGATCTCCTCCGCCATCTCCAGCTGGGCATACAGATAGGCAGCGTTCATGTCGCTGGGCAGATAGGAGGAGCCGTAATTGATCCAGGTATACTTGTCGATCTGGCCCCTGTAGTATTTGCTGCGGTTGGTTCCTTTCTCCCGGATGATCTCCGCCTCTTCCACATTCTTTTCATCCTGGATCAGGAGGGCGCCGCCCTCCCCCATGCTGTAGTTTTTGGTCTCATGGAAGCTAAAGCATCCAAAGTCTCCTATGGTGCCAAGGGCCTTTCCTTTGTAAGTGGCCATGATTCCCTGGGCCGCATCCTCGATCACCGCCAGCCCATACCTTTTTGCAATGTCCATGATGGCATCCATCTCGCAGCTTACCCCGGCATAATGGACAGGCACGATCGCCTTTGTCCGCTCCGTCACCGCCTCCTCTATCAGCTTTTCATCTATATTCATGGTGTCCGGCCTGATGTCCACGAATACGGGAACCGCACCCCGCAGCACAAAGGCGTCCGCTGTGGACACAAAGGTATAGGCCGGCATAATGACCTCGTCCCCGGGGCCGATCTGCGGCACCAAAAGGGCGGCCAGCTCCGTGGCATGGGTGCAGGAGGTAGTCAGCAGGCATTTTGCCGTGCCGGTCTTCTTTTCAATCCATTCATTGCATTTTTGGGTATAGGGCCCGTCGCCGCAGATCTTCTGGTTCTGCACACATTCCTGGATATAGTCCATGGCTTTGGGGGCATAGGGTGGTACATTAAAGTTTATCATACTGTCACCTTTCCTTTTTCTATTTTCTATTTTTGCGGATGTCTCCGATGGTTCTGCTAATGATATATTTGGGACGGCCCTTTACTTCCTCGTAGATTCTGGCAATGTAATGGCCAATGATCCCTAAACTCAGCATCAAAAAGCCCCCGATGACCAAAATCAACAGGATCACCGTGGTGAAGCCCTCCACAGCGGTTCCCGACAGATATTTTGCAAGGGTCTGGATAAACAGCACGATGCTGAACAGAATGGACAGCGTTCCCATCACCGTCACCAGCTGCAAGGGCAGTGTGCTGAAAGACGTGGCATTGGTGATGGCGTATTTCATCAGGCTCAAAGACGACCACTTGCTCTCCCCAAACTGCCTCTCCCTCACCTCATAGGAGACATACTCCCTGCGGAACCCTGCCCAGAAGCTCAGCGCCCTGAAGAAAGTGTTCCGCTCCGGCAGCCCCAGCAGCACATCCACCACTTTCCTGTCCAGGAGCTTGAAGTCCGATGAGGCGTTCATGTCCATCTTGATCAGCCTGCTCATGATCCGGTAGAACAGGCCTGCGGAAAGCCTGTGGGCCAGACTCTCCTTTCCCCTGGTCTCCTTGATGCCCTCCACCACCTCAGCTCCGTTTTGCCACAGCTTCCACATTTCCGGTATGACCTCGGGCGGATGCTGCAAGTCGCAGTCCATGACTACAACCGCATCTCCTCCCGCCAGCTCCAGCCCTGCGAAAATGGCGGCCTCCTTGCCAAAGTTGCGGGAAAACTCCGCCCCCTTGATTCTGGTGTCTTTCTCCGACACTTTCTGCACCTCCCGAAAGGTGGCGTCCCGGGAGCCGTCACTGATGAAAATAAGTTCATAGTCAATGGCATTTGCGGCAAGAACCCGGCCCAGCACCTTGGCAGTGTTGGCAATATTCTGCTCTTCATTATAGGCAGGCAGTACAATCGATAACAGCATTTGCGTCTCTCCTAACAACTAGCGGTGCACGTTCTCTGTCTTAATATACATGATCCCGTCCATGATACGGATGGAATCCGGCCCCGGGAAGCTGTCCATGGCAATATATTCCTCCGAATAATAGACCTCGCTCATGGCCTCAGCGGGCAGGAAATTCAAGGTGGCCCCCAGGTAATGTTTGATGAATAGCTGGTAATTCTTTCCTGTGTACAACAGGACATCGCCGTTCATGCCTATCATGCCTGACGTCACGTCCCGGGTGATGTCCGTCGCCGGAAACTGTTCCTCCGACACCACGCCGATCATGGCAATGGGGATGCCCGGATAGTACCCGTCCGTCTGCTCGATTCTGTCCAGCAGCCGCACACAGTAGGCATAAGTCTTCTCATAGCGCTTCTGGAGATTGGAATAGGCGATATTGTCCGCCACGCCGTAGCAAAAGACCAGAGTCCCCGCCGCGGCAAGCCCCAGCCACTCCATCCAGGCGCCCCTCTTTCCCCCGCAGTCGCAGCGGCTTACCAGCGACACGCCTCCGATGGCGTACAAAATCCATTGGTAGCGCATCAGCAGATGGTAATTCACAGCGGGCGAGATCAATAGTATGACATTGCTTGCCGCTGGCAGCAGAAGAAACAGAAAGCCCATTATACCAAAAAGAAGCGGATTCTTCCAGCATTTTCTCTTACAGATGATGAAAAGAGCGGCACCCCCCGCCACTCCTGCCAGAATACAGCAGGCGGCCAGGGAAAAGACGTTCGAAAACACCACGTTCCCCTTAAAGGAAAATGCGAAGAAATCCCGGTACATCTCCACAATGGCAGACATGATTCCCCCGGACAGGAAGCCTCCGCCCTCCAGGCCGTCAATGCCCTGATAGTTGTCCAGTTTTTTCCCCTGAATCCACAAAAGTACCTGCAGAATGACAAAGTACAGTGCAGCCCCCAGCGCTCCCATGTAAAGATAGCGAAAGGCGCCGCGGATCCTGTCTTTCAAAGCCGTCCCTTTTTGGTCCGCTTCCTCTCCCGCAAGCAGCATCCAGATGGCAAATATGGAAAGTATCATAGCAAAGGACAGGTATCCCTGATAGATTCCCATGCCAAACGCCAGGCACAAAGCCCCCGGCCCAAAGCCCCGCTTCCACTTTTTCGTAAAGAGCACCGAAAGCACTGAGAGAAGCAGCGCCAGCATATAGCCGTCCAGGGTATACACATAGGCAAAGGTGGAGGCAAGCGCCGGAAAGGACACCAGCAGGCCGCTCACCAGCATCACCGCCCAGGTTTTTCGCACCTCCAGAAGCTCGCACAGGGCCGCGGCCGCGCATCCCAGATATCCAAGCCCTAAAATGCCGATGAGCCAGGGCAGGGTATAATAGGAGGATAAGCCGCAGGCCACTGTCAGAAACCATCTGCCCGAGGTGATCATGTTCTGGTCAAAGTACACGCTGTCCAGGCCGTCATGGTTGGGGATGTCCGAAAGCAGGACCGGCATGTGAATCAGCAGTCCCAGCACAAAGCAGGTGAGAAACGCCAGTTTCCATTCCCGCCTGATTTTACCGTACCATATGCCAAATGCCTGTGCTGGCCTCATTTCAATCCACCGCCTTTCCTCACTCTTCCCGTCATGCCGCCTGCTGCGGCACATACACCAGAACACAGTTCTGGTGTCAAGTACAACAGAACACAGTTCTGGTGTCAAGTACAACAGAAAACCAAGTCACTTCTCTTATGGCTTCAAAAGCTTCACGATTTCCTCCACGATCTTTTCCCGCCCCGCCTCGTTGGGATGGAGCCCGTCTACGGTGCACTGCTCCCATTCCTCCAGCGTCTCTTGAGGGAAAAAGTCATGGTACAGATCCACTGCCTCCACATTCAGTTCCTGCGCAAGCTCTAGCTCGGCGTTCACATAATCTTCCAGAATTCCCCCGCCATTGTCGACCTCCTCGCAGGGCAGCCCCCACTCCCTGTACCAGGTATATATGGGCGTGACCAGAATAATCCTCATATCCGGATTTCGCTCCTGCAAATTCCTTACGGTACTGCGCAGCGCCCCCAAAAAAGTATATTCATCGTAAAGGTCTTCGGGATTCTCAACTGGTATGCCGGCGTGGTAGTCATTGAGCCCGCGCCCGATCAATACGGTTTCCACCCTGTCAAAATCAACTTCCGCAAGTCCGTCAACGATGCCCGGAAAAGGCTCTGTATTGCTCTCCCGAAGCCTTGCCGACTGCTGTACCCGAAAATCCAGCGCCCGGACGGCTTTCGTAAGCCCTGCCAGGGACATGGATCCCTTTGCGGAATCCTGGCGCCTTTCTTCCTCCAGCCTGGCCGCGCAGGTGCCGCCCATGGAGGCATTGTAGACTGTCACACCCAACGCCTCTGCCAGCTTGTCCGGAATCGCTTCTATATCCCCGATATCGGTAAATACGCTGTCCCCGAAGACTACTATGTCTGCCGTCTGCTGTCCTTTCTGCTCACTGTCCTGAAAGGTGACGGCATACAGCAGGCCAAAGCAAAGGAGGGCCCCAAGCCCGCATAAAACATTTTTCCATTCAATCCGTCTCTTCATCTGCCGCTCCCCAGCCACCGGCTCCTGTCCAATCCTTTCATCTGCATCACAACGCCTTATCCCACAGCCCGCGCTTCATCCACACGCCTGCTGTTATCTGCTTTGCTATCCGCTATGCGGATGGCGCCTCATCCGGACACCTCTGCTATTATCTCCTTCGCAATCCGCATTGCCCCTAATCCGTCCGCCACAGCTTTCAGCCTCTTGCTATACCGCTCCCGCAGGACCGCATCCCCGGCAAGCAGCGCCAGGTTCTCTGCCACGGCCTCCGCCATGTCCTCCCCCTGCACAAGGTAATTCCCTCCAAAGCACGCCACTTTCTTTTTCACGAACCCATCCACAATGGGCTCCTGATTATCCACAAAGGAAAAGCAGATCATGGGCACCCCCACAGCGCTGAGTTCGTACATGGTGGAGCCCCCCGCCGTGACGGCGATATCGCTGTCACGCATCAAGCCGCACATATTGGACACATTGCTGTATATCTTCACATTCCCATGCTGTCTCTCCAGCGCCCTCAGTTCCTCCAGATGCTTATTGTAAACCCCGCTGACCACACTGTATTCCAAGTCGGCCGTCCCCGGACAGGCCAGGCACTTTCGCAAAAGCTGACCGGCCAGATCGTATTTGTCGCTCCCCCCTGTGGTGATGAGCACCTTACTTGCCTGCTTCCTCACTTGATAGGCACACTCTGCAAATTCTGCCCGCAAGGGCACATACTTAAGTCCCAGAAGAAGCTTGTCCGCAGCCGCTCCCTCATACAGGGGCTTTTGGGCAAAAATATTGTAATTGATCAGCAAATCCACCGGAAGATCCAGGCAGCATCTGTCGTCCAGATACCCTACAGGGAGGTGCCTGCCTATCCTGGCGAAATACTCCGGCGTGACAAAATAGCTGTCCGCCAGGAAGAAATCCCCCTTACGTCCGGCAAGCAGTTTTTCCAGCGCGTCCAGTTCCCCCTCCATGTACCTGTAGTCAGAGCCAAGTGCCCGATACTCCTGACCTCTGGCCCGCAGCAGCTTAGCCGCGCTTTCGTCCGCTGTCAAAAAGCATACCTCGCTCCCCTGCCGCTTCAGGGCATCTGCGATGGAAAGGCACCGCATCACATGCCCGCTTCCCATTTCCGAACCTGCGTCCGCACGAATCCATATCATGTCAGCTTCTCCCGAAAACGGCTCTTGAAATCAGCAATGGAGTCAGACCAAGTAAAAGGCATCTGCTCCCGAATGGCCTCCAGTTCCCGCATCCTGTGGCAGTTTCCCTCCCCCTCCTGCTTTCTGGGCTCCACACAGCCCAGCTTGATCTTCTCCCAGTTCTGTTTGAACAGTTCCTTTATCTCCTGAAGCAATCTGTCGTAGGAGGAGGCAAAAGTCTCTTTCTCCTCGTCGAACACAAGTTCTTTCTGGCAGAGAATATCGCCTGTATCCAGCCCCCTGTCCACCAGATGGATGGTGACGCCTTTGGGCGTGTCGTACAGGAAGCTGAAAAAGTTAGGGCTGGAGCCTCTGTTATAGGGCAGCAGGGAGGTATGGAGATTAATGACCCGGCCGGGGAGCCTGCGCAGCACCTCCTCCGGAATCAGATAGCGGTAATTGAAGCTTATGACAAAGGACGGTTTAAGCTCCTCCACCATCTCCGGGGTCAGCTTGTTCTCTACCTTGTATACTTTCGTCTCTCTCTCCGAAAGCCACTGATACAGATCCTCCGTATTTGCATTGTTGGTCACAAAAAGCACCGCTCCCTTTTCCAGCGCTTCAAATGTCAGCGGTGTGCCTCTCTCCAACGCCCTGTCCGTCTTCATTCCGATTATATCCGTGTAATATTTCGGTTTCAGGCCATAACCCGGCCGGATGATACGCACATTGTCCGGAGTCAGTTTCTCCCCTGCCGCGATGTCCTTCACCGCGAAGATGGAACGGCGGAACACCATGCTGCTCTCCTCCTGGGGGCTGACGCCATAGAACGGCTCTCCTATGGCCTCCTCCACCATCCTGATATCCCGCACCATAGCCGCGTACTCCTTTGGCGTCATGGAAAACGAGGCATCGGGATTTTCTATCTCACGGC
Organism: uncultured Acetatifactor sp.; assembly: GCA_949840885.1. Classification (GTDB taxonomy): domain Bacteria; phylum Bacillota; class Clostridia; order Lachnospirales; family Lachnospiraceae; genus Acetatifactor. The sequence goes on from CATKYJ010000004.1 coordinate 135,907, forward strand.
TGATGCAGAAATGCTTCTCGATGATCTTCGCCCCCAGGGCTACAGCCGTCACGGCGCTCATGGCCCCCAGGGAATGATCCGACAGGCCGATAGGGAGCCCGAACCGCTTCTTCATGTCCTGTATAGTGGACAGGTGCATCTGACCGGGGTCTGCGGGATAGACGCTGGAACAGCGCAGCAGCGCCAGCTGCCCATTGCCGGTCTTCCTCACGGCCTCCACCGCCTCCCTGATCTCTTCCAGCGTCCCCATGCCGGTGGACATGATGACGGGCTTCCCCTTAGAAGCCACATACTCTACCAGCGGCAGGTCTATCATCTCAAAGGAGGCAATCTTATAAAATTGCAGCCCCAGCTCCTCCAGAAAGTCCATGGACGTCCTGTCAAAAGGGGTGGACAAAAAGTCGATTCCCACTCTCTCGGCCTCCGCCTTAAGATCCGCCTGCCATTCCCAGGGCGTATATCCTTTTCCGTAGAGCCGATAGAGGTTCTCCCCCTCCCATGTGCCGTTTCCTACCTGAAAATACCGGTTGCTGCAGTCAATGGTCAATGTATCCGGCGTATAAGTCTGTATCTTGATACAGTCGGCGCCGCTCTCCTTGGCAGCGTGGATGATTTCCTTTGCCCGCTCCAGGCTGCCCGCATGGTTCGCTGACATCTCCGCTATGAGATACGCGGGGCATCCCTCGCCGATGGAACGGTTTCCCACCTTGATTTGATCCAATTTCTCTTCCTCCTGATTCCGGCAGCGCCTGTGCCTTGCCAACCGCATTTATATTATGTCCTTGTCTTTATTTCGGCCGCATCCGCATTCCGGCTCTGCCCCGGGTTCCACTCATTTATGCCGCACCCCGTTCAATGCTCAGCGCGTTTCCCCATCGCCGTACAGCATCCGGTATTTCAGCTCCGCAAGGCGCCAGTCCTCCTCTGTGTCAATATCCTGGACTTCCAGTTCTGACAGGATGAAAGGGAGCGTATGTTCCATCACAAGGCTGGCCTGGCGCTCAAAGCTTTTCGCGTTCAGGCAGTAGAACTGCCCCACATCATGATAGACAGGCTCCAGATCCTGGGATCTGGACAGATAGAACTGGGGCCATTTTATCTGAACCTCCCCATCCTTTATCACCAGCCCTCTCTGCGGGGGAAATGCAAACTTCACCACCGGCTGAACTGCGTCAGCGCCGGACTCTGCCAGCAGATCCATGGCCGCTTTCAGTGTCTGCGGCTTCAGAAAAGGAGCCGTGGGGTAAATGCCGCACAGCAGGTCGAATTCCTGCCCACGCTTCCTGTACTCCCCCATCACCTCTGTCAGCACCTGGGGCGTGGTGGCATAATCGCCGGACATCTCAGGACTGCGCAGGAATGGCACCTGTGCGCCGTAACGCTTCGCCGTCTCCGCAATCTCCTCATCGTCCGTGGACACCATCACTTCATCAAAATTGCCGCAGCGAAGCGCAGCATCGATGGAATAGGCCAAAATGGGCTTACCGCAGAATTCCTTTATATTTTTCCTGGGAATGCGCTTGCTTCCCCCTCTGGCTGTAATGATTGCTATTTGTCTCATAACCACACTCCCTTTGCCTCTGTTTTTATCTTTGCCTCTGTCACCGGCAAATCCATGCAATATTCCGGTTTTTTCGATTCCTCACGCCGGGCCGCCGCCCTGACGTTCCAGGACTATTTTCCCATCTTCCACCCGGTACACCACATCGCATTTCTCAATGGTCTGCAGCCTGTGGGCGATGATGACCAAAGTCTTCCTGCCGTGAAGCCTGTTGATGGCAGCCATGATGGCGGCCTCCGTGTCATTGTCCAGAGCCGATGTGGCCTCGTCCAGAATCAGCACCTCCGGGTCATAGTACAGTGCCCTGGCAATGCCGATGCGCTGTCTCTGCCCTCCGGAAAGCCTTATACCCCTCTCGCCGATGCCGGTGTCCAGCCCGTCCGGCAGAGACTTCACGAATTCGTCCAGCTGGGCTTCCCTTAACGCCTCCCAGACTTTTTCTTCATCAATGCTTTCGTCATGCACTCCAAATGCCACGTTCCGGCGGATGGTATCGTCCAGCATGAAAATCATCTGAGGGATGTAGCCTATGTTCTTCAGGAAGCTCCTGTAGCAGGTCTTCACGTCCACGCCGTCTGCACAGACGCTCCCGCTCCTCACATTCAGAAGCCCCAGCAGCACGTCGACGATGGTGCTTTTCCCCGCGCCGGAGACTCCTACAATGCCCACTGCGGAACCGACTTTTATGGTCAGTCCCGCATGGTCGAAAATCAGTTTCTCCGTATTCGGGTAGGCATATGTGATGTCCCGCAGCTCGATTTCCCGCTTCAGAGGAAGCTTTTCCTCCTCTGTGGCAAAGGACATGTCCACATTGTCATCCCCGATTTCCTCCTGCAGGTTATCGCTGACTCCCATGAAAAAGGGCTCAAAATAGGCAATGGAATTGATCTGGTTGTTGATGCGGTTCACCGCAGGCAGAAGCACAAAGGCCGCAGCCGCCAGAGTGGAGAACACTTCCAGCATGTTTTCCGTGGATGTCCCTGTCACTGTCAGCGCAATCATATAGCCCATCATCACCCCGATACAGACCGTCTCTATCAGGAACTTAGGCACATTATTGTACAGACTATAGCGCTGAACCGCTCCCACATAACCCCTGCCGCATTTGTGGTACTCGTCCACGAAGTACTGCTCCTTACAGATGACCTTGACCTCCTTAATGCCCTGCACTGTCTGGGAAATCCATTTAAAGAGGCTGCTGTAGTAATTTTGATTGTCCTCCCCTGCTTTGTGCATGATGGGCTTGAGCACTTTCTTGATAGCCATCATCAGCAGCACCAGAGAGGCAGCCAGCATTATGGTCATGATTCCGTTTGTCATCAGGCAGTACGTCACCACAAACAGGGATACCACCCCGTCGGACATCATCTGCAGCAGCGCCAGTATCAGCGCGTACATATTGTTCACATCGGAAGTAATACTTCTCTGCACTACGGCAGTGTCTGCGTTCAGGTAGAATTCGTAGCCCCGGCGCAGGTAGTTGCGCATCATACGCTCGGAAGTCCGGAACTGATTGGTGTACACAAAAGCAAAGGTGAGCTTCTGTTGCAGATACAGGAAAGCGTTCTTCACCGCAAAGGTCACCACCAGCAGCGTCATGATTATGACAGAAAAACTACTATAGTTTTCACAGCCCAAAAAATCGTACAATATCGCCACCATTTTATTGTTTTCCAGAGCATTCGTGTCGATAACCACTGTGACTACCTGTACCAGCAGACCCACGCCGGCAGTTTGAAGAAACGCGCCGACTACCATCAGCAACCCAAGGCCAAGCATGGTGCGTTTTTGTCTTTTATCTAACAGAATTTTAATCTTTTTTAAAATGTCCCTCATCAAATTTACCTGTTGTTCTTATATTTTATATTTCTATACAAGTAAAGCAGTCTGTAATATAACACAAACAGAACTGTGGATTTCTGCTGTAATGCTATCATTCTTTTGCATTCCGCATCGGTTTTATCCAAATAATACTCATTTTTCTGAAAATTCGGGAAGCTTTCCCTCATTTCCTTTCCCATTCTGCGGATATAAGCCAGCCTATAATGTTTCATACCCTGCATATAAGAGAAAAGGGTATTCTTGTAAAATAAACAGAAAAAACGATACTCTATTTCTTTCTGAAATCTCTCCAGGCCCCCGTCCTTACGAGCCTCTGACAGCATATATTCCATTGCCTGCATCCGGTCATTACACTTTTGTTCTGAAATAGTGTGAACCGTGGAAGAGGAATGCTGATAATAATAATAATAAGGCTCATCGATATATTCAAAATGCTTCGCCCGCAGCATAAGCGCCGTTGCAACCGCGTTATCCTCATAAAAAATATGTTCCGGGAAACGGAGCCTGGGAGCTTCGAACAGCTGTCTGGAAAAAATTTTAATCACCAAAGAACCGGGATTCAAAATCAAAGATTTATATTTCTCTTCGTCAAGGATCCCGCACTGCCCGGTGAAATTATTATGGCAAGAGTCACCCGGTTCCATCGTATGGCTTTTTGTCAGGCAATAATCACAGCCCACAATATCTGCCCCCGTCTCCTGCGCTCTTTCCATCAATCTGGCATACATATCCGGGTGAACCCAGTCATCACTGTCAACAAACCCGATATATTCGCCGGCCGCTTCGTCCAGCCCCTTATTCTTTGCCCCTCCCTGCCGATGATTTTTCTCAAGCCGAAACACCCTGAAAAGTTCCGGATATTGATTTTCATATCGTTTCAGCACGGCAAAAGACTCGTCCGTAGAAGCATCATCTACTGCAATGATCTCGTAATCGTCCGCAGTCTGCCGCACCAGCGAGTTCAGGCAATATTCCAGCTTTCCGTCTGCAGCCATATTGTATACCGGAACAATAATACTCAATTTCATGACAATCCCCAATCTGTAAACTTATGTATTCCCCCTCTTTTACGCCTTAAGTCCGGTCATAGCTTGTCATTGTATCTATGAATGGCAGGATCCTCAAAACGATCCATAAATTCTTCGCCCAAACGCACCTTTGTTTCGGCAAAGGAAATGTCTGATAATTCCGTAAAAACGGCAATCACTTTTTTGAAAGATATATCCGGTATAAAATTCAGCATCTCCATTGGAACCTCTTTCGCTATCACTATGTCCCCCGGAAACACTTTCTCGTAATCCATCCAATCGTTGGGATGCGGCTTGAAGACAAGACGTCCTTCTTCCCGATACGTGACGGCAATTTCCCTGAAGATTTTTTCCCTTGTCTCCAGATCGCACAGCGGCTCGGTCAGGATTAAAAGCATGTCTTCCTCTTTTGCAATCAGGCTTTCCAATTCCTTATAATTTTTGATAAAAACATTCAGCAGAATCTGTATCTGCCGGCCGGACAATGCCTCAACCAGCTTTTTTCTGGGCACCTCTATATAATTCGGACAGCTATATTTCAAACAGGATATATCATTTATCTCCATATCGATACAATATTTGCTGTAACCATTCTGAATAAAAATCAGATTCCATTTTGCCAGCAATACTTTCAGTTTAAAAAACTTTTGATTGCGGACTCGTGCCGAATCGCAGTATTTCAATGTATTTAAACCATCTTCCACGGCATGATAATAAATTTTCTTATAATTCAAATAATATCCTATCGGATCAGAATCGCAAAAGACATATATATCCTTATACAGCTTAAAATCCACAGGAATATATGGTTCTTCCAGCTTTGCATACAATTTGGTATATTTCATCCGGCCAAGCATTATTTTGATCTGGTTTCCCCGCATATTGCGATAGGGCGCCAATTCCGGGAAAAAATCATCCCTTTTTTCATCAAAAAAAATCACTTCTTCAAATACCGCGCTCTCTCTGATTCGTTCGGCGAAATCCAGCCCAAAGGGAAGCGTCATTGTGCTGAGTACCAGCGTTGCTTTCTCCTGTCCCGTGGAAGCGCGCGACAGTTCTTTGAGAAAAGAGACATACACATGATAATACGTATGGCACACATATATTCTGGCTTTCATCTACTTTCCACCCTGCTCCCCGCTCTGCCCAATATAAGTATACATATTCCTGCATTTGTTGCAGCGAATTTCCACCTCTTCTATCTGTGCCAATTCTCTGAGCAATACTACAGAAACCGGTTCCCCATTGATCTGTTGTGTCCGCAGCACATTCAAATCTCTGAGAACTCCGGAAAACACTGTCTGCGGGCGCACATACTGCGGATCCATCGCATAATCTCTCACATTCATAGAATAAGTACGCTCCGATTGGACGCCGTTTTCGTCAATATAAGGCGCTGTAAACTCTTTGCTGTAGCGATAAGGGACACCGTATACTTGTTCCAGATGAAGTTTAAATGTCAAACCGTCCGTATTTTCCAGACCCAAAATACATCCTTTTCCCTTGTGGTCATACATATAAGAAAAGGGAGTATTACTGCCCCATGCATCCTTGTTCTCCATGGCGCACAACTCCTCTTTTCCCTTTCCCCAAACGGCAAAAGAGTAAATCGGATGTTTTGTCCTCTTAAAATCATTTCGCTTTAATGCAACATTCCCCAAGGCTCCCGTTTTTGATCGGGTTTTTCGGTAATCGAAAAGCTTTCCTTCACAAAAATCCCAGCTGAACGTAGGAACCATTAGGGTTCCCTCTGTTCCTATTCTCTCTATTATCCCGTCAAGCAGAACATTTCCATCGAAAATATCACCAGCTTCCAGCGCTTTCAGCGCAAGTGCAGTGACATCAGAAACCAAATATATCGTATCACCTTTTTCCAGTCCTTCAATGTGATTTGCGATTTCACTCCATTTTATATATTCTTCCACGAATGGCTCCTTCTTTAGACGGCTGAATTTACAACTTCTCGCCTTACCTTACAATCTCCAGCAGCCCCTCTGCTGTCAGTTTCTTCACAATGGGAATCAGCTCCTCAATCGGCACCTTGATTCTGCTGCTCACAGAAATCAAATCCTCTGTCCCGTCCGCATAAGCAATCAGATTGGTCATTTTCTTCACTTCCCCGTATATTCCTTTCCGGCTCACCGCAGGGTACAGCCCCCGTTTGCCCAGCTGGGGCTCGCAGAGACAGGTGACGCGGTAATACCGATTATATTCCAGGGCATGAAGAATCCTTTTCATCATCTCATAGGAACCCTCCAGCCCCGCCGGTGAAATCAGGCCCATATCGTCCGCAGATGTATGGTACTCCGGATATTCCGCATATTTGGACCGGCAGAAATCGCACACCGGCAGATCCACTCCCGGCGCATTGTACTGACGTTCGTCCGATCCCCTCTCCAGATAACTGTAGGTCTTATACTCCGGGTAGGCGAAAGAAAGGACATTTTTCATCACACGGTCCGTCAGGGTATTCCCTTTCCTGGTCTCCAGATAGGAATAGGTTCTGTCGTCCCCCACACAGGTCAAAACGAAGCCTGCCACCGTTTTTTCTTTCATCTCCGAAAGGTGGCGGCTCAGATAGGCGATGGAGCCTATGGTCTCCGGAACAAAGACGATTCTGTAGGACAGCTTCCTATCCAGGGACTTTAGCCATTTCGCCAGCCAGACAGCCAGCACCGGACCGGACACTTCATTGTTGGCCATGGAGGGATGGCAGATATAGGTGGACAGAAGCACTTCCTTATCAGAGGCGCCAGGCAAAAGCACCTCCCCGTAGTTCAGTTCGCCATCGAAAAGCCTGCTGTCAATAACCATATGATAAGTGCCGGGCTTCAGGGCATCTCTCTGATTTCCGGACATGCAGAAAGCAAATCCGGGTGAATAATAGGAGGTCACGTAAGGAATGACATCCGGCTGATCCTCCTCCACTCTGATATAGGGCAGGAGTTCTTCCAGGGTGACGTACTTGTCCACCGGAGCGGAATATCCCATCACATGCAAATTGTTCTCCCGGTAGTCCACAATACGGCTGCCCTGCTCATCCTCGATATAGCCCTCCCGGATTTCCCATTCCTTTGGCACAGTCCAGTCGAAGACCTGAGTGCCGCTGGGCACTGAGCATATCTCCAGTTCAGGCACCTGAGCTTTGAGCAGGCGCAGTGTCTCCCGCACGCCCTCTCCCGTCAGGCTCCTTCCGATCGGGAAGAGCTTCCCCGCAAAGTCATACATCTCCTGTCCTGTCCGCATTTTGCATCCCCTTTCGCAAGTCAAGTATGGTCTATATTTTACCATGTGCAAAGCATCGCACATGGTATTTATGCCATTCGGCATTCCCTGCTATGAGTATGGTCTATATTTTACCATAATTTTCTAATTAAAAAACATATATAGCAAACTATTCAAAAAAACTTAAGAAAATTTTACGCAGCGCTATCCCACCATGAAATAAGTCTCGCCGGTCAGAAGCCTGGCAAAGAAATACACGCCGCAGAAGAGCTGATAAGCGAGCACTGCACCGCAGGCCGCAAAGCCTGCCTTAAAAAGAAAGCCCTGCTCCCTCTTGCGCCACAGAAGCCGCCATTTCTCAAAACTGAGGACAAAGATCAGGAAAATGGCAAAGCAGTACCCCCAGAGGAAGTTCCCGTCCCTGGAACGGCTCCCTGTCTCCACCAGGCACAGAGCCTCCAGAAAGCCAAGCCCTGTCATTCCCCACGCAAAAAGATAACGCCTGTCCCGGAAAAGCTCCCACACGGAAAACAGCAGTACAGCCAGGGGAAACGCAATGGAACACAGCACAGCCAGCTTGGTTCTGTTTGCATGGAGGGAAAATGTGTACCAGGGGGAAAAGGCGATTCCATGGCCGGTGTCCTCCCCGAACAGCACCATATTCTGCCACAGCACCACCCCGCATGCAGGCAGAACCGTGCTTCCCAGCAGGAAGACCTGCCTAAACGGCACTTTCCGGCACAAGTCCGCCAGCAGCTTTATAGCCAGTATCGGTGCGAACACTGTCAGAAAGCTGGGCTTTATGCCAGTGCAGACAAACAGCAGCGCCGCCAGCGCCGCCCACTGCCTCAGGGTCACGCGCTCCCTGTACCCTGCCTCCACTTTGAGATAATATATCACTGCCGCAAGAGCCAGCAACTTCATACATTGATAGGTGGAATTGTGCCAGAGATTGCCGGATTGATAACTGACATAGCGATACTGCCCTGCATAGGGCCAGAAGAAAGCCATCACAAGATTCAGGGCAAAGGCGCCGGAAAGGGTCAGGGCATCGGTTCTCTCCCTGCCGGCCAGAAGCCGCAGCAGCCTGTCCGTCAGCACGATGCAAAGCACTGTCACCACAGCCAGGAACAAGGCTATAAGCGCTGTGCCCTCTCCTGCCAGCGCGTAGAGAATCTGGTAGACATATGCCGTAAAACTGTAGTACCAGCCATCGTCTATGATCATGCTGATGTGATATGGCAGATCCGACTGGAAATACCGGTTGTCATAATCCAGGGGCTGGACGGACTGCATGTAAAACAGATACAGGCACAATCCCCCATAGACAAAAATGCCCGCCCACAAAAGCCATATGATGTATCGTTCCTTTTTCCTGTTGTCCATTTTGCTCCCTGCTCTCATTCCGCCGCCGGAAACGGCCTCTTATCACACCATTCTAGCAACCCTCTTCTTCCTTTGTCAAGCAAATTAGGCAATTCTTCCCTTGTGTTTCCGGCAGGGCTGATATAAAATAGGGAGAGTAGTGTGAAAGAAATCGCTAAGCTCCAAAGTACTTCGCTATGTGATTTCAAGCTTCACACGAAAAATGCCTAAAACAAGGCGTTTTTCATCCGGATTTGAGCCGCAGCTAAGCTGCGGCATAGGGAGTATCCATCTTCCATAAAAATATTTGATGATTGGAGTCGCTTTATGCTGTCACATAGATTTTCAAAAAAACGCTATATTTTTCTTCTCTTCTTTTTGCTTATTGCCTGTTTTGGAATTGTCATTGGCATCCTGCATAATCATACATCCGACGATCCCCAAATCTGCAATGCCAAAATGAATGATGATCTGGCATTGATGTCCACCGAAAACTATGAAAGCGTATTTCTTTCCATGCATTCCCCGGAATACTTTACCAAAGAAGTTTTTTCAACCTATCTGGGCCAGGACACCCTGGTCGCTTCGCACACCCTTTTGAATGCCCGGGAGATTTCTATGTATCTGGACAGCGTGTTCCGCTCCGGCAACGAAATAAGTCATGTATATATGTGTCTGGATCCTGATCTTCTCTGGAGGTCGGCTGATCAAAATTCTAAAGCATGGGAGAAAGAACTGACAAATCATTTATATTCTTATATAAAGAAGTACCCGGATGTCTCATTTGAAATCCTTTTGCCTTATCCATATATCGACTACTGGTTATCCATGAGCGAAAAGAATCTGGACACCACACTCAGCGTTTATCAGGCACTGGCAGATGAACTGTCCGCCTATCCTAATGCAAAAGCATTTTTTCCCGGCGGCGAATATTGGCTTATGGTAAACCCGGACAACTATGAAAATTCCCTTTTTGATGCCAACGCCATTATTACCCAGAAAATATTTCTGTACACTTTTTGTGACCAGATCTTTCAGATTACTCCGACATCAGAAGAAAAAGAGTTTACGGATGGCTTCCTGGAAGTCATTTCCCGCGAAAAACATAACCCTACTTACTATCCCGATCTGTCCCAATGGAATCTTGTCTTCTTCGGGGACAGCATCTTTGCTATGTTTCCCGGCAGTTACTCTGTCCCCGGATATATCACGGGCCTGGCAAATGCAACGACCTACAATTATTCCGTCGGCGGCAGTACCGCCTCCCTGCGCGGAGAGGACGGCAGCGATTTTCCAAATGTGATGGATGCTTTCCTGGCTGACGATGGGATTACTCCAAACGGTGCTACCATATTCTGTCCGGATGGAATGCAGGACGGAGGAATAGCGTCAAAGAAGCTTTGCTTCCTTTTTCAGTTTGGCATAAATGATTTCTACTCAAATATGCCGCCCGCAAACCCGGCTGACCCGTTTGACATCAACACTTACGAGGGTGCTCTGCGCACCTGTATTTCCAGGCTGCAGGAAAAATACCCTGATGCATGCTACATTCTCATGTCCCCGACCCATGTACTCAGCACAGAGGACGTCAAGTTCACCCTCGCTGATTATGTTGAGATTATGCAGAAGATTTCCGGTGAAATGAATTTATACTTCATCGACAATTACAATGACTTTGTCATAACGGAAGAAAACATGTCCGAGTATCTCCTGGACGGCTGCCACCCCGGCCCGGAGGCAAGGCTGGCAATCGCTTCCAGAATCATGTATTTTATAGAAGAAAACCTGAATTAGCTTCCTTTCGCTCGTCCATATTGATCTTCTCCCGAATGACATACTGGGGTGAATTGTTCAGGCTGATATAGATGCGCCCGATGTACTCTCCGATCAGTCCCAGCATCAGCATGATCATGCCGCCGAAGAATACCAGCGCCGACATCAGCGAGCTGAAGCCCATTGGTACGGCGGGATTGATCAGCCGCTTGATAATGGTATAGAACCCATACAGAAAGCCTGCCGCAGCGCAGACAGCGCCCAGGGCGGTGGCTATCCGAAGCGGCTTTACCGAAAAGGCCGTAAATCCGTTGAACCAAAGGGAGAACAGCTTTTTAAAGGTATAGCCGGAGCTTCCCTCCTCCCGCTCCCTGTGGTCCACGGGCACATTGGTGATGTTCCTGGTGGCCCTGAGCACCAGGCCGATGATGTAGGGATAGGAGTTCTCATAGCGGATCATGTCCTCCACCACGAACCGTTTCGCCGCAAAGTAGCTGGAAATATAAAGGTCTGCAGGCTTTCCCAGCATGGAGCGGGTCATCCTCTCGTTGACCTTGCTGCCCAGGTTGCGGAATGCGGAATGCTGCTTGTGGTCATATCTGGCGTACACCGCGTCATATCCCTCTTCCAGCTTGTCTATGAGCCTGTCCACCTGGTCTGCCGGGGTCTGGCCATCATCGTCAAGGCATACCACATAGTCTCCGTCCGAATGCCGCAGACCTGCCATCAAAGCGGAATGCTGTCCGAAGTTTTTTGCAAAGTCGATTCCCCTGATATTTTCATGGGCTTCGCAGAGCCTGCGGATGGTTCCCAGCGTATCGTCCGGCGAGCAGTCGTTCACCAAAAAGATATCATATCCGTACTGTTCCATCGTCTTCATTTTTTCCTGGATCTCCGCTATCACACGGGGGAGCGTATGCTCCGAGCGATAGCAGGGGATCACAAAGCTGATTTTCTTCATTTGTCCCGCTCACTTCCTGTTCTTTCCTGCCCTAAACACATATCGATTTCGGGGCGTCCCCGGCATTCCCGGCCGGGTTCAGCGCCGCCATCCAGATGATGTCATAGTATTCCCCATCAATGCGCACATCATCCCGCAGGCCCCCCTCCAAAACAAACCCGGCTTTTTCATAGCTGCGGATGGCCTGTTTGTTGCCGGAGAGTGCGCGCAGGTAAATCCTGTGCAGCTTCTCCTCCTCAAAACAGTAGCGCAGCATCAGCTTTGCCGCCGCTGTGCCGATTCCCCTGCCCCGGGCCTTTTCCTCGCCGATGAAGATTCCGTACTCTGCCTTGTTGTGCCGCCTGTCGATGTCCCGGATATACACGCTTCCCAGGGGTTGGTCCGTGGCAAGGTCGCAGATAATCGTCTGCACTACCCTGCCGGTCTCTATCATATTCCTGATCCAGTCCTCATGCCCTTCTCTGGTAAAAAGCTCCTGGTAGATGAAATTCTTCCGCACGGCATTTTGATTGCGCCATGCCACGATTAAATCCGTGTCGTCATGCGTCAATAGCCGCAGATAAATGCCCTTTTCCCTGTCTTCATATCGCTCCATGCCTAATTGTCTCTCCGTTTCGCCGCAGGCCGGCTGCGCTTCTTTGATGGATCCATTATGCATCCTTGTGCTTCGTTACGCGGGATCCGCCGCGCTTTTTGTGTTTCTTCGCACTTCCCGTCACGCCGCCTACGGCATGCTCTCTGCGTCCCCTCTCATCCGCTCCTGCTTTTCGGCGCTGACTTTCGTCAAACGGTATTCAAAATCCCGTCTGTCCTTGGCCGTCAGCACCTCCAGAATCATGCCGGCGAAAAAGGACTGGATACCGGCCAGAACCATAAAGCCGCACACAATCAGCGTGGGGAAGCGCGGCACCAGCCCCGTTGCCAGGTATTCCCTGAAAATGGGAATCAAAAACAGCAGGGCGGCCGCCACCAAAACCAGACAGATCGCCCCGAAAAAGCGGGCCGGCCTGTAGTTGCGGTACAACTGCAGCATCTTCCGTATGACGCGCAGGCCATCCTTGTATGTGTTGAGCTTGGATACGCTGCCCTCCGGGCGGTCGCGGTACTCCACCACCACATTCTCCACCTGCATATTGTAATTCACCGCATGGATGGTCATCTCTGTCTCTATCTCAAATCCCTTGGAAAAAACCGGAAAAGTCTTGACGAACTCATAGCTGAAAGCCCGGTATCCTGTCATAATGTCCTTGATGTCCGTGCGGAACAGGCCGTTGATGCCTGCACGCATGAGGCTGTTTCCGAAATTATGGAAAGGACGTTTGTTCTCTGTAAAATAGGTGGAGGAAAGCCTGTCCCCCACCACCATGTCCGCGTCCTGCTCCAGCACCCTGTTTGTCATCTCCCTGGCGCAGTTTAAGGGATAAGTATCGTCTCCGTCCATCATCAAATAGCACTGTGCCTGGATTTCCCGGAACATCCTGCGGATCACGTTTCCCTTGCCCTGTTTGCGCTCCCGGCGGACTACCGCCCCCTGGGCTCTTGCCAACTCTGCGGTCCGGTCGGTGGAATTGTTGTCATAGACATAAACCACGGCCTCGGGCAGAGCCTCCCTGGCCTCCCTCACCACTTTTTCAATGGTGCGCTCCTCATTGTAACAGGGAATCAATACTGCTATTTTATCCATGTGCATCGTCTTCTCCCGTCAGTACATCCTATGCGCGGTAATGGGAAACCACTTTCCTCACGGCTTCAATGACTTCCTCCACATCCCTGTCTGTCAGGCTGTAGTGCAGCGGAAGGCTCATGGCTTCCTCATAGTATTTCTCCGCATTGGGGCAGAGCCCCTTTTCATATCCCAGCTTCTCATAATAGGAATGCCAGTAAACCGGCAGATAATGCACCTGGGAATAAATATTTTCCGCCCGCAGCGCGTCAAAGAACTGCCGCCTGTCACAGGTTAGTCTCTCCGGCCTAATCCGCAGAATATACAGATGCCTCACCGTATCCGACTCCGGTATCTCCCGCTGCACAGCCACTTCAGGCATGTCCGCAAAGGCCCTGTCGTATCTGGCCACGATTTCCCTGCGTCTGGCCGCGAACCTGTCCAGCTTCCCGAACTGGCTCAAAAGCAGTGCCGCCTGGATGTCCGTCATCCGATAGTTAAAGCCCAGTTCCACCTGCTCATTGTACCAAAGCGCATCCAGCGGATGCACCATTTCCTCCCTGTTTCTGGTGATCCCATGGGCGCGCAGGCGGTTCAGTCTGCGGTACAGCCCCTCGTCATCCGTGGTGATGGCGCCGCCCTCGCCGGAGGTGATGGTCTTCACCGGATGGAAGCTAAAGCAAGTCATGTCCGCTATGCTCCCCACGGGTTTTCCCCTATAGCGGGTGCCAATGGCATGCGCCGCGTCCTCGATCAGCGTCAGGCTGTGCTTTTTGCAGATCTCCCCTATGGCCTCATGCTCCACGGCCTGGCCGGTAAAATCCACGGCCACGATTCCCCTGGTGCGGGGAGTGACCAGTTTCTCAATGGAGGCCGGGTCAATGTTGTAGGTGTCCGGATTGATGTCAGCGAACACCGGCTTCGCGCCGCAGTACAGGATGCAGTTGGCCGATGCTGCAAAGGTGATGGAACTGACTATGACCTCATCCCCCTGCCCAAAACCTGCTGCCATGGCCGCCAGATGGAGCGCTGCCGTTCCATTGCTCACAAGCACGGCGTACTTTGCCCCCGTGACTTGGCAGATCTTTTCCTCCGCCGCAGCGATCATGGGGCCGCAGGTCAGATTGTCGCTTCGCAGCGTCTCTGCCACGGCCTTTATGTCGTCTTCATCAATATACTGCTTTCCATAGCTAAGCGGTGTCTCCCTCACCGGAGTCCCGCCAAATATTGCCAATTGCTCCACTTTCATCCTCTCCTTTGTTCCGGCCGCTCTCTGCGTTGAATAGCTTTTTGATTACAGGGTTCGCGAAGCGGTTCCTGTAATAAGGTCATTCTATCATATCATCCCTGAAAAGGCAAATTATACTTCTGCACGAAAACACTTCGCGGAACTACCTGTGAACTGTCTATTTCAGTTCCACTTCGCACAGCTGAAGCGCTGCCGCGATGACCTTGTCCATGTCGTAGTATTTGTATCCGCCCAGCCTCCCGCCGAAGATCAGCTTCGCCTCCCTGTCCGCCCTTGCCTTATACTGCCCGTACAGTGCATTGTTTCTCTCATCGTTTACAGGGTAGTAGGGTTCATCGCCTTTCTGCCACTCGCTGGAGTACTCTCTGGAAATAATGGTGGTGGGCTGTTTACCAAACTCGAAATGCTTGTGCTCGATGATTCTGGTATAGGGCACCTCCCGGTCCGTATAGTTCACCACGGCATTGCCCTGGAAATTCTCCGTCTCCAGCTCCTCTGTCTCAAAGCGGACGCTGCGGTATTCCAGGACGCCAAGGTCGTAGTCGTAGAACTGGTCGATCATGCCTGTGTAGATGATCTTGCCAGCCAGTCCGTCCAGTTCCTCCCGGTGCTCCAGATAGTCCGTGTTCAGGCGAACTTCCGTCCCCTCCAAAAGCTTCTCCACCAGTTTTGTGTAGCCCCCTATGGGAATGCCCTGGTAGCGGTCGTTGAAATAGTTATTGTCATAGGTGAACCGCAGGGGGAGGCGTCTGATGATAAAGGCGGGCAGGTCAGTGCAGGCGCGGCCCCACTGCTTCTCCGTGTAGCCTTTGATCAGCTTTTCATATACGTCCCGGCCCACCAGAGAGAGGGCCTGTTCTTCCAGGTTCTTCGGCTCCGTTATGCCCAGATCCGCAATCTGGGCAGCAATGATGTCCTGGGCCTGCCCGGGGGTTGCGATTCCCCACATTTTGCTGAACGTGTTCATGTTAAAGGGGAGGTTGTAGAGTTCCCCTTTATAGCGGGCTATGGGGGAATTGATATAATTGTTGAATTCCGCGAAGCGGCATACGTAGTCCCAGACCTTTTTGTCCGAGGTATGGAAAATATGGGCCCCGTACCTGTGCACCTGGATTCCGTGGATTTCCTCGCAGTAGACATTTCCCGCGATATGATTCCTGCGCTCCACCACCAGGCACTTTTTGCCCTTTTCCCGGGCCTCTCTTGCAAAGACCGCGCCGTAGAGACCGGCACCCACTATCAGATAATCGTATTTCAATTTCACTTTCCTCCTGTCAAAATCACTGTGCGATGGCTCTAAAAATGCAGTTCCTGCAGCAGCGGGACGAACTTGAACCTGTCCAGAAAGCCCTCAATTCCCTTGGCCAGGTAATTGTGTTCATATATCCAGGTCAGAAGCCTGCTCTTGTTGGTGTATTCCAGTATCATCGTCCCGATGGCGCCAATGTCCATCATCATCATGAACGCATACAGCGTCCAGAGCACAAGCACCACCTCGAAAGCGCCAAAGACAATGCCCAAAAGCTTGTCCACAAAATGGATCACCGGCAGCTTTGTGGCCAGCTTTGCCGAAAAGAACACCAGCCCCAGCAAATGGTGGGCCGTGAGCAGCAAAATCAGCAGAATGACCACCACGGCCACATTGAATACCCTGCCGTCATGATAGCTGTTCACGCCGTATGCCACCAAAGCGGCCACCACGCTTAGCACCACCAAAGACACCAGGGAAATGACTTCTTTTACGATTCCTTTTCTGTATCCGTCCACCATTTTGACCAGGACCGCAATGGCCACGACTGCCAGCATCAGGTTCAGGTTCCATTCGCTCATCTTACTTCTCCTCTTATGCGTGTTATTTTAATTGTATGGTATCAATAGAATCATCTGTCATCAGCAGATATTTGTATGCATTCCCAACAGGGGCCATAAGCCGCACTGCCTTTGAAAAAGTTCCATGGAATTTTTCCGTGCCGTCCATGGTCATTATCTGGCACTCCGTCTCATTATATATCACGAAGTTGTCTTTCCCAAAAAAGATGTCCGTGTATTCCAGGTCGAAATAGAAATCATTCACTTTCCCGGTTTCGGTATCGTAGACTTCCAGCTGATATCTGTTCTCATTGTTGTCCGAGAGGAATACCAGCCCTATGTATTTGCCGCCATAGAAGACGGAGCGGATCTCCCTGTCGTAGAGATGCCCTGCTGCTTCCTCCGGCACATGGGCTCCGGAGTAGATGGTGAGACGATTGTCACCCACGGCAAAGGCAGTGTCATTGTTCAGAAAGCCCACACAGGGAATCACCATGTCCGTGTAGGAATAGGTGCTCACCAGGCCATCGCTGTAGTTGGAGCCCACAAGGCCGAAGTTGTAAAAGCCGATCTTCGTTCTGAGGACTCCTGCGTCCACATACACATAGGCCACCAGAAGCAATTCTCCGCTGGGGGAGACGCTGATGGACATGGGATAGCCGGAATCATCCATGTGGGTGCGGCCCTCCCTGGTCATCTCGCCGCTGCTGTCATAGGTGTTGATCCAGGTAAGATCCGTGTCCGCCAGCACTGCGGTCACATTGCCTGTCTCCGACACAGCCAGCTGTCTTATGGGCATTGTGGTGGAAATCTCTCCCAGCAGCTTTTCCGCATTTGCAATGTAGATGCTCCTCCCGTTGTATTCTCCTATGGCAACGGTCTCCCCGTTCCTGGCCAATATCACGTCCTGGATCTCAAAGGTCTGGTTCCAGGTCACGTTTCCCCTGGAGTCCGTGCAGTGCGCGCCGTCTTTGCTGTAGGTCAGGATGGAACTGCCCAGCTTTACGTCCGTGGTACCGCTTATGCTTTCTCTGGGGCTGGTGCCTACAATGTCATAATCCGTGTAGGTATGCCGCTTATATCGTATCACCACGAAAATAATGAACACAGCCGCAAGAAGCAACACCAGCAGGATCCTGTATACAGAAGCTGTCTTATGGCGTGCTATCTTCTCTTTATAGTCTATCTGCCTTTTTTCCCTCTTCTGCCTTTTTTCCTTTTCTTTCATGTAGCTTCGGATGTCTGCCATGCTTCCTCCCGGGCCTGTTTCGTTGGTTGCTGCAAGTTACGGGCAGAGGCTCTCAAAACCCTTGGCTCCCCGGGCTCGCTTCGCTCCTCAAATGGTCGAACAACCAGCTGCCCGACGGCAGCTGGTTCTCCGCCCATTTGAGTCTGCCCTTTGCGGATAGTATATCATATTTTTCCTCATTGTGGCAGAAAAATTTTTTCTCCTTCCTTGATATCGTCAGGATTGCTGATATTGTTCAGGGCGCAGATCTCCGCCACCCGGGCATCGCTGCCGTATTGCCTGATGCAGATCCCTATCAAGGTATCCCCTCTCTGCACGATGTAGGCCACCATCTCGGTCACGGGCGCTGCCGCCTGGGTGGGTTCCGGGGTAGGTTCCGGCGCAGGCGTGGGAGTCGGCTGTTCCGGAGGCTGCGTCTGGGGCGGGGCGGACTCTGCTCCTGAGTCCGGTGTCTGGGATGCGCCGGCTTCTGTCCCCGAATCCGGTGTCTGGGATGCGCCGGCTTCTGTCCCTGAGTCCGGTGTCTGGGGGGCGGCAGACTGGCCCGGGTCCGGTGCAGGTTGTCCATTCGCTTCGGCTCCCTCCGGCGTCTGGGCGTTCCCGTCTGTGCCAGACGGCTGCTCCGTCCCCGGTAAGGTGCCATCCGTCCCCGATGGCTGGGGGCTCTCCTGACTCCCGGCAGACGTTGCCGTATTTTCCTTTCGGATGGCATCTGCCAGCTTGTCCTCTGCCACAATGGTCCCCACCTGGGCGCCGCCCGACACCTCCACGGCATCGGGCAGCTGCTTTTTGGACATGCCCTCCACCAGGTCTTTCATGTCCGTCCGTATCTTGCTTAAGCCCTCTGTGCCTCCCATGGCGGCAAGCCCCGCCCCGCACAACAGCACAAATACGGCCGCGGCTGCAAGCTTCCCGCTCCTTAGCTGGGACGAAGCTTTCGGCTTTCGTATGCCGGAATGCAGGGCATGTCCCTGTTTTTCTCCCAAAAGGGCGCGGCGCTCCTCCTGCCTTTTTTTCACCATATCGTATTTTTCCTGGGGCACCTCCTCCGGCTTTGCCTCCCCCTGGCGGTCGTCCAGCATTAGGGCCAGCATACAATCATTCTTCTCATAAAACTGCGCGTAGCCCTCCACATACCGGCACACGCCCTGCTCGCAGATATGGAAGCCCTCCACCATCTCCCCGTCCAGCAGACGATACCCCAGGAACACATAGTCGGGAAAATATTTCTTGCGCTGCTTCTCCGCCTCCTGGGTCACTGCCTGGGACAGATGCCGGCATTCCCGCTGCAGGAAGTTCAGTTTGCAGGCTCCGTAGAGGAACAGATATGTAATCTCACCCTCCTCTTTTTTCGTACCGTACAGCGCCACTGCCAGCTCCTTTTCCCCGGCATACTGGTTCAGCTGCCTGATATAGGAAATGACATAATCCTCCACATAAATCTTGCAGTGAGGATTCGTTTCTCCAATCTGTGTAATGTTTTTGGGCAATTCCATACAAAAACACCTCCCATACCGTTTGTACTAATCATAGCATCGGTATGCGAGGTATTTTAGCGTTCTTTGTCGCGCCCGAAACAGAAGTCTTCGACAATCTTTGCGAACCGGGTTCCAACGGCTATTCTGCGCTGAAGCGGTAGACCGTCACGGAATCATATTCCTCTTCCCCGCCAAAGATACAGGAGGGAAACGCCGGCTTGTTAACGGAATCCGGGAAGTACTGGGTTTCCAGGCACAGCCCTCCCCGGCGTCTGTAGACCGCCTCCTCTTTCCCTGTCTCCTGCTCGATAAAATTGCCCGCATAGAACTGCACCCCCGGCAGAGTGGTATAGGCCTCCATGATCCTGCCGCTTACCGGGGCTTTCACCGTGGCAAAATGCCGCAGTGCACCGTCCCAGCCGTCAATTACCCAGTTGTGGTCATATCCGCCCGCAAACCGAAGCTGTTCAAAATCCGCGTCTATTCGTTCCCCTATCTTTTTGGCTTCCGTAAAGTCCATGGGCGTACCCGCCGCTTCGGCAATCTCCCCGGTGGGAATGGAGCCCTCATCCGCAGGGGTATAGCGGGATGCCCCCAGCCACAGCTCATGCCCCTCTATGCTGCCGCTGCCATGGCCCTCCAGATTGAAATAGGAGTGGTTGGTCAGGTTCAGGATGGTCCGCTTATCGCTGGAAGCATGGTAGTGGAGCCGCAGCTCATTGTCGTCATTTAAGGAATAAGTGATCTCTGCCTTCTTCGCGCCCGGAAAGCCCATATTCCCCGGATCGTCCGTCAGGCGGAAAGTTACGCTGTCCTCCCCTAAGTCTGCCTCCCAGAAGCATTTATGCCACCCAAGATTCCTGTCGCTGTGCAGATTGTTCGCGCCGTCGTTGGCCGCAAGCGAATAGGTGACGCCGTCCAGGCAAAAGGATGCTTTCCCTATCCTGTTGGCATTGGGGCCGATGACCGCGCCAAAGAAGCACCCGTTTACCAGATAATCCTCCGCCCTGTCAAAGCCCAGCACCACGTCCTCCCTGCGCCCCTGCCTGTCGGGAACCTCCACCCGCACCAGCGCGGCGCCTGTGTTCGCCACGGATACCCGCATGCCGTTTTTGTTCTCCATGGTATACAGATTTACCTGCCTCCCATCGGAAAATTTTCCGAAAGAACTGATCGTAACTGCCATTTTCTTCCTCCTCTTTCTCTTCTTCTTAAAATTTTATAAAATCATTTCTGTTTTACTATAGAAGCGTCTTCTCCCGTTTACGGACTTAAGCCAAAAAACGTCAAAATATCTGTGCCCCATATAACAGGGCAAGCATAATAAGGCCGCAGAGCCCGCATGCTGCCAACAATGTTTTGTCAGACAAAATCAATGTCGTAGGGTCTGCATCTGAACGTCCCAAAAATACCAGCAGCAGATACCTTATTACTATGAACAAAACAATGGGCACCGTATATACCAGCCTTGATTCCCGTGAAATAGACCATAGGGAATAGAACACCATCGTCAGTCCCGCACACATGAAAACAATCCCGTTCAGAAAAATCATCTCGTATGTCTCCAAGACTTCCCGGGTCCCTCCTGCCCCGTAGCTGTGCAGTTCTCCTCTGCGTTTTCCGAATGCCATGAATAATGATAACGATACCACTGTCAAAAACATCCAGCCGGAAACGCCCTCGCTGACTATGGTTCCGCCCACCATCACACGCAGCACAAAGCCTGCCGCAATGCAAAAACAATCAATAACTGCCTTGGTCTTGAGCCATTTTGAATACAAAATGTTTATGGCAACATAAGCCAGTATCAGGAAAAAAGAAATCCGATTCACCGAAAGAGCCAGCCCAAATCCTGCAATGGTCAGGACTGTCAGCAATGCCCATGCGCACGGAAACGAGATTTGTCCCGATGCGATAGGACGGTTCTTCTTCACCGCATGTTTTCTGTCCTTTTCCACATCGCTTATGTCATTGAGCACATAAATCGCCGACGATATCAGGCAAAAGGCCAGAGCCAGAACGACCGCATGAATAGACTTGTCCCATTCAAGCAATTCCAGCGAAAATACAATCGGGAAAAAAACAAATACACTTTTTAGCCAGCTTTTTATTCTCATTTGCCTAAGCACGATTCTGACCGACAGCTTCTTTTTCATACGTTTCTCCTGTCACATGATCCCGTCACGGCAGCAACTGATAGAGCCTGATCTCATAGCCGACTGCTGCCCCGCGCAAGTATCTGTAGACACTCCTCGCCGAAAACCAAATATTCTGCAATTCCAGGAAATGGCTGCTCGGCGTCTCCACCGGAAATAGATAGACCAAGTCACATCGTTCATCCAGCAGCCTGTAAAAATTTGCAATCCCTCCGTATACTTCGGGATCAGCCTCCAGAAAAAGGTCGCGCTGCGCCGATGATGTCATTACATACCCTGGCGCATTACCATATTTGTATTTTCCGGGGTCACAGTCTTCAAAGTTCATAAATGCTCCATAATATCCGCCCGGATCCAAAGGTGTGTTACAGTCGTGTGCGGTATTTTCGGCTGTTATGCCCATTTCTGCAAATACATCCTGAAGCATAATGCGGCTGTCCGGTGCCAGAAAACTTCCCAAAACCGCTATGGAACCTGCCAGTAGACTGCATACAGATAATAGAACCAGTATGGGATATACGACCAAAAAAGCGGGGGATATCTTCTTCAAAAGCCCCTGCAGATCCTCCCAAATATAACATATGCCCACTGCCCCAAATAAAAGCATTGTCGCATAAATCGGCAATGTATATCGTTCAAAATGGAGCGTTATTGTAGAAATCGGCACTATATATGCCAGTAAACCCAGAAGAATAACGGTGGGTTTCACATTCTTCCGAAATGATTTCACAATCCCGTAAATACTGCCCGCTGTCAGCAGCAATCCTAAGTGTACTCCTGTCGTTTTTAAATAAAACAGCAGCTTTTCGCCGAAGTTAAGCCCATCTGCGCCTAAATGATACGGCTGATACTGTCCTGCGATTGCTTCTAATACATTTCTAAAATCAATCAACAGCACCGGGGAAACGGCCAGGATTCCCAGCACGAAAAAGAGGATTGCCAAACATCCTTTCTTTACAATCATGACCGGTTTTTTCATGTGGGCTGCACATACGGCAACGGCGATAATCGCACAGCCATAGGCTCCCGGGTACTTTTCACAGACAGCGAATGCCGTGAAGAGAGACATCCAAAACAGCCACGATACGGACGGTTTCCTTTGATAGCAAAGCGCCGCCCATAACACACCCATCAGAAAAAACAGTAGCGGTATGTCCGGTGTGATATAATGAGAATGCTCGATGAACGATGGAAATATCGCAAAGAGCAGTGCCGCAGACAAGGCCTGCTTCCTGCCCCAAAAAAGTCCGATCAGATAGGCCATAATAACCGTACCCACCCCAAAAAGAGCTGTCAGGACACGGGAAGCCGTGGTAAACAGGGCGAAATGTTCATTATAATTAAGATTAAAATCGTTCTGCCCCTGCGGCGCAAAATACAATTCCTGTATTCCTACATATAAGAGGGTATTCAGTTTAATCAAAACATGATTTGGCCTATAGTAGCTATGCACCTCAAAGTCACGATCCAGGGCACACTGATAAGCCTCATAAAAAATGATTCCCTCATCGGGATGCAGGTTTGTGTGGGGCATCCCCCATCCTGCACCCACGATGCGCAGGACGATGGCTGTGGCAAATATGAGAGTCAGCATCCCCAAATACCAGCGGCCGGCTCTCTCTTTCAACACCGTAAGTTTCATTTTCTACTCCCCATCTATCTTTTTCGCTCTGCAATAATCAAAAAATGTGGATACCACAACTTTGGAATGTCATAATGTCTGACATCATAGCCCTTTGTTTCCAGCAATACTTTGATTTGCCGTGGATCCACATCATGGATCACTTCATGGTTGATAAGGAAATCGTGCAGCTTATTCATCATATTCCCCATCTTTTTTCTGCAATCTATATCCTTTATTACTACATACTTGTATTCCGCTTTTTCTATACTATCATGCACTTTTCTGCACATAGAATCCTCCAAATGGTGGATTACATCGCACATCCACAGCATATCCTGTTTGGGATTTGCTTCTATACATGACATGTAATCATCGTACAATATAATATCCTCATGTCCGGATGATTGTCCAGTCTTATAATAGGTATCCACCGCAAGGCAGCGGCCCGCATATTGTGACACAATCCATTCTGACCAATACAATGTTCCGGCGCCCACATCCACAACACTCCCGGACAGTTCCGGGATCGCGCGTATCACAAGTTCCTTAATCGTTTCTGTCGGAAGCACTAATTTTCTCCCGATACGCCGCAATGCGGCAAATGCATCAGAAAACATTTATCCCACCTCGCAGTGCGTTTCAGCACTTTTATCACTTAGTATTTTTACGGCTCCGGGTTTCTGCAAATACCTATAAAGGCAAGCGGCAGCATCAGATAAAAAGGCCATGCATAACGGAATGACGAAATTGGCGAAAGTATCATAATGCCATATTGTGCAATTAACGGCAAAAAGAGCGGTAAAACCTTTGTAAAAAATCCCCGCCTTTTCCACGCCAGCGCCAGCGCATAGAGCAAAAACCAGAGCGTAAACCCGGGTACAAAAAACAATCTTAACACAGGCGTCTGCCGCCAAAAATCAGATCCGCAGACGCTTTCATAATATTTCTTCAAAAGTTGTGAGTCCCATATGCTTTTGCGCTCCAAAGGTTCTGCAAACGTCTCCGGAGGATAATTCTCGTACATAACAAATGAGAATCTACAATAACCAGGATACCAAAAGCCCAAAGTGTTGGACAAGAAAGCCACTACATATTCTTTTGAAAACTGTTCTCCGGTCTGCAGATAGAATTTCCAAAAAGCAATGGGATCCTCGTTATAATGAGCCGAATAAAAGCAGCTTTTGGCGGGATCCGCGTTAAAAGGGTCATATGCGCGGTCCAGCGGCCATCCCATCCATTTGGGACTATCAATGATATAGGACTTCATCAGTTCCATCTGTTCGCTTGTCAGTTCATTCGCTCTCCTGGCAGTGACGCGCTGCATCTGCTGTATGGGTACGCACAGCGCCTCCCGCACCTCGCCCTGCGCTATGCCAAGCGCGTCAAAAACAGGCCCCGTATATATTTTGTACAGAAAGACAGGCAGCAAAATTACCATTATGAGGGCAATATGCGCCTTTGCTTTCTTTATTTGGGGAATTCTCAGCAGAAGCAAAGCGATAAAGCAAAATATATAGATGTGGATGCCGTTATTCCTGAAAGCGCACATGAAAAAACTGATAAGCGGAAAAATAAATAAATTCTGCTTTCGGAGGGAGTATTCTGACGGATTTGTAGCAATTTCCACAAAATGACAGGCATACAGTACAATGAACGCGGCATGCAGGGTGTCCTTTATCATGGATACGGACAGGCAGGCATTCATAAACCACACTGCCGAGAGTACCGCAGTAAGCATGACAATCAGAATCGGTACTTTCTTTTTCTTCAGCAAAAGGGCCAGGCGGGCAAGGGCATAGCTCAATATCACCATCTGCACAAGGGACAGCAGACCGATCCCGGACTCATAACCGGAAAAAAGGCCATCCCCTAATTTCATAAAAAGCCCTATGAGCCATGTGTGCAGGATGGGATGATGATTGTCCGTAATCCCTCCAAGAGCGCTGCCAACCTGCGATATCATATCGTAAGACAAAACGCCCGGGTATAAGACAAGCCAGGCAGGTACCCATGACAAAAAGATAAAAGCCCATACAAGCAAAAAGAGCCTGCGATCCCCGATTTTTTCAAAGCACCTGTCAATCCCCCGGGATATGCGCCCATTTCCCATACATAAGCGCAGCCGTGGCACAACGGAAAAAATACAGAAATTCACTGCTGAACATAGCAGGAAGCACACCACAAAAGGCACGTGCTGCGACCGATCAAACTTTATTTCCTGCGCCGCAATCATAGGGCCTGCCACCGTATATGCAACACTATATAAAAGCGCAAGAAAAACGGCAAAGAACATACTCGTCATCTTCGTTCCTCCAACTTCCGCCAGGTAGTGTCAAAAACTACCCTGTTTTTTGTATCTAAAACTAATAGAAACCTTGATTTTAAGGGAAATCTGCAATAAAAAGAGCATTGACCTCCCTTTTTGTAGTATAATGTCAGCGACCAAACTCA
>CATKYJ010000005.1 GCA_949840885.1 uncultured Acetatifactor sp.
TACTACACAAATGGCTATGTGGAAACGCATAGCCATTTTTTACGAGGAGAAATATGCAGACAGATTTTAACTTATACAAGGTGGATATGAAATATATCCGTAATTTACATAATATAGATGATAAAGTGCTTTCAGTTTCGCCACAGACGGGAAAAGATAACAGGGTTTTTGTCGGAATTGTTATTATTTGCGGTATTCATAAATATTGTATACCACTTTCATCACCAAAAGATAAACATAAAAAAATGAAGAACTCTATGGATTTTTCAAAGATTGAAATAAATGGGAGGCTTTTAGGTGTCCTGAATTTTAATCTAATGATACCTATTGAAGAAGAACAATTACAGCTTGTTGATACAACCATTTTTAAGAGAGATAGGGAAAACATCAAATATTATAAGCGAATGTGTGTTCAGGAATTAGAATGGTGTCGGAGCAATAGTGAAGTAATCTGTAATAAAGCAAATGTCTTGTATAAAAAGTACATTTCCAGTGAACCATTTTCAGGCAGAAACCGCTGCTTGAATTTTCCTAAATTAGAATCAGAATGTGAGAAATATAATTCAAAAATAAAGAGAGGCGCAGACTGAACCTCTCTTTACAGGAATTATCACAATTCTAAAGAATCTTCCGCTTCCACCCACATCTGCATATTTCCCTCAAGGTAGAGGCGGTCATATTCAAGCGGCTCATCTATTGCTAAGGCATCTAAGGCACATTGGGAGCAGGGAGTAGTCTTTAATCCATCTTCAACCTTATTGCAATCAATCTGCAGAAGATATCCGTCAAAGATTGTTACATCAACACTGTTATGGTACATATTGTATTCTGCATATATAAATTTCCCAGCCGGGCTTTAGCTGCTCCTGATTTTCCGATAAGAGGATATTTAACACAGCGGTAACCCAGTCCTTGACAGCCCCCGACCTGATGGCATATGATATTAGTACATAACGATCGAAAAAGGAGGCTATCATGTCAGTCTACGAATTGAAAAACAGTGAAATCGCCATTGGGGTGGAAAGCCTGGGGGCTGAGTTAAAATCCCTAAGGAAGCTGGATACGGGCACAGAGTACATGTGGTGCGCAGATGCCAGATACTGGAACCGGACCTCCCCCATCCTGTTCCCTTTCGTGGGAAGCGCCAAAGACAAGAAATACCGTACCAAGGGACAGACTTACACCATGACCCAGCACGGCTTTGCCAGGGACATGGAATTTGAGCTGCTCTCCCGAACGGAAACCGAGATTTGGTTCGGACTCCACTCCAGCCAAGAGACGCTGGAGAAGTATCCTTACGACTTCTTCCTGAAGCTGGGCTACCGGATCGAGGGCTGCAGGGTCTGCGTCCTGTGGCAGGTAGAGAATCCCGGCCGGGAGATTCTGCCTTTTTCCATCGGCGGACATCCCGCTTTTAACTGCCCCATTGACAAGGACACAGCGCGCAGTGCCTATTTCCTGGATTTCGGCAATGTGGACCAGGTAGTTAGCACCAAAATCAGCAAAAACGGCCTGGCCCTGGACGGCAGGGAATCCTATGTACTGGAGGACGGCATACTGCCTCTGGGGGATCATCTGTTTGACCACGATGCTTTGGTCATCGAGGACAGCCAGACCGATACCGTGTCTCTGTGCAGGCCGGATAAGAGCAGCTATGTCAAGGTTACCATGGACGCCCCCCTGTTCGGCGTATGGTCCCCCGCCGGCGACCCGGCCACGCCTTTCGTGTGCATAGAGCCCTGGTACGGCAGATGCGACAGCGAGGATTTCACAGGAACCCTGGAAGAGCGCAAATGGGGGAATCAAATCGCTCCCGGCGAAATCTGGGAGGCTTCCTATACTATCGAAATCGCCTGAATGACGGCCCGCCTCCCACAGCCCCGGGGCCCACGCCGGCGCTTCCTCCGGCTTCGTCCCCGATAGATCCGGGAAGATCTCCAAACAGACCGGAGTCTTCCTATAGGCTGGAGCAATCTCCCAATAGCCCCGGGCGAATCAAATTTGCCTGCGGAAACTGTCTGGGCGGCGGCAATACGGTTTGTACTATAACGAAAAGCCTGTTTTGATTGGCTATAAACTTATTATATGAGGAGTATGCAGCATGGGAAAAAACATGGATATCAAAAAACTGTGTCAGGAAAAACAAATCCGCATGATCGATTTCAAGATGACGGACATTGACGGCCGCTGGCGGCATATCACCATTCCGGTGGAGCGCTTCGGGGAGGACACCTTTACCTACGGAATCGGCTTCGACGGTTCCAACTACGGCTACGCGCCTATCGAAAAGAGCGATATGGTGTTCCTGCCGGATCCCTCCACTGCCTATGTGGATCCTTTTGCCTCAGTGCCCACTTTGACCATGTGCGGCAATGTATGCACCATCGGCAAGGAGGAAAACAAGCCTTTCGATCAATATCCCAAGAATGTCAGCCTGCGGGCTATAGAGTATATGAAAGAAAGCGGCATCGCGGACCGCATGGTCATCGGGCCCGAGTTTGAGTTCTACCTTTTCGACAGCGCCCGCTTCCAGGTGACACCCAACCAGTGCGGCTACCGCATCGACACCAGACAGGCAGACTGGAACCACAGCCTGGACACCACCGGGAACAACGGTTATGAAGTGTCCCACAAGGGCGGCTACCATATCGCTGCTCCCCAGGACGTGGGCTACGATCTGCGCAGCCGGATGTGTATGATGCTGGAAGACTGGGGCGTGCGGGTAAAATATCACCATCACGAGGTAGGCGGCCCCGGCCAGATGGAGATCGAGGTGGAACTTGACGACATGCCCGTCATGGCGGACAATACCATGATCGTCAAGTACATCATCAAGAACCTGGCCGCCCAGGAGGGCAAGACCGCCACTTTCCTCCCCAAGCCCATCTATCAGGAGGCGGGCAGCGGCATGCATGTGCACATGTTGCTGTTTAAAAACGGATTCCCTCTTTTCTATGACGAAGATGGCTATTCGGGCTTAAGCCAAACGGCGCATTATTTCATCGGCGGGCTGCTGAAGCACATTGCCTCCCTATGCGCCTTTACCAATCCCTCCACCAACTCTTTCAAGCGGCTGGTGCCGGGCTTCGAGGCTCCGGTGACCATAGGTTACGCTACCTCCAACCGCAGCGCGGTCATTCGGATTCCGGCCTATGCCAAGTCCCCGGAGACCAAGCGCTTCGAACTGCGCAACCCGGATGCCACCGCCAATCCCTATTACGCCTATGCGGCGATCCTGATGGCAGGGCTGGACGGCATAGAGAACCAGATAGACCCGGCTGCAAACGGATGGGGGCCTTACGACTTCAATCTCTATACCCTTTCCCGGGAGGAGCAGAAAAAAATCAAGGGGCTGCCCAAATCCCTGGATGAGGCTCTGGACGCCCTGGAGGCTGACCATGGGTATCTCACAAAGGGCGGCGTGTTCCCCCAGAGGCTGATCGATATCTGGGTGGCCAGAAAGCGGGAGGAGTTGCGCCAGATGGAGCAGATTCCCCACCCGGCGGAGTTTCAGAGGTATTATGATCTGTAGGTCTGCGCGGTGAGTCGGAGGCCGGGACAGGAGAATTCCCCTGTCCCGGCCTCCTGTATTACTGCCATGCTTTTCTCCTGCCCCTCCCGCCAGGGCATTCGGCACTGCCCCTCTCCCGGAACTTACCTGGCAGGAATCTTAAGCACCTGGCCGATGCTCAGCAGATCGCTGGTCAGGCCGTTCAGGCTCTTGATAGCTTCCACTGTGGTACCGTATCTGCGGGCGATCACCCACAGCGTATCTCCGGGCCGCACCGTGTATTGCAGGAGCGCGCTCGACTGAGCCGTGGGAATCCGCAGTACCTGGCCTACGTCCAGCGCATCGCTGGTCAGGCCGTTCAGGCTCTTGATGGCCTCCACTGTGGTGCCGTACCTCTGGGCAATAAGCCACAGGCTGTCTCCGGGCTGCACTGTGTATTCCGTGTAAGACGGGCTGGTCTGGGTCGTGGGAATCCGCAGCACCTGACCTACGTCCAGCGCATCGCTGGTCAGGCCGTTCAGGTTCTTGATAGCCTCCACTGTGGTGCCGTACCTCTGGGCTATGAGCCACAGGCTGTCTCCAGGCTGCACCGTGTATTCCGTGTAGGACGGGCCCGGAGAGGGAGACGGCCCGGGAGACGGAATGGGCACATTCTCGCCGATTCCGTGGTATACGTCATACAGCTTCCTCCAGGTGGCCTGGCCTACGATACCGTCCGCCGCAATGTTCATGGCCCTCTGGAACGCCATCACCGACTCTCTGGTGCCGCTGCCAAAGATCCCGTCCTGGTCAGGAGCCGGGACGCTTGCGTAGTATTCCGAGGCCACATCCAGCAGATACTGCAGCGTAATCACATCCTGCCCTCTGGAGCCCTGGCGCAGGATTGCATTCGGCGGAACTGTTCCAATACCCAGAGAAATCCCCTCGCTGTCCAGCTCCGCCAGCCTGGTCACTGCGCTGTAGAGGCTGGAAATCTTGTACCAGGTGGACTTCCCCACGATGCCGTCTGCAGACAGGCCAAAGATGCTCTGGAATTTCGCCACGGCGGCCCTGGTGCTCTCCCCAAAAGTGCCCTCCGGGTCTGTAATCGCCGGGATGGCGGGGTAATTCCTGCGGATCCTGTTCAGGTACGTCTGGATGGTCTGCACGTCCAGCCCCGTGCTCCCTACCCGCAGGGGCGTCCCCGGATAGGAAGAGAGGCTCCCGGTGATGATGTCCGTAGTGACCAGTTCGATGTCCTTTGGATAGTAGGAGCGCAGGATTTGCAAAGGCGTATATCCCCGGTTCGCAAGGGTCACGGTGCCCCACTGGGACATGCCGGCGCAGGTGACGGTAGTGCCATTGCAAAACGACGTGAAATAAGGCACGTTCTGCCCTTGCCTGCGCACGTATTCATTGAAGATATTGTCCACGATCCTGCTGATGGATTCATAGATGGGCCGTCCGTACACGAAATTCTGGTCGTAGGCCGTGCTGTTCGTGATATCGAAATTGTATCCTTTGGCTCTATACCATTCTGTGTAAACCCGATTCAGAGCAAAGGTAATAATGGCATAGATGTTGGCGGTCAGCGCTGCCTCCGGCCAGGTGGGATAGATTTCACTGCTGGCCACGTTCTTCACATAGTCCGGGAAAGACACTTGGACATTGGCGGCATTTGTGCCGGGAGGGCCCAGGTGCACCGTGATGGGGTTAGGAATAGCTACCTGCCGCAGTATCCTGTCACCCTGGGCATCCTCCCCCGCGTCAGCAGGCCCCTCCTGGCTGCGACTCTCCTGCATGGCCACGGCGGGCTTTCCCACAAAAATCCTGGTCTCCGCCGGACGCCGCTGCCTCTCCTGCATGGGTATCATGGCCAGGGGCAGAACCGCCGTCTCCTGGTCGTAGATGGGTATGTTGGAGACATAAATCGTGTCAAAGCCCGCTTTCTGTGCCAGCACATTGTAGCTCGCATAGGGCAGCCCGGAATAGTACTGGTTCTGGGAAAAGCTCTTGTCCAGCGTCTCCAGCGGCACTGTTCCGGTCTCCCCGCTTTCGTCCGTAAAAAGCTGGTACAGGCTGTTGCCCTGGCTGTCCAGCACCCTGACCTGTACTCCCTCTAACGGAATGGCCTCATGGGCAGTCCGCGCCTGTATGGTCAAATATCCAATCGCCATATTGATGGTTCTCCTGATTTCCTGTTATACATTAGAATATGAAAGAATCTCCCGGCTGTTACAGTTTAGGCGCAGGCGGCTGGTGATGTACGCTCTCAATATCTTAAAATCTCTTCTAAAGCCTATAGCGGTAATCTTCTCATTATGATAGAATAAGAATCAGGCAATGCCGAAAGTGAGGGAAGAAACCATTCGTCTGATATCGGCATGACTTGCCGCCAAGGCAGAAAGCAGGAGTGTTTCACATAAATGCATCATAAGAACAGGAGGTAACATCATGAAAGTCTTACTGATCAACGGAAGCCCCCGTCCAAAGGGCAACACTTCCATCGCCCTGCAGGAGATGGAGAAGACCTTTGCCGCAGAGGGCATCGAGACAGAAACCATACAAATCGGCATGAAAGACATCCGGAGCTGCATCGCCTGCGGCAGATGCGGGGAGCTGGGGAAATGCGTGTTCGATGACATCGTAAATGAAGTCGCCCCGAAATTCCAGGAATGCGATGGCCTTGTAGTAGGAAGTCCTGTATACTACGCCTCTGCCAACGCCACTCTGGTGGCTTTCCTGACCAGGCTCTTCTACAGCACCCATTTCGACAAGACCATGAAAGTCGGCGCCAGCGTGGTGGCGGCCAGGAGAGGCGGGCTTTCCGCCACCTTTGACGAACTGAACAAATTCTTCACCATCAGCGGCATGCCCGTAGCCTCCAGCCAGTACTGGAACAGCGTCCACGGCAGAGGGCCGGGGGAAGCGGCCCAGGACGAGGAGGGGCTGCAGACCATGCGCACCCTGGCAAAGAACATGGCTTTCCTGATGAAGAGCATCGCCCTGGGAAAAGAGGCCTATGGCCTGCCGGATAAAGAGGAGCATCTCTGGACCCATTTCATCCGCTGAGGCAATTTCCCGTCAGGACAAAAGCCCACCGGAAAAGTTTCCGAAAGAGAATCCCCATATGAGCAGCCCATACAGGGAAATCAAAGAAGCCGATGCCGCCCAGATATATATCCGAACCATATATGGCATCGGCTTCCGGCCAGGATAAGCCTGCCAGAGCCCTCCTCTCTTCACGAGATTGCAGACATACAGCCATTTTCCAGTTTATATATGGCATCGCACAGATAGGCAATGTCATCACGATTGTGGCTTGCCAAAAGAATGAGCTTTCCTTTTCTCTTCTCCTCCAACAGCAGTTCCCTCACTTCCATGATCCCCTGTCCGTCCAGACCATTCATGGGTTCGTCCATGATCAGGATAGGCATTTCCTCCATCAGTACCTGCGCAATGGCCAGGCGCTGCTTCATACCCAGAGAATACTTTGCAACTTTTTTTCTGCTATGATAGTCCAGCCTCACCGCGGACATAACATCCTGTATCCGCCGGGAATCTTTCCTGTGCAGAAGCCCATAGAGAAACTCCAGGTTCTTCCGTCCGCTATACTGCCCGATGAAAGCCGGCTCTTCAATGGTAAAGGCAATGTTGCGGGGCATGTCGTCACCGATGCCCACTGCCTTTCCGTTAATCAAAATCTCTCCTTCCGCGACTGCATAAAAGCCGCAAATGCACTTAAAAAGCACCGTCTTGCCTGAGCCATTGTGGCCTACAAATCCGGTAATGCTGCCCCCTGCAGCTTGAAAGGAAATATGGTTCAGGGCAATTCCCTCCTGAAACTTTTTTGACACATCCTCCACTTCCAAACAACACTCCTGCATGATGTTACCTCCTGTTATTTTCCTGTGTGCGCTCTACCCTGCGCCTGGCCATGAGCAGTTCAAACAACGTCAGCAAAAGCAGCATAGTTATCATATAGCCTGGTTTCGGCTGCTCAGGGTTCAGGATATTGTAATGTTTTTCCAGCTGTATCCAATTTGTCGGAGAATAGGGAATAAGGCTTCTGAACCGTACCGCTGCCAGACCCAAAAATATTATGAAGCTTCCTGCTGCAGCTCCTGCGGCTCTGAAATAAAAATTCAGCCAAAAGACCAGCATCCCCATCATTCCCAATAACAGTCCCAAGATAATGAATGCAAGAGCATTTGCTTCCAGGGGTTCGTAATTGGAGAGCACCAAATAGGGCACGGTGACATAGATATCATACCCGGCAGCTACGCCGCCCGACAGCATTATCCAGCCTCTTCCCCAGCTGGCGCTCCACTGAGCCACTCTGCAAAGAAGCAGATTCTGGATAACCAGCAGAAAGACAGCATAAAACCATCCAAAGCTGATCAGGTACAAGCCCTGAGCCACCGCCCACCGGGACACTCCTATCCGTGCAATGGAATACCTTTCCCTCTCCCTGTCCAAGGGTAAGTTTGACACTGCAAAAATGTATATCAGCAGAAAACTCAGCACTACATATTTATTGGTCCAAAGAAATGCGAATCCCCACTGGCTCAGCCTAATGTCCAAGTCAAGGCAATACTTCCTTAATCCCGTTAAAAACGCATCCATAGTCAGCACCGTCAGAATTAATACGGACAGCATTCTCCAGGATACAAGGTTTCTGTGAAGCAGATGGCGATAATATCCCCAAATACTATACATGATATATTTTCCTCCTTATAGACCAGAGCGTTGTACGAAATAAGAGCAGATACAACAGCATCGCCGCCATCAGTGCATACATGAAATTCTGTATATCTGTCATCCATATCCTGGTAACTCCGTCAAATATACGCGCAAGGTTCAGACAGGCAATATCCGTTATATTTCGAAAGTGGAAGTTCACCACATAGAACACTACCAGCGGAACACTGAACATAATCGACAGATTCTGCAGCCAGACAGACACCAGCATCACCGCCTGACACAGCACTCCGCAATAAAGCGCTTTCTGCAAAGAGACCAGCAGAAAATATATCATATACTGTTCCTCTTCAACGAAGCCTTTGTACAGCATGGTACCCGGCAGAGCATCCAGCACCCCCGGCAGACAGACCGGATGTCTGATGGAATAAAGAATTATGAATATCAGCTTTCCCATCAAGAACGCCGCTACAGATGAAGCCACTGCCGCAGCGGACTTTGAAAAAACATATCCCCCCACATCCACGCGCCCCAGCACATTGCGGATATTGCCATGAAGAAAGTCCTCATAAAAGCAAGCGGAATAAGGCAAAACGCCTGCAATGAGAGCCAGAAATATCAGGCTTCTGTCGTGCATGTACACAAACATATAGATCGTTGGACCAGGGTGTCCGCAGAATAACAGCGTTATATAGCACACAGACACCCCTATCGCCACGCTTAATGCAAATCTCACAGAAAGGAACGCCCTTTCAAAATCAATTTTAAGCATCCTCCAAATATCGCTGTTGTTTAAAGCTCCCATAACGCATCTCCTGTCACGGCATCTATCATTATGGCAAACGGAGCACTGATTCCCTCTTCCCCATATGTTTTTATCCCATAAAAAATCCATATAGGCTCCATCCGATATTCCCCACTCTTTTCTTTCACACCAGTTACGCGCAATGCTATATCCGTAATCTTAATAGCATAATTTTCTGCTGCCTCTGTAATCCGCGCATAACGTTCAAGAACCTCTTCAAACCCCAAAAGCGCCTCTCTCTCCTGGCTGTATCGAATATCATAGACCTCAGTCATATTTATCTGCAGGAATCTTTCTTTATTCAACACCAGATTGTGGCTTCCCCGATTCAGAATATCCGCATATGATGTCAGCATGTACCCATGCGTCACAGGAATCCCATTACACATCTGCCAGACCATACAATAGTAGCTGTCATCATTTCTGCTCCACTTATAATCAGGCTTTGTCTGACTTCCGTCTGAGCGCAGTTCCAGGGCTTCCCGTTCCATTATCTTGTAATCCAAGGTGTTGTGCACAATATGCAGCTTACTCTCCACCCCATATGTCTGGAACAATTCCTCTATACGCCTGTCACAGTCCGACAATGGAAAATTCGGCAAGTCCTGATCTATCGTGTAGGCTCCCTGGTTGCAGTCCTCCGTGGCCTGATTTCGATATGCCATTCCGATATAGGAGGCTGTACGGCAATATAAGGAAAATTCTGGATATTCTTTCGAAAAGTTCAAACAAAGATCATCTTCCCCCAAGTACTGCCTGTCAGACTCATATTCTTCTCCCTCGTAAGGATGATAATACTCCTCTAATAAAGCAAGTATGGATGTCTCCGGCACTTCTGCCATCCGGGCAGATGCCTTTTTGAAGCCCTCCTCCCTGACCGTATCGGGTACGTTAATCGCGGCATCTATCTGGTTTTGTCCGTTTATGTCCGCTTTATATTCATATGGAATATCCATCGCATAAGAACTGCTCTCTCCCCCGGGAACCTCTTGGTCAGAAGATGCTTCTGCTTCTTTGCTTTCCCCTGCTTTCCCGGCAAAAAATCCATTGTTCTCCAAAACCACAAAAATAATAGTTATTATAACACAGACCAATAATCCGTATTTCTTCATCCATTTACTCATTGCTGCACTTTACCTCCCTATATGAGCATATTATATTTCTGCTTCTAATTGTTTATATGACCTTTATATCTTTATATTTGGCCTCCAGTTTATATAATGTCCTAGCCTCTCTCCATGGCTAAGCTAGGTGCTGGTACAGCCTCTGCCTTAAATAATTACCAGCCCAGACTTCCTCAACACTTAAGCCCAGAAGAATAATAAAAGGTTGGAAATGCTCCCCCCTTTCGGAGTCGTTTCCAACCTTTTTCCCTCAAATATTTATCAATATATCTACACCGAACTCTCCGGCCTGTTGCTTATATTCTATACTCCCTTCATACTTTTTCACCACGCTTTCTATGCTCTGCGTCCCCCAGCCATGGTATCGTTTATCCTGCTTATGTGTCCTAAATCGTCCGTTTTCTCTTCTGGGCATCTGGCTGCAGTCATTCCATACCTGAATCAGCAGCATTCCCTGCATTTTTTTAATGACTACACGAACCTCTTTTTCTGCCGCTTCCAGCGCATTTTCCATCAGATTTGCAAAGAGAGCGCATAAGTCTCTATTTTCCACATTCATATCATAGGGCAGGATCTGCGTTTGCATTGACACCAAAACTCCTTTATTTTCTGCCTGCCTCTCCAGTTCGCTCAATATTACATCAATGGTCTCAATCCCCGTTCTTTGTTTCATGAAACGCGGTTTCTCTGCTTTGGTCAGGCTTTCAATGTATTTCATTGCCTGCTCTGTCTTTCCCTCCTCCAGCATATAATGTACAACTTTCAAATGATGGAACATATCATGATACTGTTTTGCATTAGAATGATAGAACTCGCTCACCTGCGCATATTTGTTATCTAACATCCTGTTCTGGTCATCTAATATCCGCATTCTTTCCCTCATCTGTCTGTTTTTTACCGTATAATACCCGAAAGCGATTCCTCCCGAAACCATTACCAAGAAAAAGTACCACAATATGTTAAGAGTAATATTAAAGCTTTCCAGCATCTGACAAAAGATAAAGGGAAATCCAATCCACCATATCACTAATATATAAGTCAGATATCTCATATAGGATAATTGCACTTTTTTCTTTTTTATCGCTGTATATAGCAAATAACAGATGCCCCACCAGACAGGTCCCATTATAAGCTGATAGGCAATACGAATCCATCCCTGTTCCGCAGTTGTCTGACGTATTAATACGTCCCCTCCAATCATGCCCGTCAGCGACACTTCCATTCCCCCGACAGCCGAAAGCAGCGCAAAATATCCTCCAACTACCGCAATGGCATTAAATATATCACAATTCCAAAAAACACAGGCAAGTACTGTATTCACTCCCAGGAGAACCAAAACTGTATACACCGAGACCAGAACATATTGATTCATTATAAATATCACCAGAACCATTACTGCCATCATCGTCCCGGGAAGCAGCCATTTATTGTCTCTCAAAAAGTGTTTTCTCCTCTCATAAAGCAGATCCACCAGCCTCCATATCCAAAAAGCCTCATTAACGGTACAAATAATATCTACCACCTCTGCCAGTATTGCTGTCATTGCAGCCCCTCTCCGCTTACCCAATATTTCCTCAGCCTGTCTTTTAATTCTGCGATTCTTTCCCGTCCTACTCCTAATTGCGTCCCGTCTGCCAGGATGATGCCCTCTCCAGTAATCCTAAGTATTTGTGCCAGATTTACGATGCACCCCCGATCTACCCATGCAAAGTCTTCCTCAGGCAGCTCTTTATACACCTGCCTGAGGGTCTTGCGCACCTTGGTATGCTCTCTGTTTGACTTTTCTATATAGGCGTATTTCTCCCGATGCCAGATATACGTAATGCTCTTAAGCGGTATTTTTTCCAGCATCTTCTGGTTTTCCGCAATATAGAATTTGCCCTCTCTCTTCAAAGCCAGCCCTAATGCATCCTCCACTGCAGCAGGCAGCATATTTCCAGCATTTCTTTTAGGAATAAAGCGGTACGGCTGTACTTCAAAAGACTTATATACATATTGCTCATAAGACGTCACAAAAATAGTAATTGCATCTGGAAGGTACTTCTTAACTTTATTCGTCAGCTCTATCCCATTTATGTCCGGCATTTCTATATCCAAAAGAAGAATATCGTAATATCTCCCTTCTTCCACCTCATAAAAAAGGGAACTGCTATTATGAAACATCTCTTTCCTGCATGTCACTTTCCTTTTTCTGCAGCATCTTTCCACCAACCAACTGACTCTTTCGGCTTCTTTCACATCATCGTCACAGATCGCAATACAAATCATATCCCGTTCCCCTTAAGTTATATCTTTTATGAACTTAAAGCTTTTCTTATCCCTCAAATCTATAGATTCGCTTCCGTTCCAGATCCAAAAGCCATGCCCCCTCTTTCAGTACCAGAAGTTCAAAGACTGCCCCATTCCTCCCTTTCCGGTAAAATTTACAGCCATGTATCCCATAATTAACTCTATACAAAATGTCCTGAATCACCCATCTGATGTTCTCTTCTTTTACAGCGCTCCTGGGCCATCTTCCCAAAGCCTCCCCCATCTGTGAGGCGTTCGGCTTCAACCGATGTTCCATTTCGCTATAAGCCTTTGCTGTCTGGCAGGCGGCTTTTGCACACATAACATCTCCAGTTTTCTGATAGCAGTCAGTCAGCCACTCTATAGTTTCCTGTATCAGTTCATATGGAGATCCTCCTGTAATTCCATAGGCCTCTGCCGCCAGCTTTATAACCTCTGGTTTTTGAATCGCATCTTCTATCTTCAAATTCTACCATTTCCTTTTCCTGTTTGCAATTACAACCACAATCAACTTCTATCGTCTTCCAGAATTTTATTTCTTAATTATAGTCCTAGATAGAGTTAATATGGAGAATTAACCCCGAAATCCACAAATTTGACCTCAATTATGCATGTAAATAACTCACGTCATGCCGGTATACTACCACATTCAAAAAGGAGGCCAGGCAGAGAAATGGTTGCCGGACTTCCAGACATCCGGGCTTGTATTGTCTGCGACAGATGCACTGAGCATTTCATCCGCTGATGCCAAGATGCTAAGACATCGCAGACACACGATTTATGTGATCGGACCCGAGTTCAAGTTCTATCTCTTCGACAGCGCCCGCTTCCAGGTGACGCCCAGGCAGTGCGGCTATCGCATCGACACCAGGCAGGCCGACTGGAACCAAAGCCTGGACACCCCTTTCAACAACGGCTGCGAGATATCCCACAAGGGCGGCTATCATATCTCGGCCCCTCAGGACGTGGGCTATGCCCTGCGCGGCAAATCCATGGGCAGTCAGAATTTGGGCCGGAATCGCAATATCGGGGGCAGACACCTGCCCCCGATATCCTATACCCGGCAATCCTGCTTTCAGATCAGCCTGACCGCCGTTCATTACATGTCTGTCCACTTTGTGATCCAACTGCTCCAGTCCGTCATCTTTTATTCCCCGCCTTTATGTATCCGCAGGGAGTCGGAAAGCTTTGACACTGAAAGAAAGAGACTTTGGCAGTTCCGCCGTTAATTCTATCTCCCCTGTCTCCAACAGGCCTTTCACCTGACTTCGGGACAATCCCAGAACCGCGGCAATCTGCTTTTCCCAGCGGATCTTCCATTGATAGGGATTTGTTATTGTGATCAGAATCCGCTCTCCAATTCCACTGTTTTCTGTGGTTTCATGCCGCTTCACAAAGTCATAATGCAGGCTGTCCAGATCAATGTCCGCTTTATTGGCCCGAAATAACCGCATATCTCTGCCATACATTTCGGCAAGCTGTTCCTCATTGTCCAAAAAGCGCTGATATTCTTCTTTTGATATGGAAGACACTTTCTTCCGTTCATAAATGGCAAGATTGAGCGTATGTTTGCACTCTTCGCATTGATAGATCAGCCAGACGTCCAGTTTGTTCCCATTGGCATTGACGCGGAATTTCTTTGTGTTTCTGTAATGGGTCTTTCTGCCGCATTTGGGGCAGCTTTTGGTTATCCAAAAGGAATCTTTCAGAGTAATTTCATACTCCATTTTCTTGAAATAGCACATTTGCATCTCCTGCTCTTTTTACGTCGCGATGCATGAGCTATTACATGATTTCATTTTATTTGCAATAGCCATGCTATGCAAAATGAACG
Organism: uncultured Acetatifactor sp.; assembly: GCA_949840885.1. GTDB lineage: Bacteria > Bacillota > Clostridia > Lachnospirales > Lachnospiraceae > Acetatifactor. The sequence continues at coordinate 14,244 of CATKYJ010000005.1, forward strand.
GGTGTAGTCATAAAATATCTTTCTCCTCTCTTCATAGTTTCTTTCAAAATATCGCAGTCAGTCTCCCTTTCTGGCTATTATAATCGTTGCGCTGCCATCCAGAACTTTTTCAATTATAAATCCTGCGTCTCCCAGTAATTCTGTTTCGTGTTCCAAAGTCAGAGGAATGTCAAAGTGCACATAGCAATTCTCCGGTATGGCGGAGTGCTTTCGTCTGTCCAGATATACATCCCGCAAAAGCTCCTCTTCTTCACTGCAGCAGGCAATGTAGTCTCCCAAGATAAAAAAGCCGTTTTCTTTCAGACTGCAGTAAATCCTCCGATATAATTCCTTTTTGCGTTCCGGCAGAAAATGATGCAGGCTCTCGAAAGAAATGACCGCATCCCATTTACCATGCCCAAAATCATACTGAAAATAGTCCTGACATATTGCGGTAAAGGGTTTGTCATGATGTTTTGCAAGCAGTTTGTCCAGCATATCGGCGCATAAGTCTACACCTGTTACTTCAATGTCTGGATTCTTTTGCCATATCTTGTCCAGCTCCAGGCCGGTACCGCATCCTAAGTCTAAAATCCTTTGGCACTTGGAAGGTATGCTTTCGGAAAAGGCCCTGTAAGATTCCTCCCAAACTGACATATGTTCTTCATAATCATGCAGCCGCTTCGTAAAGAAAGCAGACATTTCTTCCAGTGGGGAATCTGCCGTATCCCGAAGCCATTGTCTTAAATTCCGCATGTACGTTTCAGATGACTGTATCATAATTGTTTGATCACAGAACCCTGTATCGTGTTCTATGATATCTCCTCCTTCACTCTTTCCCAGTCCCCCCGCTGCTAACAACAGGGCATCAGGCTTGTAGCGCTGCAAGCGGCAGGGGATGTGACCCTCGCGGCATTCACCAAATGAATGCTGGCCCATCCGCTCGGCTCATTGCCCGCGGGAATCAGACCGCGACTCTCTCTGCGGTATAGCGTAACACATTTTAATCCCGCTCTCCACCTCGCGCTTTTTTCCAAAAAAACATGAGCCAATACCGAGTATCAGCTCATATTTTTACGGACAATCAGCCGTCCGGATATGCCTATTGTGTTCTCATTTTTCTCAGAATACGCTGTATGCTCTTCTCTGACAGATAGTATTTACAGGCCAATTCCGCCGTCCTGCTTCCCGCAAGATAGTCCTCGTAAATCTGTCCGTCACGCCTCAAAAGTTCCTGTTTCGTCTGTGTGCCCGTCCCCCACTCCTGTCTGTGTGACGATCTGCGAGGGATATAAATACTCTCTCCGTCAACATACTGCTGTATCAGCTCAATTATCTCAGCGGGCAGAATTTCTTCTGCTCTTGTATAGCCCATGTCTGCCTCCCCAAACTTTTATTTTCAGGAATAGCATTGGCTATAGCAATTGTTCTCTGCAATAGCCAGTGCTATGCAGCCATAACATATCTTTTCATATACGAATTATCCCCTTTCTGAAATCTTTTCTCCATCATACCATGATTTCCGGGATAAATCAAATTTTTTCACCTGTGATCATCTCACATGAGACTACAAAGGTTACTCGTTCACAGGTAGTTCCGAAAGTGTTTTCGTGCGCATTTTATGCCAAAAATACGAGACAGCAGACGCCATACAATCGAATTCTACTTTTAAGTTGTATGTGTGCATCATATTGCTATAAGCGGCGAAGCCGTGAGCAGTAACTGCATTCTATGGGCAGCCATCGATACTGCCAAAAATGTGTTGCAATTCCGATTTTCATATGATATGATGAAACCACTTCAAAAAATCTATTTTTCATAACGGCATAAGCTGTCAGTTACAGCTTTCTGCCATGTACTATCCGGCTTCCTGCGGAAGCCATGGATCAGGGCGTTTTGCCTGAAGTAACCCATTCATAATTGAACAAGCAGGCAGACGCGGAAAAAAGTGATATTGTTTGTTTCCCATCTGCCTGGCCGGGAGGTGTGTATGAAACAGACAAAAAAGAAAAACAAAAAAATCAGGAAGAAAAGAACACCTGTGACTTCGGCGGCTCCGGGTCTGCACAGGGCGGCAGAGCCCAGGGATATGGTGCTGAATTCCCGGATTCGGGACAGCAGCAGTAAGGTCATCTTCGATGATCCCACGCTCTGTTCCCAGTTTTTGCGTGACTATGTGGATTTGCCCTGTCTAAAGGATGTGAAGCCGGAAGATATCGAGGATGTTTCCGAGCAATATGTGACGCTGTTTGCAGAGGAACGGAATTCCGACAGGGTAAAGCGGGTGCACATAGAGGGAGGAACTGCCCCTTTCTTCCTGGTGTCCCTGATAGAGCATAAGACAGCGCCGGATTACAATGTGTGTATGCAGGTGTTCCGCTATATGGTGTACATTTGGAACGCCTATGAGAAAGAGGCGGAAAGCATCCGGAAAGGCGTGTCAAGGAGAGAGGATTTTCTGTACCCGCCCATTCTGCCCATCATATACTATGAGGGAGCCAGAAAGTGGAATGTGCCCCTGGATTTCAAAAGCCGCGTGCGGGAGGGAGAGGCATTCGGAAAGTATCTTCCGGACTTTACCTATTATCTGGTGCCCCTGCGGGACTACAGCAATGAAGCGCTGATGGAGAAGAAAGATGAGATATCGCTGGTCATGCTAATCAACAAGCTCCAGACAGCGGAGGACATCGAGAATTTCCGGAATCTTCCGGGCAGTGAGATCGAAGCGATTCTGCGGGATTCCCCCGGCCATCTGGTAGATGTAATCGCGGATGTACTGTGCGCCTTTTTGCTAAAGATGAATGTACCTGTACCGGAGACGGAGCGGCTGACTGACAAGGTGAGGGAAAAGAAAATGGGAGAATTATTTGCGGATATGGAGAAGATGGACATACAGGCTGAGCGGAGGAAGACCGAGGCTGAGAGAGCGCGGGCCGACAGCGCGCAGAAACTGGCTGACGAAGAAAAAAGACGCGCTGACAGCACACAAAAACTGGCTGATGAGGCACAAAAACTAGCCGGCGAGGAAAAAAGACGCGCCGACAGCGCGCAGAAATTAGCCAGCAAGGAAAAAAGACGCGCCGACGCAGCAGAAGAAAACAGTACCAAATTGCTCGTTGAGCTTTGCCGGGAACTCGGCGCGTCAAGAGATGCCGCCGTCCGGAGCCTTATGGATAAAAAGAATATGGGCCATGAGGAGGCCCGGGAAAAAGCAGAACTCTACTGGAAAGACAGCTCTGAATCCTAGAGTACTTGTCATGAGCAAATAGGCGAAAGAACCTTTCGCGTTCTGCGCCGTTAGCCCTGACGCCATGGGACAGCCCCAACCCCCTGCGGCTCATACCGCTATCCGAACATTTCATTCCATCGGCATTAAGATATGCCCTTTCTGTCTCCGATATAAATGTCAGAAGAAGTTCCGAAAGCTGTGGCGATTCGGCTGCACCGATTGCCCATGGCAGCCATGGCAGCGGAACAGTTCCGTTGTATGTGCCGTCGAAAGCGGCATAGAGGCAGTCTGCATATAGACCGGGAAAGGGGAATGACTATGGCAAATATGATCGAAGCAGGTTATGCTGCAGGGACAGGATTGGACAGTACACAGCGCTCCTGCGTAAACGGCAGGGAAAAAACGGACAGCAGCTTCTCTGATGCCATGCTGGAGAAGTTTCTGCTTTCCCCGAAAGACATGTCCCTGACAGAATACAAGCTGTATATTCATGATAAAATCAAGAACCTCTACACCCATCCCTCCCAGAAGCGAGTAGACTGGCTCATTGACATCACGGACGCCGCCTACCGGCGGATGCAGGCGGACCCGCTCTTCGAACAGCAGGTTCTGGACTATCTGGCCAGGAACAAGGCTGCCAATGTATACGGCCACGCGCCCAGATTCGTATTGATCCACATAGACGACACCTGGGAAAAATGCTACGGCTACGCCTTTGGCGTCCAGGACGACGCCCGCGCCAGAAGAGCGGCCCAGCGCAGACGGATGGCCGAGGAAGCCGCGAAAAAAGCCCGCCGAAAAAAGCTTCTGAAAGAATATCTCAAAAAGCGCGCAGAGGCCAAGCGGCTGCAGGATAAACTGTTGAAGAATAAGATCCTGAAAAACTGGCTGGAGCATGAGCGCCTGACTAAGGAATGGCATAACCGTAAGCAGACCGCACAGTTCATAAAGGAGCGGCGTAGAGAAGAAGTGCAGGTACAGACACAGGAAATCAGGGACTGGACCGAGGAGCGTCAGGCGGAGGCAGCCCGCAATGCCTATGAGGCAAGCATTGTCATGATGATTCGGCAGGAAGAACAGCTTTTTACGTAAGGGGGAACACATGCGGCACAAAATCCTAATTGCAGAGGATGAGGCGGACATCAGCCGCCTGCTGTCCAGGATACTGGAAGCCGAGGGTTATCAGACCCTCCAGGCATTCTCCGGGACGGAAGCCCTGTCCCTCATAGAACGGGAGGAGCCAGACCTGCTCCTCTTAGACCTCATGCTGCCCGGCCTGTCCGGAGAAGAACTGTTGGAGAAACTCCGGGAGGAGAAGCGCTGCAGCTTCCCCATCCTGATACTCTCCGCCAAAAGCGCCCTGGATGACAAGGTAGCCCTCCTGAAAAACGGGGCGGACGATTATATCACAAAGCCCTTTGAGCCCCAGGAGGTGACCGCCCGGATCCTGGCTGCTCTCCGGCGGGCAGGCAGCGCCGGCCCCTCCAGGCAGCAGCCGGAAATGCTGGTCTACCGAAATCTAAAACTCTATCCCGACTCCCGCCGGGTGCTGGTAAACGACAGAGAACTGTCCCTGACCGCCCATGAATACAAGCTCCTCCACCTCTTCCTCCAGTCCCCGGAAAAGGTCTATTCCCGGGAGAGGCTTTACGAACTGGTCTGGGAGGGCGGCTACTACGGAGAAAACAATACCGTGAACGTCCATGTAAGCAATCTGCGCCGGAAGATCCGGGAAGCCGATGCCACCCAGGAATACATCCAGACCGTGTACGGTATCGGCTTCCGGCTGGGGTAGCCCTACCGCGCCTCATCCTCCTCGGACGCTTATTTACCGTTTCCGTTAACATTTATGATTTTTCGACAATTGAGGAAAATGAGGTTTTCTATAGAAACCCCTGCTGGCTTCTGCTGACTTGCCCTTACCCTGTTAAATGAAAGAAGAACTCTTTCGGAAAAATGAAGTCAAATTTGAATGCCTCATCGGCATACACAACGGGTTCCAGAATGCTCTGAAACCCGCTGATTCCTTTTATGGAAAAAGATTCTTTGATTCTGATACTGTAATACTTTCCGCACTAATGTTAAGCGCTCTTGAAATGCTCTCTGATATATCTGTCCGCAAGGTATCATTTTCAATACTTCCCTCAGGTACAGTAAACTTAATGTCGACTCCAGCAATCTTGCTTTCCGAATAGTTTATATCCACTTCACAATCCAAAACTTTGCCCGTGCGTTTAAGCATCAAAGCTAAGGTCTTTTCCACATAATCATGATATAATTCTTCTTTTTCGATATCAGTGAGTTGCTTTACAAAGCCTGCCTCTTCTTCTCTGGATTTTCCAGTTTTCTGAATTACGAAGCACATAATTCCCAAGAAAAGAATACAGATACCAATGCCAATACTTAAAAACCACTTTTTATTCTTCATTTTCATTTTTACTCAAAGCTGGCTGTGCAGCTAACACCAGCAGTATCTACTCCATCTATGGTAAATAGACAACCAATAAAACATATATTCTCGTAATTGCCATTATCCCACACAACATTTAACGAACGCATCCACAGTCCGTCAGTTTGGTCTACGTATCCCGGCTCCCAAGAAGCACGTACGCCCTTTTTATACTATTTATTTGGAAAGTACCTTTCCTTTTTACATTTTATTATATTCATTTTAGCCTGTCAAGTATTACTTGTAATTAGTCAGGTTAAACTTATAAACTGTTATGCAACGCAGCACCATCTAAGGTGCCGCGTAAAAATATAAAGATATGCTCTATTTTATGGGAGATTTCCCTTTCGATTCCAGTGCTTTGCTTATGCTGTCCATATCCAGCATGGACAGCATCTTTTCTATCTCGTTTTCATAATCCAGGGACAGTTCATACCGAATCCGTTTCATGCTTAACTTATAGCTTTCTTTTACTAACCCTAAGATAGCCAGGGCTATCTTCTTCATGATCTGCAGGTTTTTTGCGCCTGTCTTCCCCATGCTTGTGTTCTTGTCATCGCAGAAAGTGAAATCAAGATGCCAGTGCAGCTTGGCCTCCACTCCCCAATGGCCTCTCGCTGCACGTTCGAATTCATCCGCATCCTCCCCGATGCTGCATATGTAATATCGGTATTCCTCTTCCTTTGTCCCGTCCGTTTTCTTCAGGACCTTATGCACCATCCCGAAGCTCCTGAGCTTCTTCCACTTTTCCCTCTCGCTGTACCATCCTGTATCCTCTGTAATGTAGTATTCCCGAACTGCGCTCCCGCCATGCTCCGGTTCCACTGTCCTTTTGTAACAGCCTTCTTTCCCTTTCAGTCTCTCCAGTACGCCCTCTTCAAAATAGGACCTCACTTCCTCATGGAAGAGTTGCTGGTTCCCTTTCAGTGCAAGAACATAGTCCCCTTTCCTGGAGACGATTGCCGCGACAGTCTCTTTCTGGCAGTTCATGGCGTCTGCCGTCACTATCGTGTCCCGCAGGTCCATAAGACGCAGCAGTTCCTGTGCTGCCGGTATCTCATTTGTCTTCTCTTCGATGAATTTCTGTGCCAGGCATATCCCGTAGTCATTTGAATATACATTCAGGGTCTGCAGGGCCCTCACTTCCACATGTTCCCCTGACTTCCTCTTAGATCCTCTGCTTTCTTTCCCGTCCACAGATACTATGCTCTTTTTATGGATACAGTCCTGTTTCCCTGACAGTGACACGATGTTCTCTATCATATGGAGCAGCATCTGTACCGTGACCTGATAGAAGTGTTCTGTATTGATGTTTCCCATCACCACACGGTAAGTATCATCTGTCGGGATCCCGAATGGCAGCTCCAGATATCTGCGCAACCATTTCTCTTTCCTTTTGGCAAAGCTTTCTATCTCTCCCCATTCGTCTGCATTTCCAAGGACTGCGAAGAAGACGATCATGATGATGTCGCCTAAAAGGTGCTTCGTATAAGAAGGATGCCTGTAATCCGGCACCATGTCCGCACACTTCTTGATATCCTGTATCAGGGAATCATTCAGTTCTATTGTGTCAGGTGAAATGCCATTTTCTTCAAATATATTTTGTAACGCTTCCAGACGGGTTGACTTCTTTGCCATATCTGCTCCTTTTCATTTGTTATAAATATTCTAAAACGAGTATATCAGATATGGCCGAAAAAAAGAATACGATACCCTATTCTTTTTTCGGATGGTATTTAACATTTTTGTAACTTTGTAAGTTTATCCTGGTAATTAGTCAGGATAACGAATATTTCATCCCTTTCTGCAAAGGCATATTTTAGACCCATTAGGTGCACCGATTAAGCCGGACTTATTTGAACACATAGACGGATTGCGTACCTGTGACAAAGCATATACAACCCATTAATTGTTGCACCAATGCCATACAGCCCTGAATATAAAAATGGTCATCACATCGGGAAATCTTTACGACATCTTTAAAACTTCTTTATGACTTATTAACCCCCCATGGTCTATACTGGTAAATGTCAGCCGGGCAGAACACCTCCCGGCGTAAAGGAGGCCAGAAATGAACGATTCCGTCATAGAAGCAAATCAAGTCACAAAAAAATACCGCTCCGTCCTGGCGCTGGATGGGGTAAGCCTGCGGGTAAGCCCCGGGAGCATCTACGGGCTGATCGGCGACAACGGCGCGGGCAAGTCCACCCTTTTGAAGCTCCTGGCAGGGCATGTCTTCCCCACCGCAGGGGAGATCCGCCTGTTCGGTCAGGCCGGGGAGCGGGAGCTTCTCCGCTGCCGCAGGCAGATGGGCGTCATGATCGAGCGTCCGGGCTTCTTCCCCAACATGACCGTGGAGCGCACCCTGGAATACTACCGCATCCAAAAGGGCATCCCTGGAAAGGAAAAGGTACAGGAGATCATGGAGCTCGTGGACATCCGGGAAAAGCGCCGGGAAACATGCAAGCGCCTCTCCCTGGGCCAGAAGCAGCGGCTGGGCCTTGCCATCGCCCTGCTGGGAGAGCCCTCAGCATTGGTTTTGGACGAGCCGGTCAACGGCCTGGATCCCAGCGGCATCGTAGAGCTGCGCGCCCTGCTCCATAGGCTGAACACAGAGAAGAACATCACCATCCTGCTGTCCAGCCATATCCTGCCCGAGCTCCAGCAGACCGCCACCGTGTTCGGGTTCCTGAGCAGGGGAAAGCTCTTGGAGGAGATATCCGCCCAGGAGCTGCACGAAAGATGCGCAGACCGCCTGGACATCGCCGTGGACGACAGGGAAAAGTACGCCGCCCTGCTGACAAAGCATTTCCCGGAGGAAAACTGGCGGGTGCTCCCGGAGGGCACCATCCAGATCCGCGGCTTCCGCCGGGAACCTGAGGCCTACAGCCGCCTGGCCATGGAGCACGGGCTCTGCATCCTGGGGCTGGAGCGCAAGTCCGCCTCCCTGGAGGACTATTACATGAACCTAAAGAACGGAGGGAAAGAATCATGCTGAACTACATCAAAAGCGAACTCTACAGAGCGGCACACAGCAAAGAGCTCCGCGGGGTTTTCATCGGCCTGCTGGCAATCATCCTGTTCCTGAACCTGACCCTGTTCCTCATGAAAGACGTGGAGCATTTCCGGTACGGCTCTTCCTCTTTCTCCTACTCCATGCTTGTATCCGTGCCCATGATGTACTGCTACGTGGCCGCTGATGTGGCCGCCATGCTCTACGAATCCGACAGGAGGAACGGTACCATGGGAAACAGCATCGCCTATGGCATCTCCCGGATGCAGCTCCTGGTCGGGAAGTGCGTGGTCTGCTTTGTGGCCTCCCTGGTCATGCTGGCAGTCGCATTGCCCTTATACATCGGATGCGCCGAACTTCTGTTGCATGCCACAGGCCCCACCACCATCCAGGATATGCTGCTGGAAGTCCCTGCCATATCCCTGATTGCCACCGGCTCCCTGATCCTGGCCGTAGTCCTGCTGGATTTCTTTGAGAACAGCTTTTTCAGCGTCCTGGCATGGCTGACTGTGATGCTGTTCCTGCCCAAGATCCTGCTGTTCGCCGGGATTGTCCTGCCCTTTGGCGGGGATGTCCTCATGGACGTGGCCATGTGGATGCCCGCCAACTTCATCCCGGCGGGGACAAATGTCAACATGTCGGAATGCGTCACCATATGGGACACCGGGGCGGGCATGGCCAGATGCCTCATCTCAGGCACAGCGGGAATCCTTGTGTTCAGCGCGGCAGGTATGCTATTATTGAGGAAAAAGGACATTTAGGGCAGAAGCGCTTTTATATGGGGGATGAAGATGGGAGATTTTTTTCGGATACAGGATTTGGGACTGATATTCTTTATAATTGCTGCGGCATATTTTTCTTTTCGGTATTTCGCGCTTGAACGTGCCCTGCAGGAGACGGCCCGGGAGCTTTCGCAGATTCAGAGTGATTTGCTCCAAAACCAGATCCTCCATCTCCCCCTGCCGGACAAGGGGCTGGAGCAGCTGATGGAATCCATCAATGGCGCTCTGGAGCAGATCCGCAGGGAGCGGATGACCTATAAGAAGCGGGAGCGGGAGTTCCAGCAGCAGATTGAAAACATCAGCCACGATCTGCGCACGCCGCTGACGGTCATTCTGGGGTATCTGAAATGGCTGAAAGCTCCCTCCGGGAATGCCTCTTTCCAGCTGGAGGAGTCCCTGGACGTGCTGGAGCGGGGCGCGCGCTCCATGGAGCATCTGGTCTCCCAGTTCTATGCTTTTTCCCGGGTAAACGGCATGGATTTCTCGCTGGAGCTGGAGCAGCTGGACGTGTGCAGGCTGCTGCGGGAGAGTCTTGCGGACAATTACGGTTCCCTGGAAAGAGAGGGGTTCTCTCTGGAAAGCCGCTTGCCGGAGCATCCTGTGATGGCACAGGGGAACAGGGATGCCTGTCAGCGCATCTTCGCGAACATGCTCACAAACGTAAGAAAATATGCCCACAGCTATCTGGACATCCGCATGGGGGAAAGCTGTGGGCAGGTTCAGGTTCTTTTTGAAAATGATTCGGCGGAAATCAGGGAGAATGATGTCCCGAATCTTTTTAATCGTTTTTACAGAAACGATGTCTCCCGGAGCAAAGGCGGCACGGGGCTGGGGCTGACCATAGCGAAATCACTGGCGGAAGCCATGGGCGGCTCCCTGACGGCCCAGGCTCTCCCGGAGGCCCCTCGAGGCGGGGATGCGGACAGGGAGGCCGGCGTCACGCTGACCACGATCCGCTTTACGTTGACGCTGGCGGCGGTGGCTGCTCCGCCGCTCTGCCCCCGGCCCGGAACCGGTGGGCCTGACGCCCCATAGCGGGCTGAACAGGGCGTAAAGTTCCGGGCGCGGGCCTGGCCGAGCGCAGCCTAGAGCGGCTTACGGCAGCTTCTTCCCCGCTGCCAGGTACATCTCATACCATTCGTCCCTGGTCAGGCAGATATCGGAGGCCTTGCAGACATCCCGCACACGCTGTGCATTGGTGCTGCCCACGATGGTCTGGATATGGGCGGGATGGCGCATGATCCACGCCACGGCGATGGCATTGGGCGTCACATGATATTCTTCCGCCAGGCGGTCCATGACCCGGTTCAGCTCCGGGAATTTCTCGTTTCCGATGTAGACGCCCTCGAACATGCCGTAGAGGAAAGGTGACCATGCCTGTATAGTCATTTTCTTCAATCTGCAATATTCGATCACGCTGCCGTCCCTGCTGCAGCCCGCGTCATTACAGATATTCACATTGAGCCCTGCGTCAATGGTAGGGCAATGGGCCACGGAATACTGTATCTGGTTCACGCACAGGGGCTCCGCCAGGCAGCTGTTCAGCAGCTCTATCTGCATGGGATTATGGTTGCTGACGCCAAAGGCGCGGACTTTTCCGGCCTTTTTCAGGATGTCGAAAGCCTCCGCCACCTCCTCCGGCTCCATCAGCGCGTCCGGGCGGTGCAGCAGCAGAATATCGACGTAATCGGTCTTAAGACGCTTCAGGCTGCCGTCCACGGACTCCAATATGTGTTCCTTGGAAAAGTCATAGCAGATGCCGGGGCGGATAGCGCACTTGGTCTGTATCACCATGCGGCTGCGCAATTCCGGGGTCAGTATCTCCCCGAACCGGCTCTCCGCCTCTCCCCCTGCGTAGATGTCCGCATGGTCGAAGAAATTGATGCCCGCCTCCATGGAAGCCTCCACCAGCTCCTGCACAGCCTTGCTGCTGCCCAGGCCGGTAATCCGCATGCATCCCAGGCCGATGGCCGATGCCTCCGGCAGGTTTTCATTGATTTTCAACATTTTCATGAAATGCATTCCTCCATCTTTCGGTTTTCTGTCTCAGTCTTGTCTTGGAAAAGCTTAGAAGAAATTCCCTTTTTCAGTCGTTATATGGAAATCCACCAGCACACGCCATACCTGTCGATAACGGTGGCACAGCATTTGCTCCATGGCAGCTCATGGATTGCCTCCAGCACCACCCCGCCGTCGCGCAGGACGTCAAATGCCCGCCGGACGCTCTCTTCGGTCCCCATCTCAAATACGTTAAAGGTCATTGTCTCCCATTTCATTTTGTGGACAAGCTCTATATCGCAGGGATTCTTTGCCTCGCCTATGGCCAGGAAGCCGTCCCCATTGACCGATAATTCACAGTGTTCATAGGCGGTGCCACTGTCATTTTTAATCTCAAATGTTATCTCGGCGCCAAATGCCCTGCAATAGGTTTCTGCCGCCTCTATGCTGTTTTTTACGTAGACCTGGGTGTAGTTCTTCATCTATACCGCTCTCTTTCCTGCCCCTTTCCTGACGTGCCGGCGCAGCCAGCACATGCAACAGCTTTTCGCTCCGTTCACGCTTCCAGCCACATGTCCGACACGAAATACATCAACGCAGCCCAGGTATACAGAGGGTAGAATTTCCCGCGCTGGTCCCGGCCCTTTTTCAGCAGCTCTCTGGCCTGGGCTTTGGTCAAGAGGCAGAAGCCGTCAAACTGCTCGGAGCCTACGGCCCCCTCCTGGGACAGGTCATCAAGCTTGGCAGAACGCAGCACGGCACAGATCAACGCATTGCTCTCGTCCGTCAGGCCAGGCGTAGAAAACACCAGCGGGTTCACCACTTTGACAGTGTCGGTGTCCCGAACCTCCAGCCCGGTCTCCTCCCGAATCTCCCGGATGGCGGTAGACACCAGGACGTCCGGCCTCTCCCTGTCCTCCTCGTCTATGAGGCCCGCGGGCACGCTGAGCAGGTACTGGCCCGCGGGGTAGCGGAATTCATAGGACAGCAATAGCCTTGGCTCCTCCCCGTCCAGGATGACGAAGCAGCTCACCGCATCCGCAAGCATGGTATCGAACTCCTGATCCGACTTTACCGCGGTAAGGTCCTCCATATCCCGCCTGGTGGCGTCGTAATAGTGCTTCCCCGGGGCGTACTGCAGGTCTGCCACCCGCAGATAGGGGGACTCGAACAGGGTCTTCACATTCTCTTTTTTTATGATTGGTCTCTTTGTCATGTCGCTCATTCCTCCTGCCTCTATCCTACTCCATTTCAGGCAGAAATTCAAAGACTTTTTAGAGCGTCACCCCCTGTTTGAAGATGGCCATGTCGTGGTAGCCCGCCTCCTCGCTGCGGACTTTCCGGCCAGAGGCCACCTCCAGCACATAGGCAAGCAGTTCCTCCGTCTCCCTCTCCATGCTGCCGTCCTCCTCCGCCAGCACGCCTGCGTTGAAGTCGATCCAGTTGGATTTCTTCCCGGCCAGGGCGGAATTGGTGGAAATCTTTACCGTGGGCACCGGAGACGCAAAGGGCGTGCCCCGGCCTGTGGTAAACAGGACGATCTGCGCCCCGGCCGCGGCCAGGGCCGTGGCGGCCACCAGGTCGTTTCCCGGAGCACTTAGGAGGTTTAAGCCTTTTGCCTCCACTGTCCCTCCATAGGGCACCACCCCCTGCACCAGAGCGCTTCCGGACTTCTGGGTGCAGCCTAAGGATTTGTCCTCCAGGGTGGAGATCCCTCCTTTTTTATTTCCCGGAGAGGGGTTCTCGTAGATGGTCTGGCCGTGGCTCTTGAAGTAATTCTTGAAGTCGTTGATCAGCGCCACGGTCTGGCGGAACAGTTCCTCGTTGGCGCAGCGGTTCATGAGGATGGTCTCTGCGCCGAACATTTCAGGCACTTCCGTGAGAATGCTGGTGCCGCCGCAGGCTATCAGCCTGTCGGAAAAGCGGCCTACCAGAGGGTTCGCCGTAATGCCGGACAGGCCGTCGCTGCCGCCGCACTTCAGGCCGATAACCAGTTCGCCGGCACTTATAGGCTCCCTCTTAAAAGCTGCCGCATACCCGATAAGGCCTTTCACCATTTCCAGTCCCTGGGCCACCTCGTCCTGGCACTCCTGGGAGACCAGGAATTTCACCCTGTCCTCATCGTATGGGCCAATGTAAGGCTTCAGCACATCGATATTGCTGTTCTCGCAGCCCAGTCCCAGCACAAGGACACCGCCAGCGTTAGGATGTTTGACCAAATCGGTCAAAATCTTCCTGGTATACTCCTGGTCTTCTCCCATCTGGGAACAGCCGTAGGGGTGAGGGAATGCGATGACTTCGTCTACGGTGCATCCCGGGGCAGCATCGGAAGCAGCCTCAGAACAAGCCTTTGCAGCAGCCTCAAAAGCCTCAGTTCCGATTTGGGTGACGGCCTCAGGGCAGACCTCAGCTCCGGTTTCGGCCCCTCCCTCAGGACAGACCTCAACTCCGGTTTCGGCCCCAGCCTCAGGGCAGACCTCAGTTCCGGTTTCGGCCCCTCCCTCAGGACAGACCTCAACTCCGGTTTCGGCCCCAGCCTCAGGACAAGTCCCAACGCCAGCGGCAGATTGACTCCCACAGCACCTGGAACCGCTTATGGCACTTCGCATATCCGCCAGCCAGTCGTTGGCCTGCCTCGCGATGGCGGTAGCCACATTGTTCACACAGCCCACAGTAGGGATGATCCAGATTTCATTGCGCACGCCCACCTTGCCGTCCGGACGCCGAAACCCCTGAAAGGCAAGACGGGATTTTCCACTGGCAGGACTTTTGTCCCCGGCAGTGCCGCTCTTCCCATCGACAGGGCATCCCTCTCCGGCAGTGCCACTCTCTCCATTTGCAGGACATCCCTCTCCGGCAGTGCCGCTCTCCTTGTTGGCAGGACTTCCCTCTCCGCCCTCCCAAACCGGCCTGTACTCGTACTCCAGCAAGTCCCCCAGCGCAGTCCCCAGGTTATGGGTATGAACCCAGGAGCCCGCGGGGATTTCCGCTTTCGCGCTGCCGATGCAGTAGCCGTACTTGATGACCTGGCCTCCCGCGGGAATATGGCAGATTGCCACCTTATGCCCGGCGGGAATATCCTCCAAGGCAGTGGTCATCCCTCCCTGCTCCTGCTGCCAGGCAGTGTCCCCAGACATGCTCACCCCGGTTCCCGCCGCAGCGTCCCCAGACACCCTCACCCCGGTTCCCGCCGCAGTGTCCCCAGGCACCCTCACCCTGGTTCCCGCCGCAGCATCCCCAGGCACCCTCACCCTGGTTCCTGCCGCAATGTCCCGCAGGGCCACCGCTACATTGTCCCTTTCATGAATCCTTATGAAATCCTGCATAACGCCGCCCTCATGCCATTCTCCCTGATATCCTCCAGATATCCGGCCACAGCTTCGGTCAGTCCCTCCGTCCGGTTCAGATCCTGCCCGAAGAAATCCTCTCTGCCCAGAAACGCCTCCGTAAGCGTCCTGCTGTCTTTCCCACAGTTGTCCCGGAAGAATTCCAGCACTTTCCCATCATCCAGGATCCTGTACTCCTGCCCGTCCCTGTGCCCGATCAGCGCTTTGTCCCGGATCTCCGTTCCGTGATAGAACGCCATCAGCGCCGCCAGGGAAAAGGTCAGCCGCTTTGGCAGCCTGCCGAATTTTTCCGCATATCTCAAAAGGCTGGGCATGCACCTGGCCCGCCATTTGGACACGGAATTCAGGGAAATGGAAAGCAGCGCATGTTTTACATAGGGATTGTTGAACCGGTTTATGACCTCCCCGGCAAATGCTTTCAGTTCCTCCTCCGGCAGGGTCAATGTGGGAATCACCTCGTCAAAAATCGTCCCCTCCATGAACTTGCGGATATCTTCATCCTCCATGGACTCCTTTACGATATCATTGCCGCACAGGTAGGAAGCCAGCACAAAAGAGGTGTGGGCGCCGTTTAAAATGCGCACCTTTCTCTGTTTATAGGGCTTCTGGTTTTCCGTAAAGACCACGGGAAGCCCTGCCTGGGGCAGCGGAAGTTCTCCGCTTATGTCTTTCGGGCTTTCGATGACCCAGAGGGCAAAGGGCTCGCCCGTCACCAGAAGACGGTCCTCATACCCAAGCGCCTCCCATTCTTCCTGCTCATTGTCTCTGGGATACCCCGTGACAATGCGGTCTACCAGAGTGGAAGTGAAAACGCAGGCCTCTTCCAGCCATGCCTTAAATGCCTCGCCCAGGTTCCAGAGATCCACAAACTGCATGACACATTTCTTCAGCATGATGCCATTGTCGTCTATGAGTTCCACCGGCAGCATCACCAGCCCCTTGTCCGCGCTGCCCCCGAAAGTCTCATATCTGTGGTACAGGAACTTGGTCAGCTTGCCCGGGAAAGTCCGGGGCGGCTTTTCGTCAAATCTGTCCGACTCATAAAATGCAATGCCCGCCTCGGTGGTGTTGGACACGACGAAGCGCAGAGTCTCCACTTCCGCCAGCTTCATGAACTTATCGTATTCGCCATACGCGTCCACGGCATCCGCCACACTGGTAATCCGGCGGTTCTGTATCTTTGCCTCGCCGTCCGCAATGCCGCGAAGGGACACTGTATACTGGCAGCCCTGCCTGTGGAAGTTCTCCAGGCTTCCGAATTCAATGGGCTTGACCAGCACAATGTCCCCGTCAAACTTTCCCTGTTCATTTGCAATGTCGATCATGTAGTCCACAAACGCCCTGAGGAAGTTGCCCTCCCCAAACTGCACCACCCTGACGGGCCTATCCTTTTTCCCCGTCATCGTCTTTCCCAAAGTCTCCATGCCTTTCCCTCCTGCTCCAACTCTTCAGATGCCACATTTCATCCCTATGTAAGCGCTTACATTTTTTATCTTACTTCCAACGCCTCCTTTTGTCAAGCACGAGATTCCTAACAAGGCATAGAAAGCAGCACAAGCTTCGCAGCATAAAGTCTGCGGGTCCGCAGCATAGTCTGTGCCGCGAACCCGCAAAAGAAACCGCCTTATTCGCCGGTAATACCCGTATTCTCGATTCCCTGAATAAACTGCTTCTGCACGAACACATACAACAGCAGCAGCGGCGAAATGGAGATCAGCGTAGCCGCCATCTTGTAAGCCTTGTTCAGCTTGAACGCGCCGCCCTGTGCCGTGGCCACCGAGCTGAACTCGCTGTTGAACATGTTCAGCTTGGAGGGCAGCAGCTCGATATTCCCCCTGAGCAGCGTGCCCGTGATATAGGTCTCGTTCCAGTTCCACACAAAGGAGAACAGGAATACCACCAGAATCGTGGTGGCCGACATCTTCACCACAATGAACCAGAATATCTTCAGGGAGGAGGCGCCGTCAATCTGGGCGGCCTCGTCCAGCACCCTGGGAATCATGTTGAAAGACGTATAGAAGATCAGGATCAGCACGGTGGAGTACACACCCTGGCCCAGCAGCGCCATGGATACCTGGGGAATGGCAGTGCCGATCAGCTGGATGGCAGTGGCCTCCTGGGCGGACACAA
Organism: uncultured Acetatifactor sp.; assembly: GCA_949840885.1. Classification (GTDB taxonomy): domain Bacteria; phylum Bacillota; class Clostridia; order Lachnospirales; family Lachnospiraceae; genus Acetatifactor. The sequence continues at coordinate 31,171 of CATKYJ010000005.1, forward strand.
ACATCATCAGCCTGGGGATCATGGTCACGGGCGTAGGAATGATGAATGCCAGTACGATCATCACAAACCACAAGGCCTTGAACTTGAACTCATATCTGGAGAGCGCGTAGCCTGTCATGGCGGACACAACGGTCTGGGCCACTGCCATGCCGCCGGACCAGAGAATGGTATTGCGCAGGGTGGGCCCTACTTTCAGCACCGTCCCCGCCACCTCCAGGTTGTTCAGCGACAGCTTCTTTGGTATCCAGGTCACGGACGGGTCAATAATGTCGGCCGATGACATGAAAGTCTTGGCAATCATCTCGAAGATGGGTTCCAGATAGACAAAGCCCACACAGATCAGCACAAAGTAGATCACTCCCTTTGCGATTGTGTTCCTCCACCACCTGAAATTATGTTTCTGTTTTATCTTTCCTTTTGTCTTCGTTTTTCCTCTCATACCGTCCTCACCCCCTACCAGATGTCTCGTCTCTTGGGCTGCCGTTCCTTAAAGATCAGGCAGGCCGCCCCAATCACAAGCAGTACCACAACGCAATAGATCCAGGAATAGGTAGCGGCAAATCCGAAGCCGCCGTTGGTATTGTTGGTGGCTGTCTTGATCAGCGAGTATATCGCGCTGGTGTCATAGGTTCCCAGCTGGGCGATGGTAAAGATCACTGCCACCAGGGCCGTAGGCTTGATCATGGGAATCGTGATCTTCCACAAAATCTGCCACTCGTTGGCCATGTCGATCTTGGCCGCCTCATACAGGGAAATGTTGATTCGCTGCAGGCCGCTGACAAAGAGAACAATGGGAATCCCCGTAAACCAAAGGATCATGGTCAGCTGGTCAAAGATCCCCTCCATGAACAGGGCGATCCTGGGGGAGTAGCTGCGGATCATGTTCAGTATGAATACACCCTCGTAGCCATTGTACAGCCCCTGAGCCGCCTGCACCGTCTCCTCCGTCTTATCCAGGATCTGGCTCATCACCGGCCCTGACATGATGATCACGGGCAGAAAGTAGATGGTGCGCATGAGCCCTTTTCCCACCTCGATCTTGTTCAGCAGATATGCCATCACAAAAGAAACCACCAGGATGACAAAGGTGTAGGGAATCACCATTCCCAGAAAAGACCCAAGGGCCGGGACGAACTCCGTGTTCCGGAAAAATGCCGTATAGTAATTGCTCCAGCCTGCAAAAGTGATGTCATAGCCCGTCACGTTGGTATTCACATTGCAGAAGCTCAGCGCAATGGTGGCTCCAAAGGGAATAAGGGTAAACAGGACAAAACCCGCGATCCATGGCGCCATAAAAGCGTAGCCAAGCCGATTCTGACGCTTTTCATAGCCTTTTGTACGCCCGCTTTTCGTGCGTTTTTCATTCTTCTTCGCCATTGTCCGTCACTCCTTTCCCACCACTGCCGCGCTCTGAGGCGCAACCGTCGTCCCCTGGTAAGTCACTTCATGCTCCGTGTAGTTGACGACCACATATCTGATCTCGCCGCCCCTGCGGTAGCTGTTGATGACCACGCCGTCCTCCGGAACGGTTCTGTCTGTCCACGCAAAGTCCTGTACCTGGCTGAGTACATCGTTGATCTGTCCGTACACGGTCTCGATCAGCTCCTCGTAGAGCGTGTACTCCGTGGAATAATAGTTTGCCGAGAAAGTGTCCCCCAGCTTATAGGAGGGCTCTTTCGACAGGATGAACGACGGGTAGATATTGTAGTCGATCATCCGCAGGATACAATCCTGGGTATAGAAAGAGAAATTCGCATAGGGCGCGTACATCTCCATGGTTCCGTGAAGCACCATCTGGAGAAACGGCACCGTGTCCGTCTCAAAGATGAACTGAGAGCTTCCCACCGGGGCCTGCAGATAGCGGTCGGTGTATTTCCAGAGATAGCTGTTGGGATTCTCCAGATTCAGCTTTGTCTCCTGTCCCACTTCCTCCAGGGTATTCCGGTACAGCTCCACACTCTCCGTCAGGCTGGTGACCACGCCGTCCCTGCTCCAGTTGGAGGTGAGCACATGCGGCATCTCCGTCAGTGTCAGGCTGTCCGAAAAATCAGACGTTTTGCCCGCCAGCTGCCTGGTCCACTCTGCCGTCTTCTCCGGCGTGGCGTAGCTGAAGAGGGCGGTAGGCACATTGGCCGGCAGAATCGCGCTTTTGTCAATGCTCAGATACCAGTTGCTGATACATTTCACTGCCGTATTGTAGTAATTTACCATTTTTCGGTTTACGGACACCGTGTTCCGGGCCAGGGACACATCCACGCCCCGCTCCGCAAAATCCCGGATCAGACTCTTGAAATCCCCCTTACTGCCTATGGCGCCGGAAAATTTCAGCTTGTAAGGCTTCGAGAGACTCTCTCCGCCTTTCTGCCATCCGATGAGGCCGGAATTGATATTGGTGATTCCCTTTTCCAGCACCCGGTTCAGGATATCCTCCACATCCTCGGTGGTAGTCATCTCCACCTGGGTATTTCCCACGATTCCGCTCTTGGAATCCGCCATGATGAAATCCAGCCGCAGAGGAATGTCTCCCCCACCCGCCTCGGACAGCGTCAGCTCCCCGGTGCCCAGCAGATATTCCCTGTACACTCTGGCCATGCCGGTATAGTCCGCAGGCGCGGTACCGTCGCTGCCGTCTCCGAACAAAAAGGCGTAGGTCATGTCAATGTCATAGCGGTAGATCTCGTCCATCTGTTTGAAGAAGCCGCTGCCCTGCTCGTCGTACAGCTGATAATAGTTGATATTCAGCTCAAATCTGGGATAGGCCCAGGTGTAAGTGGTGGCCTTGGTGCCGTCCGGGTTCACGATGATGTCCATGTACTCGGCGCCCTGGTTTGCCCAGGCCGCAAAGGCCATCTGCCCGTCTCCGTGGGCGATGCCGAACACCGGCATAACCGGATCTTTCACCGGCACGTCGTCGTAATAGGCGAAGCTGTAGCTGCTCTCCGTGGCATAGTCCCTGCCGTACACATCCCCTTCGTAGGCATTGAACACGGAGGTATTGTCCACAAACCGGATCAGGCTTCCGCTGCCGTCAGGCACCAGCACATAGCCGGGCACCCGGTAGCTGTCCTCTTTCTCCCACTCCAGGGTATCCGGGTTCATCACATTCATGCAGCCGCCGCTGGCTCCCAGAAAAGGCGTGATATCAATGGCTGCCAGACTGTTCAGGCCGCTTCCGGACATCTCCCCGCCGGGAATGTAATAGTCTATGCTCTCCTCCCCCAGGGTGATATAGACTTTCATGGTTACCTCCGGCTTCCGGAACCGGATGTCCAGACAGTATTTTCCCTCCTCCGCCTTGCTCAGCACGGATTCCGCGTCCTCCTCGGAAGCGGAGGAAATGTACTTTATCTTGTCGCTGTCATAATACTCCAGCGTAATCAGGGAATTCGCGATTCCCACATAAGTGCTGTTCAGGTCGTCTGGATAGCTTTCCGCCGCCTCCAGAATCTCCTCCGGGGAGGCCTTTTCTTTCTCCAGCGCTTTCACCGCGTCTTTCACATCCCCGGGAAAGGGCAGATCCGCGCCGGTTTTGATGCAGTATCCGGTCTGTTTATCCACAATGGCAAGGACGTCTCTGTCCTCCCGCCAGTAGTATTTTACCGTCCCCGTCTCCAGCAGCAGCTCATATTCCGCGTACTCCGCAGGCTCGTATTCCGCTCTCTCCGGCGCCGTCCTCGTGTCGCGGTTGGTAGCCACATAGGCCTGGGCGCGGCCAGGCCAAAGCCCCATGCCGAGAATCGGTATCAAACCCAAGGCAATCCATTTGTTTCTTTTCCCTCTCTTAAAAAACATTCTGGATCATCTCCTTTCCGACGGAGGCCAGGAACGTGTACAGGCTGTTCCACATAATGGAAATGATGATGCCGATCACCGCCACAATCACCATAAACACCACCGTCAAAACGATACTCTTCACCGTCTCCCCGAAAGTATAGTCATGTACTGTCTGAAGCCCGATAAATATGGTAATGACGCTCCAGACGATTCCGATGAGCAATACCAACGTCAGCAGAAACGCTTCGTTGTAGGTCAGCACATACGACACACAGGTCACCACAAGCAGCGCGATCATGGCGGGCATCAGGCCGTTGGCCGGTATCATGAAGATCTGCTTAAAGGTGCCGTCCCCGTCGTTGATGCTGGTCACCAGATAATTGCAGATCACAAACAGTCCCAGCAGCGCGAAGAATCCCAGCACAATGGAGCCGATGTCCATGTTCTCCACTTTCACGGTCTGGTAGATAAATCCTTTCACGGTCTTGTACGCCATAAAGTCGATGAAGAACAGCAAGTAAATCACCGCCGCGGAGAACACGGAGCCCTGTCTGTACTTGCGTATTTCGTAATAGCAGTCCATGGGGTGCCTGGGAGTCTTCAGGGCGTAGAGAATGTCTTTCCACACCGGCAGGGACTCGGACCTGGCCCTCACCCGCTCTCCTGCCCTGGCCAGACGCCCGCCCTTTCTCTTGTCAATTTCCCTGACGACCTTTTTCAAGACCAGCAGTCCAATGACCAGTCCCAGGATCAGTCCCAGCCATTTCTGAATCCACTCATTGCGCACTTCCCAGAAAGACTGGGAGTAGTATTCCTTATTGTTGGCCACTTTAAAATGTTCCAGAGAGGCCTCATAATCCTCCGCGTGGAGATAGGCTTTGCCTACGCCGTTGTGGGCCAGCACGGACATCTGGTTCAGCTTCAGCACCTCGTTCCACTTACTCATAGCCTCCTCATAGCGCCCCTCCTCGTAGAGATTCATGGCCGTATAGACCGTCCGGGCGTACTCCGTGGGCTTGAAAGACTGCAGATACCCCTTTGTGCCGTCCACCGCCCAGATATTTCCCTCCGTATCCACCGCGATGGAGGGCAGGCTGGCAAAGAGTCCCGCGATGTCCACTGTAGTCACATAGGAGCCGAACTCAAAAATCTCCTCGCCGTTCTTGGAGTAGATATTGATATAGCCCGACGCGGAACAGGCGTAGATCAGCCCGCTTCCGTCCACATAGACATCCGTCAGATTGTCAAAGGACCAGACATCCGACTTGAACATATTGCCGCCGTTGGTACTGTGCTTTTTCATGCCGTTTCGGTGGGTTCCGCTGGTAGCGGTATAGACGATTCCGTCACGGTCCACAAACACATTGGCGAACACCGTGGGGTTGATGTCCACCAGATTGGCCAGCTGATCTCTGGTAAACAGCAGCTGCTGCAGCCTTTGGGAAAAAGTCAGATCCGCGTCGTTCACCGCGAAATACCCCAGAAATTCGCCGGTCTTCGCCAGTTGGATTACACCGTTGTAGACACCCTCCCCGATAAGGTACACGTTTCCCCCGCCGTCCACCGCCACCCGCTTGGGCTCATAGTTGGTGTCCGCGAAAATCGGAGCGTCCGGTCTGGTGAGCTTGTTGAGCAGATTAAAATCCTTGTCGAAGATCAGCACGGCCTTGGCCCCGGTATCCGCGATATAGATGTCACCGTTTTCCGTCACGTATACGCCCCTGGGGCCGGTGAGCTCGCTGCTCTCCAGAATCCCCGCCACCTGTCCTGACGTGATGTCGTACTTGATGACCCGCTTATTGCCCGTGTCCGCAATGTAGAGCATATTGTCCTCGTCGATAAACAAATCCTCCGGAGTGGAAAGGCCCAGCTCCGTGACGGTCTTATCCGGCAGATACGCGTCCTGGGTTCTCTCCCAGTTCTTATCCTCGTCCGCCGCATAGGTGTAGGAGGTAGCCTGGTTGGCGCTTGCCGTCATGGACGTCTGCGCAAGCAGGGATACCAGCGCCAGGAGGAACAGGATATTCTTAAATCCGCTGTGTTTTTTCATCACTATACCTCTATTTTAGTTCCGCATCTGCCCTCCAGTACCTAGACATAGGCAGAGAATTTCCGGCCGCAGAGGGAATGCGTCCCTAAATCCTCTGGGGTACCGGATGGGCAGATGCTGTTTTAATTAGCTATTGACACTTCTTAGCCGGACTACTTGATGCCGGAATGGCTCATGGTATTCATCACCTGTGACTGCATGCAGACAAAGATGATCAGGTTGGGCAAAAACAGCAGTACCGATGCCGCCGCCGTCATGCCTGCCGCCGCTATGGCATTGTTGGTGGACAGAGAGTTCAGGTAGTAGGCAAGGGTCCGCATGGTGTCATTGTTCACATAATTGTTGGAAGCCTCCGTGGCCATCCACACCTGCTGGAAAGTCAGGACAATGGAGGTAGCCAGGGCCGGCCGGATCAGCGGGACAATGATCTTGCGCACAATGGTCAGCTCTTTGGCGCCGTCCATGACCGCGGCTTCGATCAAAGCGTCCGGAATCTGGTCCGTGAACTGCTTTACCAAAAACAGTCCCACGGGCATGGCCGCCAGGGGCAGCACATGCACCAGCCAGGTGTCCGTCAGATGCAGCCTTGTGATCACCAGATATCTGGAGATGGCCACGGCCGTAGGCACGAACATCAGCGCCAGCTGGTTGATCTCGAAGAGAGCCCCCTTGCCCTTGAAGTTCTTTTTGGCGAATGTATACGCCCCCAGAATCGTGATGACCAGGTTCAGGGCCACGGTCATCACCGTCACCAGCACCGAGTTCAGCAGGTAGCGCAGCATGGGCACTCCTGTGGTGCTGGAGAGGGCGAACAGGCTCTTAAAGTTATTCATGGTCGGATTGTGCGCCACAATATGGGGCGGAAACGCGAACAGCTCCCCCAGAGGCATGAACGCACGATTGACCAGCATGATCACGGGCAGAATCATAAACACTGCCAGCGGAATCAGAATGACGTAAAACTTGATCTGTCCCCTGGAAAAATTCCTGGGATTGATGCGGGAGCCCTGAAAGTCGCCCCGCCTTTGTCTCCTCTTTTTCAACTTTATCCCTCCCTGCCTAATCGTTATCGCCGAACAGCCGGCCGGCCACCATGTTGAAGCCGTACACCACAAGCAGCAGCACTACGGAGATCGCCGCGGCATATCCCATCTCATAGCGCAGGAAGCCGTAGTCGTCAATATGGTTGGTGATCAGCTGTCCGGAGTAGTTGGGAGTGGGATTCGCTCCGCTTAAAGTGACGCCGATCCACCCCATGTTGAACGCATTGACAATGGCCATGACCGCGCCGAAGAACATCTGGGGCTTCATGGAGGGCACAGTGATATAAATGATCTCTTGAAAACGGTTCCTGATGCCGTCCACATAGGCCGCTTCGTACAGCTCCTGATCGATATTCAGAATACCGGATATCATGGACAGGAACCCGATTCCCATTGCCGACCAGAGGGATACGATGATCATGATCAGCATAAAGTAGTCGCTGGTCAGCAGAAACTGCACCGGCGTGTCCACAAGCCCCAGGCGCAGCAGGATGCTGTTGAACCATCCCGACTGATCGCCGGAGAAAATCGTCTTCCAGATGACGCCGATGAACACGCCGCCCAGCATGGAGGGCGTGTAGATACAGAGGGCCAGAATCGTCCTGGGAATAGGCTGTATCTGCGCCAGCATCCAGGCCAGCAGGAAAGATATCACATAGCCGCCGGGGCCCACGATCAGCGCGTATAGGAAAGTATTGGGCAGTACGTACTTCAGGAACACCTCGTCCTGGGTGAACAGGGTGATGTAATTGAGCAGTCCCGTAAAGCTGGGCTCATTGATCACGTCAAAATAAGTGAAAGACAAGCCCATGGCAATGATCACCGGAACCAGAATAAAAGTGGAAAACAATATGATATATGGCAGAAGCATCAGGTATGCCTTGCCGTCCTCCTTTGTAAAACGCCGTCTCTTTCTATTCCTCTCTGCCGGCCGCATACCCGTCACCTCCTGTTTTTGCCCGGTCCATCTGCTCCTGAATCCAGTCCACGTCCCGGATCACATAGTCCTTGAGACGTTCTCCCGATTCATTGTAATATCCCAGCTCCTGCATCTTCTTCCTGATCTCCCGGTTGATGGCGATGACTTTCTCGTCGGCTGCCACCTGGGCCGAAGTTCCGTCAAAGACCATGGCATTCCAGATGTCGGAAATGGAGCGCTCCAGCAGATACTGTCCCGGCGTCCTGGGCACATCCCGCAGTTCGTATACCATGTCCATGATGATCTCCTTGTCTTCCTGTCCGATGGGAGCCTGCTCCAGCGCCGCCACATTGGAGGGCAGCCAGAAATAGGTATCCCCGTAGGTGGATCGCAGGGTATAGGTGTATTCCACCTGGGTCTCCTCGCTGGTCCACCACTTCATAAACTCCCAGGCCTGGTCGGCCATCCGGGTCCCCGCAAAGATCACGCCGCCGCTGCCGTTGGCCACAAAGCTTCTGTCGATGGTGCCGTCCTCCTGCACGGTTCCCAGATAGGGCGCAAGCTCCCACTGTCCCTCCAGCTCCGTGGCTCCGTTCCTTATCAGCACATAGGTGTTGGAGTCAATGATGCCTATGGGCAGAACGGAATAGCGGAAAGAGTTGAAGAATTCCTGCACCTGGGTATCCAGGGAATAAGCCACAAACAGCTCGCCCAGGTTTTTCAGTCCTTTCACCGCCTCCGGCTGGTCGATAGCCGTCACAGTGCCGTCCTCCGCATAGAGCTGGCCTCCGTTCTGGAAGATCAGGGGCGTGGTCTGGTAGAACCATTTATAACCCACGCCGGAGGAAATATTGTGATAGAAGTTCATGCCGTAACGCTGTAAGCTGGGCAGCAGGTCAACCAGCTCGTTCCAGGTATCCGGCACCTCCAGCCCCAGATTCTCGAAAATGTCCGTCCGATAGATTACAGCATTGAAGTCAAGTGTCTCCGGCATGGCATAGATCCCCTGATTGTACGTATAGGGGACCAGTTCCCCTGCCACAAAGCGGTTCGCCACCTGCCAGTAATCCTCAAACTGGGTCATATCGTACAGCGCGCCCCTGCAGGCCAAGTCAAAGGGCATATGGGAGCTCAATCCCAAGGCTATGTCCGGCGTCTCCCCTGCCGCGCAGGCCAGCGTCAGCTTATTGGCGTCCGGCATGACGGAAATCTTGACCTTGATGCCGGTTTTGGGCGTAAATTCCGTGTCCGCCAGCTTCTGCAGCAGATCCACATGGGTCAGCGCCCTGGAGACCCAGATATTCAGCTCGTCCTCCCGGGCCGAGGTGGTCTTGTACTTCTCGGATACAAAGGAATAGTACACTGTCCGTATGCTGTTGGCCGCCTTTGCCAACAGTCCTGCTTTGGCTTTGGGCATCTTATCCTGGCCGAAAGCATAGACGGCGTCCAGGGAGAAATTCACGTTCATCACAGAGGAAGTGAACTTGCTCACCGCCACCAGAACGGAATTGTCCGCACCGGTAAGGCTCTGGGTGTAGAGCGCGATCTCGTCCGGGTACTCCGCCATATCGTCGATAAAGACCTCCGCCTTGTCCAGATAGGACAGCAGCGCGCCGTTTACGCCGTATTCCGACTCGTCCTGAAGCTCAAAGCGGATATGCTGCAGAATGGTCTTGTAGGCCGCCAGGTAATCCGGAATCTCCGGAATGTACTGGGTCATCTTCCAGGTTCTGTATTTGTCCGCATCCTGGCCGGAGATCTTCTTGATGTCCAGGGTGAGCTGGGTCACATGCTCGGCGATGAGCTGACCGTACCGCCAGGCCGGCATCACCGGCTCCATCTCCGTCTTCAGGGTCAGGGTATGCTCCCCGGCCGTCAGGTAAATATAGTAGGGATTCCCCTCCTCGTCCGACAGGACCTCGTTGGCCCAGCCGCTGTCGCTGTAGGGGAACGCATAGCATGCCAGCTCCCGGAAAGGCACCTCTCCGTCGATGCGGATGCTCTCAAAGGAGCTGAACTCCTCCTTGTCGTTCATGTAGTGGAACCCGAGCCTGTACAGGCCGTCCTGCTCCACATTCAGGACATAGCTGATCTCATTGCCCGGCTTGGTCCAGGACAGGGTATTCAAAAGCTTATATTCCGGGTCGTAAGGAGTCATGGCAGGGTCTGCCGTTGACTTGTAGATGATCTCGGCGGAGTTCTTCCTCGTATACTCCGTTGCCCCCACGAACACGGTGGCCTCCCTGGGAACGATCTGTTTGTCCCTGTGGCCGGCCTGGTATTGCTCGTATGTGGGAATGTCCTCCCCGGGAGCCTCCGCGTACAGACTCCCCAGCGCCAGGCCGTCATTGGAGCGGTTGGACAGGGTGATCACATTTTCCCCCGCCTCCAGGGTCATATATAAAGGGTGTGTGGTGGAATAGGTGTTGTTGTAGAGCCATGTGTGGTTCCATTCGTTCACCCGGCTCTGGGTAGGCGCGATTTCATCGCCGTAGCGGTCCCTGAGATATTCCTCCACCAAGTCCTCCCAGTAGAGGGACAGTTCCACCGTCTTCCACTCCTGGTACTGGGCCTCGCCGTTCAGCTTTACCTCCACCGTGTAGTCCAGATAGGAATTACCCGCAGAGTAATAGTCCACCGCCAGATAATACACACCCGCTTTTTCCACGTTTATTTTGTATTCCGCGCTCTCCTCATAGTCAAGCACCACGGCTTTTCCCTCATAGGCCGGCTGGCCGTCGCCGGGTTCATACTTTTCCGCCGCGCCTGACGGATCCGCCCGGAAGCTGCCCTGGCCGTGGTCCGCGTCCAGGTACATCAGGTAGTCCGTGTACATGTAATCCGAGGAGACGAGAGAATTCGACAGCAGCTCATAGGCCTGCCTCAGTTCTTCGGGGCTGACATCCTCCACATATTCGGCACGGTTCATATTCAAGATCAGATAAAGGCCCCCGCCGCACAGCGCGGCCGCTGCAGCCCATACAATACCTTTTTTCAAAAATCCAGCCTTTTTCGCCTTCATGAATGTGCTCCTTATTAAAAAGAAGGACTTATTATCTCCACTTTATGTGTCTTATAACAAGTCCTTCTTTTTCTGATTGCGCTAACGCTTCGCTTCCTTTAGAAATCGGAATCCGTCAGACCATAATACGTCTTCAGTCCTGTCTTCAAATTCTCCTGGGCTTCTGTCAGTCTCTCCTTGGACTTTGCGTTCCAGTCAGGCAGATTTGCCTTGATGGTGTCAAGCCAGCTGGGATCGTTCTCGCCCACGCCGGAGATTTCGCTGTTGGTCATATTGTTCCACTCATTCAGGCAGTTCAGCTCGGAGCCGTCCACCATGATCTTGATGGGATAGCACTTGTCGGAGAAGTCATAGATGGCGCCCTCCTCCCACAGCTGCAGGACATACTGGAAGCCGGGCATCAGTTCCTTGTCCGCGAACCGTTCATGACCGCCGCCGTTGTACCAGATATCCATCTGTTTGTCGAATTCCTCCCCGGTTACCAGAGGGAAAGAGTCGTTTATGGCATACTTCATAGTACCGTTGTCATTGTACATCTGATCGGCTCTCGCCTGCATGGCATCCGTGGAGCCGCACCAGTAGGAGCCGAAAGCATAGGCCAGATCCATCTTTGCTTTCTCCTCGTCGCTCAGGGCGGGGTCTCCGTCATCCATGGCATAGTTGTGCAGAGCCATAGGGTCGATTACGATACCCACATTGTTTCCGCGGTAATCCGTGGAAGGTCTCGGATAGATGTCCCAGTCGGCGGACTGGATCGCGTTCTCAGGCCATGTGCCGTCCTCGTTCTGTCCCAGAGCCGCGGAGTTGAAGAACCAGGGATCTCCCGCATTGGTAAGCACATAGTTCTTGCAGAAGAACTTATAGCTCCACCAGCCGCCGTCCTCCATGATCGCGTCGTCGATGGCGCCCTCATTGTACTTCGCCCACACCTCGGCTGAGGACCACTTGGGAATGTAATCCAGCAGGCTCATAACCTGGTCGGAGGTAAGATCGAACTCCGTGCCCTCTTTCAGCGCCGCGTTCACGGTATCCGTGCCGGTGCCGATGAACTTGGTGGAAGAGTCGCCGTAGATCAGCCCCCAGAAAGTGGTATTGTCAGCGGAAGTGACAAAATCCGTATATTCGTCGATGGACCAGTCGGCGTCGGGTGTGTCAATGTTGTTCACCTCAGCCAGCTCCTTATTCACATACACGCCCCAGGGGAGCAGGTACTGCGGCAGTCCTGCCTGTACGCCGTAGTAGTTCATCATGCCCATGATGGAGCTGTTGAAAGACTGATACAGGGGATCGTCCGCATACACGGATATATCCGCCACCATTCCCTCCGCCACATCCTGGGGAAGCGCCAGGGAGCAGTAGATATCCGGATATTTTCCATGCTCTGCCTTGAAGTTCTCCATCTCCTGATCCCAGGAAGTGTCATTGCCGTTTCCGTCGCCCGACTTTGCGTACAGATTGATCTTTACATTGGGATACATCTCGTTGAACTTCTTTGCCATGGCGTAGATCATGGCCACATTACCGCTGGTCAGGTCCTCTTTCTCGTCGGCGTCCCAGTGCCCCATGTCCGTGTGGTAGACGCTGTCTCCCGACCATGTCATAATGTCGATTTCACCGCTCACTTCAGGGTCCAGCGTCATGTAGAAAGGGGTGGCTGCGGCTTCCCCGCCGGCATTGTCCGCGTCGCTTTCCTCGCCTCCCGCGTCGCCGTTGTCGCCCTCTGCGCTACTCTCCTGTTCTACCCCCCCCGGACTCACCGGAAGCGCCGGACTGGTCTCCTCCGCTGTTGCCGCAGCCTGCAAGCAGACCTGCAGTCATAGATGCCGCAAGCAGCAATCCTAAAACTTTCTTTGCTTTCATAAATATCCTCCATTTCTATTGATAACAGGCCGCTGCTTCTCCGCGCTTTTCGCAGGGCAGATCTTTACTTAGCCTGTAACAATCCCCTTTTTTCCTATTTTGTTCCGTCGTTCCGTCGCTCCGCCTCATTCCGCCCGGGGCCACTGGGTCAGAATCGCCCTGGCGCCTCCGGTCATAACCGCGTCTCCGTCCTCATTTACGATATGGCTTATACCCGGATTTCCCGTGATCATCACCGTGCAGATATTGTGCACGCGGATCTCCTCCGCGTCGCCCGGCGCCTCCATGGCGCTGTGCAGTTCCACCTCCGCGTCCCGGTTATAGAGATAGATTCCGATTCCCCAGGATTCATGCTTCTTCACTCCGTCCGCAATCTTAATGGATGCAAAGCCGTTGACATTTCCGTCATGGCTCCTCCAGCTCTCCTGGTCGGGTACGTCATAGGGAATCTCGCACTGATAGAAGATGATCTTCCCGTTTTCCCCCTCCCAGACAGTCTGATACTCCTGGAAATGCTCCACCATCAGCGAGTAGATTGTGACATTGTCCCCCGCCACCAGGATGCCGTTGGCGGCGCGGTTTTTCTCCCAGCTTACACCCGAACCGTGGTCTGCTCTCCACACCCAGAAGTTGTCTCCGATGATATTGTCCTGGTACAGCTTCACACAGCATGTTACATCCGTGTTGTACTCCTTTGCGCCTCCCACCCGGAAAAACAGGTCCGCAAGAAGCGTTTTGGGTTCGTCCCCACGGTCCTCATATTCCGCCGCAGCGTCTTCGGCTTCGCCTTTCTCTCTCCCCACGGCCAGCAGATATTCCGCCGCTTTCGGTCCTGCGTCGAAGAGAATTCCCGCCAGAGTCACTTTCGCCTCCTGAGCCACCTCCATGCAGGCATTGCCCTCCATAGACCGCAATGTGGCCAGGCCGCTTCCCAGCACGATGGTCCCGTCCTGCTCCACCAGAATCGGCTCCGTAAGCTGATACACCCCGGGGGTAAGGAACAGATGCTTTCCTGACCGGAGCGCCTCATTTATGGTCTCCGCCGTATCCGCAAAGGGCTTCGCTATGTAAAACGCTTCTATGGGAAGAAACTCCCCGGGCTCCCAATCCACACCCACTGCCTCTGTCCTGGTCCCGGGCACGTATACACCGAACCCTCTCTCCTCATCGTATGTCAGATAGGGCTTCTCCCTGATCTCCTCCACCACCGGCACATCCGTGTAGGCATGTTCCGGCCAGGTACCCTCCGGACTCTTTCCCTCCTGGATCCCTGCAAACACAATGTTCCAGTTTTCACCCATCCAGGTGCTCCAGTCACAGTTTCTGGAGAGCCACTGCTGCTGGCTGCCCGAGTTCACCGCCAGCTCCACCTTGCTGTTGGCAAGGAAGCCGCCGCTGGCCCAGCCGTAGCTGTCGTGAAGATACATGGTCCTCCCCAGATGGACCCGCCGCATAAAAGTCGCTTGGGAAACCGCCCAGGTCACATAATCTCTGGCGGATAAGTTCTCCACCCCTCTCCAGAAATTACATGTGGCGTTGTGATTCTTGTTGTCTCCCAGCCATCTGGCATCGCTGCCCACCGTGTAAAGAGACACATCGTCCGGCATGGCGCCCAGACCTGCCACCTGGGTGTAAAACCCTACCTTGGGCCGAATGCTGTCGTCGTACACCCCGGGCAGAAAGTATAAGGCATACCTGGCGTCCCCGAACTGATTCGTCTCCTGTCTTCCCCAGATCTGCGCCAGTTCCTGCGACACTGCCTCCGGATCGTCCTCCGGGGAAAAGAACCACACATTCTCGCCGAAGCTGTCAATATGATACTTTTCTCTCCCCGGAAGAACCCCTTCCCCCGAGATCGCGCTATTCTCTGAAATCTTCTCCATATCCGTCTTCCCGCTTTCTTGTGTCTGTTCCTCCGGCTGCCCGCCTGTCCGCGCGGTCTCCTGCTCCGATTCCCCGGCGCCGGATTCCCCGCAGCCGCACAGACATAATCCCCCTGCCAATATCGCGGTCACTGCCGCGATACAGCATTTCTTCTTTCTCATATCCGTCCCCCTTTGCCCTGCCGGGCAGCCTCCCGGCGGATGTTGCCGCAGAGACTCTCGCATACGCTGCGCTTATCTCTGCCGCAGACGCTTTCCCCGCGCAATGCGCCGGGTGTCATTCCCCTGCGGCATCCTACAGCGCTCCCGGCACTGCCTCCTGCGCCACAAGCCGGATCAGTTCCAGCACTTCGGGCTTCGCCGCTTCTCCCGCCGCATTCTCCGCCTCCGGAACGTAGCCGTTATCTCTCAGGCTGTTCCCCGTCATGGCTCTGTACCACGCAGCCGCAAGCGCATATCTTCCGTATAGATAGCTCATATGGAAGCCGTCCCTGCACAGCGACATGCCGCCCGCCTCATACTGGAACGGCTCTCTCGCCCGCAGCGTCTGAATCATATCCCCGCAGGGAATCAGAGGAAGTCCCACCCGGCCAGCCGCCTCTTTATAGGCGCGGCTCAGGCGCTCGTACATCTCTCTCTGATCATTGCGGTACCTGACAAATTTGCTGTGGGTGCTGTCCGTCTCATAAGCCCATGTCTCCTGCAGGAGAACCCTTGCCCCCGGACACCGCTCCCGCAGATACCCGGCCATACTGCTCAGAAAAGGCTCGTAGGTGTCCGGCCAGCCGCTGTCATGGCTTGCCTGCTGGGTCACGATAAAGTCCCACTTTTCTTCTCTCAGCGCTTCGTCCACGGACACATACCGCTCCTGAGACTGTCCGTTGAGCTCATACAGATATTCCGCCGCGTCCGTGCATATGTTATGCCAGTGCTGTTCCAGACTGCAGCCCCCTATATATAAATTGACTACTTTCATTGCCACATTGTCCGACGCTGCCATCTGATGCAGAAAATGCGTGGCATCCTGGGAAAAGCTGTTTCCAATGGCCAAAACACAAATCATCTCATCCCTCCATGCAGCCGCAGGTTCACATCCGTCTCCGCAGCTGCCATATGTAAATTCTGCCGTTTCAGAAAAACGTTTTACTTGTTTTTAATTATGACTCTTATCCTGTATAATGTCAAGAAAAACGTTTTGTTTTTTCGATATTTTGTAGTATTCGACAAAAACAGTCCTGCCGTTTTGTAATCTTTTACCAAATAAAGAGCATAATAATACCCTGCGCGGCTGACTGCAGCAGGGTATTGATCTCTCGACCGCGGTATTTTCCGCTTGTTTTCGCTTATTTCCGCCGGCAGGAGCTCCTCTCAATGATCTCTCCGGCGATCCTGTGTATTTCTCCTTTTTTACTGCCCCGGAGCAGTCCCACAAGCTCCCTGATGGCCAGGGTTCCCTGTTCGGTGATATGCGTCCGGATCGTGGTCAGGGCGGGGGAATACCACTGGCTCAGTTCCACATCGTCACAGCCTAAGACGCTGATATCCTCCGGCACGGAATGCTCAGCCTCCCGGAGCGCTTTGATGCACCCGAAAGCGCTGTCGTCATTGGCCGCAAAAACCGCATCCGGCAAAGGCAACCCTCTCTGCAGAAATGCCTTGGTCTCCCGGTAGGCCACCCATCTGTCAAACCAGCAGTTGAGAATATATTCTTCCGCCACCGGGCAGTTCTTTTCCCGCATATAGTCCTCAAAGCCGATCTGGCGCATCTTGCCGTCATAGGTAAAGTCCACGCCCTTGAGCACCAGTATTCTCCGGTGTCCCAGGTTATAGAGGTATTCCGCGGCCATCCTGCCGCTCTCATAGGAGGCGAACAGCACGCTGGAAATGTGGTCTCCCCGGCTCTCGCGGTCCAAATAGACCATGGGAAACTCTGTGTTCTCCAGATACTTTTCCTGCTCCTCATGCAGTCCGCTGTGCAGGATCACGGCTCCGTCCGTGCGCTTTCCCATCAGAAGCCTCATCAGGTTCTCCCCGCTGTCAAAGATGAAGATCTCCATCCCGTAGCCGTGAGCCTTGCATTCCCCGTACATGGCGTCCACCAGCACTCCGTAGTATCCCGAAATGGAAGAGGTAAAAAAGCCCAGCATCCCTGTCTCCGCAGCTTTCAGATTCTGGCCGTTCCAATCCGGAATATACTGCATGGTTTTCGCCAGCTCCACGATTCTGTCTCTGGTCTCCTGTCTCAGAACCCCCTGCCCCGAAAGAGCATGGGAAACGGTAGTGATGGAAACCCCTGCCTCTCTTGCCACATCCTTAATCGTTACTCTCTTCATGCTCTCCCCCACAATGCCGCACCGCGTCAAAATTCCAATCAGAAACGTCTAACTTCTCCATACCCATTTCCTGTCGGAGCGAAAGCTCCGGACTCTTTCCGCCTCTCTGTGTATTTTCCGGACCGCTGCATGCACCCGCACCGATACCCTATTGACCCGCATACTGCTCTATCTGTCTGTACACCGCCAGCTTTTTCGCAAAATGTTCGGTCCGTATGGGGTCTCCCCATTTCCTGAGTATCTCCTCATAGGAGTCGTTTTCGCAGTCCGCTATCTCCGGCTTTCCGAAATACCAGAAGAAATCTCCCACATCCCGGTTGGTTCCCTTGTAAGTCCATGTGGTCCAGCTGATTCCGTACTCATTGCAGATGCCCAGGCCGTGCATGTTCTGGAATTCCCCCACATAGGCGGCCACATTGTACCGCTTGGCCGTGGCTGCCAGCTCAGCCGCCAGCTGCCGGAACATATCGTCCCCGTCGTACAGATGCAGCTGGTACATCATGTTGGTCCAGCCCTTGGTCTCCGGGTCCGGCAGATTCGATATCCTCCAGATCCCTTCCACCGTGATGATATGCTCCTGATCCACTTCCCGGATGGCCTTGATCATCCTGTCATAGACATAATTGCTCAGACGCCAGGACTCGCTGTCCCAGGGGTCATAGCTGTTTTCCCCTTCATATCCCCCATTGTTCTGAGGCTCATTCATGATATCGTACGCCGCCACCGCAGCGCAGTCCTTATATCGTTTTGCGATGGCCACCCACAGCTTCTCCATGGTGTCCTGACACTGCTCGTCCGTGTACAGCCTGTTCTCGCACAATGTCCCGCAGCAGTGATCCATGCTCTGTCCGCCGGGACAGCCGTGCATATCCAGGATCACGTACATCCCGTTTCGCTCTGCCTGATCGATCACCCAGTCCAGACGCCGAAAGCCCGGATTTTCATCCGGATCCTCGGCGATCCATGTGCCCTGCTCGTCTTTCATGAAATTTCTGTACCAGAAAGGCACTCTCACCACATTGCAGCCCAGACCTGCGATTATTTCAATGTCCTCCTCCGTGATCCAGTTGTCCTGGTAAGCGTCCAGCAGCGTCCGCACCTCTTCCTCGCTGAACCGGCTCTCCAGCAGATTCAGGGTGTCCAGGTTGGCCCAGGCCCTGTCCTCCCCGTTCACGGGACACATCCAGCTCTCCTGGATAAGCCACCCTCCCAGGTTCACCCCCCGGAGGATTACCTCTTCCCCGTTGTGATCCACGATCTTTCCCTCTTCCACACGCAGCGGCCTCCTGTCCCCGCCCGCTGCGCAGCCGCAAAGCAATACTGCCATAATGATCAGCACTCCTGTCAATCCGATTCTCTTCATAGGACTTCTTATCCCGTCCTTCCCCGGCTTCACTTCTTCTGATAACTTCTCACGTAATCTACTTCCATCCTGTAGGGCAGTTCCTCCTCCGCCACCGGACCTCCCATGAAGCCTCCCACGGCAATGTTGAGAATCATGTAAAAGGGCTGGTCGTAGGGCCATGCCTGCTCCGTACTGTCCTCCGGATCATCCGTCCTGCAGTATTTGCAGACGCTCTCGCCGTCAAAGAAATACTCAATATAATCCGGCGTCCACTCCATGCCGTATACATGGAACCCGTCGCACACTCCCTCCCGGTATACGCTGGTGGAATACTGCCTGGTATCCTTTCTTGTGTGATTGTGCTTCTGGGAGTGGAGGCTGTATACCACGGTATTTTTGTGGACTACCGTGTGCTCCATCATATCTATCTCCCCGCACAGCGGCCAGGGCGTGCCCTTTTTGATGGAATCCGCCAGAAACCAGAATGCAGGCCAGGAGCCCTTTCCCCCCGGCAGCTTCGCCCGGATCTCAAAATATCCGTACTTCCAGGACTGCCGCTCAAAGGTAGTCAGTCTGGCGGAGGTGTATTCCCTCTCCCCGTCCTGCTCTTTCAGCGCCTGAATGGTCAGCTTTCCGTCTCTGACAAACACGTTGCCCGGCCTGTCGGTGTAGGCCTGAAGCTCACGGTTGGCCCATTGATGATTGCCTAGGTCATAATTCCACCTGGCGGGATCCGGCGCTCCCTCATAGTCAAATTCATCCCCCCATACCAGTTTGTACTCATTCATTCTCTCAAACATACTTCCTCCTCTGTGGTCGCTTCGCGATAAGCACTTGTCTTTTCTACGGCCGCCCGGCCTTTTGCGGTCATGGGCAGGCCCTCTTTTCGTTTGCCCCCGGCCAGGTGCCGCAGCAACGTTTAGGGGGCGTCTTCTCCGATCAGCTCTACGATCTCCGGGCTTTGGTAGACACGCACATAGTCAATGTAATATTCCACCGGGAAATAGGAATCGTCCGTGCCCTTTGCACCTCCCCAGTTGCCGCCGAATGCCAGATTCAGCAGAATGTGCATTCTCCTGTCAAAGGGCCACAGCTCATAGGAGGGCGTCTCGGAGAACTTCAGCGGATCATAGGTATACCGCTCCATACCGTCCGCGCTGAAGATCAGCTTGTCCGGCAGCCATTCCACCGCATACACGTGAAAATCATCGCTGACTCCCTCCAGGTGATAGCTCACGCCCCTGGACTTTCCCCCGTTGAATTTCTGATTGTGTACGGACTGTACGATCACGTCCTGGTCATACCCCACATGCTCCATGATATCGATTTCTCCGGAAGCCGGCCACTGGCCGTATTCCCAGTCCGTAGGCAGCAGCCAGGCCGCGGGCCAGGTGCCCAGCCCCGAGGGCAGCTTGGCGCGGATCTCGATCTTGCCGTAGAGCCAGTCCCCCTTTTCCCGGGTTACCAGCCTGGCAGAGGTATAATCCCGTGTGCCCGCAGTCTCTTTTCTGGCTTCGATCACAAGGCAGCCGTCTTTGACCACGGCATTGTCGCCCTCCGTGTAGTACTGCAGCTCATTGTTCCCCCAGCCGCTGCCGCCCACGTCGTATCCCCATTTGTCAGGGTCCGGGGCTCCCTCATAGTCGAACTCATCCGCCCAGACCAGCTCCCAGGTCAGGTCTTCCCTCGTATACTCGTACCCGAAAGTATCCCGGCCCTCCCCCGGGGTCTCTGTCTGTGACGGCTGCGCCTCCCCGCTCTCTGCCTCGGGCAGTTCTTCCTCCCGCTCCCCGTCCTTTGGGTCCGCCTCTCCGGTCTGTTCCGCCTCCGCCCTCTGCCTTTCCGCGTCTTCCGCCCCTGTGCCGCAGGCGCTGAGGTTCACGGCGAGAGCTCCCGCCAGCAAAACCCTCCAATACTTTCCGCCCATCCGCTTATGCCTCCTGTCCAGAACGTCTTCTCCGCCGGATTGTCCCAGGCGAAACCCCGGCCCCGCACCCTGTCCTCACAGCGGACTCTCGGGTCAGAAAAACGTTTTCTCTATTTCCATCATATATGGTATCACCCATTCTGTCAACACCTGGCACAGCTCTCTTTTTTGGGCATCCTGTTTTTGTTACAGTTCGCGGGCAGTTCCGCGAGGTGTTTTCGTGCATATTATGTACGAACAATCCTTTCCAATCGTTTCGATTGCTTTGACGGTTTCCGACACGGAATTACCCGTGAACGGCAGTGTTTTCCGCTGCTGTTCACGGGTAATCTCAATTGGTTAAGGCTTGTGCCCGGGATCTTTTCCGGCGGCACCCGCCCTTTTCAGTCTTTCAGATACAGTTTGACTGTCTTGATCTCAAACGGCCGGAATGAAAGCGCAATCCTTCGCCCGTCTCCCCGGGTGAAAGTACAGGGGCCGAGAGTCTCCTCCAGCAGATTGACCATATCCGCGCCCTCAATCTCATAATCCGAGAACAGCTCTGCCGAAGTGCGGGCCCCTCTGTATTCATGCAGGCGTACAATGATACCGTCGTCGGCCTCCGCTCTCTTCACCGCGTCGATCTTGACGGATTTCCCTGTCAGGCGCACAAAGGTTTTTGCCTCTGCCGGTTTCGCCTGCGCAAATACCGTCACCGGAAGATTTAATTTCTCCGCTTCTTCCACTGTGCCGCAGGCCGTGATACAGCCGGCATGGGGATAAAGCGCGTAGGTGAAAGTATGCTGTCCCATATCGGCCTGGGGGTCCGGAGCCTTGGGCGAGCGAAGAAGACTGAGCTTCACAGCGCCCCCTTCTACATTGTAGCCGTATTTACAGTCGTTCAAAAGGCTTACGCCGTAGTCGCTCTCCGACAAATCCGCCCATTTATGGCCGCACACCTCGAATTTCGCCCGATCCCAGCTTGTATTTCTGTGCGTCGGCCGTTCTATGTACCCAAACTGGATGTCAAAGGCAGCTTTCACGGCGCGCACATCGGTGTAAAATGCCGCCTTTAAAAGCTTATGTTCCTCTCTCCAATCCACCCAGGTACGGAAGTCAATCCGTGCGCAGTCCCGGTAGAGCACCATTTCCTGGCGGACCATGGAGCGATGGAAGCGATAGACGAACTCCAGCTTCATGCACAGCGCTCCCCATTCCGTGACCCTGGCCTCCCCGTCCATGGAAAGCTCTTTCTTCTTCTCTGTGTAAAAGGAATCAATGTTCCAGGCATCGTCGTTCAGCGGTTTGTCTTCATATAATTCCAGCACATTTCCGAAAGATCCCTCCCTCAGAACTTCCCGGCCGCATTTTTTGTCGTAGACGGCGGTAAGCCGGCCTGTCTCGTCCCAGCGGATGGTGTAATAGGGCGTCTCAACCCTGCGGGATTTCAGGAAGACCTGAAATGTCTCTTCGCCCCGCTGGCCTGTCTCCTCCCCCGGCACAAAGGTCAGCCGTTTCAGGGACAGGGGTTCCAGCCGTGTATGCACCAGATATCCGCCCTCTGTCCTCTGGGCATCCAGCCTCTGCTCTCCGTCATAGAAACAGCCCGTTTTTTCCTGTTCGATCCACACGTAGTCGTCCCTGGAAAAACCGTCGAAAGCGGTCAGCACAAAGGAATTTTCCTCCGGCACCGTCAGCCCCTGCAGGGCCTGCCTCTGCAGGGTATCCGCCTCTTCTTCCAGCGCCGTGTACATGACCCGGGAGTCCTCGTAAACCTCGCGGATGGAGGAGCCCGGTATGATGTCGTGGAACTGATACAGCAGCAGGCTCTCCCAGCACTTTCTCAGCTCCTCCTCCCTTCCGCTTCCTCCCGCTGTGCGGTTCCATGCGGACAGCCATTCCGCCTGGGAGAGCAGCAGTTCCATGCGGCGGTTCATTTTCTTATTGTAGCCCTGTGTGGTATAGGTTCCCCTGTGAAATTCCAGATACAGTTCCCCGTCCCAGACCGGGATTTTACTGTGGGCTTTTTCCGCATTTTCATGAATCTTTGCAAAAAAGCGGCCGGCCGTGTCTGTCTGCACATTGGGAAGCCCGGGCATGCGGTGAATCATCTTCCGCATTTCCAGCATTTCTCTGTTGACGCCTCCGCCGCCGTCTCCGTATCCGAAAGAGATCAGGACGTCCTTTGACAAGTCTTTGTTCTTAAATTTGTTCCAGCTTCCCAGAACGGTTTTCGGCGTCAGCAGTCCGTTGTAGGTGGAAAACCAGTCGTCCGGAGACCTTTGCTCTTCCGGCGTCTCGATAAAATAGGTCAAAATCTCGCTTCCATCGATTCCGCGCCAGATAAACAGATCCTCCGGAATCTGGTTGCTCTCATTCCAGCTGATCTTTGTGGTCATAAAGGTTTTTATGCCGCATAAGTTTAGAATCTGCGGAAGCGCCCAGCTATAGCCGAATACATCCGGCAGCCATAAGTACTCGCATGTTTTCCCGAATTCTTTCCTGAAAAAAGAGGTTCCGTGTAGAAACTGACGCACAAGGGATTCCCCTGACGGAATATTGCAGTCGGCCTCCACCCACATGCCGCCCTCCGTTTCCCATTTCCCCTCCGCGGCTTTCTCTTTTATCTTCGCATATAATTCCGGGCAGTCCTCTTTCACATACTGGTATAACTGGGGCTGGGACTGTAAAAAGAGATATTCCGGGTATCGCTCCATCAGGCGCAGAACCGTGCTGAAAGACCGCTGTGCTTTTTCGCGGGTATTTTTCAGCCGCCACAGCCAGGCCACGTCAATATGGGTATGGCCCACGGCATGTACGGTAACGGCATGTTCCTTTTCCAGCTGTCCCAGTCTCTTATCCATCAGGGCCGCGGCTCTTCCCGCACTTTCGTAGAGCGCGTCCTGGTCCCAGTCAATGACGCTCAAAATCTCTTCCGTCAGCTCCGTAAGGACCTGTCTGTCACAGTCCCCGGGGGCTAGCAGGTCCGTTGCCTGAGCCGCCGATTTCATATAGTAATACAGAGCGTCCGTATTCCGCTCCAGAAATGCCAGATCCGCCTGCTGCAGGCAGAGGGTAAAATCATCTTCTCCGTCTCCCTCCATGCCCGTCCAGGCAAGAAAGGTCAGCCGCACCGTCTTTCCCTCATATTCCCCCAGCAGAATCTCCGTGTGGTTCTCGTCCACACCCTGACAGGGTTTTCCGTCCACATAGAGCATGGCCTCGAAACGGCCCCGAAGACGGCCGGCTTTTTTGCCGAAGCAAAACAGCGCCACCGTCTCGCAGTTTTCGGGCGCTTTGGGGATCTCCACGCATCTTTCCAGCCACAGATAATTGTTGCGCCCTCTCAGACAATCGCCGATCCCAAAGGACATCCCGTCCTCCATCTTTTCCGCACAGGCCCGGTAGACCTCGTCCGGCCCGTTTTCCCCTTTTGCCGCCAGAAAAGGAGCCATGGACTGCTGTCCGAAATATCTTCTGCTTTTCAGCTCCTGTGCCCGTCTCTCATATTTCCTGCTTATTCTGTCCATCTTTACACCCCTGTATCTGCCAGGCCCTCAGAGAGCCCGGCACACGCTGATATACGTAGACCTAAAGGTCCGTCTGTTTTTCTCTGTCCGGCTTTTTCACAGGCCGCCTGCCCCTGCCGTGGACAGGCACAGTACGAGGGCCTCCCCGCTGTTTAGGGTGATGCTTTCCGCCGGTCTTATGCTGTTTTCTTCCCGCTCAAATGCCGTCTCCACTCCGCCCGCAGTCAGTCTTTCGGGTCTGCAGCTCTGCCATACCTGCAGCTTCTTCACTTCTATATTTCCGTCCAGAACGCTTAATTCCACCCTGTCTTTCGTCACTTTCAAGACGCCGTAGCCATAAGGCGTAAACCAGGGAGCAGTCAATGTCTCCTGCTTTGGAGCGATGGTCACCGCGGCCTTTTCTCTCTCATATCGGAATCCGCTCAGCGAAAGCATCAGGGTCCACGCAGCCAGCGGACGGTAATAATGTCCCCCGCATTCCTCGTGGTTGAAAATCCTGCCCGCCTGCACATAGCGGCGGTCCACATTTGCCGCAATTGCCCTTGCCCGCTCGAACTCCCCCATCTCCAGATACATGCCGGAAAGCGCCAGTTCAATTCCGGACCAGTTGGATTCTACCTGAACATTCCCGTATGTATATAAGGTCGGCTTCTTTCCCTCCGGATAAGAGGCATTGATCAGACCGCTTTCTTCCGTGTAGTTGTGTTTCCACACCTGATTCAGCACTTTACTGATATATTCATCCTCCACATAGCCCGGGATCCCCATGACTTTGCAGTACCACGCGGCGTCCAGCTGTCCGCTCATCAGACATTCGTCCCGCTCCTCCCCGTCCACCCACAGGCTGAAATATTCGCCGTTCCACAGCTTCTTAAAGCTCTCCTTTCCTTTCGCAAGGATTTCCCGCCAGTGGTCTGCCAGCTTCTCCTCCCGCATCTCTTCCGCCAGATTCACGGCGGCCGTCAGGGCTGCCAGCCACAGGCCCGCAATGTAGGAGGGAATCCCCCGAAATCTCCATGCGTCATAGGTATTTGCCCGGGTGTCATGATCAGGAAGTCCGTCTCCGTCCCCGTCCAGCTTTTCCGTGCTTGCCATGGCTTTTACCACCGGCTCCCACATGCGCTTCAGATACTCCCTGTCCCCTGTCCACATATAGTCCCTGCACACCATCAGCACAAACTGCGGATTCATATCCACACGATCGTACCCCTCGTCCACATGCTGAAAATCCGGACGGAAGAAGTGATGGACTCTCCCGTCCTCCCGCTGGAATCTTATCCCCATTTCCATCTGCCGCAGCTGCAGCTCGGGAAACAGCGCCAGAATCATATAGGAACCATAGTAGGAAATGTCCATGGTATGGAACCCACAGCTTCCCAGCCCCTCCCAGATCCCGAAGTCACCGTTTTCTGCCCACCAGGAGCATTTCACAAGGGTGCTGAGCTGAATCACCCAGTTTCTCGTAAATTCCGCCGGGGTGGAGCAGTTCTGAAGCGCCTCGGAGAACATCCTCACCCTGCGCCGGATCTCCTCCCCGTTGTCCGCCAGGTATGCGGCAGCGTCCTCCGCGTTCTGACACCAGCAAGTATATCTGTGACCCACATGACAGTTTTCCGGGCTGACATGATGGGGAAAATGCCAGTTTACCAAAAACGTAATCTCTCTGCTCTCCCCCGGCGCCAGGACGACCTTGCTGCAGAGGGCCCCGTCGCCGAAACCTCCGCAGGGCATTTCCTCCAGTCTTCTGTACTGGCGCAGCAAGATCCCCAGAAATTCTCTCTTTCCCTCCGCCGTCTCCAGAATGTCCGGGCGCACCTGTGTCAGGCGTTTCCACGGTCTATAGCCGCTGGCAAGCTTTTTCACGGATTCCAGCATTTTGTCGATCTTCGTCTCGCTTACGTCTTTGAATGCCTCCATATCCGCTATACAGAGCTCCTCATCTGCCTCTTCCCATCCCAGATTCGGAAGTTCGCCCAGATCCCTGAAATCGAATAGACAGGATTCCTCCGAACTGCCGAAAGCTCCGCCCAGCACATAAGCTCCGAAGAATTCCCCGTAATCGCCTTTGATATAGCTGGGATTTCCGCCCACCACGGAAAGCGCCATGCTTCCGTTTTGTTCCGCTTTTCTGTCAGAGGTGCTTTCCATGAGAAGCGTTGTCCTCCCGCCGGCGCTTTTGACGGTATTCTTCAGCTTTCTGTCCGCAAGTCCCCTGTTCACCGGATTTTTCAAAGTGCCCATCAGGGAAACTTCCACCGTATCCGTGGTCTTGTTTTTCACCCGGAAATTCACATAGAACCCGGGCATCCCGCTTGTCTTCGCGTCATGGGGTACAAACGGCGACATAAACTCTGCTTTCAACTCCACAGGCAGGCCCGGATCCTCGTACTCCATATGGCAGATCGGAAAATCCGGCGTCCAGCGGATAGTCTCCACGTTTTTCAAAAAAGAGTACATCACGGAGCGGAATCCGCCGATCTTTTTCCCATGAGATAACTTTCTCACAACCGGTTCTCTTCCCTCCTGTTTTGTCCTCACATAGAAAGGAAGCACGTCCTGGTCGTATTCCGGAAGATCCTCCTTGTGATATTTCTTCGGATCGGACGACGCCCAAAGACCGAGGTTGAAGATCTCCCAGTCCTCAAGACTTCCATTCTGTCTTATTTCCACACTGCCTGTTCCGATCCCGCCCAGAGCCATTCCGTGGAGCTGCTCCTGCTTCTCTGTAACTGTCCCTATTGCGCTCATCTGTTCTGTTCCCCCTGCCTGATAAAAATGTTTCTATTTCAAAGAAAAGGAGTTCTATCCAATAGAACTCCTTTTTAGTCAACTGCTTACTCCAGATAATTTGAAGCCTCTTCCAGCGCTTTATTGTACTCGCCGGTCCACCACTCAACGAAATCGTTGCTTCCCAGTTCTTCCGCTTTTTTAATCAACTCTGTTCTCAGAGCCTCGTACTCGGCGTCGTCCTTGGCGAATGCCATCTTCCAGGAATTTGTCTTGACCACATCGCCGACCCTTGCCGCAAGCTGTTCCATATCATCCGTGAGAATCGGATAGCCCACGAACTGGAAAGGCTTCAGCAGATTATTCTTGGTGAGATAATCGATGGAATCCACCGCGTCGTAATCTTCCTGCCACATATCTGTCAGTTTCGTATCCTTAGGAGCATACTCTTTTTTCTCCCAGAAGCTGTTTCCGATGGGAGTATTGTTTAAGTCAGGATTCTGCGTCGTAATGTGAAGCGCCGCCCATGTCTGAGGACAGCCGTCGTAAAGACCCTTTCCCTCGGGAAGTTCTTTTTTGCCGTCCTGCATATACTCATATCCTTCCTCAGTCACATAGGGATTGCCGTTTTCATCCACATCCCATGTAATCCCTTTCGGGCCGTTGCGCTGAAGCATAGCTCCGTCAAAGGAGAACATGTAGTTGATGAATTTCATGGCCGCCTCGGGATTCTTACATGCCTTGCTTACGGATACGGTCCAGGTTCTTCCGATGGGCTGCAGGCCCTCGGTAACGGTGTAGGAATCCTTAATGAAGACAGGCATATGTCCGATTCCCTCTTCCTGCTTTTCGATGGTTGCGAAATCGCTGACACCCCAGTTGCCAAGCCCCATCAGAACACGGCCGGATCCCATCTTGTTGGTGGCATCGTCAAAGCGCTGTGTGATAGAGTCAGGATCCAAAAGGCCCATCTGATTCGCCTGATACAGGAAATCGAGGAACTGCAAGTAAAGGCTGTCCTCATCCAGGATCGAACGGACCACAGGCGGATCCACATTATAGTCAATCTCCACAAGGGTGCCCTCAATCATCTCAACGCCGGAGAACTTGCCGGCAAACATGGCGAGACACATAAAGGTTCTGTCCCAGTCTTTCCAGATAGAAAGCCCGTATGTTTTCTGCCCGTCGGCATTGGCAGGCTCCAGCTCCTGCATCTGTTTCAAGACAGTCAGATAGTCATTGAGCGATTTGATCTCCGGAGAGCCCAGCTGTTTGTACAGATCGTAGCGCAGCCAGGGTTCCTTGTCTCCCCTTGTCTCCATGAACAGCTTGGCGTCGGTACCCACGGTATAGGCTTTGCCCTTTCCGCAGCTGAGCTTGTCCGCCGCATATCTCAGGGGAATCTCAGCGTTGGCATACAGATCGGGAAGAAGCTCCTTATAGTCATCATATGCCAGAAGCATATCTCCCATGACAGCGTTCTCCACCTGTTTGTAATCCTTAAAGCATACAATATCCGGAAGCTCTCCGCTGCTCATCAGGGCGTTCAGCTTCTGCTCACCCTGATCTCCGCAGGGAATCAGCTCAATGGAAACACCGATCTGTCGTTTCACCTCTTCCGCCCACCATCCCTCTACAACGCCGGAGCTGTTGGAAGGCAGACTGAGCATCTGCAGTTTCACAATCTCACCGTCACCGGCGTTATCGGTCTCCGTTCCCGATTCCGCCCCTGATTCCGTCTTTGATTCCGACTCCTGGGTCTGTCCACTCTCTTCGGGCTTGTCGCCGCATCCTGTCAGGGAACCCGCCAGCATAGCCGAAGCCAACAGCAAAGCCCAGAAACGCCACTTCTTTTTTGCTTTCATACCTTTTTCTCCTTTTTCCCTTTTTTATATGTGGAGCCGGTGAACTCACCGACAACATATACTTCGTCAGCCCTTTACCGATCCGATCATGATGCCGTTTACAAAAAATCTCTGGAAGAAAGGGTACACACAGAGAATCGGAAGCACGACCACCATGGAAACCGTCATCTTCACCGAAGTGGCAGTCAGGATAGAGGACATATCCACCCGCACTCCGCTCTCCGACATCTTCATCAGCGAATCTGCCAGAGAATTCGCCTCGTTCATATACTCGTACAGCAAATACTGCAATGTGAATTTCGTGGAATCCGTCATTAAGAACAGCGTATCCGTAAAGGAGTTCCACTGCCCCACGGCGGCAAAGATCGCCGTGGTGGCCAAAATAGGTTTGCTCAGCGGTATGATGATCCTGGTGAATCTGATCAGATACCCGGCGCCGTCCATGGCCGCGGATTCCTCCAGGGACGACGGAATGTTCTCCACATAAGTCTTGTACAGAATCAGCGAGAACGGCGATACGATGGCCGGGATCACATACGCCCAGAAGCTGTTGGTCAGACCCAGGTTCTTCATATTGATGAACCACGGAATGATGCCGGCATTGAAGTACATGGTGATGACTACATATCTGTACCATATTTTCCGGTGCCAATACTCCTGTTTGCTCAGGGCATATCCCAGAAAAGACGTGCCGAGCAAGGTTCCGGCCGTCCCCAGAACGGTCCTCCCTACGGAGACCAGCGCCGCCTGGCCCAGTCCTCTCATTTTCAGGATCTCCGCATAGTTGTTAAAATGGATCCCTTTCGGCACCAAAAGGATCTGTCCCCTTGACACAAGGTCGTTGGCACTGATGGTATTGATAAACAAATAGTAAAAGGGCAATACGCAGACAATCGTAAACAACCCGTATACCGTATAATTGACAATGTTAAAGACCAGATCCTGGGCAGTTCTCTTTTTTCCAATCGCTTTCATAACCGTTTACCCCTGCCTTTCCTTTACAATCAGAAGATAGACTCTCCGCGAGTCAGTTTGGAACTCATGTTTGCCACAAAGAGCAATGTGACGCTGACGATCGATTTCAGAATACTGACTGCGGTAGAATAGGAATAGTTGATGCCTACCATGCCCTGATTGTATACATAGAGATCCAGCACCTCAATGTATTCTTTGTTCATGGCATTCTGGAATACAAAGTACTGCTCCATACCGTTGTTGACCAGATTTGCAATGGAGAGGAGCAGCAGCACAAAATAGGTGGGAAGCAGCCCCGGAATCGTGATATGCCAGATCTTCTGCATCCGTCCCGCTCCGTCCACGGCCGCCGCCTCGTACTGCTCCTGGTCGATCCCCGTCAGTGCCGCGATATACATGATGGCGCTCCAGCCCAGCCCTTTCCATGTCCCCCACAGCCACATGTTCAGCCATACATGCTCGCCGGAAGCCAGGAAATTGATCCCCTCGTCCAGAATCCCCAGATTCATCAGCAGCCTGTTGACAAAACCGTCATTCACGGAGAACATGGCATAAGCCACGGAATAAACCAGAACCCAGCTGATAAAATTAGGGATCGTAGTCAAAGTCTGTACCGCTTTACGGTAGGGCTTACTCTTGATCTCTGCCAGAAAGACCGCGAACATCATGGGCAGGCCGGAAGTGGCGATACCGATCAGACTCATGCCCAAGGTGTTTTTCATCACTCTGACAATGTCTTCCAGCGCATATTTGTCGGCGAACATCCGGGTAAAATTGCCTAGTCCCAAAAACTTACAGTCCGTCAGCGCTCTGCCGGGCTTATAGTCAAACAGCGCATAGACCCAGCCGTACAGGGGCAGATAAGAAAACAGGAAAATCAGGATTAAAAAGGGAAACGAAAGCAGCCATAATCGAAACCCCCCCTGATCGATCAATCTCGTTTTCTTCTTCACGTTGCTTTTCATGTTCTTTCCTCCTTACACCTGACACAGTCTGTCCTTTTCATGATCCGCCTTATAGATTTTATACGATTCCATATGCCAAAAGGCATGCCATATACTGGAAATTATTTTATTTTGATATTCAAACTTATTTTATTTCTTCTTGATTTGATATGTTTAGATTATAATTTTGCCCGTCTCTTTTGTCAATATAACATATTAATTTTCTTTTTATTTGTATATTATGCACAATTTTCAACGCCTGTTTTTATTATATATGTCATTCAGTTTCCGCATTGCCATCCAGTTTAATATATCAATCTCTTTTCATTTGCTTTTCTATTGACATATTCCTTTTTTTGCCTTATGATTACAATGATTGATATTTGTTGAGAAACAGAGGTGGATGCGTTATATGAATGCCAATTCCGATTCCCCGAAAAAATTGTACGAAATCATCATTGACTCTATATTAAAGAAGATAGATCAGAACCAGTTTTCCTTTGAGGCGCCGATCTGTACCGAGCTTCAGCTTATGGAAGAATTCCAGGTCAGCCGGATCACGGCAAAACGGGCGATCACAGAGCTGGAGTATCAGGGGATTCTCTATCGGAAAAGGGGAGTTGGCAGTTTTGTGGTCAGGGATATTTTTCAGAGAAGAGCCAAGATGAGCAATCCCGCCAGCAATACCCCTGCCGTTTTCGCCTTTCTTCTTCCCTATACTTTTAAGCAGAACAATATTTTCAATATGATTGCCAAGATCAATGCGAAGTTCAATTCCTCCAACTGTTTCCTTTCGCTTTTCATCACAGACGGAAACCGTTCCAAGGAGCGGATGATTCTGAAGCAGCTTTTAGAGCAGAATATAGCGGGAGTACTCATTTACCCGGCTTCCACGGATTTTAACCTGGATCTCTTAAACCAGTTTGTATTCCGCAGCATCCCCGTGATCATCAGCGACCAGCCCGTGACCACGCCCTATCTGTACAACATTCTGTGCGACAATGTCATGGGCGCCCGAAAGCTCACGGAGCATCTGATTTCTCTGGGGCATCGGAAAATCTGCTTTTTCTCCGAGAGCAGCATAGCGTGTACGCCCTCTGTGGCGGAGCGCCTGGGCGGGTATCTGGATGCGCTGCGCAGTGCAGGTCTTTCCGCGGAACCGGAACATATCATTCCCAAGGTGACGGATACTTCCCCGGAATCTCTCCGGCAATATATCCGCACCATAAAAGACAGCGGCATCACGGCCATCATATGCGAAAATGACGGCGTGGCTTTCCGCCTCATGGAAGCCTGCGCTGCCATATCGCTGAAAGTACCGAAAGATATCAGTATATGCGGTTTCTGCAATGATTACGACAATATAACATCCATCTGTCAGAACGAAGAGCTGATGGCTGAACACATCGGCGACATCTTTCTGGAATCGCTGACGCCCGACCGGAATCTCCCCCATAGAGTTCTGGTGCCGGCAACCCTTTGCGCAAAGGCGTCCACAGGTCCCTGTCCCGAATAGTCCCCGGGCAATCCTGCCATGTGATACCCCGGGCCTGTGCCGCCTGACAGTCCAAATAAAGATCCCTGAGAATGGCTTCACTCTCAGGGATCTGCTTGTATCCAATCTTTAATATATCCGATAATTCCCGCTCAGCGCAAGCAGTGCGAACAAGTACAGGCAGTTGTCATAATATCTCCTCCCGCCTTTCCTCAAAGGCTGGTTCCAGAACCATGCCACCCATTTCTTGGCCATGTCCCAATCCCTGTCTCTGTCCACCGTTTCGCTTGCAAGAACTGCCAATGCCCCCTGGGCTATGCCTGCCAGCAGTCCCAGCGGATGCAGCACTGTCTTGTCCGCAGGAGTGCCGTCCACCTCATAAACGCATCTCACCGCTTCCAAATCCGTGCCCAGAAAACCCATCAAACGCAGGGGCGCTCCTATATGCCCCTCATCAATGCCGAACCACAGGCTGTCCAGTCCGATATTGGCCGCAGTCCTATAAGAATCACTGTAGAATTGATGATGCATTTCTCCCCAGGGCATCTTCCTGTTTACGGGCGTTCCGTCAAATTCCCCGTATTCAGGACTCATACCCGTGACAGGATGGCAGGCTCTTGCAAGATACTTTCTGCTGGCCTCTGCAGCCTGTTTCCAGAAATCCCTGTCCTCCTGATCCGCCCAGAGTGCGAAAAGCTCATAAAAATGCGGCAGATGATATGAGGGGTCTGTAAACCCGCATCCCGGAACGAACAGAATCTGTTTGTTCTCCCGGTTCCACATAGGCGCTCCCGGCCTGCCGTTCTGCCCCTTATGAATACAGGCTTTCAAAATGCTTCTGGCTTCTCTGGAATACTGATAAATCCCATCCCCGTCCCCCCACCTGTGCGAGGCGAAAAACAGCGCCATGGCATAATATTCCTCTCCGTCCGGCGCCGGCCCAAAAGCATTTTTCTCTCCGTTCGGTTTACAGCTCCAGGCAAAATAACCCTCGTTTTCACCATCCTCCAGATACATATATGTCTTGGACCATTTCCAGATACGGTCAAATTCTTCTTTCATGTCCAGTTGGACACAGATCATCATCCCATAGGACATGCCCTCCGTCCTGGCATCATGATTTCCCGTGTCCTCAAGATATCCCATGTCCGCCCCCACAGGATGGTAAATGCGCTCCTCCTCATTTCCATAGAAAAAGGTATGTACCGTCTCCTGCAATTTCTTCCGGATTTCCTCCTCGTCTATCCCAATCTCTGCCAAAAAATTGGGATATTTACCCGTTTCAAAAGCTCCCATTCCCGTCTCCTTTCCGATCACTTTCCGCTTGTTTCGCTGTCATAAATTGTCCGTTGTCTTTCCGTCGCCGCAGGCGGCAAAACAACCCCTTGTGCGGTTATATTTCTATTGCAACACACATCCTTATAGAATGCAACAGAAAAATACCGAATCGGCTTTCTTTTCTTATTGGCTGCACGCTGTTTTGCCTGCTCCAACGCCTGCAATGCTCTTTCTACGTTTCTGCTTGCGTCATCATACTCGAACTTATAATTTTTCCTGAAGTTTACCAATTCCCATATATTTTGTGTTATAATATTTTATGTGACTGCAGGATGAATTGGGACTGACCACTATGGCTGCCCCCCTGACAGCCCAGGTGGATGGTATTCCGGCTGCGGCAAAGCGGGAACACTTTTCCCACAGGGGACTAAAATAACCAGGAGAAGAAATAGCGTAAGAAGAGGAATCGATATGGAGAGTGAAGACAGCAAAGTATTAAAAGTATGCAAGATTATCCTGTTTGGCATTCTGTCCATGGGGATCATGCTGTCCGCACCCACGGGATGGATCTATGATTTGTGGGCGGGCACAGGCACGGGGCAGGGCCAGAAACCCGGAGAAAGCGTCCGGACGATAGAGAGCCGGGAGGAGACAGCGGCCTCTTTTGCGGATCAGGTTCCGGCTACCATATCCGGCGGCAGACTGGTGGCCTGTCCGTTGATGCGGCTGCGTGACGTGGAGGCGGCGGGGACCCATTACACGGGAAAGCGCGGCAGCAGGAGGCAGGTTACGATTTCGGAATACATTGCCGGAAACTATCCGCTGTCGCCGTTGCAGAGATTCTTCCAGGGGATTGTCAGCGGTTCTTACAACCGTTATCATCTGACAGAGCTGGAGGACGGCTCTTACCTTTGTGTATACTTTGACGATTACCTGAAGCTGACTGGGACGGATCACTATCCCGTCGGCTATGTCCGCTCTGCCACCACCCAGGAGCGCCGAATGCTGGAGCAGATGGCAGCGGACTATGATGTGGATGCCGAATATGTGTTGGATATGTATCGGCACGGAAAAGTCAGTTGGGTAACCGATATGCTGCTGCGGTTTGGGGTGCTTGTGGTGCTGATCACCATAATCACGGTGGTTTGGGACAGCATCAAAAAGAGAAGTTTCCTGCTTGCGTCAGGTCCAGAATCCCGTCATATCGTGAGTGCATATCCGGAGTCAGACGGTGCGTGACAGTGATGACAAGGCAGTCTTTAAGTCCCATGACCTGCGCTTCGATTCTTTCCGCCGTTTCTTTGTCCAGATTGGCGGTAAACTCATCCAACAGCAGTACCCGACTCTTCCCAAGCAGCGCTCTGGCGAGACTGAGACGCTGCTTTTCGCCGCCCGAAAAGTTTTTGCCGTTTTCCTCCACCATTGTGGAAAGTCCCTCCGGAAGAGAATCCACAAGCTCTTTCAATCCTGCCTGTTTCAGCGCCGCATTGATCTCCTGCAGAGTGTATTCTTCATGATATAGCGTGATATTATTTTGAATTGTGTCCTGAAACAAAAAGGTATCCTGAGAGACATATGCCACGGTATTTCCCAGATATTCCCGTGTCAGCTCCCTCAATTCCACGCCGTCATAACGGATGCTTCCGCTGTAATTGGGATAATACCCCAGAAGCAAAAAGAGAAGCGTACTCTTTCCGCAGCCGCTTTTTCCGATAACGGCATAATGCTGTCCTGCCCGGAAACGGAAAGAGAGATTGCGGAGTACTTCCCTGGAAAGATTTTCTTGCCTGGGAGGATTGCCGCTTTCTGTGGGATAGTTTTCTGCCATCGGGTACTCGCCATTTATGTTTTCTCCATATCTGAAAGAAAGCTCATCCAAAATGATTTCCTCCCGGAAGCCGTTTGATTTCGGAAAGAAAGTATCAGGTTCTTCTTCCGTAGAATCATTTTTGCCCGCCTGGGGCAGCAAATTCCGGGATGTGATATTTCCCCCCAGTAAATGCCGAAACCGCTTTTTCAGAGGTCTGGCGGCGCGGAAATTAGCTACAATGGAGGGCATGGATTCGATCGGAGAGATGATTTGTCCAATCAAATGTCCGAAAGCAATCACTGTCCCAGCAGAAAACATTCCTTTCAGCGAAAAATATGACGCCATCGCCATCACCAGTACGGTAGAAAGCAGTCCCACAAAATTTCCCGCATAAGCGCATACCATTCTGCAGTTTGTGTTTTGCCTGTTCGCCGTCTCCATGGCGCGGTTCTTATTGTCATGTTTTCGCAGGATGAGGGACAGGATTCCAAAGGAACGAACCAAACGGAATCCGGCGAAATCATCCCGGATTTCCCCTGTATAGGCCTCCGCGCTATTGGCAAAGCTCTCCATACTTTTCTCAAGAGGGGATGTTGTCAGTCTGGTTACGCCCATGGAAAGCAGCGCCAGGAAGAGCATCAGTACCAGCAGAAGCGGCTGCAGGGAGATGCAGATTGCCGCGGCGGCGATAAAGGACATCAGGCATTCCAACAGGTGCAGATGATTGCCCCAGTACACATTTTCAAACTGATTCAGGTTATTACTCAGTTCGTTCATGTATTCCGCGCTGCTCCCGGCGTCGAAATCCGCCACGCTCCGGTTCATAATCGCAGCAAAGATATCTCTCTTCAGCGAATACCTTGCGTCCGTCAAAATCCAGGTCTTCATGCAGCGGTAAGACAGTGCCAGAATATTGTAAATCACCGCGTACCCAATCCCTCCCAGAAGCGTACGAAACAGTTCCTCCGCATTTCTTCCCGCACAGTCCACCAACGCGCTCATGACTAAAGAGAACAAGGGACCTGCCACGCCGCTGGTCACAAGCAGTACCGCGAATAATACACAATATCCCTTTTTCCGCAACAGATAACGATACATATGCCATTACTCCTTTTCCTTTGTTTTTTGGATACTTACAGAATACCTTATAAGAAAATAGTTTCCAAGCAATCTGCGGTTGCATTCATTACAACAGAGCATTGTATGGAAACTCTTTTTTAAATAAACCTCCGCATCGGAATTGTGTGTTCATCGAAAATAGATTATAATGATACAGATGTATCCTAAATTATAGAGTCGTTTACTGCGGGGAGAGGCTATGGAAAAAGAGAAATTACTTTTCTATGATGAATACGAATCGTTTTATGAAATGGCGGAAAAATCTGCGGCATTTCGGACATTTTGTTGCGATGCATTTGGGCAGGATTTTTCGCAGGATGGATTTAGCAACATTGCGCAAATAGATATGATCCTGCCATGTATTCCGGCAAAAGAGGATGTTCATATATTGGATATCGGCTGCGGAAACGGTAAAATGTTGGGATATCTGCAAAAAAAGACAGGCGCATTTATTCACGGCTTTGATTACTCCCGAAAGGCAATCGCAACTGCAAGGGCGTTATTTCCGAATAGAGCGGATTTTCAGGAGGGAATCATCGGTGAGATTGATTATCCGAATCAGTCTTTTGATATTGTTGTATCCATGGATACCATGTACTTTGCCAAAGACATGAGTGCCTTTGTGGCACAGATAAAAGGATGGTTAAAGCCGGAGGGTATTTTGTTTGCAGGCTATCAGGAGGGAGAACTGGTTCCTAAGACCCTGGATGAACACACCACAGAATTGGCGAAAGCCCTGAAACAGAATCAGATGAAATATGATGTGAGAAATATCACAAAACAATCTTACGAATTACTGAAAGCGAAAAGAGAAGCCGCCATAAGGCATAAGGCGGAATTTGAAAGAGAGAAGCATGGGAAATGGTTTGATCTGTTAATGATGCAGACAATGTGGTCCGAGCAATCCTGTCAGCATTTTGAGCAGGCAATGGCCAGATATATTTATACAGCAGGAAAATAAGCTTTTTCGCGCCTTGTTCTTAACGCAACAGTTCGGACAGAGGGTTGAACTGTTACAAGGATTTACGCAGGTCCCGCAAAAATGCACGGAAATGTGTCCGTGGGCAAAATGAAATGATCGGCTACGCGGCAGGGGTTGTCTAAACCGGTACTTCTTAACTGAATAACATACGCTGTGAATAAACCATGGTATCCGGATTCAGAGCTCCTGCAGTGCCTGTTTTGTTGCTTCCTTTATATAGGGTTCCAGTTTCACACGGGGCATCAGGGAAAGTACCATTTCCCTGGTGACAGTGTACTTTTCGGTGAGGTTCCTGGCCTTGTAGGATTTCGTCAGTTCCCACAACAGTGAAAATTTGTCAAAGTCCTGACCGTAACGCAATACCGTTTCCCGGTGTTTCTCAACATATTCGATATCCCCGATTTTAAGCGCGGCCAGAAGACATTGGTGCCACAGGGCAGCATTGTCAGAAGAAGGCGGCCTCATCAGTGAAATGACCGCCTCTTCCGTTTCCAGCAATTTCAATATGTCCTCGTCATAGCCCACATCGCACAATGCTTCAAAGTAGAGCAAAAGTGTGTCCGCGCAAGGAGATTCCCGGAAATTTTTTTCGCATTCCAGACGTATCTGCCGATTTTTCCCCAGCATGGTATGCAACTGCACCCGCTGCAGGCGGAAAGGCATTTCCCCGGTCTTCTGTGCCTTTCTAAGGGCGGCTATTTTTTCTCCGATTGTCCGGTTCATCATCCATGTCCTCCGTTTTCACACAGTCCCGGCTTTGTGAGCAACATGCAAAAAGGCCGGAAAGTTTCTCAGAGAAATGCGCCAGCGCTGCATCCCGTGCAGTCCATCCACTGCTGTGCGATCACCTGATGTCCGCATACGGTGGGATGGACTCCGTCCCATACCCAGTACTTTGCCTCTCTGACAGAAAGCAGCTCCTGAAATCTCTCCTGAAGCGGGACAAATACCGCCTTATTTTTCTCCGCGACGCATCTGACCTTTTCCTGCAGCGGTTCCAGCAGCTCCCTCCAGGCGTTAAAATCATCCTGAAGCGGGCCCACCGGCAGCGCAAAGGGCTCGCACAATACGATTTTTACCGCAGGGTTCGCCTCCCGGACTTCATCCAGCATCAGCTGAAATATTTTCTCGAATCTGGCCGGCGGGGAGCCGGCTCCATCATGCAGCGTGCTCCCACAGTCATTGATGCCTACCAGGACGCTCAAAATGTCCGGCTTAAGGCAAAGTGTGTCTTCCGTCCATCTGCCGTACAGATCCGCGATCCTGTTTCCTGAAACTCCTCTGTTAAAAAAGCAAAGATTCTTTTCCGGATATCTGCATCCCATGGCGGCATTGATCAGGAACGCATACCCGTGCCCCATCTGATGGTTCAAATCCCACTCATTCTGCCTGCCTTTCAACCGGCCGCCGTCCGTGATGGAATCCCCCTGAAACAGGATTACTTTTTCTACACTATTCATCTTCCCGGTCTCCTTTTCTGCTGCCTTAAGCCTGGCCCATTTTCCCTGTTCCCCTCTTGATCTGCACAACATCGGTGTCATGACACCGATGCCGGGGCACCCGTCCTGGCCAAGGCAAATCTCACCCTCTGCTTGTTTTTCATCATAACATATCGGCAGGCCATTTGTGAACAGTATTCCGAAACTTTTCAGCAACAGGCCAGCTTCTGTCTCCAAACACTGTAAGACTATGGCATGGGTCGCCCGCCTCAAAGTGAATGGTAGATAAGCAGCAATTCTTCCATTGACTATATTTTCTTAGTCATTTTTATAATAATTCCTATAGGATTTTGGTATTTCTCTTGAAAAAATCTCCAGAACTTACTATTGTAATAGAAGAAAAAGATGTCCTTTTACGGTATGCAAGATGGGGTAGCAGGACACACCCGGGACAGTGTAAACAACAGAAAATTGTGCAGGAGGCAGTTTTATAGAACTGCCTCCTGCTATTTTTCATATACGGCAACATTCACTCCCTTGCCCGCTTAATGCCGCAGGACTCCATCACCGGTATCCAGTTAGCGGCGATCTCCCGCTGCCCTTCATAGGAGGGATGCAGCAAATCCCCTGAAAGGAAAGAAACGTCCGGCAGCAGTTCCGTGCCCGGGGTATAGGTCAGACGGTATTCTCTTGCGTATTTTTCCACTATTTTGCGAAACTTCCTCGTCCGCTCCTGCCTGTCTGCCAGATTGGTAAAAATATCTGTCACAAAGACAGGCCTGGAATCTGCTGCAAGCACTTCCAGAAATTCCCTGGCACGTTCCTCATATTCCTCCTCGGAAATGTCTTCCTTTACCAGATTGACGCCCAGCTCCACGGAAGCAAATGTCCAGTCTGTGCGTTTCACAATATACTCCGCCATGGGCTTCTCCATAAAGGCAGAACCTGCATATCCCTGATTGACGGCGTCAAAGCCAAAATGATCTGCTATCCTGCTTACATAATTCCACGGCGGCAGAATGGACAGGCTTCCATGCGTAATAGAAGAACCGTATGCCAGATATTTGCAGGCGGGGACATCCTCTTTCCCGGGAGGCGCTGTTGAGCCCTCCTTTCCCAGAAAGCGGCAGGCTCCATTGGGCAATATCACCCTGACTAATTTCGGGTCAAAGCGCCGTGCCATACCGCCGGATATTTCTTTCGCCCTTTTTACTTCTTCAGGATACCGGATAGAAATTACCGTGTCCTCTGTCTTAATTGTTCTGCTGGAATAATTCCATCCCCCCTGAACGGAGCCGAAATAAATCAGGGCGATCTGTGCTTCTCCCTCCCATTCTGCGCTCAAATGCAGCTTCACTTCATCAGAAAGCATAAAAAAGCGAATCTCCATCCCGGTGGCATGAAATGAAGTCGCGTCCCGAATCCCGGGAGCAAGCTTTCCCGATACCTCCAAAGGCAGCCTGCACATCCGATATCCGTCCGCAGAGGGCACCATTTCCTCTACATTGTAAAATTCCATCCCCTCAAATACCATAATTCCTCCTTGGTTATCCCTTTACAGCCCCATCGTAATCCGTTCGCTCGTGAGTATAGGTAAAGAAAAAGAACCCGCCTCGGCAGCCAGCTACACTTGCGGATTCTTTCACACATAATGCAGGTAGCCGGACTTGAACCGGCACGGAGTCGCCCCCGAGAGATTTTAAGTCTCTTGTGTCTGCCTATTCCACCATACCTGCCTATTTTCAACAAAGTGGATGGGGGTGGATTCGAACCACCGAAGCAATTTGCAGCAGATTTACAGTCTGTCCCCTTTGGCCACTCGGGAACCCATCCATGCGGAGTACATCACCCCGAACAAAAAGATTGTAGCATAGTTTGCGGCAGATGGCAAGAATTATTTAAAAAAAGCCATAATCCCCTCTGCCATTCCCTCCGCCAGCCTGTCCTGGTAATCCGATGAAGTGATGGATGCCCTCTCCCCAGGGTCTGACAGAAACGCAGTCTCGATGAGGCAGGCGGGCATGGAAGCATTTCTGACTACATAAAGTTCGTCAGTCTCCTGGATCCCGCGGTCTACGGCTCCTGACTTTTCCACGGCTCCGTCATGGATAAGCCGGGCCAGCCGGCCGCTGTCCGAAAGGCTGTCGCAGTACCAGGTCTCAATACCCGAGACTCCGCTCTCCGTGCCGTCATAGGCGTTCTGATGGATGCTGACAAAAATATCTGCTCCCGCTTTCGCGGCCTGCGTCACCCGGTCCTCTAAGGAGGGCAGTGTCTCATTGTCCTCCCGCAGCATCACAACCTCAAAGCCAAGGGCTTCCAGCTTTTCGCATAGCTTCCCTGCCAGTTCCAGGTTCACCCGCGCCTCCGAGACTCCCTCTCTATAGCACCCATCGTCCGCCCCGCCATGTCCGGGATCAATGGCCACGATATAGGACGGCCCTGCCTCTTCCCCCAGCATGTTCAGATCTGCCGGATTTCCCTGATTTGCCCCATTTTCGGCCACCGCCGTATTTTCCCCCGCATCCTCCCATGCAAAAACGCTCATGCATTTGGCAGCCAGCAGGTAGCACCCTTTTCCCAGAGCGGCTGCAGACAAAAAGAAAGCGGCCATGAACGCTGCGGTTCTCACCAGCTTCCTTTTTCTGTAATCCTTTTTCTTAGCATCCTGCCCGCGCATATTCTGTCCCCTTTCCTTATCCTGCCCATCCAGTATACGGAAAAGCTTCATCATAGTCACATCTTTTTTGTATCAAAGTTGTATCTGCGGCAAAAATTATTTAGATATTTTTAGGTACAATTCATTGATTCCCTCATAATATCCCACCGTGACTACCACATCCTCTTTCTCCATTCCCGAAAAGGTATATTTGCGAAAGTAGGGCGTGTTCTCCGAAAGGGGGTTCGTGTTCTCGTACTCCTGCGGATCTCCCAGTTCCATATACTCCGCCCATGCCGCAGCGATCTCGTCCGCGTCCACGGCCTCCCAGGAGGCGATTTGGGTTCTGGCGTAGAACTCATAGATTTTGCCCGTGTCCGCATCTACATAGGCGTCCAGCAGACGGTTCTCCTTGTTGGCATTCTGCAGGCTGGTGTCCAGATTGATCTTCCACACCAGCACATTGTTCTGGGGATCCGGCACGTCAATGGCAGAATAAAGCACAGCGCTGTAGGAGCTCTCTGTCAGTTCCTGAATCCCCACCGGCAGGACTCCTAAGTCTTTCAGTTCCCGGATGCCCTGGTTGGCCAGCCGGATTCCCGCGCTCTCCTCCACGTCCTGGCCGGAAGCGTCTTTCTTGTTGGCCACGAAAGCATAGATGCCTGTCAGGTTCTCGTAGTCCAGGTCACCTCGGGTCATGGCGTTTTGCTCGCTCTCCGGCAGGATCTGGTTGTTGAGGCATTTGGAGAGAATGTATATTTTTTCGTTGCTGCCCAGAGAATACCGGTATCCTTCTGTCCCGGTCCGGGTCTCCTGGGCCTGAATCTGGTTCAGTATGCCATTGTCCCGGTATTTTGCCAGTTCCTCCGGCCCCCATACCGCCAGTCCTACAAGGACTGCCGCCAGGGGGATCAGCAACAGGCTAAGCTTCCCCCGGTTCTTCCTCGTCTTCTTCCTGTTTCGTGTCTCCATCTGCCTCTTCCTGTGTCCTCTCATCCTGCATCGTTTTGTCCTGCACCGCTCTGTCCCGGCCTGCCACTTCCTGCACCATGCAGCCTTGCGCCGCTCTCCTAGTCTGCCACTTCCTGCACTGCGCAGTCCTGCGCCGCGCTGTCCCGGTCTGTTTCTTCCTGTACCATGTCGTCCTCCGCCGCGCTGTCCCGGCCTGCCACTTCCTGCACTGCACAGTCCGCCTCTTCCCCATCCAGGGCATCTGCCTCCCCCAGGGCCTTATGGGCTATCTCGCTCTGCAGCAGGGTCTCCTCCGCCGCTTTTGCCCTGTCCGGCTCCTCCAAACCGGCGCCTCCCTTTTTGTCCGGAATCACGAAGCTGATGATGGTTCCCTCTCCCACCCGGCTCTCTATCTCCAGCTCGCTGTCGTGAAGCTGCAAAATCTCCACACACAGCGCAAGGCCCAGTCCTGCCCCGTTCCTGCTGCGGGATCTGGACTTGTCCACCATATAAAAAGCCTCCGTGACTTTCATCAGTTCTTCTTCCGGGATGCCCACGCCATAATCCCTAACCTGAAAAGCATAGGCATCCTCCCTCCGCTTTCCCAGCACCTCCACCAGGCCTCCCTGGCTGGAGGCCTTGCAGGCATTGTCCACCAAATTCAGCAGTACGGATTTCAGGAGGTTTGCCTCCGCGTACACGGTTCCGCTGTCAAAGGCAAACCTGAACCTCTGCTCCTTATTTCCGGCAAACATGTCTTTCAGATACCC
Organism: uncultured Acetatifactor sp.; assembly: GCA_949840885.1. Taxonomy (GTDB): domain Bacteria; phylum Bacillota; class Clostridia; order Lachnospirales; family Lachnospiraceae; genus Acetatifactor. The sequence goes on from CATKYJ010000005.1 coordinate 73,850, forward strand.
AAAAAGCATCTTTGCCGCCACCGGCTGAGGATCGATGGTCTCCCGTTTGGTGACGATGATGTCCAGCAGGCGGAAAGACATGTTCTCCAGACGCTTTCCCTCTGTATAGATATAGTTGGAGGACAGGAAATGCTTTTCATCGTCCAGTTTTCTGGAGCGCAGCAGATCCGCATATCCAATGATAGAAGTCAGCGGTGTCTTTAATTCATGGGCAAAAGCCGCGATGAAATCCTCCCTGGAGCGCACGGCCTCCTGGAGTTCTGCGATAGTGCCCTCCAGTACATTTGCCATGCTGTTGAAATCCATTGTCAGCTGCCCCAGTTCGTCATTGCTGACCTTTTTTGCCCGATAGCTGTAATCTCCCTCTGCCATCCGCTTGGTGGCACCTGTCAGCAGGCGGATGGGCTTGGTAAGCCAGGTACAGATCAAGAACATCACAGCCGAACTGCACACCATCATGGCAAGGGTCACCTGCCTGTAGACCGAAAAGCCCATGGCACGCTCCTCGAACACCTCGGTTATGTCCTCTAAAGTCTCCAGATACAGGCTCCTGTCCAGTGCATTGACCATGATTCCCGTGTGGACATAGTAATGCTCCCCTTCCTGGACGATCTGCCACATCCGCGCCTCCTCTGTCATCTGCTGCAAAAGGCTGGTATCCTGGGCAAATCCGATGCTCTGATAGAGGACTTCCTTTTCCTCGTTGGACAGCCGTAAGTATCGCTGTGTGCCCTGTCCGCTGCTCTCCAGCTTGGAGCCGATCTGCTCCACTGCCACGTCCTGAAGTACATTATACTTGGTAGGTATGTTCAGAGCCGCAGTCTCAAAGGCGAACTGTAATATATTGCTGCCGTCCAGGGCCTGGGCCACCTCCCGTTCCAGGGACTTCTCGAAAACGGAGTTCACGAAAAGATAGCCGCTCAGGCCAAAGGCCGCCGCCATGATGATGATCGTCCACAGCAAAATCTTGTATACAAACTTCATCCTCAGATCTCCAGCCGGTAGCCCACCTTATACACGGCTACCAGATTCTCCTCCCAGCCCATTTTCCGGCGCAGCCTCTGGACATGGAGATCCAGCGTCCGGCTGTCCGCCAGGTACTCGTCCCCCCACACCTTTTCATAGAGATTCTCCCGAAACAGGGCTATGTTTTTGTTGCTGATGAACAGCACCAACAGGCCGTATTCCTTGTTGGTCAGCACCACTGTCTTTCCGGCTTTTGTCACCTTTCTGGCCTCCGTATCCACCACCACGTCCCCGGCCGTCAGGAGGGCTTCCGTCTTGTTGTAGCGCCGCAGCACCACCTCCACCCTGGCCATCAGCTCCACCACGTCAAAGGGCTTCACCAGATAGTCCTCCGCCCCCAGCTTCAGGCCTTTCACCCTGTCCTTGACTTCATGTTTTGCCGTAATGAATATCACGGGAATCCGCAGCGGCCTGATATACTCCATGATATCGAAACCGTCCGCCCCGGGAAGCATGATGTCCAGCAAAATCAGATCGAAATTCTCCGCCTCTATCATATCAATGGCTTCCAGCCCGTCCTGTACGGTCTTGCAGTGATACCCTGCCGCCGAAAGATTGATGTCTATCAAGTCGCAGATAGACTTTTCATCGTCTACAATCAGTATCTTGATCATTCTTCTTTTGGCCACCCCCAATATTCTCTGATAATCTCCACCAGTCCGTCCATGGTGTCCTCCTCGGTGCACTGACAGATTTCACTGAAATTTTTTTCCGCTTCGAACCCGTCCGTGCGCTGGTAATAGATATCGCATTTCGTGTCAATCAGCAGTTCCCCGTCAGCCCCCGCGTAGCTGTACCTGGCCAGCACCACCACGTCTTTCATCCCGTCTCCGTCCATGTCCCGGCAGACCATGCCTTTCAGGGCATAGAGATTGTCGTAGTCCTCCATGGGCTGGAAGCTCCAGACAATGTCCCCCTCCCCGTTCACCAAATAGATCATGAACACATCGTAATCCGCTATGCTGACGAAGCCCGGCACCACCAAAAGCCTGCCTTGTTTCTCAAAGTCGATGTGGTAGCTGTGCTCCTGCACCACCTGGAAGCCATGCTCCAAAAGCTCCTCCAGCGTAGTGGCAGTATAAAGGATTTCCGTGGAATGGCCCTCCCCCACATAGGCGGCGATCAGGTTCGCGCTCTTGTTCATGCTGAAACGGTTGATCTTGTCCGAAATCCGCCAGTCCCGGTAGAAGTCCCCGTCCTGCTGGAACAGCACGTCCCCCACCCTGTAGCTTCTGCCGGCGTAATCGCCTGCATCGTTCTCGCACTCGGTAATCAGCACGATATCCGTCAGGCCGTCGTGGTTCAGTTCCTGAAACGACACGGATGTTAGTCTTTTCGTGGGCTGCTTTAGCTGACCCGGATATTTGTAATTGGTCTCCAATTGGTTTGTCTTAAACAGCACGTTTCCCCTGCCGTCCGCGATCAGCACCGCCAGCCTGTGGTATTCTCCATGCAGGATGGGCACGAACTCCACTTCCGCCTCGCCGAAAGTCTCCAGCACCACCGGAAAACGCTGGCTCTCTATGATCTCGTAGCCCGCCGCCTCCACGTCCCCCAGAGTCCCAATGGCCTCGAATGCCTCCTGGTAAGCCTCGTACTGCTGTATCAGGAGCGCGACCGATTCGCTCTGGCCAGAAGCCCGCGCCGGATATGCCGGCTGCACCAGATACATCACACAGATAAAAACGCATACAGCTGCAATCCCTATTCCTTTTTTCCCCATTGACAGTTCCTCCGTTACCTCTTGCGCTTTTCTGCCCTCCTGCAGCGCTTTTCCATCATAACCCATCATTGCATCATTTTTGCTACAGGCTAAAGCTTCTGTCAACAGTTCCCGCCTCCTCTCAATTATAACCGCACCGGCGGCTGTTTGCAATTGCCATTTCCGATTTGGCCGCCTTTCCAGAGCCTTTACACCTTTGCGGAAATCTGCTATGATAAAAATGTCACACAGGAGGAGAACGACCGACATGAAAAAAGATCTGACACAGGGAAACGTAACCAAAAACATGCTGCTGTTCGCAGGCCCCATGATACTGGGCAACCTCTTACAGCAGTTTTATAATATTGCGGACACTTTGGTGGTAGGCCGCTTCTTAGGGCCGGACGCCCTGGCTGCGGTGGGAAGCGCCTACACCTTGATGACATTTTTGACTTCTATCCTCATCGGCATGGCAATGGGCAGCGGAGCCTTATTCTCCTATTATTTCGGCCGGAAAGAGGAGGCCCGGATGAAGAGCGCAATGCGGCTCTCTTTCCTGCTCATCGGCGGAACCACTGTCCTGCTGAACCTCCTGGTGATGGCATTTTGCCGCCCTATCCTGCGGCTGCTGCAGACGCCGGACGAACTGATGGAAATGATGCATACCTATGTGTGGATCATCTTCATGGGCCTTATCTTTGTTTTCCTATATAATTACTTTGCCTATCTGCTGCGGGCCGTGGGCAATTCCGTGGTGCCCCTGTATTTCCTGGGCAGCACTGCGCTGCTTAACATCGCGCTGGATCTGGTCTTTGTCATTGTCTTTCAATGGGGCATCGCCGGGGCAGCGGCAGCTACCGTCATCGCCCAGGCCGTATCCGGCTTAGGGTTAATGGCCTACACCTGGGCAAAGGAGCCAAAGCTGCGGTTCCGCTTGCGGAAAGCCCCTGGGGAAAAGGCCTCCATGGCGGAGATCCTACGGTTCTCCTTTTCCTCCTCCGTCCAGCAGTCCGTCATGAACTTCGGCATCCTTTTGATACAGGGGCTGGTAAACAGCTTCGGCCCCGTGGTGATGGCTGCTTTTGCTGCGGCTGTGAAGATCGACTCTTTCGCTTACATGCCCGCCCAGGAATTCGGAAACGCTTTCTCTCTCTTCATCTCCCAGAACTTCGGCGCAGGCCGGGACGACCGGGTGAAGCAGGGGATGCGGAGCGCCCTGCGGGTGTCCATGGCCTTCTGCCTGGCAGTGTCCCTCCTGATCTTCCTCTTCGCCCCGTATCTGATGATGCTGTTTGTCAGTCCTGAGGAGACGGAGATTATCGCCGTGGGCGTGGGGTATTTGCGGATAGAGGGCGCTTTCTACTGCGGCATCGGCATATTGTTCCTGCTCTACGGCTACTATCGAGGCATCAACCGGCCGGAGATGTCCCTGGTGCTCACGGTCATCTCCCTGGGAACCAGGGTGCTGTTAGCCTATGCGCTGGCGCCCGTTCCGGTCATCGGCGTGTACGGCATCTGGAGCGCCATCCCCATCGGCTGGCTTCTGGCGGACATAACAGGCATCCTCTATCGGAAAAAAATCGAGAAAACCCATACCGGCGGCCGGAATCCGTAAGCCGGACAGACAAGCCTTTGGGCAGCCTTTCCCGTCATGCCAAACAAAAAGGACAGCCATGGGGTGACTGTCCTTTTTTAGAGAAGGTATTTCTTATGGGGTATAGCAAAACTATATAATGTATTGGGGGTTACATGATTATAATACCATTTGCCTCCTTTTTTGCCAACACCAAAAACTAACAAACTTGACAATGGATGAACCTATTTTTTATGCAAGTTGTATAAGTCCTATGCTTCTGTCCCGGCCTCGTCCCCTGGGAACAGCGCTTCGAACTCCTCCCTGCCGATTCTTTCCTTTTCCAGCAACAGATTTGCGCAGCTGTGGAGCACGTCCTGCCTTGCAAGGATAATCTCCTTTGCCTTTGCATAGCAGTCGTCTATGATGGACTTTACTTCCCTGTCGATCTCCCCGGCAATGGCCTCGCTATGGGACTTTGCATGGGCCAGATCCCGGCCAATGAAGACTTCATCATCGTCATCATCATAGCAGATGACGCCGATGTTGTCGGACATGCCGTACCTGGTCACCATCATCCGGGCCATCTTGGTGGCTTTCTTGATATCATTGGATGCCCCTGTGGTGATATCCTGGAAAATAAGCTCCTCCGCGATGCGCCCTCCCAGGCAGACCATGATGTACTGCAGCATCTGCCCTTTGGTCTGGGACATTTCGTCCCTCTCCGGCAGGGGCATGGTATAGCCGGCAGCGCCTGCGCCGGTGGGAACAATGGACACGGTATACACCGGTCCTACATCCGGAAGCACATGGAACAGGATGGCATGTCCTGCCTCATGATATGCGGTGTTGCGCTTCTCCTTGTCGGACACGAAACGGCTCTTCTTCTCCGTGCCGATGCTTACCTTGACAAAGGCTTTCTTCATATCCTCCTGGGCGATGAAGCTCTTGCCCGCTTTCGCGGCATTAATGGCCGCCTCGTTCATCAGGTTTTCCAGATCCGCCCCGGTAAAGCCTGCCGTGGTCCTGGCCACCTGCTTTAAGTCCACATCCTCCGCAAGGGGTTTGTTCTTGGCATGCACCTCCAGGATATCCTCCCGGCCGCTTACGTCCGGCCTGCCCACTGCTACCTTTCTGTCAAAGCGCCCGGGGCGCAGGATGGCCGGATCCAGGATATCCACCCGGTTGGTGGCAGCCATGACGATAATCCCCTCGTTGACGCCGAATCCGTCCATCTCCACCAAAAGCTGGTTCAGAGTCTGCTCTCTCTCATCGTGGCCGCCGCCCATGCCGGTGCCACGCATCCTGGCCACAGCATCGATCTCGTCTATGAACACGATACAGGGCGCGTTCTTTTTCGCCTCCTCAAACAGATCTCTGACACGGGACGCGCCCACGCCCACGAACATCTCCACGAAATCAGATCCGGAGATGCTGAAGAACGGCACGCTGGCCTCTCCGGCCACTGCCTTGGCCAGCAGCGTCTTGCCCGTTCCGGGAGGCCCCTCTAAGAGCACGCCCTTGGGAATCCTGGCCCCCACCTTGATATATTTGCCCGGATCTTTCAGGAAATCCACGATTTCCTCCAGTTCCTCTTTCTCCTCTTTCAGGCCCGCCACCTGTTCAAACGTAATGCTCTTATCCCCCATGGACAGCCGGGCCCGGCTCTTGCCGAAATTCATCATCTTCCCATTGCCGGACGTTGCATTCTGGGCATTGATCACCATGAACAGGAAAATTCCCACTGCCAGCACGATGAGCATGGGCACCAAAGTAGTCAGAACCCACCCCTCCCTGGGCACGTCCTTTACCACAGGGTCAAAGCCGTGGGACCGGGCCAGCGCCTCCGCCTCCCCTATGTCCGTCACATACAGCTTCCTGTCTGCGCCGTTTGTCAGTTCCACGTTCAAATACCCTGTGGGCACCTCGCTGTTGGGCCTTACCACCACTTCCCTGACCTTTTGTGCCTCCATGTCGGCAATGAACTGCTCCCTGGTATATTCCTCATCCGAGCCTTTGAAAGAGACCACCAGCGCCACTCCCATAAGGAGCAAAATGATGAAAATAAAATACGAATTAAATCCTCTGATATTCTGCCTCAACTTGCAAGCCTCCTATTTATACTGACGGTCTGGATTTTCTTATCTTCGTTCCGTTCACGCTTCATCGAACTCAACAACGCCGATATAGGGGAGGTTACGGTATCTCTGGTCGTAGTCCAGCCCATAGCCCACCACGAACTTATCCGGAATCCGGAAGCCTGTATAGTCCACATTCACATCCACCACGCGCCTCTCCGGCTTGTCCAGCAGGGTGCAAAGCCGCAGGGATTTAGGCCCTCTGGCCTGGAGCATCTCCAGCAGGTAGCTCAATGTCCGTCCACTGTCCACAATGTCCTCCACCACCAGCACATCCTTATCTTTGATGGGCTCGTCCAGATCCTTTACGATTTTTACCACGCCTTTGGACTCCGTGCCGCCCCCATAGCTGGACACAGCCATAAAGTCCAGCGACACCGGCACTGTGATCCGTTTTGCAAGTTCGCACAAAAAGAAACTTCCTCCCTTTAATACACAGATCAAATGCACCTGCTTTCCCTGGTAGTCTCTGCTGATCTGTTCCCCGATAGCCTGGATCCTGGCATCCACTTCCTCTTCCGACAAAAGTACCTTAATGCGCTCCGACATCTTTCTCCTCCGTTCCTGTTCCCTGCTTTTTGATGAATTTCACCTGTAAGACGCGCTCCGTGTCTTCTCTTACCTTAAAGGACTCGCTGATGCGAAAACCCACCAGCCACAGAATATGGCTTCCAAAGGCCACAAGCGGTATCCTGTCCCGAAAGTGCCTTGGAATCTTTTCCGTGATCATGTAGTCTTTCACGGACTTGTGCACCGCTTTGCCGGCCCTGTCCGCTATGGTAAGGAAATCTCCCCGGGCCCTGAACCGGATGACTGCGCGTTCTTCCATTTTATCATAGTCAAACCATTTCGTATACTGATTTTGGGGAAGTTCTCCGGTTTTTTTTAATCGGGCAGACAAGGGGCTTTTCTCCTGCCCGGCCTCGTGCATAAAAAAAGCGGAAAATTCCATTTTCCCCAGATCCCCCAAGTCTGCCAGGACGGGGGTCCAAAAAAGCGCCTCCGTCAGGGGGACTTCCACTGGCAGCGGCCCCAGGCTTTCCGATTCCGTCGGCCGCTTCCCCTCCGGCGGCCGCTTTGCTTTCAAGGCTCCCCCCGCTTCCGCCCGCTCCAGCACCACCTGGCCATACTGCCGCCTGGCTCTGATGCCAAAGGGCAGGCTCACGCTCCGGTTCCCCTCTTTTTCAAACAGGGAAAGCACATCCCGGACATGCAGCGCAGAAATGTCTTTCCCTGTGGGAGATAGATCTGTAATCAGCTTTAACAACATCCGTCCCCTCAGAGCCTCATGAAAGCCAAGGAATTCTTCCACATCCACCTGGCAGCCCGCGGCCCCGGACTTCCGTTTTCCTGCCGGCCCGGCCATCTCCCCTGCCCCCGCGGCGCCTGCCGGCCCGGCCACCGCAGTTTCTGCCCCAGCGTCCAAGTCTCCTGCGCAGCGCCGCAGCGCCGCTTCCGTCTGCTCTTTCAGATAGCTTTCCGCCACCTGGAGCTGCATGGCCGTCTGCAGCATATGGGCCACGGCCCCTGCGGACACCTCCTGCTCGGCATAGGGCAGGATATGATGGCGGATGCGGTTCCTGCAATAGCCGTCCCCTTCATTGGTGCTGTCTGTGCACCACGAGATCCCCCTCTCATGCAGATAAGCCTCCACCTCCTGCCGCTCCAGGCACAGGATGGGCCGCAGGATCACCAGCCCGTCCTGATCCCTGCGCACAGGCGCGATGCCGCTTAAGCCTTTCAGGCCGCTGCCCCGGAACAGGTGAAACAGCATGGTCTCCGCATTGTCATTGCTGTTGTGGGCCACGGCCACCTTTCCTCCTCCGAGCTGACCGGCGGCCTGCCGAAATGCCCTGTAGCGGATCCTCCTGCCCGCATCCTCCTCTGAGCACTTCTCCTCCAGGGCCACCCCACGCACATCGGCCTGTGTCAGAAAAAATGGAAGATTGTTTCGTCTGCACAATTCCTCCACATACCCGGCATCCTCCCCGGCCTCCTTTCGCAGTCCATGGTTCACATGCACCACCGCCAGTTCCAGCGCCGCCTCTTTCCCATAGGCCAAAAGCATCTCCAGCAGACACACCGAATCCGCACCGCCGGATACCCCTATTACGATTCTGTCTCCCGGCGCGATCATGCCCTGCTCCCTTATATAGGCAAATACCTTTTTCTCCGTCTCTTCTCTGATTCCCATGCCTCAAATCTTATCCCAAAACGAGGAAAAAGTCAAACATTCCTTACATTCAGATCGCCCATTTGTACTGCACGCCAATATCGTTTTCCACGAATCCCGACTGCAGGCCGCCGGCAAAGTACCTTTGCCTGTTTTCCTACTGTAAATTCCGGCGGTCTGCAGTATACGTCTCCCAGATGCCGACGACCCCTATGGTCATGTCGTCCCGAATCCTCCCCCCACTGGCGCAGAGGGCCAGCCTGAGCAGACGATCCGCAATCTCGGCAGGACTGTGGTCCTGTATTCCGGCAATGACGCTGCCCATGGTGTTTTCGTATTCCGTCCCAAAGGCGTCCACCACCCCGTCCGACACCATCACCAGATAATCCCCGTCCCGAAGCTTCCTCTCCACGGGCAGGATCTCCATCTGTCCAAAGACCCCAAGGGGGAGATTCCCCATCACCATCTGCTCCACCTCCTGCCCCCGCTTTAGGAAAGTGGCTGCGCCGCCCACCTTTCGCAGCTTACAGCTGCCGCTGTAGAGGTCAATGTCGCAGATGTCCAGCGTGGGATGATTGATGTCCTCCCCTGCGGCGAAAAGGGCTGTATTGACCATGCCGATGGCCGCATCGATGTCATAGCCGGCCTCCAGCATCTTTTCCATCAAATCCAATACCTGCTCGCTGTCCTTTCCCGCCCTTTCCCCGGATCCGGTGCCGTCCGAGAGCATCACGGTGACCCTGCCCTTTTCCGACTCCACCACGGCATAATTGTCCCCGGAGACTTCCTCGTCTTCTTTTACGGCCTTTGAAAATCCCGTTATGGCCAGGAATCTAGTCTCCTCCTCCAGCACAAAGCTCTGGGGGGTAGGTTCCACCACATAAGGGGCGCTGGAGGCAGGGCACAGCCTTTTGTCCAGCAGCACGGAAACCATGTCCGCCGCATCCTCCACGGACACCTTGCCCCTCTGGGCACTCATGGTCAGCACCAAAGCCTGCCTGCCGTCCTCCCTGGGCAGGTAATGGGGCGCCTCCACCTGTATTCCCTCCTCCGCCAGCGCCTGGACCAGCAAACGCTTCTTTTTGCCCTCCATGGGGCAGAAAGACAGCACCTCACAGGCCGCCTCTGTCATGATCTTCGCCATCTCGTCCAGATGGCCGCTGATGATCTGCCTGCTCTCCCACAGCCTCCTCTGAGCCAGAACCGTCTCCCGGTCGTCCGTCTCTGGCACGAATTCCCGGTCGTAGCTTCTGGCCAATTCATGGAAGCTGTCCGCATAACCTAAGAGCCTGCGCCTGCACAGATCCGATACCTGCGCAGTCCGCAGCTCCTTTTCTTCCCTTTTCCTTTTCAGCATGCCAAATCCACACCTTTCTGCTGCCAATTAGAGTTTCCCCCCGCAGCGTTACTTGTCAAAAAAACATTATAATTATTACTTTTCCTGTTTTTTGTCAAAACCAGTACCTGTCCCCTTAAAGTTTTGCGACAAAAAAAGCGGAAGCCCCTGCTCCCGCTTGTCGTCCCATTCTCATGCCCTTTATTTATCCTGTTTAAAAAGAATCTCATCCTCATATACGAGCCCCAGTTTTTCCCTGGCCACATTCTCAATGTATCCCTTGGTCTGGACTTCCTTGCCAAGGGCCTCGATCTCAAGCGCCCGCTTTTCCTCCGCTGCCATCTCCGCGTCCAGTTGGGCGGCCTCTGCCTGCTTGGCATTGATCTTGTCCCGCAGCGTAGCGCTCTGCACTCCCACCAGCACCAGAATCATCACTATCACCAGCGAGACCAGGAACATGCTGAAACGGTTCTGCTGCTTTTTCCGATATGCAATTCTCCGCCTCCTGGCCATATTCCCCACCCCTTACGCTTTTAAATTTATTTTAAACACTTTTAGGAAGTACGTCAACCGTAATTTTACTGCCCGGCCTGTTTTTTTCATCCGCCGCCTGATACGCCCGCCGGTCTTCCTGGCTGCGCTGCGGGTCTTCCTGCCCGCAAAGCAAAAAGGTCTGGACAGGATTTTCAGCCCTCTCCCCAATAGTTTCAGTATCTTTCCCAGCAAAAAGGAGGCCCACTTTACGAGCAGAGGGCTGACGGCTTTTTTGTAACAGAACATCCCGGCCAGAGCCCCCAGCACCGCGAACCACCGCAGCGTTCCGTTGCTCTCCCGGTACATCAGCAAAAACACCTCCGCCCCGCAGTATACCCAGAAAGCCAGATCCTCCAGGGACACTATCATGGGGGCATGGGGCACCAGACGTCTGAATATCCGCAGCAGGTCGTACACAAACGTAATGAAGATCCCCATGAGCACGGAATGCAGAAGAAATGTATTTTCGCTTACCATAGGCTCACCGGAACAGTCTGCCAAGCAGGGATTCGCCTTTCCGCCCGGCCGCGCCGGCATCGGAATAGGTGAGGCTGTCGATGCGTCCGTCAATGTCCACCTCGCCCTTTTCCAGAGTCAGGCGGCTGACATGCAGCTCATCCCCTTTTATCATCAGCATCCCCTGCTCCGTCTCCAGAAGAATCTCATGAATATCGAAAGACAGCACGTCGTTCACGCCGCCCACGATGCAGCTTCTCCGATTGGTCATGGCTACCTTGTGCACACGCCCGCCTGCGTTCAAATCCTCCATAAGCCCAGCCCCCTCTCTGTCATCTGAATACAGTATATGAGGGACATGGGGCGGATAGAACAGAACAGTTCAGACATGTCTAAATCCGGGTCACAGATAGCGGAACAGCTCTGCCGCCGCTTCTTTCTTCACCGTCTCCTGTACGTCCAGCACCTCCACCTTTACCTCTTTGTTGCCAAAGGAGATGGTAATGACATCCCCCTGCTTTACCTCGGCAGAGGCCTTTGCCACCTTATCGTTTATCATCACGCGCCCGCTGTCGCAGGCCTCATTGGCCACAGTGCGCCGCTTGATCAGCCGAGACACCTTTAAATATTTATCCAGCCTCATTTATCCATCCCTTTCTCATTTTTGTCCGCACAAAAAGCCCGGCGTGCTTTTGTCCACCGGGCTTTGTAACTTATCTGATTCCGTATCGCATTACTCGTTGACAATATCCTTTAAAGCCTTGCCAGCCTTAAACTTGGGAGCCTTGGAAGCAGCGATGGGCATGGGCTTGCCGTTCTGGGGGTTTCTGCCCTCTCTGGCAGCTCTCTCCGCTACTTCAAAGGTGCCGAAGCCAACCAGCTGAACTTTCTCACCTTTCTTCAGTTCGTCAGCAACTACATCTGTGAAAGCTTTCAAAGCCTTTTCTGCATCTTTCTTGGAAATCCCTGCCTGCTCAGCGATCGCTGCGGTCAATTCAGTTTTGTTCATATTGAACTCCTCCTATAATGAGTTTTCTTTGTAAATGTACATTTCTAAGTTATCCCTCCGAAACGTCTATACATATATATATATGGTTTTCCCAGGTTTGTCAAGGGATTTTTCCGCAAATCTTCTTAATAGTTCCTGAGAAATTCTTAAGAACCCGAATTTTCTGAAGACTTGCTGCTCCCAGCGGAGTTTTGGGATCCCGTGGCATATCTCACCAGATCCGCAAAGGAATAGGAGATGTCCTTTTGGGCATTGTCGATCTGGACCGTGTAGCTTCTGGTCTCATAGCCTGTCCTGCGCAGGATGATGATATGGGAGCCCTCCACTTTCTTGAAGCTGCAGGGGGTAATGCCTACATAGTTGCCGTCCAGGTACACCTCCACCCCCTCCGGGGCATCCACATATACTTTATAATAATCCGTGGTGGTTTCGGGCCGGGAACTGCTGCTGTCCGACACGGAGCTTTCCGTCTCCCCGGACTCCATGGGCTCCAGCGTCAGGTCAAAGGCTGCGGTCTCCTGAGCCACGCGGATGTACTGGGTGATGGAATGGTATCCATCTGCCCTGGCAATGATCTGGTGCAGGCCATACTCCAGTGTCACGGGGGCAGATACGTCCACAGAGGCGCCGTCCACATACAATTCCGCCCCGGAGGGGCTGATGGAAAAGAGGACTGTGCCCGTCTGGGGTTCAGGCACTTCCAGATCCCCTATGTCCAGCACTGTCTCCTCATTGCGTGCTATGTCCACGTTTTTGATGCCGCCCCCGCCCTTGTGGGAGATGTTTACCTGGTAACTGCCCTCCGGCACCAGAAGCAGCATGTCCTCCGTAATCCTCTGTATCACCGACTGGCCCACCTCTATCCAGCCTCCCACGAACTTCTCGTCGCCCTCAAGCCGCAGATAGCCATGTCCCCTCTCCACCCGCACGCTTAAAACCTGGTTCCCGATGCCCTGGAAGCTCAGCATGTCCGCCGGGTTTAAGTCCATCACTTCAACGTTCCTGCCCTCGGACAGATACTGAGTGTTCTCCGTAAGCTTGTAGGTTTCGGAGCCAATGCTCACCTCTCCCCTTACCGGATCCACCTCATAGCGCTTCGTCTCCTGGTAGACCCAGCTTTTTGTGGACAGCTGCATGGTGGTCAGGTGCTTTTTGGACTTTAAGAATGTGACGTCCACGATATCGCCTTTTTCAATCTGATCCATGGAAACGGCATCGCCGTATCTGTCATAGAGCCTGGTGGTGCCGTCCATGGAAAGGGTGTAGTTCTTTCCAATCTCCAGGTTGCGCAGTGTCACGGTATTCTCCTCCCGATCCCTGCCCACCAGAATGGCCGTGTCCGCGGAGTCGAAGCTCTCCGGCCCCGGAACCACGAAGCCGGTGTCCACCCGCCCCGGCTTTTGGGAATCCTCCCCTGATTTATTTCCCGACTGTTCATTTGCCCCTGCAATAGGCGTTGATTTTGAAAAAGGCCATGCCTTTGTAAAAGGCATTGTGCAGGCAGAAAGTGACAATACTGTCACAAAAATCGCCGCTGCGGCCTTTCCCATGCACTTTATCCTGATTTTTCCCTTTCGCATATTCCTCTGTCTTCCTTTTTTTGTCTTCCTCTTGGTTTTTTCTTCCTGGCGGCGCTTCTCTTTTGCCGGCCCGGCTGCGCTACTGCCGCAGTCTTTCCACATGGCGGAAAATTTCATCCAGAAAATGCTGCTTTTCCTTTTCCTGCTCTATGACCCGCTCCAGCTTCTCCTGGTTCTTGCCCGGAATCCATGCCTTTCCGGAATTGTAGTAGAAGTTCACGATCTTCCAGAATTTCTCCGGGTAAGCCAGCCTGTAGTACAGATCGATCCAGCTTTTGGCCGATATGGGGCGCTCCTTTTCATAGGCCGCGAGCAGTTCCTCCCCCAAGGCTACGGACCAATTGCTTTTTTCTAGGAGCTTACGCAACAACAGATAAAGATCCCGGATAGGATCATCGCACATGCATTTTTCAAAATTCACCACAAACCAGCCATTGGCCTCTTGCAGGATATTATGATACTGATAATCCCCATGGCAGAAAGTCACCCTGTCCTCTTTCCCGGAGTCCGCCGCCTGGCCTTTTGCCTGGAACGACTGACAGTATTCCTGCCACTGGCCGGTCACGGCAAAGGCTTTCTCCATAAAGGGGTCGAAAGCTTTGCGCAGGCTGGTCTCGAACCAGCTCTTCTGGCCCTTTTGCTGCAGGTACTTGCGGACCCTCTTCAGCTCCTTATTGTGTTTATCATACTCCCTTTCCGGAGAAAAAAATACTGGAAGATTTACCATATCCGCAGGAAGTTCCATATTTTTGTGAAGCTTTCCCAGAAGCCTGACAGCCTCCACGCACTCATGCCTGTCATGAGCATTGCACTCCCGGCCCTCCTGCCATGTCTTCAGCACATACCCCACGCCGTCCATGTCCCTGACCAGCAGCGAGCCCTCTCTGTCAGGTATGATTGCCTCCACGCGCACCTGCCCCGCGTCCGCTATCTGCTTCAGCAGCCTGTCCTGTAGCCCGATTCTGTCCTGGCTTCCCGAATATTCCCGAAAGATCAGACATCCCCTGTCGGTGTCACACACAATAGCGCCCCGGCCCTTTCTGGTACGGAGCACCTGGATTTCATACTGTTCCAGCAACTCAACTGCTCTGTCGTTCACTGCCATCCCCTCCTGATTGGTTTCTTCAGAACTGTCTCCAGTCCCCTGTAGCCGCCCTGTGGTCAGTTTGGTTCATAACCTATCATATGAGAGGAATTCTAAAAGCAGAACTTTCCTTTGCTGTTTACCTGCGATATTGTTCCGCCGAAGCCAAAAGCCGTTCTTTTGTGTTGCGGGCGGGATCCTCCAGAACCAGGTTCAGGAGGTGGTTCAGGACCTCTCCCAGCTCTCTGCCGGGGCGCCACCCTGCGGCTATCAAATCCGAGCCCGACACCGCCAGGGTCTTTAAGGACACGCACTGATGTGCATCCAGGATCTGTCGGTAGAGATTCTGCCAGTTTTCAAGGCTCTTCAGCTTCTCTTGGCGCATATATTCACTCTGGGCCAGGATATCGGCCTTTCGTATGGCAAAGAGGGCGGGAAAGGCATCCTCCCCTATGCGGTGGATGGCCCTCCTTGCCAGGCGCATGTCCATATCCATGCCATTGCCGTAATCGTGGTATTCCACCAGTTTGCATACCATGTGTATGGTATCGTTGTCATATTTCAGACGCCGCAGGATTTTCCCGGCCATTTGCGCGCTGAGGGCAGCGTGGCCGTGGAAATGGCTCCTGCCCTCCCCGTCTGTGGCAAGGGTTCCCGGCTTTCCGATATCATGAAGCAGCATGGCAAGGCGCAGCACCTTGTCCGCCTCCACATGCTTCAGGGAATGCAGGATATGTTCTCCTACGCTGCAGCAGTGGTGGGGGTGGTTCTGGGGCGTCTCCATGCATTTGTCGAATTCCGGGAGGAAGACTTTTGTGACACCGGTGTCATAAGCAATCCGCAGATAGTCCGGATTGGGGGAGATCATCAGCTTGGTGAGTTCCGCCTGGATGCGCTCGGCGCTGATTCGGCTTAAAGTGGGTGCAAGCTTTGCCATGGCAGCGGCGGTATCCTTTTCGATTGTATAGCCCAGCTGGGCGCAAAAGCGGATGGCCCGCAGGATGCGCAGGGCATCCTCCTCAAAGCGCGCCGCCGCATCTCCCACGCAGCGCACCACCCCTGCCTCCAAATCCGCCAGGCCGCCGAACAGGTCTACCAGGCCAGCCTTATGGTTGTAGGCCATGGCATTGATGGTCAGGTCCCTGCGGCGCAGGTCTTCCCTTAAGTCAGCGGTAAAGGTGACCTCGCTTGGATGTCTGCTGTCCTCATAGGTTCCGTCAATCCGGTAAGTGGTCACCTCGAACCCCTCCCCCTGGAGCATGACAGTGACTGTTCCGTGCTGCAGTCCGGTGTCAATGGTTCTCTGAAAGAGACACTTCACCTGCTCCGGGCGGGCGGAGGTAGTGATGTCCCAGTCTCCGGGCTCTCTGCCCAGGATGGAATCCCGCACGCATCCGCCCACCACATAGGCCTCGAAGCCCGCCTGCTCCAGCCGCTCTATGATATATTGCCCTTTTTCGGGCACTGCTATCCTGATCTCCTGTTCCAAAGCTTTCCCAAGCCTCCTTGCTTTTCCGTAAAAATGAATCTGGCAGGGGAATCCCCCTCTTCACTGCTCGCCGCGGAACGCTCTTCTTCCATGCGGCCCCCATGCCGCCCTGGCGGCAAATTTCCATATGCGGGCCTGTACACGAAAAAGGCGGCGAGAAGCCCCACCGCCTTCCTGTCCTCAGCTTTATTCCCGCGGCAGTGAGTCAAGTGCCGCGGCGCGGATTCTCCCGAGTCTGATCCGGCGTCCTCCCTGCTGTCGGAGGACTACTCCGAACTGCCGGAAGCTTCTCCCTCCTGGGAAGAGTCGGCGCTGTCGGAGGAGCCGTCGCCCTCAGAGGACTCCGAACCATCGGAAGCTTCTCCCTCCTGGGAGGAATCGGCGCTGTCGGAGGAGTCTGCTCCCTGAGAAGATTCCTGAGCTGCCGCTTCCTGCTGCGCCTGCACTTCCAGGTAACGCAGATTTCCCTTGGGATCGTCCACCTTGCCCTCTGCCGTCAGCTCCTGCATATACTCGGACATCCTCTGGCTGATCAGCGTCTGGCGGATACTCAGGATCCACTCCGCCTCATTGGTTCCCTTATAATAGAGGACATAGGCATTCTCGCTTCCCTCAGAAGAAATGACAGCCGTGTCACCTGCGGTGCGGCCCTCTTCCTGAATCCAGCTGCTCATATCAGAAGACATAGCGGAAGTGGCTGCCCCCTCTACCAGGCCTCCCTTGGCCACTCCAACAGAAGAATCATTGTACTTATCGCACAGTTCGGCAAAGCTTTCCTCGGTGGCTGCCCCTGCTTTCCACTCGTCCAGGATGGCCTGCCCTTTCTCTGCCTCCGTCAGAACCATGCGCATGTCCACGGAAAGCACCCCGTCCAGGTAGCGGTCTACAAACTCCACCACATAGTAGCGATGGCTGCCGGAATCCTCGATTACTGTGGTATCCCCTGCATTCCTGGCCTCATCGAAGAGCCAGTCCTGCAGCAGATAGGCAGCGGAGCTTTTGCGCACATTTTCCCGCAGCTCGCCATCCTCTTTCACAGTCTTCACTGCCTCGTCTGCTTTCTCCTTTGCCTCGTCCATGGCTGCCTGAATCTCCGCCTCGGAGGGTTCATAGGCTTTCTCCTCCCCGCTTTCCTCCTCTGCAGCCTCCTCTCCCTCGGTCTCCTCCACAGGATCCGCCAGTTCCGTAGGCTCTGTAGGCAGTTCGGCGTCTACGGTCATCATATAGTAGTCCACAGAATCATAGCTTGCCTTGTTTTCGTCATAATAGGTCTGAATCTCCTCCATGGAAGGGGTCTGGCGCTCGGCCAGCTCGTCATAATACGCCGCCGCATACAGAGCCTCCTCCACATAGGGCTTCACCCTGGACTCCGTGGCATAGGCGCCGTACAGCTGCTTCAGATAGCTCTTCTTTGTGGCCCCATTCTCGGAGGCGGCCTCTTCCAGGGACTTTATATAATCGGCGTACTCTTCCTGCGTATCGTACACAAAGCCCTCTTCCTTTGCCTTGGCCGCCAAAGTCTTGTTGCGGATCAAGTTCTCCACTGTCAGCTGCTGGAAATAGTCTCCCCAGGTCAGGGTATCGGAATACATCTGAGAGGTAAAATCCTGGCTGGGGTCTATGCCCATCATGTAAAGGTAATAGCCGTACTGATTCAGGTACCCGCTCACGGCCACATTATACTGATAGTCGAATTCCACTCTGGAAACCGTCTCCCCGTTTACTTTCACATAGCTGCCGTGCACCGTGAGATAGTTGCGGATGGGGAAAGAGGCCACCAGGCACACCAAAGCCGCCACTACCGCGATGCCGATGATGTTGTCTCTGCGCCTGTTCTTTTCCGCCCTCTCTTTCTCTTCCTTTCTCCGCTGCATCTTCAGATCATATCTGGTCACCACTTTCTCAGGTGTCTGATCCGTATTCTTCGTCTCTTTCATGACGAATGTCTCCTTTCTGATAGTTATCGTTTTGTCATTCACACTCCCGGGTGAGAGTATAACGTATTCTCTGCAAAAAGAAAAGCTATTTCACATATTTTTCAAGCTTTTCCACAATATTTTTCATACAGCCCTCCTCAAAGGGGCTGTCCAGTCCTACTTCCTTTACCATATTGGTAAAGAAATCGCTGGCGGAAAGCCTGCAGAGCTTTAAATAGCTGGCCCAGGCATCCTCAAAGTCCGCGTCCATCTTCACCTTGTACTGCAGGGCGCAGCTCTGGGCCAGGCAGTAGTCGATGTAATAGAAAGGAGAGGTGTAAATATGCTGCTGCTTCTGCCAGAAGCCGCCTTTGCCGAAGAACTCGTCATCGCCGTAGTCCTGGTGGGGCCTGTACTGGCGCTCCAGCGAAAGCCATGCGGCATGCCTCTGGGCCGGAGTCATGTCGGGATTCTCATAGACGATATGCTGGAATTCGTCCACCATGCAGCCGTAGGGGATGAACGCAGCCGAGTCCTCCAGATGCATCTCGATATAGTCTTTCGCCCGGTCGCCAAAGAACAGGGGCATCCACTTCTGGGTGAAGAACTCCATGGACATGGAGTGGATCTCCGCGGTCTCCATGGTGATGTCCCCGTGCTCCCTGATGGGATCCTTGCCGGAGAGCCACCCCTGGAACGCGTGGCCGCACTCATGGGTGATGACGTCCACGTCTCCGCTGGTGCCGTTGAAATTGGCGAACACGAAAGGCGACTGATACACCGGCATATAGGTCATGTAGCCGCCTGCCCGCTTGGTCTTGCGTCCAATCACGTCAAACAGTTCATTTTCCATCATGAAATCGTAGAATATCTTTGTCTCCGGGGACAGCTCGCCGTACATCTTCTGTCCTGCCTCCAGAATCTCCTGGGGATTGCCCGCAGGCGCGGGATTGCCCTCCTTAAAGTACACCGCACTGTCGATGTAGCTAAGCTTGTCCAGACCAAGCCTCTGCCTCCTGCGCTCGTGGAGCTTCTCCGCAAAGGGAACAAAGCTCTCCTTTACCTGCTTCCTGAAAGCCTCCACCTCTGCCCGGCCATAGCAGTTGCGGCACATCCGGTAGTAGCCCAGCTCCAGGTAATTCTCATACCCCAGAGTTTTCGCCTGAGCCGTGCGGTTCTTCACCAGCTTGTCATAGATGTCATCCAAAGCATCCGCGTTGGCGGCAAAAAACGCGCTCTGGGCTTCCCAGGCCGCCTTTCTCACGGCCCTGTCCGGGCTTACCAGGTAGGGGCGCAGCAGGGACAGATTCAGTTCCTGGCCGTCAAAGGGGATCTTGGCCCCCGCGATCAGCTTGCTGTACTGGGTGGTGAGGTTGTTCTCCTCCTGCATCAGGGGAATCAGCCGCTCATCCATGGCTTTCTGGGCTATCTCCATATTCTTGAAAGCCACGGGGCCGATCTTCTCCACCAGCTTGTCCCGGTAGGGCGAGGCGTACAGCTTCTTCTCGTATTCCAGGGCCAGATTGTGGTAGATGGGAGATTTTTCATCGTAATAATCACGCTCCGCGCTGTAGAACTCGTCCGTGGTGTCCATGTCATAGCGGATATGGGCGATGGTCATCAGCGTCCCCACCTTGTCCGTCAGGGCGTAGTATTTCTGATGGATCGCGAACTGCTCCTCCCCGTCCTTTGCTGCATCGAACTCCTCCATCAAAGCCCTCATCTGTCTTTCCACTTCATCAAAATCTACCCGCTGGTACGGCATATCCTTAAACTTCATTTCGTTTCCTCTCTCTTTCCTTAGATTGTGCTTGATGTCTATTGCTCCCATCACAGCACTTTTATAATAGAATCGTCTTTAAGATTCTATTATATCAGATTCCCCGGCTTTTTCAAGTTATTTGCTTGCCGGCGGTCCTGTTTGCCGTTCTGGGGAAAAAATATTAAATTTTCTGAAACTGTTTATTAAAAAATACATGTCTGCCTCTTGCACTCTAAATATACTAATGATAAAATAGAAAAGACTTTTACATACAACAGAATCCGGGACAGGATTCCGTTATTATGTTTCTATCATTTCATTTGTAAATCGGAGGGAAAAAACATGTTTGAAGAATTGAAGAAACGGACACTCAAAGGCACTCTTGTCTGGTCCATCATTCTGATTCTGGCGGGCTTAGGCCTGGCGGGCTGGAATGCCATGGACGCTTTCTACGCCGTCACGGGCTGTGTGGATTTTAATAGCCTGGAACCGGACGAAATCAAAAACCAGCTGGTAAAGCTTGAATTGATTGACAATGCCGGCTGTTTTCTGGAAGAATATTCCGAAAACACCAAGACCCATTCCAGAACCACTACGCATTTATATTATGTAATCATCACCAACCCGGAAAATCCTGACACCCGCCTCATGGCCATCAAGGTTCCTGCCAGGTACATGAAAGAACTGGACACCATGTACGAGAACGCCTATAACGGCATTGAGACCACGCCTTTCACCATGTATGGCAAAATCAAGAAGATGGACAGCGAAGAACTGTACTATTTCAATCGGTACTTCGGCAGCGAGGTGGCCGAGGAGGATCTTGCCGCCGTCACGCTTCCCTACTACATCGAATACATGGTACAGCCTTTCACCTATGTTTACCTAGTGCTGTTCATAGTGGGCGTGGGGCTTCTGATCTATGGGATCTACCGCATCGCCAGCGCTGCCAGCGGCTCCGCGCTGAAAAAGCTCCACAAGGATATCGCGGACGCGGGCTATACCGAGGCCTCCATCGAATCCGATTACAGGAACGCCAAGTCCTTTGACAAGAAAGGAACCCTGAAAGTCGGAAAGCTGATGACCTACTATACCAATGGCTCCATCCCCAGGGCCATTCCCAACAGCAAGATGATGTGGGCTTACCAGAACACCGTGACCCACCGCACCAACGGCGTAAAGACAGGCACTACTTACAATGTCATGATCTACGATGAGATCACTCCCAAGGGACATACTTTCGCCGTTGCCAACGAGGCCGTGGCCCAGGATATGCTCAACCACCTCTATGCCACCCTGCCCTGGATCGTTGTGGGGTATTCCGATGAGCTGAAGAAGCTTTACAATAAGGATCGCGCCCAGTTCCTGCAGCTTCGCTACAATACCTGCGAACACACGGCTGTGGAGCCTGGTGAGAACGCCCCCGCCTCCGACGCAAACAGCACGCCGGACAGCCAGGCGTAAGACGGTCGCGCAATACTCCTGCGTATTTGAAAGGCAGGAAGCATGCCCTACCGCTTGAACACAAAGAGCCAAAACCCCGGGAACTGCGCCCTGACGGCGGGTTCCCGGGGTTCTTTTTTCCTCTCAGTCCCTATCTCCAAAACCTTTCTTCGGCGATATGCGGGCGGCTTGTTTTCCCCTATTGCTTGCGGTACTGCATCGGTGTCATTCCATAGTTCTTCTTGAAAAGCCGGTTGAAGTGCTCCACATTCTCATAGCCCACCTCGGCGGCCACGGTCTCTACGGTCATGTCCGTCTCCCGCAGGAGCGTGCGGGCTTTTTTCATGCGCTCCTTGCGCACTGCCTCCTGGAATGTCATGCCTGCCTTTTCCTTGATGTATTTGGACAGATAGGGCTTGGAGAGATGGAACTCCTCGGACAGGGCATCCAGGGTCACATTCATGTAATCATTTTTGATGAATGTGATGATCTCCACGATCCGCTCTTCCCTGCCCGCCGTAATGTGCTGCTCCACGGCCAGCCTGTTGGTGGCCGAAGCCAGCGCCGCAATGGAGGCCTTGATGATATCCTCGTCCACACCTACGCCCCAGTAGTACTTCCCGCCGCACAAAACCGCCACGTATGCTGCGGCCCTGGAACTGGAGCCCTTGGATATGGCATGCTCCTCGTACACGGACAGCTGATAGCTGACGCCGAAATAGGTCTTGATGGCATTGCTCACCGCATCCAGACGTCCGTTTCCGCCTGCCCGGATGATGCGCCTCTCCCCATTCTGCTCTATGGTCACCTCTGCCTGAATGCCCTTTTCCTGCCGGAAATGGCACTCGGGAATCCGGAACACCCCTCGGGGTGCAATGTAGTTTTCTTCAAAAATGGCATAGATTTCGCCGGGGTGCAGCTCCTGGTGCCGCTTGTCGGACACGCCCTTGATGAGATACCCTACCTCCTCTTTCATAGCCGCAGGCAAGGAGAATCCGAACTGCTGCTTCAGCACAAAGGCCACGCCGCCCTTGCCGGACACGCTGTTGATGCGGATCACGTCGGATTCGTACTCGCGTCCCACGTCTTTCGGGTCTATGGGCAGATAGGGCACATCCCAGCGGTTCCCGCTCTTTCCCTCTTTCAGCCATGCCATGCCCTTGCTGATGGCATCCTGATGGGAGCCGGAGAAAGCGGTGAACACCAGGTCTCCCGCATAGGGCACCCTTTCGTGCACCCGCATATTCGTAAAGCGCTCGTAAGCTTCCCGCACCTGCATGATATGAGAAAAATCAAGGCCGCTGTCTACGCCATGGCACATCATATTGATGGCTACCGTGACCAAATCGACATTCCCAGTGCGCTCCCCGTTTCCGAAAAGTGTGCCCTCCACTCTGTCGGCGCCCGCCAGGATGCCGAACTCCGCATCGCTGACGCCGCAGCCCCTGTCGTTATGGGGATGGACGCTCAGGACTACGTTCTCCCGGTATTTCATATGTTTATGCATGTACTCCACCTGGCAGGCGAAGACATGGGGCATTGCCACCTGTACCGTGGTGGGCAGGTTAATGATGGCCTTGTGCTCCGCATCCGGCTGCCACACGTCCAGCACGGCATTGCAGACCTCCAGGGCGTACTCCGGTTCGGTCTGGGAGAAGCTCTCCGGGCTGTACTCAAAGGTAAAGCTGCCGTCCGTCTCCTGTGCCATTTCTTTCAGCAGCTTCGCGCCGTCCACAGCCAGCTGCTTGATGGCTTCCCTGTCTTTCTTAAAGACCTGCTCCCTCTGCTCCACAGAGGTGGAATTGTAAAGGTGCACCACTGCGTGGGGAGCGCCCTTTACCGCCTCAAAGGTCTTGCGGATGATATGCTCCCTGGCCTGGGTCAGCACCTGGATGGTCACATCGTCCGGAATCATGTCCCGCTCGATGAGGGCCCGGATGAAATTGTACTCCGTGTCCGAGGAAGCCGGGAAGCCCACCTCGATCTCCTTGAAGCCGATGTCCACCAGAAGTTTGAAGAATTCCAGCTTATCCTCCAGGGGCATGGGGTCGATCAGGGCCTGGTTGCCGTCCCGCAGATCCACGCTGCACCATACCGGAGGCTTCTCTATGGTGTCCTTTTTCACCCAGTCGTAGGTCACCTCCGGGGGCATATGGTAAGTTTTGCCGTATTTCTGGCTGATGGTAGTCTTTTTCATATTCTGTTTCCTTTCCTCTCTGTACTCTTGCATCGCGTAAAGGCACAGGCTGCTTTGCCGATTTTTCCGCGCCTGTCAGTTATGTATGCTGACGGTCACTAAAACTTGCCATGAATGCTCTTCTTCATTGTGACCCGGCTCACGAGCGAACGGCTTCCGGGAAACTGCTGCAAATTTTATCGCTCGTGCGTATAACTGCGATGTCGATTTTAAAATAATAACACAAACTTTATTCCGCCGCAAGCATTTATTTAATTATTATTATTGATTCTATTTATCATAAAAACTTTTGAAAACCCTTATTTTCCGTATATATCAATATTTTCTTCAGAAAATTACTTGTCATATTTTTATTTATTTATATGTGTCTTTTTAATGTCTGTCCAACCTCAGGTTGGATGCCTTGAAAAAACATCAAATCACAGCTATCAGGGCTGGCAGCTCCACTCATAGACCACATATTCATGGTCAAAATGATATCCCAGCTTCCGGGACAGGGCCACGGACCACAGGTTCTGGGCGTCCCAGCTGGGATACCATCCCCTGTCCAGGCATTCCAGGATCAGCTTCGCGCCGCAGATATAGGCCAGCCCTTTCCTGCGATAGTCTGTTCTGGTATCGATCTCAATCTCTATGCCGCCCGGATAGCCGGAATAAGAGGATGCCCCGGAGACCGGCTCTCCATCTTTGAGGATGACGACGCCCAAGCCATATTCCTGATAATGCTTATAATCCCGGTACAGGGACACCCAGTCCCTGCACCATGGAATTTCCCGACAGCGAAAAAACAAAGCCTCGTCTATCCCTGCCAGCTCATAGCCTTTTGGCAGGTTGTCCACCGCTGCCTGAAGCTTTGGCCTGCAGAAAATATCCGGTTCCTTTTTGATGGCGTAACGGACTGTCTTTCGCACCGACTGCCCAAGACAATCCGCAATCAGCTTTCCCCACTGCTCGTCCCGGGGCGTCAGAATCAGGAAGCTCTGCCCGCTCTTTCCCGGCCCCTCCAAGACCAGCTCCCTGTGAGGCTTTCCTGCAAAAAAGGCAAAATCTCCCAGAAGCGCCATGGCAGACTCAGGTTTTTCCGCGCTGTCTCCATAAATCTTTCCCATAACCCCCTGCAGGCATGACCACACCATCGTCTCCTGCCAGCCCGCGAAAAGCCCCGAAGCATTTTTTGCCTGTTTTATCTCATGAATCATCGCTGTCTCCTTTTTAACCTCTCTAATCGCAACAGTTCAGGTGGATTCCCGACCTGTTATATCTTATCACAAAGCCCCTCGAAAATCCATGGCCCGAGACGGCACAAAGCCCGAAAGCGGACGAAATGGCTGGCCGCCAGCGTATTCGCCGGGGCATCCGGGTGCCGGACGCTGTTGCAGAATGATTCCCCAAAATTTACGCGTAATTAGACTTTTCTATTGTGCAAAATATCACTTTACTGGCACAATATTTGTGATATAATCTTTTCGAGTGGATCGGGCTGCCCACAGCTCTTCCATGATATCAAACAGAAAGAGTGAACGGACTATGGAAACCTACAGTATTTTTAAGGATCTGGCAATTATTATCATCTTCGCGAAGATTTTCGGCATACTGGCCAGAAAGTGCAAGGCCCCCCAGGTGGTGGGGGAAATCATCGCAGGCCTCCTGATCGGCCCGAGCTTGCTGGGGCTGGTGCAGCAGTCGGATTTCCTGACACGCATGGCGGAAATCGGCGTGGTGCTTTTAATGTTCTCCGCGGGGCTGGAGACAAACCTGAAAGAGCTGATGAAGACCGGGCCTGTGGCTTTCTTAATCGCCTGTTCCGGCGTATTCGTCCCTTTGCTGGGAGGAGCGCTTCTGTACATGGGCTTTTACGGCGCAGCTCCCTGGGGGTCGGAGGAATTCTACAAAGCCGTGTTCATGGGTGTTATCATGACGGCTACCAGTGTCAGCATCACGGTGCAGTCTCTGAAAGAGATGGGAAAGCTGAAAGGCAAAGTAGGCACCACCATCCTAAGTGCCGCCATCATCGACGATGTCATCGGCATCATCGTGCTGACTTTTGTAATCGGCTTCAAGAATCCGCAATCCAACCCCGGAAGCGTAGTCTTATCTACGGTACTGTTCTTTATCACCGCATTGGTGGCAGGCTTCATTGTCTACAAGGTATTCAAAAAGCTGGATGAACGGTATCCCCACACCCAGAGAATCCCCATTCTGGGCCTGGCGCTTTGCTTTTTCTTTGCCTATGCGGCAGAAGCGTACTTCGGAATCGCAGATATTACCGGCGCCTATGTGGCGGGTATCGTCCTGTGTTCCATCCGGGACTCCTCTTACATAGACCGCAAGATGGAGGTCAGCTCCTATATCATCTTCGGACCGGTATTCTTCGCCAGCATCGGCCTGAAGACCAGCATCAACAATGTCAGCATCGGAATTTTACTGTTCTCATTAGGATTTGTCATAGTGGCGCTGTTCACCAAGATCATCGGCTGCGGCCTGATGGCCAAAGTCTGCCGCTTCTCTTACCAGGACTGCCTTAAGATCGGCGTGGGCATGATGACCAGGGGAGAGGTAGCGCTGATCGTGGCACAGAAAGGATTGTCCGTAGGGCTATTGACTCCTGAATATTTTACGGCAGTCATCCTGCTGATCATTGTATCCAGCATCTCCACACCGATTATCCTGAAACTCCTATACGCAAAGGATAAAGAAACAGCGGCCGCATGAGCCGCTGTTTTCATGCCGTTTTCGTTCAGGCTTCTTCCCGCTTTCGCTTCGTTCGCATCCATACGGCCTCAGGCGCTGACGCCGTCCTGCTCTATTTGTCCTTACATAGCAGTCTGTGAATCTTCTCATGAGGATCCAGCAGCTTCGAGATAGACTCGCCGGCATTCACGGAATGGATGTAAATGGCAATGTATTTCGTGATATCCACTTCCTTATACCACAGTGCATTCCGGATTTCCTCCCGGCGGTAGGACGCGTTGGTGATGAACACCGCCTCCAGTACTTTCTTCCGGTAAGCTTCGTCAAACTTCTCGATCCCTTCCGTAAACAGAGCAAAAGTCGCCGCCGCAAAGACCCTCCTGGCCCCCTGCTTCTTACAGTACTTCGCCACGTCCAGCATAGTGGTGCCGGAGCAGATCATGTCGTCCACAATGAACACATCTTTATTCTTCACGCTGGGGCCGATGTATTTATGCACATCCACTACATAATTACCGCCCACCACTTTTGTCCTGGATCTGCGTTTATAGAAAATGCCCATATCCAGCCCAAGCTCATTGGTATATTTATAATTTCGTGTGGTAGCGCCTAAATCAGGAGAAATAAACAGCGAATTATCCTCGGAAAACACAATATCCGGATAATTACGTTTGATAGCCTTAATCACTTGATAGATAGGAAACAGATCGTCAAAACCGTTGTAGGGCACGGCATTCGCCACCCTGTTGTCATGGACGTCAAAAGCCGTGATATTCTTCACGCCGATATTCTCCAGCTCCCGCAGCGCCATAGCGCAGTCTAAGGACTCCCTGGAAATCCGTCTGTCCTGCCTGCTGGCATACAGAAGCGGCGAGATCACGTTGACCCGGAATGCTTTTCCGCCGATGGCGGAAACCGTTCTTTTCAGATTCTGGAAATGCTCGTCCGGCGACATGGGTATAGTCTGTCCGTACATCTGATAGCTGCAGGAATAATTCCCCACATCCACCAGGATATACACGTCCGCTCCTCGGACCGTGTCCTCCAGCACCGCTTTCGCATCGCCTGTGGAAAACCGCACGATCTGAGAATTTACCACATGACATGCCTCTTTGTTGTAGGTTTCCCGCAAATAATACTCAATCTTGCCTGCCAACTCTTCTGTCCCGTACAATGGGATCAGTACGATGGGAGTGGAATGGTTTGCCAATGGGCTCATGTCTTCCTCCTTATGCTGTAATCGAAAGTTGTCGGGGTAGCTATTATCAGTGTATCTTATTTCTCCCCGGTTTACAAGCCCAAAACGCGAAACCTTAACTCAAGCATCTCTTTTATCCCCATTCAAGCAACTCTTGATTCCAATTTTACATCGGATAGGCTATACTGGGAACCATGGAACTGCGGCAGAGCCATAAACGGCAGCCGCTTCCTGCCACCATCCGCGGAAAGGAAAATATTTCACACGAAAAAGGAGAAGCATTATGTTTGATACCATGAAAGTAGCAAAGAAAATCAGAGAAGCCAGAATCTCCCGGAACATGACCCAGATGAATCTGGCGGACGCCATGGAGGTCAGCTATCAGGCCGTCTCCAACTGGGAGCGGGGCAACTCCATGCCGGACATCAGCAAGCTGGAGCAGCTCTGCCGAATACTGGATATCAGCCTGGAGGAGCTTCTGGGCACGGACAGCACCTCCAAAGTGCTGAACCGTATCATAGAAAAGGAGGAATCCCCCATGGCAGATGCGGAACCGATCACCATGGAGCAAATTCAGGAGGTGGCTCCCATCCTGCCGCCTGCCGATGTGGAGCGGCTGGTAGACGACCGCCTGGACAGCCAGGCGGATACCGAAGAACTTGACCTGAATGCAATCACAGGCCTGGCTCCCTTTCTGGATGAGGAATACCTGGATGCCCTCGTCAAAAGAGTCCATGTGCGCAGCCTGAAAGAGCTCTCGGGGCTGGCCCCTTTCCTTGGCAGCGATACCCTGGACGCTCTGGCGGAAAATGCGGAGGCATTAGAAGACATGTCCGCAATCATTTGTCTGGCTCCCTTTTTAAGCGGGAAGACCCTGGACAAACTTGTCCGCAGGATGCTGCCCCTGAACGACTGGCACGGCATCTTGGGGCTGGCTCCTTTCCTTAGCAGCGATACCCTGGACGCTCTGGTGGAGGACCTGGAAAAGACGGAAGACATGGCCAGCCTCATTGGCCTGGCTCCCTTTTTAAGCGGGAAAGCCCTGGACAAGCTCGTCCGCAGGATGCTGCCCCTGAACGACTGGCACGGCATCTTGGGGCTGGCTCCTTTCCTTAGCAGCGATACCCTGGACGCTCTGGTAGAAAGCGCAGACCCGGAGAAAGACATGTCCTGCATCACCTCCCTTGCGCCGTTCCTGTGCGAAGAGACCTTAGGAAAATTTCTGGAAAAACTGCCTGACGATGCGGACATCTCCGGGCTATACCCTTTCCTGTCTCAGAAAACCCTGCAGCAAATGGCGGAACGGCTTATGCGGGGCGGAGATATCCATAAGCTGAAGTCCATTGTGCCGTTTCTTTGAGGGAAGTATCTGTTGACCATCGCTAAATTTGCCAAGTCAGCCGGCTCACCAGCGTGAGTTCCTATAAGCCAATAGCAGACTTTACCGCTGGTGAGCATAAGCCTGCCCGGCTACTCCTGCCTGCCCCTGCGCCTCTCCAGGCTCATGTCGGCCTGGTAGATGATGATAAACCCCAGCGGCCCGCCGATGATGCCCCACATGCCGAACAGCTTTATGCCGGCGTAGATGGACAGCAGGATGGCTATGGGCGAAACTCCGATCCTCTTTCCGATGAGCCTGGGCTCCAAAAGCTCCCGGATGAAGATGCAGGCTACATATACCAGCAGACACACCGCCCCTCTGACATAGTTCCCGCCGAAAAACTGCTGTATGGACAAAGGCACCAGCACCACCCCTGTGCCGATAAAGGGCAGGGCGTCCAGGAACCCTGCCAGCAGCCCCCAGAGAAGTCCATTGCGGATGCCGCTGACGGCAAGGGCTGCTGCGGCCGCTGCCCCGATGATGCTCATGATAATGATCTGGGCTTTCACAAAAGTGGCGATATAGCGGATGATGCCGCAGATGATTTCCAGATACACATAGCACTCTTCCCGCTCCAGCAGCTTATTCATGAAATTGTCGTAGTCCTTTGCCAGGAGCACTGACGCGATGAGAAAGGTAACCAGAAATCCGCCTATGGAGGCGAATGTCTTCACATAGGCCAGAGACTGGGACAGCATCCCCGGCAGGAACTGGAGCTGGAAGTAGTCAACGGCATCCTGAATCCTGGCCAAGAGGAGCTGTTCCAGATACACATTGTCTATCCGCAGCGTCCGCCCCACCACATCGCAGATGTCATGGATAAAATGGGACAGCTCCTCCCCCAGGGAGTCCAGCCCCTCCACCAAAACAGGGAGGCTTCCGATGATCCAGGAGAGGAGGATCCACAGAAGCACTGCCAGAATCCCGCAGGCCAGCAGCAATAGGAGCAATGTCCCGATCTGCCGGTGAATCTTAAGCTTTTTCTGCAGCTTCTGGAGCAGGGGGCCAAAGATGGTGACGAACAGCATGGCCGCCAGCACCGGAGCCGTCAGCGGCGTGATGAATTTCAGGAAAAAATAAACTGCCCCCGCCAAAAGGAGCAGTGTGGCCAGCCTGTTTTCTTTGATTTTTTCTACCATACGAATCACCATGCCTTTCCGAAGCCTGCCCGCGCCATATCCTGCGCCCGAATCGGTGTCTCGTATTAGTATGCTGTTTTTCCGGAAAATCATAAGGAATTGCAAAAAATTAATTTAGCAATTCCTGAGAAAAAGAGGAAAATGCCGGATTCTCCGGTTTTATCTGAAAGTCCATTTTCTTTTTGGCTGCCGGGTGCACGAAAGCCAGCTGACAGGCGCAGAGCGCAACGCTTCGAATGCCAAGCCTCCCGGCCAAAGCTTTCGTCTCCTCTGTGCCGTATTTTACGTCCCCTAAAAGCGGCATTCCCGCATGGGCCATCTGTGCCCGGATCTGATGGAACCGGCCCGTGAGGATGTTGACCTCCGCCAGCGCAAGTCCCGGCTGCTCCTGCACTTGCAGGATTCGGTACTCCAGTTCCGCCCTGCGGGCTTTCTGCTTCTGTCCTGTACCGGAATGTGGCTCTTGTCCTTTCAGGCTGTCCCCATTGTCCCAGTCATCTGCGCTGTTTTGGCTATCCCCGCCGACCCGGCAGACACAGCCGTCCTGATTACCAGAATCCCTTTCCGCGACTACAGCCACATAATCCGTATGCTTTCCGTTTTTCACCGCCTGTTTGTACAGATAATCCGTCAGCCGTCCTTTCCTGTCTGCCGGTATGCCGCATAGTACCGCATAGTACCGCTTGCAGAATGTGCCCTCATCGCTTTGGCCTGACAGCTTCCGCAGCTGTCCGGTCAGCGCGGCGGCGCCGGCTTTGGTCTTCGCGAATACCAGTATCCCCTCCACGGGCTGATCCAGACGGTGGACGATCCCCAGATAAGGCTCCCCATGCCCGCCTGGCATCCCATTGCCGCGCCTGCCGGCGCTTTCTCCATTCCCGCGCCGCAGATAATTCTTAAGTTCACTGACTACGTCCTGCTGCCCCGGCCGGGCGGTCTGCACCGCAATTCCGGCCGGCTTACGCACTACGATTATTTCCTTGTCTTCGTAAAGGATCTCACTCAACTTTGCCCTCTTCCCGCCATGCTGCCTCCGGTGCCGGCGCCGCTCTCAACGGCGCTGGCCTTGAATGAACCGATGCAGGCATTCTTCTGTGTGTATTCTTCTGTGTGCAATCTGGATTTTCAGATGATTTTACCACAGTATGCCGCCTCAGGGCAATAGGCAATGTTCTATTCCGCCAGGGAAATCAGATATTCTCCCACCTTGCGCAGGTGTATCCACAGGGAATCCCGCAGATACTCCGGGACATGGGTTCCCATTCTGACCACCTCGAAGCTGAAATCACCCTGATAGCCGATTTCTTTCAGCGCCGGCATGATGGCCTCCCAGTTCACATTTCCCAGGTAAGGCAGCCTGTGCTCGTCGAATTCGCCCCGGTTGTCATGCACATGGGTGACTTTCAGGCGATGCCCCATATACCTGAGGCAGGGCGTCTGATCTTTGTATACAAGGTTGGCATGGCCAAAGTCCCAGCAGATGCCTACGTTTTCATGCCTCTCGGCCAGAGTGTCCACCAGGTCGCAGAGCTGCTCCACCCCGGCGCAGTAGCTGCGCTTGAAGCCCTGCCCCGGAAAATCCGCCATGTTTTCTATACAGATTCCCACTCCGTATTTTTCGGCAAATTCCAGATGTCTGGAAAAATATTCTATATTCTTTTGCTTTGAGACTTCCTGCATGCTGGCGGCAAAATCCGTGGCAGGATGGGACACTGTCCATTTTGCCCCCAGAATATGGGCGCAGACAATGGATCTTCTGGCGATTTCTTCCGTATCTTCAATAATCCCTGTCGCGGGATGGCAGAAATTGTAA
The DNA here is from genome assembly GCA_949840885.1 of uncultured Acetatifactor sp. Lineage (GTDB taxonomy): Bacteria > Bacillota > Clostridia > Lachnospirales > Lachnospiraceae > Acetatifactor. The sequence goes on from CATKYJ010000005.1 coordinate 105,490, forward strand.
TAGGGCATGTGAGCCTGCACGAATGTGATTCCCAGGCTGTCCGCCTCCTCCCGCATGGATTTGGCCCAGTCCTCCCACTTATCGGTACGAAGCGGGGAGGACGGATTCCCCGCTGAGCAGAAAATGGCGTCCAGGTTCCGATACCCCAGAGCGGCATAGCGGCGCAGATCCTCCCTGTAAGCCTGATAGCTGCCGTCATCCTCGTATATAAAGAAATTTACCGTTGTCGATAATCGCATTTCCCTCTCCTCCATAACTTTTATTGTACTTCCAGGCATGCCGCCCGGGGCGGCACATACGCCGGAAAACAATTTCCGGTGTTAAGGACAATCACTTATAGATTCGCAGGCTTTCCGTCTCACGCTCAAACCGCGCGCTCTGCTCACCCCACTCCTCCAGCAGTTCCTCCAGTGAAATCCTTCCATATAAATAGTCGTCCACCCGCCTGCTGCCGGTTACAAAGTGCAGATGCTTTCCTCCCTCTCCGCCGTCCACCAGCGTAAATTTCTCCGGATAAAGCCTTGCCACCTGGCGCATCATCTGCAGTATGACCGGGATAAAGTCAAGCGTCTTGTCAAGAGGCGCAAATTCCAGGCCAAAGCAGACTTCCCCAATGTATTTCCGCTCCACCGGCATGAAAGCCCGCTGGCGGAAAACCACCTTGTCCTCTTTCACTGCCCCTTTCATTTCCCTGTATAGCCGGTCCATATTGATATAAGGCGCGCCGTACATCTGGAAAGGCTTGGAACTGCCCCGGCCGTCGCTGACGGATGTGGCTCCTGCAAAACAGCCGCCGGAATAGCATATGGTGCTGTCAAAATCTGCCAGCGCAGGAGAGGGAATGTTCCAGAGCAGTCCGGTGTCGCAAAAATACATATCCCTGGTATAATTCTGCATAGCGACTACTCTGTAGTCCATCTTCAGTCCCTTATACTGCAGGAAATAATTCCCCACCTCCCCGCAGGTCAGGCCGTATCGTACGGGCAGCTCATAGTCTCCAATGAAAGAATTGAACTCCGGCAGAATCGTCCCTCCGGACACGATACGGTTTCCCAGCGGATTCGGCCTGTCCAGCACCACGAACGGAATGCCTAGCTTCGCCGCAGCCTCCATGCAATAGGTCATGGTATATATATAAGTGTAATACCGAAGCCCCACATCCTGAATGTCATATACCATGATGTCGATGCCGTCCAGATCGCTGTCCGCAGGCCGCACATGTTCCCCGAACAGCGAGATGATGGGGATTCCATACCCCGGATAGACATCGTCTCCCACCGGCTTCCCGGCGCCCTCGCCGAACATACCGTGCTCCGGCGTGAATATCCTGGCAAGCCGCAGGCCTTTTTCCATAAACAAATCCACATTCATTTTCCATCCGGAGTCAACGCCGGAGTAATTCGTGATCAGGCCGATGCGCTTTCCCTGAAAAAGGGCTTTCAATTCGTCCAGACGATCCAGTCCCAGTATTGTTTTCATTTTGCTCCAATCCTTTCATGCTTCCCATCAAACCGCCCCTGGCATCATGCAATCCTGGCCTCGTGCCCTCCGCCATCATACCGGTCTGCGCAAAAAATCTTCCTATTCACATGGGGCGGATATACCGCCCCATGTCTTGACTTCCTATGCATTTTCCCGTAATTGTCCCTTTACACCGCCGCAGACTCCCGGGCTTTAACATATGGCAGTGCGGCCGGCTGCATAGGAGTCTAGTTTGCCATCTTCCTATAGGCCTCTTTGGTGTCCTCGATCATCTGGGACAGCCCCTGATTCTTCAAAGCCTCATATCCTTTATTATACTCATCCTTGGAAATCTCTCCCGTGATATACCTGTCTCTCAGAGATACCTGCTGCTCCCTCAGGTCAAAGCATTCCACATAGCTTTCTGTCTGCAGGATAGGCGGCTCGGTGTAAAAATAGGGCTCATTGATGGTGAGGCCGTCCATAAAGGTCTTGCCCGTGTCGTCCAGTTCGTCATAGTTCAAACCGCCGGTGAGAATCTGCATGTACACATCCTCCGTGAAGCAGAAAGGAATCGTGGAGGGAATCAGCCCCTTTTCTCTTGCAGTCTTAAAGCCTTCGTTGTAGGGAGCTTTCAGAACCGGCTTTCCGTCCACCACATCGTGGTACTCCCCTTCCATGCCGTAATTGGTCAGTTCAATGCCCTCATCGCTGTACACATAGTTGAAGAACTTCAGGATATCCTCCAGATGTCCGTTTTCCACTGCCGCAACCGTGATGAAAGCGCTGCCCTGCACCTTTGATCTGGCAGGTATGGCCTGGGCGCCGTCAGGCCCCTGGATGGGCACCACGCTCTGGAAGAACGCACCCTCGTCCAGCTCCCTGCAGGACACCGTATAATTCTTGCTGTACTCAGCGTAGCCCACCAGGCTGCCCAGTCTGTTGCTGGCGCCCAGGGTGTTGAAGTCCGCGCCCCTAAGCGTGATCATCTCCTGAGCCAGCAGCCCCGATTCGTACATTTCCCTCAAAGCGTCCATGTATTTCTCGTAATTCGGATTCTCCGGATCATAGAGATACTCCCCGTCCACCACGGAAAATTCGCCATTGCTGTTCATTCCGAAGATATTGAGCACCAGCTTCTGGAAATCATAGTTAAAGCCGAAAGGAACCTCATCATTGGGGTCTCCGTTGCCGTTGGCGTCCTGCTCCTTGAACGCTTTCCACACAGCCATCCACTCGTCCCAGGTCTGGGGCATGTCCATATTCACCCGTTCCAGCCAGTCCGTGCGGATCATGGTGCTGAAAGAACCCGGCACGTCCATGACCAGGCCGAAGCCATAGATCTCCCCATCGTCCTGATAGGTCAGAAACAGCTTGTCCTCCTCCGTGAGCAGGCGGCCGTAATTGGCCAGATCCGTATCCAGATACTCTGTAATAGGCACGATCAGTCCTCTGCTGATCAAATCATTGATAGCGGCAGGCCCTGCCGTTCCTCCGCTGATTACATCCGGCAGATCCTTGGAGGAAACCTTGGATGCCAAAAGGGTATCCATTCCTTCTGCAGCCGCCCATTCAAAGTTCACCTTAATGCCCGTGCGCTCCATCAGCTCGTCAAAGATGGGCGTGCTCTCCTGATAAGGGCTCCAGATAGATCCGAAATAGCTGAATTCATGGTCTCCCGTGTCCTCGTCCTGGCCAGGCTGGCTGCTTTCCTTTGATTCCTCTGCCCCCGCGCCTGTCTCGCTGCTTACGGCCCCGCTGCCCGAGGGGGCGCTGCTCTCAGAGCCGCCTTTGTCTCCGCAGCCTGCCATGGAAAGCACCATCGCCGCTGCCAAAGCTGCCGCCATCATTTTACTGTACACTTTCTTTCTCATTTTGATCCTCCTTTGGATTGATATGAATAAATGGTTCATTCCTACGCTAACCTTTTACCGCTCCCAGCGTCACACCTTTTACAAAGTATTTCTGCACAAAGGGATAAACTGCCAGCATGGGAACCATGGATACCACAAGCACCGCATAGCGGATCTGATCCGCCAGATTGACGCTGGGCTGTCCGGGCCTGACCGTCCCCAGATCATATTGCAAAGCGTTGGCCTCCAGCACGATCTCCCTCAGCACCTGCTGTAAGGTAAACTTACTGGAATCCGTCAGATACAGCAGCGGGCCGAAATAGGCGTTCCAATGACCTGCAACGACCCAGAGGGCTATGGTGGCGAAAGAGGCCTTGGCAAGGGGCGCCACCACCTGGAACATCACCCGCAGTTCGCTGGCTCCGTCCATCCTGGCCGATTCCAGCAGCTCCTTTGGGATCCCCCGCAGAAAGCTGGACAGAATCAATACATTGTAGGAAGAGATCAGCGCGGTAAGAATCAATGCCCAGTAGCTGTTGATCAGCCCCAGCTTCTGCACGCAGATATATGCCGGAATCATGCCTCCCTGAAACCACATGGGAATCAGGACAAAGACATTGTAGATCTTTTTCCCGGGGAATTCGCAGCAGGCGATGGGGTAGGCCGCGAAATAAGTAGCCGCCACGCTGCAGACACATCCAACCAGGGATATAAAAATCGAGTTCCCCAGCGCCCTGAGCACGCCATTGTTCACGATGACTTCCTCGTAAGCTTTCAGCGTAAATCCCCGGGGCAGGAGCCGCACCTCGTTCCGCAGCACAGGCCCGTCCGCGCTCAGCGAAATCGCCACGATATTTAAAATAGGATACAAAATACAGATGCATATGATAATGCCGATGAAGATCAAAATGGCCTCTACAAAATAATCCATACGGCTCATTCTCTTGTGCAGCATAGAAATCCTCCATCCCACAGACTGGCGGCGTTGCAGGAACTCCTGAAACACCACATTTTCAGTTGCCGCGAATACTTTCGTTCTCACCAGATCCCGGCCGAATCCGAATACCGCTTGCTGAAACGGTTGGCCATAATCACCAGTACCAGAGCCACCACACCGTTAAACAGCCCTGCGGCAGTGGCCAGACTATAGTCGTATTTGATCATGCCCCGCTTATAGACCCAGGTTTGGATGACCTCCGACACTTCCAGATTCATGGAGTTCTGGAACAGGAATATCTTCTCGAAATTGGCGTTGATCAGGGAGCCCACCCGCAGAATAAACATGACTACAACCGTAGGCATGATGCCGGGCAGGGTAATGTGGATCAGGCGCTTCCACCGGTTGGCGCCGTCTGCCATGGCCGCTTCGTACAGATTCACGTCAATGGCCGTCAGGGCCGACAGATAGATGATGGCGCTGTATCCCATCTCCTGCCATACGCCGGAGAACACCATGATCGACCGGAAATACTTTGCCTTTCCCAGGAAGAAAATAGGCTCTTTTCCAAAGAAACGGAAAATCTGGGCCAGCACCCCGGTGGAGGGAGAGAGGAATTCCGTCACGATGGTCACGAATGCCACCATGGAAATAAAATGGGGCAGAAAGCTCACTGTCTGGACAAATTTTTTCACTTTCCTGGTCCTGAATTCGTTTAAAAACAGGGCAAATATAATGGGCATGGGAAATCCCACCGCCAAAGCGTACAGGTTCATCAGCAGGACGTTGCGGATCAGCCTCCAGAAGTCCAGTCCCGTGAAGAACTTCACAAAATTCTTAAGCCCCACGAACACGCTTCCGGAAAGTCCCTGGTACAGGTCATAGTCAAAGAAAGCGATGGACAGCCATGTCATAGGCCAGTACTGGAACAGGAGAAACCATACGATCACTGGCAATATCATAAGATAAATATACTTTGCCCTCCATATTCTCTTCCAGAGATTCTTCTGGGGTATCCGGGGTACTTTCTCCCTGCCTTTCATTCAGACCTCCTTTGCTCAAGAAATGTTCAAGTCATTTTTGAACGATTCTTTGTTCAACGCTGCCCTCAGAAAACCGTCGTTTTCCGCAAGAGCCCTTTCCGCTTCCTCTCTGCCAAGGCCGCCCAGGCACATCAATATGGCCACCTTGCTGTTCATGCCCGATGCCTGCAGGTACCTGTCCGCTTCCTCCCTGGGCTTCCCGGTCACCTTGCAGAAGATTCTGGCTGCACGCTCCTCCAGCTTCTTGTTGGAGGCTTTCAGATCCACCATCAGATTGCCGTACACCTTGCCAAGCTTTATCATCGTCGCCGTGGACAGCATATTGAGAATCATTTTCTGGGCGGTTCCGGCTTTCATCCGGGTAGAGCCGCTTATGACCTCAGGCCCTGTCACTGCCTCGATGCATACGTCCACATAAGCCTTTATCTCGCTGTCCGGGTTATTCACCACTGCTATGGTCTGGGCTCCCTGCCTGCGGGCTTCCTCCATGCCCCCTATGACGAAAGGCGCCCTGCCGCTGGCGCTGATCCCTACTACTACATCCTTGTCTCCAATCTCATAGACTCCGATCTGGCCTTTGCCCAGTTCCGCGTCGTCCTCGCAGCCCTCAATGGGAAAGCGAAGCGCCACGTCCCCTCCGGCAATGCATCCCTGCACCATATCCTTGCCCACACCGAATGTAGGTATACATTCCGAGGCGTCCAGGACTCCCAGTCTTCCGGAAGTGCCCGCCCCCATGTACAGCAGATGCCCACCGGCTTTCAGCGCCTTATAGATCCTTTCCACTGCCTCGCCGATCTGAGGCAGGGCAATCTTTACGGCCTCCGCAACCTTGGCGTCCTCCTGGTTGATCAAGGTGACGATCTCCTGTACGCTGCACAGGTCGATATTCTTTGTGTTCGGATTTGCCTTTTCCGTTTCCATTCCCGAAAAACAGTCTCCCATTGCCGCTCCCATCCGTCCGCTTTCTGCAGACTCTTTTATGTCTTCATTCTTGTTTCCTGATATGCGTCCTCTGCAGGCGTCTCATATTGTTCTCAAAATCCCGGTTAATGTATGCGGTATATAAGATATCAATCATATTCAACTGAGAGATACGGGAGGACATGGCCCCGCTTCTCACGATATACTCCGTGGCCGCTACGCAAAGATTGCAGTCTGCCATCTTTGCCAGAGCCGAACTTCCGAATCTGGAGATCAGTATGATGGGCACTCCGTTTTTGTTCAGCTCTTCCGCGCACCGTATCATCTCCTGGGTCTGGCCGGAGTAGCTTAAGATAATGGCCACGCTGCCCTTTCTCGCATTCATTGCCTGCAGGTACTGCGCATGGACATCCGGCCCCATAAAACAGGGTTTGGAGATTCTCAGGAATTTCAGGTATGCATCCTGGGCTACCACAAGGCTTGCCCCAAGCCCGAACAAATGGATGCTCTCCGCTTTCACCAGCAGGTCCACGCTTTCGTTCAGTACGTCCAGATCCACCAGCTTCTGTGTGTTTTCCAGGGACACAATGTTTTTCACGGTCACCTTGTTGACGATCTCCTCCAGGCTGTCCTCCTGGCGGATTTCCTCCATTTGCTTACTTCTGGACTCTTTGCGCAGGGCCGTCTCGTACAGAAGCGATTTCCTGAAGTCCTTATAGCCCTGGAATCCGATCTTTTTGCACAGCCGGATGATGGTGGAGGGCGAGGAGTAGGTTTTCTCCGCGATTTCATAAATGCTCAGTTCCCCTGCTTCCTCCGTCTTTTCCAGGAAGTAGTCGATTATGTTCTTTTCCGTGGCGCTGGCCTGCTTTTCATACTCCTGAAGCCTGGACAATACATGTTTCATTTCTTGCTCCTTTCTCACACAATACCTTTTTGCAATATTTTTGTCAATAATTTATGTTTATCTCGGTACATTGTACCACATTCTGGCATAATGTACTATAAAATAATTCTTTTTTCGGAACTTTCCGTCATACCGCGCATTTGTCATATATTTTCCCATAAAACAACCCTGCCAGCCAGCCCCTTTACATCCCTGATTCGCTGGTATATAATCAATGATGTCACAAGGGAGCATGAAAGAACTGAACGATTTTATGAATGGGATAAAGAGCAATCGTCCAAGAGAGGATGAAGCTATGATTCTAAGTGTCAGCCGCAGGACAGATATTCCAAATTATTATTCGGAATGGTTTTATAACAGGATAAAGGAAGGTTATTTATATGTCCGTAATCCAATGAATGCACATCAGATCAGCAAAATCATACTGTCTCCGGAGCTAGTAGACTGTATTGTATTCTGGACCAAGAACCCGGAACCCATGTTTTCAAGATTAGATGAATTGGATGCCTATCAATATTATTTTCAGTTTACGCTTACCGGATTCGGAAATGATATAGAATGCAATGTACCACACAAGAAAGAGCATATGATTCCGGTATTCCAAAAGCTGGCAAAGAGAATCGGAAAACAAAAGATGATCTGGCGATATGACCCGATTTTTTTCACGGACAAGTATACTCCGGAATATCATTTAAAGGCCTTTGGGCAAATTGCTAAGGAGTTAAATGGATATACTTCTAAATGTGTTATCAGTTTTGTTGACATATATACGAAAAACAGGAAAAATATGAACGCAATGAATTCCTGTTCTTTACCGGAAAAGGAGCTGAGCGCATTTGCGGCACAGATTGCGTCAACAGCCAGGGATAATGATATAAAGGTTGCATCCTGCGCAGAAGCGGTTGATCTGTCGGCTTGCGGTATAGGACATAATTGCTGCATAGACAGAGAATTAGTGGAGCAGATTATCGGATGTAAAATACAGGCAGATAAGGATAAAAATCAGCGAAAAGAATGCGGCTGTGTGGAAAGCGTTGAAGTTGGTACATATAACACATGTAAAAACGGCTGTGCATATTGTTATGCTAATTATAGTCATGAAAGTGTCTTGCAAAACTATAAACTATATGATGTAAATTCTCCGCTGTTATGCGGCACCATTGGAGAAGAAGATAAAATAACACAGAGAGCGGTAAAATCATTAAAGGAATCGCAATTGACCTTGTGGGATAAATAGACAGGGGCGAAAAGGCGCAGCTTTTTCGCCCCTTACCTGCGCAGTCCCCGGGGGTAATGGTTCTTCATAGAGCCTGCCGCCAGCTTCCCCCAGCCTAAGCCAAAGCCCTCCACACAGATCAGATACCAGCCTTTCTCCCCCTCTGCGGGAAAGGTCTGGCCGTTTAAATATGCGGATACTGTGGGATCACAAGCATCCAGATTCCAGACATGGGCCGCAGACCTTGGATCCAATGCCAGCGCCAGCGCATGGGAGGGCTCGAACCGGTTCTTCTTCATCTCGCCCAGATGCAGCCCCGGCCGCAGTACCTTTAGGCCTTTCAGGGAGGGCATGTCCCCGGGAACAAGGTAGAGATTGTCTCCGAAATTCATGAATGTAAGGAGGCCGTTCAGTCCGGTTGCCCTGCCCAGTGCGCAAAGCATTTCCTCCATGTCAGGCGCTCCAAAGGTCTGCGGCCGCTGGTTTCCTTTGGCTTTTGTCCGCTTTTCTGCAGACGCCTCCCTGCGGCGCTGTCCTTTGCCCGAACCTGTATCCTGAACTGCATTTTGTCCTGCGCCTCTTTCTGTCTCTGACAAAGCCATGCTTGCATTGCCTTTGGAGAGCCTTAGGTTCTCAGCGCAGAACAAACGAAATTCTTCCGGCACTACCTTTTCGGCTTCTTTGGTAAATTGTCTTACCAAACTCCCTGTATGGCAATCCGGTATGATCCCCTCTTTGCCCAGCGCGGCGGCAAAATGCCCCTCCCCCCGAACCTTGTGAGGCCACAGGCGCACCGTCTCCTCCAGACCGGGGGCAGGATCCTCTACATATCCCGAAACGCCGTTGCAGCCGGACAGGCCAAGCCTCTCCTTGTCCACAGGCAGTATCCCAAATTCCCCATGCCGCCTTAAGAACCTGCTGACGCTTCCCTCGTCCTCCTCTGGCGCAAAGGTACAGGTGGAATACACCATCCGCCCGCCGGCCCGCAGCATTCCGGCGGCACAGTCCAGGATTCCGTCCTGCCTCCTGGCACATAGTTCCACATTCTCCGGACTCCACTCCCGGACAGCCGTCTCATTCCGACGGAACATCCCCTCCCCGGAGCAGGGCGCGTCCACCAGAATCCTGTCAAAATACCCCGCAAACACCTCCGCCAGGCGCTCCGGCGTCTCGTTCAGCACACAGACATTGCCGATTCCCATGCGCTCGATATTTTCCGCCAAAATCTTGGCCCTCGCCGGGTGAATCTCATTGCAGACTAAAATCCCTCTTCCCCTAAGCGCCGCCGCTATCTGCACGCTTTTCCCTCCGGGCGCCGCGCACAGATCCAGAATCCGCTCCCCCGGTCGTACCTCCAATAGCCCCACCGGCATCATGGCGCTGGGCTCCTGAATATAATAAAGGCCGGCCTCATGAAAAGGATGCTTCCCCGGCTGATCCCCCATCTCATAGTAATACCCATTCTCCGCCCAGGGCACTTTCGACAGCCTGGCAAATCCGGCGGTCTCTGCTCCCTCTGCCGTACCACCACTTGCCATACCGTCACCTGTCACGCCGGCGCCAGGGCATTCTCCCCTGCTGCGCCAAGCCGCGGCAAAACACTCCGCAGCATTCCTCCCGTCCGTCCCGGTGCCAAACCGCTCCGCAGCATTTTGCCCATCCGTCCCAATCTTCCCGGGATTCAGATCCAGTCCCTGTAAATGTTCCCCGTCGAAACACCCCAAAAAAGCCCCATATTCCTCCCCCAGCATCCCCCGCATTCTCTCCAAAAAATCCCCCGGCAGCATATCCCTATCCCCTCTCTTTTTATTCTCCCCAAGTCTGTCCATCTTTCTTCAGCTTTCATGCTTGCGCTATAGCCTGTTGAAAAACCATTTATGATACTTTCCATGTGAAAGCAGTATAACTCTTTTATCTGTGGCATATCTCCTATCTATTTCAATTTTGGATTCCGGCAGGCATTTTCCCGTCAGTCAAGAGCAATTGGCGCAAGACAAAGCGCAAAAGAAGTGCTTAGAAGCGCTTAGAAGAATGCCCAGGCGAATATCTTTCGCCTGGGCATTCTTCTGTGTGAGACCGGCGCGTCAAGCGAACTTGTTCGCAAATGAATCGTATTCACAAGTGAAGCATATTCACAAGTGAAGCATATTCACTTTACGTGCCCGGAACTTCTTCTCACACTTTGAACCGATACCCCACCCCCCAAATAGTCTCAATATACTGGGGCTTGGCTGTATCTTTTTCAATCTTCTCCCGGATCTTCTTGATATGCACCGTCACCGTGGCAATGTCCCCGATGGAGTCCATGTCCCAGATCTCCCGGAACAGCTCTTCCTTGGTGTACACATGGTTGGGGTTCTCTGCCAGGAATGTCAGCAGATCGAATTCCTTGGTGGTAAATGTCCGCTCCTCGCCGTTCACATAGACCCGGCGGGCCGTCTTGTCGATGCGGATGCCCCGGATCTCCACGGTATCGTTCTGGGGCTTCTGGTTGGTGCCCACCAGCCGCTCGTACCGCGCCATGTGGGCTTTCACCCTGGCCACCAGCTCGCTTGGGCTGAAAGGCTTGGTCATATAGTCGTCCGCGCCAAGGCCTAAGCCCCGGATCTTGTCGATGTCATCCTTTTTGGCAGAGACCATCAGGATGGGGATATTCTTCTCCTCCCGGATCTTGCGGCACACCTCGAAGCCGTCCATGCCCGGCAGCATGAGATCTAGTATCACCAGATTGTAGTCCCCGCTCAGAGCCATGGAAAGCCCCTCGTCCCCGCTGTTGCAGATATCCACCTGAAAATCGCTCAGCTCCAGATAATCTTTCTCCAGATCCGCAATCGCCACTTCGTCCTCTACGATCAATATCCTGCTCATGTTCAAACCCACCCTTTCCATTCTAATCATGTTCCAGCTATTTTCTAGTCATTTTGAAGTTCAATATATTTTCTCAGCACAAAGTGCATGCAGGTGCCCTCGCCTTCCCGGCCCGTAGCCCAGATATACCCGCCGTGGTCCTCAATGATCTTTCGCACAATGGAAAGGCCGATGCCGCTGCCCCCCTGGGCGGAGTTCCGGGAGGCGTCCGTGCGGTAGAACCGCTCGAATATCTTCGGCAAGTCCTTTTGGGCAATGCCCTTGCCGTTGTCCTCGATCTCAATGCGGATGGAGTCCGCCTCGTCCAGGATCCGGATGTCGATTACTCCGTGGGGCTTATCCATATATTTTACGCTGTTGCTGATGATATTATTTATGACCTTTTTCATCTGCTCCGGATCCGCGATGATCACTGTCTGGGGCTGTACCAGGTTGGAGTAGTTCAGTTCGATATTTTTCTGCTCCAGATCCAGTCCCACCTCTTCCACGCAATCCCCGAAGTAATCCGCTACGTTAATGCGATGGAAGTTATACGGAATTCTATTGTTGTCGATGCCGGAGTAATAAGTCAGCTCATTGATCAGCCGCTCCATGTCATTGGCTTTGTTGTAGATGGTCTTGATATATTTGTCCATCTTCTCCGGCGTCACCGCCACCCCGTCCATGATGCCCTCCACATAGCCCTTGATAGCGGTGATGGGGGTCTTCAGATCATGGGAAATGTTGCTGACCAGCTCTCTGTTCTGCTTCTCGCTGGCCCGGTTCTCCTCGGTGGTCTCTTTCAGCCGCAGTCGCATATCCTCATAATTGCGGTACAGATCTCCGATCTCTCCCTTTGCATCCGTCTGCAGCGCATAGTCGAAATTCCCCTCCTTGATCTTGCGCATGGCCAAGTTGAGCTCCCCTATGGGATTGAACACCCCTCTGTGGATCCACCTGGTCAGGACAATGCTGGTAAAGATCAGGATCAGGAACATGGCGATGAACATATCCACCAGCAGCTTCTTGGAGATCAGGGAATTCACTTTCGTGACCACAAAAGCGCTTCCGTTGCTGCCGTCCGGAAAGCGGAAATCCAGCTGCTTTACCAGCTTGTCCAGTTCATCGAAGTATATCTCGGAATTCTCTGCGCCGCTCCCCTCCCCGAAAGCCGGCAGGCTGGGAAAAATAGCCTCTGCAGCCGCCTCGTTTCCGGCATAATACAGGGCATCGTCCTTTCTCACCAGGATATAGGTGGTCTTGTGGGGTATTCCTGCATTCACCTGATCCAGGTACGCTGTATCCGCCAGCTTCGCGGGATCTGTCTCGATCTGTTTTTTCAGTTCATAGAAAACATTGTCTGTGGCAGCCGACACCTGGCGCATGTTCTCCGTCATGGAGGCATAGTCCAGCCGTCCCACCGGAAATCCCTTGCCGCTGCCCGTCAGAAATATCCCGATTGCAAAGAATGCCAGCGCCGTCAGGATCAATGGCAGGACTATGATACTGATGAAAGTGATCTGCAGCCGGGTCCTGAATTTCATAAGCCCACTCCCTGAAATTTCTTTTTATTGCCTTGTGAATCAACATTGCACCACATTTCCGCATGCCTATTGCGGACATTATATCATACTTTTCCTAGGAAAGTGTAAAATAAGAAAAATAATATCATTAAAAAAATCTTAATCTTCCCGCTATTTACTTTTCCTCCTTTTGGTTGTACTATTTTCTATGAGACTTTAATAGAAATCTATAGCTCTATGAATCAAAGCAAAGGAAGGTTTTATGATGAAAAAAATAAATGTAGGCATCTTTTTCGGAGGCTGTTCCCCGGAATACAGCGTTTCCCTGTCCTCGGCCTCCGGAGTCATCCTGAACGTGGATCGGGAGAAGTACAATCCCGTGCTCATCGGCATCACAAAAAAAGGGGAATGGTACCACTATGCCGGGCCGGTAGACAAACTGCTAAACGACACTTGGCAGAACCCATCGGACTGCACCCCGGCCGTGCTTTCGCCTAACCGGGGCGAGAACTGCCTGATCCTGTTAGGCAAAGAGGGGGTGTCACGCATCCCCCTTGACATCGCGTTCCCGGTGCTCCACGGCGGCAACGGGGAGGACGGCACCCTGCAGGGGCTGTTAGAACTCTCCGGCATTCCCATAGCGGGCTGCGGCACTCTGGCCTCCGCCCTTGGCATGGATAAGGACAGGGCCCACAGGCTGGTGAGCCTGGAGGGAGTACGCGTTCCCAGGCATTTTGTGCTGGAGCCCGGTGTATCCCCGGAGACAATGGAGCGCTGCGCGGAAGAAATCGGCTATCCCCTTTATGTGAAGCCGGTAAAGGCCGGCTCCTCCTACGGTGTCACAAAAGTAAGCTGCAGGGAGCAGGTGGCCCAGGCGCTGGCTCTGGCTTTCCAGTACGACAGCCAGGCCCTTTTGGAGGAAAACATCCCAGGCTTCGAGGTAGGCTGCGCCGTGCTGGGCAATCGAGAGCTCATCACCGGCGAGGTGGATGAGATCGAGCTTTCCGGAGGCTTCTTCGATTTCACGGAAAAATATACCCTGAAGACCTCCGCCATTCATGTGCCGGCCAGAATTGCCCCTGAAAAAGCTGCGGAAATCAAGGAAAAAGCAAAGCGCATCTACAAAACCTTGGGCTGTGCGGGCTTTGCCCGGGTGGATATGTTCCTGACCCCTGAGGGCGAAGTGGTGTTCAATGAAGTCAATACCATCCCCGGCTTCACGGAGCACAGCCGGTATCCCGGCATGATGAAAGCCGCCGGACACTCTTTCCGGGAAGTGATCTCCCGGATCCTGGAGTTAGGCCTTGAGACGACATGAAAATTCTGTCATCAAAGGTTCTGTTTTATACTGCACATTGAGCAGATTTGCAGTCATTGGCCATGGCAAAGCCGCTGCCGCGATACCGGCTTTCAGCCTGCCGCCTGTTTACGGCATCTGCCGTCCGCAGACCGGATCACATGGCAAAGTTCAAGCATAACGGAATGGAGGTAGTTTCCATGCGGGCAAAAGCAAATTATGGGTGGCTGGATCGGTTTCGGATAGCCGCTGCCCTGTTAGTCGTTGCTATCCATACTTCGCCTCTCACCACATTCAGCGAAGGGGCAGACTTTTTTCTCACCAGGGTGCTTGCACGGATCGCTGTCCCTTTCTTCTTCATGGTGACAGGGCAGTTCGTAGTCTCCGGTTTTCTGGCTTCCTCCTCCCAGAAAGGCATGGCGAAGCTGCGCAAATATTTGGTGAAGACTTCTCTGCTCTATTTGTTCTGCATTATTTTATATCTGCCCATCGGCATCTATGCAGGGCATTATAAAGATCTTACCGTTGGCAGTGCCCTGCGCATGCTCGTCTTTGACGGCACCTTTTATCATCTGTGGTATTTCCCGGCCTGCATTCTTGGCATCCTGGCGGTGTATCTGATGAGCCGGTTCTTAAGCCTGCGCAACATGACCATTGTATCCGCCGTTCTGTATACAATCGGTCTGTTCGGCGACAGCTACTTTGGACTGGTTCAGAAAGTCCCCGGGCTGGAGAAAGCCTACAACTTTATCTTCCAAATCTGTTCCTACACACGAAACGGCCTGTTCCTTGCCCCTTTGTTTCTGGTGCTGGGGGCGTGGATGGCAGAGGTGGGACATAAGCAGGAAAAAGGGGACTCTTCGGAAAACTTTTTGTTCTCCTGCTCGCTCTTTGCCCTCTCCTTTGCCCTTATGACCGGAGAGGCGTTTCTGTTGCGGCATTTTGAGTTCCAGCGGCATGACAGCATGTACATCCTGCTGGTTCCCGTGATGTTCTTCCTGTACCGCACTTTGCTTTGCATCCCTAAGAAATCCGGCAGGCAGTTCCGCGTGGCCTCCGCCTGGATTTACATCCTGCATCCCGCCTTTATCGTGGTGGTCAGAGGCATTGCAAAGCCTCTGAAGCTGACTAGCCTGCTGGTGGACAACAGCCTCGTCCATTACCTGGCGGTGGCAGTTCTGTCCGTGATGGCGGGCTTTGTCATGGCATGGCTCCAGGGCATAGCCAGGGCAAACAGGCATACAGCTTATGCCAGTCGTAGCCGCAGCCGCAGCAAGACGCAAATGCCTGAGGTTGCGGAGGAGGAGACTTGGACGGACGAATCGGCGGAGGCCGAAATGGACGGAGCCGAGATTCCGGACGAGGCCTGGACGGACGAGTCGGCGGAGGCCGAAATGAACGGAGCCGAGATTCCGGATGGGGCCTGGATGGACGAGGCCCAGGCTGATCTTGTATATGAAGATGAGTTTCCATATGAATATGCGCAGGAGGCTTATGAGGAAGCACGGCTTGCGCAGGAGTTCCCGGAAGAAGAGGCGCCGCAGGAGCAGGAGCCGGCTTTCCCCAGGGAGAAAGCTTCCGCCTCCCGGGCATGGATTGAGGTGGACTCAAATGTCCTCGCCGGCAATGTAGAGGCTCTTCGGGCCCGGCTGCCAAAGGGCTGCCGCCTGATGCCGGCAGTCAAGGCCCAGGGCTACGGCCATGGAGCCGTGCTGATCTCCAAGGAACTGAACCGCCTGGGCGTGGACGCCTTTTGTGTGGCCACTGTGGGCGAGGCAGTGGAACTGCGCCAGGCGGACATTCACGGCGAAATCCTGATCCTGGGCTACACCCCTCCGGAAGATTTTCCCCTGCTTGCCCGTTATCAGCTGACCCAGACCGTCATAGACTATCCTTACGCCAAGCAGCTGAACCAGGCACAAGCGGACATCCACGTACACATCGGCATCGACACCGGCATGCACCGGGTTGGCATACGCTGTGAAGACATAGAAGACATCAAGTCCGTCTATGAACTGCGCCATCTGATCATTGACGGGCTCTTCACCCATCTGTGCGCCTCCGACTCGCCCCTGCCGGAGCACAGGGCCTTTACCAAAACCCAGGTCAGGGCGTTTTATCAGGTGGTGGAGCTCCTGAAAAAGGAAAATTATCCATGCCCCAGCCTCCATCTGCTGGCCAGCTATGGCATCCTGAATCTGCTTCCGGAGCGAGGTGATCTGCCCGAAGAGCCGGAGGACCAGCAGCCTAAGCGTTTTGCGGAGAGGCGTATGGCCGCGGCCGCGCAGAAGCTGGCGGCGGACTATGTCCGCCCGGGCATTGTCCTCTATGGCCTCCTCAACAGCGAAGCCGACATCTCTCCCTGGAAAGATGTTCTGAAGCCTGTCCTGTCCCTGAAAGCAAAGGTCACATCCCTGCGGCCCCTCTATGCCGGCGAAAGCGCAGGATACGGCATTACTTTCACTGCAGAACAGGACATGCAGATCGCTGCCATCTCAATCGGCTACGGCGACGGCCTGCCCAGGCATCTCTCAAACGGCAGGGGGAGCGTTTTGATCCACGGCCGCAGGGCGCCGATTATCGGCAGAATCTGCATGGACCAGACCATCGTGGACGTCACCGGCATTCCCCAGGTTCAGGTAGGAGACACTGTCATCATCATCGGCGCCGACCGGAAAGAAGAGATCACCGCAGGACAGATCGCAGAACAATGCGGCACTATCAGCCACGAAATCGTGTGCCGCCTTGGGGAAAGGCTGGATCGGGTGCTGGTATAAAATGTGTATATAAATCCATTTATAAAACGTATGTAAAATTTTTACAATGCTGCTTGACTTTTATTTAAAAATCACTATAATAAAACAGTAATCACTACTATTATTTGAGGAGAAGTGTTGGATGGCCGCAAGAAAGCATAGCAGACAACGGGATTCCATAAAGGAATTTCTGATGGCCAGAAAGGATCATCCCACCGCGGATGTCATATACAGGAATGTCCGCCTCCGCAACCCCAACATCAGCCTCGGTACGGTATACCGCAATCTCACGCTTTTGGCCGAATCCGGGGAAATCAGCCGGCTGAACATGGGGGACGGCGTGGATCGCTTCGATGGAGATACCTCGCCCCACTACCATCTGCTCTGCGAGAAATGCGGCAGTGTGGTGGATTTGGAGATGGAGGACATCAGTTCTATCCTGGAAAAGGCAGCCTCCCATTTCGATGGGCATGTAGCCGGTTATGTGACCTATTTTTACGGCACCTGCCGTCACTGTATAAAAATTGCTTATCCGGATGAGTCCGGAGACAGGTTGTTGCCCGGGGAGCCGGATTCCTCCCGGCCCTGCGCTTTGTCTGACAAGTCAGACGCATGACAAAGGTTATCAGATATTCTTTAAAAGAAAAGGAGATAAATAGTATGAAGTATGTATGTCAAGTTTGTGGTTACGTCCACGAGGGCGACAATCCGCCCGCAGAGTGCCCTATCTGCCATGCTCCCGCTGAGAAGTTCACGGCACAGAGCGCTGATAAGACTTGGGCGGCAGAGCATGTGGTAGGCGTTGCCCAGGGCGTGCGCGAGGATATTGTAAAAGACCTGCGCGCCAACTTTGAGGGCGAGTGCTCCGAAGTAGGCATGTACCTTGCCATGGCGAGGGTGGCACACAGAGAGGGCTATCCCGAGATCGGCCTGTACTGGGAGAAAGCCGCTTTCGAAGAGGCTGAGCATGCTGCCAAGTTCGCAGAGATGCTGGGCGAGGTGGTGACCGATTCCACCAAGAAGAACCTTGAGATGAGAGTGGACGCCGAGAACGGCGCTACCGCCGGCAAGACCGATCTGGCCAAGAGAGCCAAGGAGCTGGGTCTGGATGCTATCCACGACACCGTGCATGAGATGGCCCGCGATGAGGCCCGCCACGGAAAGGCATTCGAGGGCTTGTTAAAGAGATACTTTGGCTAAAGCGAATGCCCCGGCATTCGAACGTTTGTTGAAGAGATACTTTGGTTAAATTTTAGAACATAGAAAAGGAGGCTGATTCCTATGCAGAAATATTTTTGCAATCCCTGCGGTTACACATATGATCCCGAAAAAGGCGATCCGGAGCATGGCATTGCCCCCGGCACCCCTTTCGAGTCTCTTCCCGATGACTGGTGCTGCCCTCTTTGCGGCGTGAACAAGAGCATGTTCCAGCCCTGCATTGACAACTACAACTAAATAAAAACCCAACGAAGAGCCGCCAAAGCGGCTCTTCGATCATTTTGGGACCTCACTGTTCAAACTCTCCCACATGCTTTTGGAAGAAATCAAAATAGGCTCTGACGCCCGGCAGCTTTGTCCATCGCTTGACATCCACGATATCCTCGTCCATGTCATAGATCTTGGCGCCCCGCATGGCCAGCATGAAAGGCGAGTGAGTGGATATGATGAACTGGCATCCGAAGAACCTGGCAGAGTCCTCCAGGAATTTCGCAAGCTCCTGCTGGCGCAGCGGGGACAGGCTGTTTTCCGGCTCGTCCAGCAGATACAGGCCGTTCTCCTGAATCTTCTCTGAAAAATAGAGAAAAGCGCTCTCGCCATTGGAGTGTTCCCGGACATTGTCCATGAGATTGTTCCTGACATATTTGGACTGGGTCTTGCGGCGGGCCATGTGCACCTTTTTCAGCTGCTCATAGTCCTCCAGGGACTTCATCCGGAAATGCGCATATTTGTTCTCAAGGTATTCCTCGAACAGCTCCTCCCTCCTGCTGCTGATGCCGTCATTGAGGCACCTGAGATTCAGGACAAAGTCGAAGACATCATCGCTGGTGATGATCCTGCTGTTGGCCGGAATCGGGGTCTGCGTCTCGAAGTCGCACATTCTCAGGTAATCCTCGAAAAAATTGGAGCGGTTGTAGGCAGACTCCCTGGGAATCCCCGCTTTCTGGGCGATCACGTTCAGCGCCGTGGTCTTGCCGGAGCCGTTTCCTCCGTACAGAATCGTGACCGGCTCGAAATCCAGCATCCGCAGGCCGTGTTTCGACAGCACTTGAAAGGGGTAGAAGCTGTCATAGCAGGTTCTCTTTATCCCCATCAGGAAGCTGTATTCTCTCTCTATGTCCGGAAAGGCAAAATGTGACAGATATATCATTTCATCAGTTCCTTTAAGTCCTCCAGCAGTTCCAGGTCAGACTGCTGTACTTTGATGTTCGTTGTAATAGGATCCGTCCCCGGCCTGGTGACGCTCAGTTCGATTACAGTGCCCTCTTCTATCTTTCCGGAGAAAACAGCTTTCAGAAAGGCTCCGAACTTCGGGTGATTTTGATTGAACTGGTTCCGGGCAGCCATTAATTTCAACACAGAAGCTGCATTCATGCCATTTTTACCATTCATAATTGCCTCCCGCCAAATATTTAATAAAACATTTATCAGAATCCTATTTTTTGCCACTTGTATAAATAAAGAAACTATGGTAATATAGTAGGTGAGAATACAAGGACGTAATAATGTCGGTGTACCGCCACAGGAAGCGGCAACTCCCTGTGGCAGGGTTGGTAGTGGGCTACCACACGATACAGAACAAGTCTGCGATACACACAATGGTATTATAACGCATTTGTGGTAAAATTACAATGCTTTCCTTTTGCGGGTGTCGGGACTATGCCGTCTGTAAGCCTTATGAAATACACGAGGTGAAAAGTGTGGACGCATGCTTGACACCTCGTTCTTGATTCTCACCTGAATGTCCTTGGCGGTGGAGCGCTCCGCCGCCTGGGATGTTCTAAGTGAGGCTATATACATATAAGGGAAAAGCCGAAAGGCAGGGGGAATTCAACATGGCAGAATTAAACAGTTTATTTATGGACGCCGGGGAGACGAAAGCGGCTATCCTTGGCGAGGGTTTTCTTTACAAATTTTTGGACGAAGGCATTATGAAAGACCATTTCTGTGTACTGACGAACAAGCGCATCTATGTCAAAGGGACATATTTCCACAACACGGACGGAGCCTACCGGATCCGGAAAGGGGATTACACGATTGATGTAAAAAATGTCATCTCCACAGGCTTTTCCACCGCGAGGTTCGGCGGCATCTTTCTACTGGAACTTTTGTTTGCGGTCTTCCTGACCGTGCTGACAGGCTTTTTCCTGCGGTTCGTGGAGATCGTGGATCATGTCTATTTCGGGATGGACTCCATCCTCTGGACCTGCTCCGTCCTGCTGACCATAGGGCTTATCGCTGTCCCTATCTACTATTATGTCAGGCCTTTCAAGATATTCGTCATCGAATATGGCGGCGGCAAGATCGCCTTTCTGGCCTTTGAATATCTGGAAGACGACTTCCGGACATTCCAGCAGGAACTGTACAAGGCCAAGGACGCCCTCTCGCCCGTCTTTCTGTGCCAGATGGATCATAAAACATGCACGGAAGACACCGGGGAGCAAATCGCCGAACAGAATGCGGCAAACTGCGCAAATTGTAATTGCTGAAAAAAACTTGCTGAAAAACCAAAATTTTTTCTTGACAGATAACCAAGTTTGCCGTATACTGATCTAAGTGCAGATGGTTGTCTGCAAGATTTGCGATAGTGGCTCAGTTGGTAGAGCGCCACCTTGCCAAGGTGGAAACCGCGGGTTCGAGTCCCGTCTATCGCTCTTTTTTTTATGTAGCGGAATCCCATAAAACGTGGGGTTCCGCTGTTTTTTGTGTACATGTGTTCTGATTACTCTTCCGAGCTATTGGCGATTAGCCGCCTCCCCTTTCTTCTTCGCTGCACCCGGCAGATAGGTGTACCAGCGTCCGCTGCTTTCACCCTGCCATATAGTACTGAATTCCTTGATGTGCTTATGGATAATCTCTTTTCTGTCCATATCTTCCTTAAGCATATTCAGCACATTTCCTACATCATTAAGATTATATCCCTCATGCAGAAATTGCAAGAGGCAGTTTTCGATTGTCGTCTTTTCCATTGCCATTTGTCATGCAATGGGATTGTATCTAAGTTTTATGATTTCGGTTTTTCGGTTTTCGAATTTTAGGTTTAAAGTATTTGCGCCCCGCAATGCGCGTCTCCTTTTATCAGATTGATGATGAGGTTTCTATTGACAAAAAATCCGGGGGGGGTACTCTATAGGTGGATAAATCCCTGAACGGATTTTCAGAGAAAGAATCTCAACGAGGAGGAGACGGACATGAAGAAGAAAATCGTGACGGCATTGCTAATCACAGCAATAACAGCCAGCATTTTTGCTGGCTGCGGAAACAGGGTGGAGGGAGACGGCAAGGTGCAGGCCATGGCGGATGCAGAAAGCAGCCAGGAAAGTGGGGCAGAGGGAACCGGGGCTATGGAATCCGAACCGGAGGAAACGGCGGAACCCACAGAAGAGCCATCGGCAGAAGAAACACCGGCGCCCACAGCGGAGCCTGAAACCGGGGCGGAGGCACCCTCTGACGGGAATGCCGATGAAAGCGGCAGCGTGACGCAGACCGGGCAGTCCGGCAGCGCAGACCAGACAGACGAGGCAAATCAGGCCGGGACAACCACAGGGGAAGAAACAGCAGATTCTCCTTACACCATCAATGAAATGTCAAGTACGATGTACGCCAAATCAGCGGTAAATGTAAGAAACCAGCCGTCAACGGATGGAGAAAAGGTTGGACGATTGGCTTATGGTCAGGAAGTCACCGTGACAGGGCAGTGCAAAGAAACCGGATGGTATCAGATTGAGCTGAATGGTGAAACCGCATTCGTAAGCAACAGCTACATTGTAGCTGAAAAGCCCGCAACAACTCAGACGGCTTCTAATACGGGTAACCAGGGTTCCGATTCTGGTCAGACAACCAATCAGGGTACAGCCCCCGGAACAGCGGCTAAAACTGATGGCGCGGCAACCGATGCTCAGCTTGTCAACAGCGAGTTTGTTGCCTTGCTGAATGCGGACAGACAGGCAATGGGTCTTTCAACTGTCAGCGCCAATGGTACACTGGACTCTAACGCCTTAGAGAGTGCTAAGAATCTCGTATCCAACTATACTCACGATGTGGTAGTAAGAAGCGGTGCCAATGTAGAGAACATCGGTATGGGTCAAACTTCAGTTGCAGAGATATATGCCGCATGGAAAGCCAGTCCAGGGCACTGGGCGGCGATGATTGACCAAGGACTCCAGTACATCTCTGTAGCAAGATGCGGAAACTATTGGGTATATCTTGGGTACGCGAAAGACATCCTAGAGGACAAATATACAGATGAGAATGGCAATATCGACATTGATGCGGCGGTAAATGACGGAGTAATGCACGAAGTCGATTCTGTCACCGACCCTGAGACAGGCAACAGTCAAACAGTCTATGGTACAGACGGGGTAATGAATGAACAGGAGGCCATAGATGCAGGAATAATTACACAGGAAGAACTTGATGACTTGAACGATATCTTTGATAACTGGTGATATGTTAACCAAAAGCAACCCCTAACCGGGTTGCTTTTTTAATCCGTTCGTATTCTGCAGAAACTTCAAATGAAAATTTCTTTCCCTTAGCAGGGAGGCGCTGGAAATCCTTTCTTTATGCGGTTTCTAAGTACGGTATTGGGTTCGAGTCCCATCTATCGCCCTTCTTAATGTGTGACCGAATCCCATAAAATGTGGGGTTCCGCTGTTTTTGTGTGTCTAAAATCCTGTAGACATCTGTAGACTTTCATTAATACCCCCGGATAACCGGCATAGCCGGAAACGAATCGACATTTTTTCGTCTTGCTCAAAATGGTGTCATCTAGTTCCCTTTTCTTTTACTTCTGCGATTTTCCCGTCCGCATTTTATAGAGAACCGTCTTGATACTGTTATAAGCAGCGGATAAGTGTCTGTTGCCCGCGATTGCACTGCGCAGCGGCGCAAGTGTCAGCAGCATGACAAGCCGGTACCTGTCCGCCTTTTTCCTGCCCATATAGCGCAGGACGATTTCCCGGTGCTGGCGCGCCGAACATTTCAGATTTTCTTTTGTCTCCGAGTAGCCTCCGCCCTCATATGCCGTTATAACCAGAGGAGTATAGCGGATCACGGCTTTCCTTTCATAAAAGCACCAGAGAAAATGTTCATAGTCGGCGCGCACGGTATACTTTGTCTTGTAAGCCCTTGTTTCAAACAGGGATTTGCGGTAAAAGCAGGTCTGGTGACAGGGTACGTTTCGGTAACAGGTAAAGTCGTTTATCTCCGGAGCCGAATAGATGACGGAATGAAGCGATTTGTTATATAGATTGCCGTAAATAATATCCGCGCCCTTTTCCAGGGCCTCCGCCGTTTTGCCCAACACATTCTCGTCATAAAAGTTGTCGCCGGTGTTTAAGAACAGGTAATACTCCCCCTGGGCCAGTTCTATTGCCTGGTTCATGGCGTCATAGATCCCCTGGTCTTCTTTGGCGCAGAAACGAATCCGCCCGTCCGTGTAATGTTCTTCCAGTCTTTCCGGCGAGCCGTCCAGAGACAAGCCGTCCTTGACGATGATTTCGAAATTTTTGAAGTTCTGCCCCAGGATGCTGTCAAGCGTATCGAACAGTTTCTGTCCGGAATTCAGACAGACCACAATGATACTGAACAAAGGGGCTTCGCTGTCGTTTTTCATAATGACCTCCCTGCCGCAGAGCTAACGCCCCGATGATAATGCCACCGATTTTATTCCCTTTTTCATCAGCGCCAGGGCTTTTTTCGGGGGGATTTCCCTGCACATTACCTTTTGATGGGCCAGAATGAAGCGCAGGGCCATCAGGTATGCCAGTCTGCCGTATAAAAAGTGATATAACGCGCCCCGATCCATAAAAAACTTGTCTGTGTACCCTTTAAACCATGTGGATTCCCGTTCCTGCTCCGCCCCGATCTCAACGGGGACCGCATATATGGACATACCGTATTTCAGGCAGTCTCTGATAAACAGGCTGTCCTCCCCGTTGCTGTACCTGGCTCCGCCGCCGAACAGCAGGGAAAAGGTGATATGGGAGGCAAAGAGTTTTTCCCGCCGCAGGGCAAAGGAATAGGTGGGATAACGGCCGGAATTCCATATATGGACCCGGTGGAATTTTTCTGTATGATAAGTGGCTCTGGATTCTCCGACGTGCATGTTAAAAAGCAGGAAATCCGCTTCCGGATGTTCCCTGAATGCGTCAAGGACTTGTTTTTCATAACCTTTGTTGTATACGATATCCTCATCGGAGAACAGCAGGATATCGCCCGTGGCTCGCAGGAGCGCGTTGTTCCTGCTCAGTCCTACGCCCCTTTCCTGAAATTCATAGCATTGTATCCGTCTGCCGCTATGGGTATATTCCGTATAGCGGAAGCGGTCTGTCTGGTTGATGATGATGGCATCGCTTTCCAGGTGCATGCGTTCCGCCAGCGATGATACATCCTGGCCTACTGCTGACACCAGAACCTGCAGATTCATATATATCCCCCCAATCCCTGACGGCAATTTCAGAACGATTCTGAGCCCTGCTACAATAGTACCTTACCATATTTATAGATTATGGTCAAGGACAGGTGGCCGCAGCAATCCGTGGAATTTCACCGCCCGGGCCGAGCCATGAGGCAGGGCCTAAATCCTCTCAATCTTGCATGTATGGGCCTTTGTCTTCGGATTATATTGAATCCCCACCATCACAATCTCGCCGCCATACTCTTCTAACGCCGCGGGATAGTTCCTGTCTTTGATCTGCCGAATGGCCCCTCCCGGGGACTTATCCCATTTCAGCTCCACCACCAGCGCCGGGAGCAGAGAGCTACGCTTTGGCAGATATACTACATCCGCGATTCCCTTTCCTGAAGGCAGTTCCTCGACTTTCAGATATTGGTCTATGGCAGCGATGTAGGCAAACTTAATCACATATCGGAGCGCCTGTTCGTTATTGTAGAATGTGGGCGCATACTGTGTTTCGCGTATCTTCTCTATGGCTTTTACGACAGCCGGCCCATTGCCCGCTATCGTTTCCTCCAGAAGCTTCCGTGAGCGCCGGAGCGTTTCAAGCCATCTCCTGTTTACATTCTCCCCTTTCAAAATTTTCCTGAATTCAGCCTTGATCATTAGCTCCGCTTTCAGTCCGTCAACGATCCTGTCCGGCACTTCCTGCAGCGAAATCCCTTTCCTCTACGCCTCGGACAGGAAAGTGGTGATGTCAAGATTTATTATGATTCTCTGAAAACCACTGTTTCCCGGATTTATATAGATTCCCATGCAGGCTCCTTTCCATGCAGGTTCTGGCATCATCGCTTTCTTCCATCTTATGTCTTAAACATGGAAAAGTCAACGGCATCCACAGCTTTCCATCATTTTTTCGGCCGCTGTGCTCATTTTGCAGAGTCCCGCTGCACTGGGAACCTATCTGCGTTCATAGTCTGACTTCAGCCCATAATGTCTCAGAATTCCGTCTAAAAGCTAAAATATTGCGGCAATTTTGACATGGTATAATAAACATTACGAAATTTTCTAAAACCTATATTCTTCTTGTCAGCAACAAACATTCGTGCTAAACTATATATTTGTAGAAAGCTTCAAAACAAAAATTAGGAGGAAGAATAACATGAAAAAAGCGAGTAAAATGCTGGTCATGCTGTTGGCCCTTGTTATGGCTCTGACCATATGCGGGTGCGGCGGCAGCGACAGCGGAAAAGATCTGGTGGGGACATGGTCATTGGATTATGACATGGCAGGTCTCCTGGCCGATGAATTGGGAAGCGATTATGCGGACTTCAATGCGCCGCTGGTAGTCTCCATCTGTTTCCAGTTCAACGAGGACAAGACTTTCACCATGTTCGGTGAGCCTGAGTCTTTCAATGCCAATTTTAACACCTGGATGGATGAGTTCCTGTCTTTCAGCACTGATTTGCTCTACACCCAGCTGGAGGCACAGAGCGGCATGAGCAAAGAGGATGTGGATGCTTATATTCAGGAACAGTCCGGGCAAAACATGGAAGAGTATATGCGTAGCACGATGGAGGGAATGATAGACACCAATGCCCTGTTGGACGAAATGAAGACCAGCGGCACATATGACACCAAGGGCAACAAGCTCTACATGGCTGCAGACGGCGAAGAGATCGACAAGAACGCTTACGATGTCTTCACGGTAAACGGCGACTCCCTGAAGCTGGAGCTTCCCTCCGGGGCAGATCCCAGCGAGGCAGAGGTGCTTCCGGGACTGGAGTATCCTCTGGACCTGAAAAAGGCCAACTAATCACTTGTGAACCTTACCCCGATTCCAGATTCTGGAGGGCTGGGCCCTGGGCGTGGGACTGCGAAACAGCAGCCTGCCCAGGGCCTTTTTGTTGAACGGAAACAGGGGCCAGAAATAGCTGAAGCCGCCGAAAGTAGGCGTGGTGGCGGCAGACAGCAGCACCAACGCCAGGCACGCCAGAAATCCTCCCATGCCAAAAAGCCCTGTTCCCAGGATCAGCAATATCCTGTAGAGCCGGATGGCATCCCCAAACTCCACATCCGCAATGGCCAAAGAGGCCAGCAGCGTAATGGCGGCATAGAACAGCACCTCCGCGGAAGCCCAGTGCAGGCTCACCGCAATGTCCCCGATGATCAGCCCTCCCACAACGGACAGGGAGCCCGAGAACTTCCCGGAACTTAAAGCAGAGGAATACTTGAACAGATCCAGCAAAAACTCCACTGCCAGAATATAGAAAAACAGCCGCTCTTTGGTCAGTCCGCTGTCCGAAAGCAGCCCCCACCCCTCTGCCAGCCGGGGATAATAAGCCGTGATCAGCAAAAACAGCGGCAATAAAAGCAGGCTCACCGGAATGCACAAAAGCCGCACCAGCCGGAAGTAAGTGCCCACGGAGGGGCTTTTATAGTAATCCTCCGGGCTCTGGGTGAACTGGAAGATGGAACAAGGCAGGATCAGCACAAGGGGGGAATTGTCCACCAGGATCAGGATATGTCCCTCCATGAGATAGCTGCAGGCCACGTCCGGCCGCTCCGTCATGCGGATCACAGGCAGCGGATTCCACCACTTCTTATGCACCAGAAGCTCCTCTAAGCTCTTGGCCCCCATGGTCAGGGAGGTGACATGCAGGGCCTCTATCTTCTGCTCCAGCATGTCCAGCAGTTCTTTGTTCACCGAATCCTGCAGATAGGCCACGGCCACATCCGTTCTGCTCTCCTCCCCTACGCTATGCATGGCGAAGACAAGCCTTTCGGACCGCACTCTGCGGCGTATCAGATTGGAATTGAACAGCAATGTCTCCACAAAGCCGTCCCTGGCTCCCCTGGTGGCCCGTTCCATGTCCGGTTCTGAGATGCCCCTGGCCGGATAGGTGCGCGCATCTATAAGGATGGCCTGGGAAAAGCCGTCTATAAGCAGAACCGCCGGGCCGCTTAAGACGTTTCGGAAAATGTCCTCCCAGGAGTCTGTCAGGGAGGCCTGGGCATATCCCACTTTTGCGTCCATGTACCGGACAATGTCCTCTATCTTTTTGTCTTCCATATAGGAAGCATCCTGAAGATCGGAAAAAATCTGCTGCAGCACCTCGGTCTTGCAGAACCCGTTGAGCCCCAGGAAAAAAGCAGGGGTCTCCCCCAGGTACAAATGTCTCGTCATAAAGTCGAAGCTTTTTTGTACCGGCAGGTATTCTTCGATATAACGTATATTTTCATCTAATACAGCAGATAATGCCATGGCATGCTTTTCCTTTCAGAAGACTTTTCGGAAGAAATTTTTTCATCTTCTTCATTTTCTCCATCTTTCCATGGCTTATTCCAGGTTTCAGGTTTTTGGGGGAATTTGAGAAAAAGTTGAGAACAAGTCCGTGAAAAACTATGTAGGACGAAGGGGATTCCCATGAAAGGAACTCCTGCTTCGTCCGGAAAAACCAGTCAAGGTCACCAGAAAAGCCACACTGCGCCAAGTCCTATGAGCAGAGCTCCGGAAACCGGTTCCGCTGCGCAGCCCGCCAGCTGCAGCGCGTGGCTTCCTCCCAGACGGTTGCCGCCGGCGAGAAACAGTACCGAACAGGCAAAGGTGGCGATAGCCGCCGGCACCAAAGCCAGACCTGCCAGGCTGGCGCTCAATCCGGCGCTCAGATTGTTCAGGGAAAGCGTCAGGCTTAACGTCAGCACCTCCGCCAGCCTGAGGGAAGCGGCGGTTCCGCCAATGGAAGCGGCTCTGCAGCCCCGCCCCGCCTTTTCCCCGCAGTCCGTCTCCTGCAAAGTTCCAAGCGGCCCCGGCTTTGGCAAAGCCCCGGGAAGTGCCGCCGGGCAGTCCATGGAACTCCCGGCCGGTTCCAGCTTTGTCCCGCCCTCCGCAGACAGGCCATGGCGCATCCTATGGCAACTGCGCAAGAGTCCGGCGCACCATTTGGCAATATAGTACAGCCCCATAAGAATCAGCACCAGGCTCCCCGCATAGGCGCTGACCGCCCCGGGCAGAAGCGCCGCCAGCCGGTGCCCCAGCCCTACGGACAGACAAGTTCCCAAGAGCGTGACCAGGCTGATGACCAGGTTCTGCCATAGCCGGATCCGCACTCTGCGCAGACCAAAGCCAATCCCTACCAACAGCGCGTCCAGGCTTGCCGAGATCCCGAACAGGAGAGAAGCGATAAGCATAGGAAATCTCCTGCCTCACTATAGTCTCTCTTTACTATACTCACCAACGGCCCTTCTGTGTGCACGTCTACTGCCCTCCGGCCGCAGCCTCCTCTATGAGCCTCATGATGGTCCGGATGGAGTCCATCTGGCCGCTGTCGTTCATGGCGTCCCGGAAAGTCTGCCTGGAGAAGTAAAGCTCGTGTACCTTATCCACCAGCAGTTCCATGGTCATATCGTCTTCGTTTATCACAATGGAAAAGCCCTGGGCTTCAAAGGATCTGGCATTGAGCAGCTGATCCCCCCTGCTGCTGGAGGCAGGAAGAGGAATCAGGATATTGGGCTTTTTTAACGCCAACAGCTCGCAGATGGCATTTGCGCCGGCCCTGGAAATCACGATGTCCGCCATGGCGAACAGGTCTTTCAGTTCCGCCTTGACATACTCGAACTGCTTGTAGCCGGGCGTGTTCAAAAGCAGGTTATCCACCTTGTCCTTGCCGCACAGATGGACGACCTGGAAATCCCCCAAAAGGTTCGGGAGCGCGTCCCGCACTGCCTTGTTCACATTGGCAGCCCCCAGGCTGCCGCCGATGACCATAATCACGGGCGTATTGGCATTGAACCCGCACATGTCCAGGCCGGCCACCTTATTCCCCTGAGCCAGTTCCGCCCGTATGGGAGAGCCCGTCAGCACCGCCTTGTCCTCCGGCAGAAGCTTTAAGGTCTCCGGGAAATTGCAGCACACTTTTTTTGCCACGGGAATGCATATCTTGTTGGCAAGCCCGGGCGTCATGTCGGATTCATGGATGATGCAGGGAATGTCAAGGGATGCTGCGGCCCGCACCACCGGCACGGACACAAATCCACCTTTTGAGAACACTACGTCCGGGTGATATTCTTTCAGAAATTTCCTTGCCTCCGAGAATCCTTTTATGACGCGGAAAGGATCCGTCAGGTTCTTTAAGTCAAAATACCGCCTGAACTTCCCGGTGGAAATGCCCGTATAGGGCAGGTCGAAGTCCCCGATGAGCTTCTTCTCGATGCCATCGTAAGATCCCATATAGGTAATCTCATACCCCGCTTCCCGCAGTGACGGAAGCAATGCAATATTGGGGGTAACGTGTCCCGCGCTGCCCCCACCAGTCAAAACGATCTTTTTCATAGACAAAGCCTTTCAGAATCAGGATTGAATCATTTCTTCCAGGGCCAGGGCCAGCTGATCCGGACAGGAGGTGGGCTTCATGCCGCAGCGGATGCCTTTCAGGCGGTCAATGGCCTCCTGGGGTTTCATTCCCTTTACCAGGGCGCTTACCCCCTGAAGATTGCCGTGGCAGCCGCCCATGAATTTCACGGAGTCGATGAGGCCGTCTTTCAGTTCGATGTCGATCTGCTGCGAGCAGGTTCCATGTGTCTTGTATTTCAATGAATCCATTTCTTTTCCTCTCCTTATGTTTATTATTGTTACAGTACATTTTAGCAGATTTTCCCTTATTCTGCAATCGCTTTTTACGGCCTCTCCCGACCGAAAAATAGCTGTTTTCCTGTCAGAAAAAAAGGGAAAAATGCGATGGAAAATTCTGTAAACTAAGGGGCGGTTGCGTTATACTGAAATCACGGCAGGCTTGTCTGCCGCCAGATCCTTAAAACAGAGAGGAGGCATATTATGTTTCGCGTATTTCAGGAAGAAAAGCTGATAACAATCGCAATGTTTACCTGTCTGGGAATCAGCATCATCCTTCGGATATTCCTGGGGCTGCTGTACCGGAATATGATAAAGGAGGCAGACAACATGGCTTCCACAAAAAACAGGCTGCTAAGGCAGTGTAAGACAAAATTCGCCAGCTGCTATGAACTCAGCGGCGGAGTAGCGAACATTCCCATATTTGTGGACAAGTTCTTAAACCGCATGGCCCTGGGGCATCTGTCCTTTGACACCCTCTACCATCTGTCCGGCCAGATGATGCTTTTGTCCGTGGTGTGCTCGGGCGTGGGCGTGTGCAAAAGCATCCTCTCGGGGAGGACGCTGGGGGACGTATTGCCTTTCTACATTGCAAGCTTTTTCGGGCTTTACATCTATTTCAGCATCTCCACAGTGGTGGATGTCGGAGGGAAAAAACGGGTACTTAAGGTGAACCTGGTGGATTATCTGGAGAATCACTTGTCGCCCCGCATTGAGATCACCAGGCAGGACATTGAAATGCTCTATGGGGAGTCCGTGTTTGAGGAAAAACGGGAGACCCGCCCGGCCGGCAGCAGGGGCAGGCGGCGCAGGAGCGGACGCGGCACAGTGGTTCGGCCCCAGGCTCAGCGCACGCTGGAGCTGATGCCCATGGGGAACCGGATGGCAGCCGGCGGAGAGGAACTGGCGGACATGGACGCGCCGCAGGAGCCCGGTCGGATAGCGGGCACAGCCTCACAGCCCCTCTCCCAGTCGCCTGCCGCCAACGCAGGCGCTCCCGCCATGACGGTTCCTTTAGGTATGACCGATTCCGCCACAGATCCCGCCGCTATGCCGGATCCCGCCTCCCTTGTCACGGAGGAGGAGCTGGAGGCGCTGTTAAAGGAATTTCTGACCACCTAGACAGACCCTGTTTCAGGGAAATGTTTCGGGGAAGTTTTGCAAAATCTGCCAATTTGTCTTGAATTTGCGGTTTAACTTTGCTACACTGAAAAAGGAAGAGAAAAGGGACAAGTTCTTGCCGCGGGCGGATGAAACCTGCAAAATGAATGGGATTCCCTGGAATTGGAGGATAGAGAAAATGAGCAAGCAAGTAACATTTGATTATTCCAAGGCTTCTTCTTTTATCTCACAGGAAGAGGTCGGCTACATGAAAAAGCTGGCGCTGGACGCCAAGGAGGTGCTGGTCTCCAAGAGCGGAGCGGGCAATGATTTCTTAGGCTGGGTGGACCTGCCGGTAGATTACGACAAGGATGAATTCGCCAGGATCAAGGCTGCGGCACAAAAGATCCAAAGCGATTCCGAAGTGCTGCTGGTCATCGGCATCGGCGGCTCCTATCTGGGCGCCAGGGCAGCCATCGAATTCCTGGGCCACAGCTTCTACAATGTGCTGGGCAAGGACCAGAGAAAGACTCCCGAGATTTATTTCTGCGGCAATTCCATCAGCTCCACTTATCTGAAGCACCTGATGGACGTGGTAGGCGACAGGGATTTCTCTGTCAATATGATCTCCAAGTCCGGCACCACCACAGAGCCTGCCATTGCATTCCGTGTATTCAAGGCGCTGTTGGAGAAGAAATACGGCAAAGAGGGCGCGGCAAAGCGCATTTACGCCACCACCGACAAGGCTAAGGGAAGCTTGAAGCGCGTGGCGGACGAGGAGGGCTATGAGACATTCGTAGTGCCCGACGATGTAGGCGGACGTTTCTCCGTGCTGACAGCGGTAGGCCTGCTTCCCATTGCGGTCAGCGGCGCGGATATCGACAAGCTCATGGAGGGTGCAGCCAGCGGACGTAAACACGCTCTGGAGAATGATTTCGAGAGCAATGATGCACTGCAGTATGCGGCGCTGCGCAATATCCTGCTGCGCAAGGGCAAGAGCGTTGAGATCCTGGCCAACTATGAGCCTGCAGTGCACTATGTCTCCGAGTGGTGGAAGCAGCTCTACGGCGAGAGCGAGGGCAAGGATCAGAAAGGAATCTTCCCTGCCAGCGTGGATTTGACTACAGACCTGCATTCCATGGGACAGTTTATCCAGGACGGCGCGCGGATCATGTTCGAGACGGTTCTCAATGTGGAGACCTCCAGGGAGGAAATCAAGATCGGGGAGGAGCCGGTGGATTTGGACGGCCTGAACTATCTGGCCGGAAAGACCGTGGACTTCGTAAACAAGAGCGCCATGAACGGAACCATTCTGGCCCATACGGACGGACAAGTACCCAACTTCATGGTAAATATCCCTGAGGTAAATGAGTTCTACCTGGGCGAGCTGTTCTATTTCTTTGAGTTTGCCTGCGGCGTCAGCGGATATCTCCTGGGCGTGAATCCTTTCAACCAGCCCGGTGTGGAAAGCTACAAGAAGAACATGTTCGCTCTGCTGGGAAAGCCCGGGTATGAGGCCCAGAGGGAAGAGCTGCTGGCAAGGCTGGGACAGTAGAAAGCGCTCTGCCAGAGGGCAGAAGCCATAAGTCTGCGGCGTGCCGGCGGGATACCGGACGGACGATTTTAGGACAGTTTTCAGACGGATTACAAAAATACGGCGGAGTCCGGAAAACCTCAATTGTGAGGAGGTTCGGATTCCGCTTTTTTGTGCAAGGCTGCGGGTTGCTCTCGGCTTTCGCCTCAGCTTCAGTCTCGGCTTTCCAACTTTTCTCCAACTTTCAGTTTCCGTTTTCGCCATGACTTTCCACGGCTTTCGGCAAAGCATTATGCGCCGAAAGCAGTTGACAGAAATCCCCATTGCGGATAGAATAGCAGATAGCGGAAATCCTGCAAAACAGGATGTGCCAGATTGGCATGGGCGGCAGAACGCCCAGGGGGAACGGAAATGAAGATAGTAATCTTGGAACGAAACAGCGTGGGGACGGATGTGTCCGTGGACTGCATCAGCGAGCTGGGGGATGTCACTATTTATGACAACACTGTCACTATAGACGAAATCCGGGAGCGCGTAAAAGATGCGGATATCATCATCGCCAACAAATCCCCCTTGCGGGAGGAAACACTGCGTGAGGCCCCCAATGTAAAGCTGATCTGCGAGTTCGCCACAGGCTTTGACAACTGCGATCTGGACTACTGCAGCTATCGGGGCATTAAAGTAACAAATGTGCGGGATTACTGTACGGCCATGGTGGCCCAGCACACTTTCACCCTGGCTTTGGCGTTAAGCCAGAAGCTGTTCCATTATGACAATTATGTAAAATCCGGCGCTTACAGCGCCCAGGACCGCTTTTCCAATTTTGACCTGCCTTTCTGGGAGCTGGAGGGCAAGACCTGGGGCATTGCAGGCATGGGCAATATCGGCAGGCGGGTGGCAAAGATCGCGGAGGCTTTCGGCTGCAGGGTAATCTTTCATTCCGTCACAGGAAAGAGCAAATGCACGGAATATCCCAGTGTGGATAAGGACACACTGCTTGCAGAGAGCGATTTTCTCTCCCTCCACTGTCCTTTAAGCGATCTGTCCCGCAATTTTATAGACCATGCCGCACTGCGGAAGATGAAGCATACAGCGATACTGATCAATGTAGCCAGAGGGCCGGTGGTGAACAACACCGACCTGTATGAGGCGCTGGAGGCCGGCGAGATCGCTGCTGCCGGCCTGGATGTGTTGGAAAAGGAACCTCTGTCTTTGGACAACCCCTTAAGCCGCTTCCGGGACAGCACCCGTCTCATTATCACGCCCCACCTGGCCTGGGCCGGCGTGGAGGCCCGCAGACGCTGTGTGGAGGAGGCGTACCGCAATATTGCCGCTTTTCTGCAGGGGGAAGATCGAAATGTGGTAAACCCTTGACAGACTCATATCACAGTATGGGAACCATGCCCAACTACAGGAGGAAACCAATGATAGAAAAATGCAAGACACTGTACAGAAAATATGAAGAAATCATCGTCTACCTGATCGTAGGGGTCCTGACTACCATTGTGGCCTGGACCGCAAAGTTTGCGGCAAATGCCCTGCTGTTCCACAATACCATGTACCCCACGCCCTTTGAGAACACCGTGCTCAGTACCATTAACTGGACGGCAGGTGTGATCTTTGCCTATTTTACCAATCGGCGTTTTGTTTTTAAGAGCAAAAAAAGTATGAGAAAAGAAGCGCCGAAATTCGTACTCTCCAGAGTGTCCACCTGGATTCTGGACATTGTGGTGATGCAGATCCTGACAGCGCTGAACATTCATTTAGTGGTGGCCAGCATAATTTCGGCCGCGCTGGTGACCATTGCAAATTATGTGTTTAGCAAGCTCTTCGTCTTTAACAAATCCAAAGCTGCGTAATAGTCAAAGGACTTCCGCTCAGGGCAGAAGTCCTTTGATCATTTCCTTTACCAACGCCGCGGAATGCTTCGCTGCTGCGGCCTCAAATGTGGGGTAATCCATTTCGGCGCTGTCGTCCGCCTTGTCCGAAATGGCCCGGATGATGACGAAAGGCAAACTGTTGAGATAAGCGCCATGGGCGATGGAAGCCCCCTCCATCTCCGCACAGTCTCCCTGGAACTGGTCAATCAGGCGCTCCTTTACCTCTTTGCTGGAGATGAACTGGTCGCCGCTGACCACTCGGCCGTACATGACATGAATGTCAGGATTCACTTTTTCGCAGGCCTCTTTCGCCAGTGCCATCATCTGCTCATCGGCCTTAAATTCCCGAAAGCCCATCTGGGGTACTTCTCCCGGCTGATAGCCGAAGATCGTCACATCCATGTCATGATGCAGGGCGTCCCTGGAAATCAGGATATCGCCGATATCCAGCTTCGCATTCAGGGAACCTGCCACGCCTGTGTTGATCACATGGGATACCCGAAACTCGTCTGCCAGAATCTGTACGCATAATGCAGCGTTCACCTTTCCGATGCCGCTGCGCACGATGACTACGGGCACTTCTCCCAAAGTCCCCTCGAAAAAGTCCATCCCGGCCTTTTTCACCACAGCAGTCACATTCATTTCCTTTTTCAGCTGTTCTACCTCCAGCTCCATTGCTCCTATAATGCCGATCTTCGTCATACTATATTCTCCTCGTTTCCGCGCAGTATTCTGTGATTTTGCCCCCGCACATTGCCTGTACAATTTGAAGCCTGTCCGGTTATATTTTGGTTATATTTCGGTTATGTTCCGGTTCAGGTTCAGGTTCTTTCCACTATCCATACGGTCCGGGGCCTGCACTGTCCTTTGGCATGTCATTTTACATTTATCTGCCGCACTGCGCAGCCGCAGATCCATTCCTGCACACGTCCATCAGGCAGTCTTTTCGTTCGGATTTAGTCCGGATAGACCAGACGGCTGTCATCGATTCCGTAGAGCACGTTCTCCAGATACCTCTCCGCCAGGAAATTTGCCATGGGCAGGTTCATGTCCAGATAATTGCCGCAGTCCTTAGGGGAAGCGCCGGGCACCTCGCCCCGGAAGTCCCGGATGAATTCATACATTTGGGTCATCAGGGGCACAATGTCTCTGGAACTGTAGTCCCCGGCCAGCAGCAGATAGAAGCCTGTGCGGCATCCCATGGGGCCGAAATAGATGGTCTTTGAGCCGTATTCCGGGTGGTTTCGCAGGAATGTGGCTCCCAGGTGCTCAATGGTATGCACCTCCGCCGTATTCATGACAGGTTCCTCGTTAGGGCTGGTCATGCGCAGGTCAAAGGTGGTGATGGTCTCCGCGCCCACCGTGTCCTTGCGGGATACGTAGACGCCGGGATTCAGCTTGATGTGGTCAATGGTGAAGCTTGCTATCTTTTCCATGTGAGTTCTTTCCTCGCTTTCTCAAAAATTCCTTGCATTACTTCCTTAAAAAGCTGCGCCTTTCTGACCAACTCCTTGTCATTCACAGCCAGCTCTATTTCGTTTTATTCCCGCGAGCAATGAGTCAAGTGGGCATGCTTGCATGCACATTTGACTCATGCCGCGAGGGTCAAATACCCCATTGCTTGCAGCGGGGTATTTGATTGACTGCTGCCTTTCTATTGCGCTCCCTCTGCTCGTTCTTCGGAGAGAAAAGCCTTTCCGGGAGAATAAGACTCTGCACACTGTCTTGTTCCCTGCTCAGATTAGTCCCGCCATCGCCAGAGCCTTGTCTCTCTGGCACCCGGTACGAACCGTACCGAACGTACCAACGGTCTCGATAGGGAAAAAATGAGGGAAGCCGGCAAATGTGCAGCTTCCCATACATCTCAACAGAGCAGGTGATGGGAATCGAACCCACATATCCAGCTTGGAAGGCTGGTGTTCTACCACTGAACTACACCTGCATAATATTACTTTTTCCATTCATTGCATCCATGGGGCATCCCCATCACAACAATAGATATTTTACACGGAAACCTCTCCTTTGTCAATACCCTCTCAGAATTTTTTTCAAAAGGCTTTTTCATTTTTTCAAACAGGGTGGTATCTGTAATACTGCAGCAGCAGCTTCACCACGCGGCTATAGCTGACAGCACCGTCAGAAATGCCGTTTAGCTTCAGATTCGTGTCAATGAACACATCCGCCGCCTTGTCCACCACTTCCGTATCGATCAGCGCCTTTCCATTGATGCGGTCCCACTCCTCCTGCACCACGAAGACATTGTCCGTCCATACCTGGGGCTCCACCGCCACCGGCCGGATGGTTTCCAGGGCTTTCTCATAGACAGATTCGTTTTCTTTCCGCGCCTTATAGATATCGTTGTTCAGGTACACCAGCACACTCAGGTATCCTGCATACCGGAAAAAGGCGTCATCGGACTGCACACAGGCCAGATAGCCTATGAAATTTGCTTCGTCCTCGTAGATATACCCCCGCAGATGGGCCAGTTCGTGGCACATGGTGGAGGGGAAATTCAGGATGTGCATCACGTCATTGTAGTTGGCCTCCATGGAAAAAGGAAAATAATACCCCTGCATGTACTGCTGGCACATAAAGTCCGAGGTGGCCAGCGCCTTTGGCCGGGGATAGTACCCCGCCAGCTGGGGATAGTCCTCCCCCAGCTGCGCCATCAGCTCCCTGGCCATATCCTCCATGTCCAGCAGCTCTCCGTCCCTGCCAATGCTGCCCTGGTACAGCACCATGCCGCTCTCGTCCCGCTCCATAGCATAGCTTAAACTGTTGCACTGTTCGGCTACCATATTGTAGACTCCGATCAGTTCCTCCAGCGCATACACATTGTCGTCATCGCCGAAATACTGCTCCGAAAAGGTGGAGGCGTGGTACAGAATGAAGCAGTTCAGCGTCATGACCAGGCAGACGCTGACAAGCACCCATGCGAAGAACCGGTAAAACCCTCTGCTGAACCTCCCAAAGGCACAGACGGCCCTTTTGCGGCTCCCTCTGCGCAGAATATGCCGGACTGCCCGCACTGCCCCAATCCCTGCCCAGGCTATTCCAAGCAGCGCGGCCATTCCCACCAGCACCAGCCCCGCCCCGATCAGCCACTCCCCAACGGAAATGGGAAAGAGCCCGGTTATCCGGCCATAGGTATTGACCCAGAAAGGAAAGATGTGTGCAATGTACCAGTCCGCAAAGGCAGAACTGTTCCATGCCGCTGCATTTAAGGCCACCGCCGCAGCTGCCATCGCCGCAAAAAGCAGCCTGCTTTTACGGAAAAGCTTTCTTTTGTCCATCCGCTGTCCTTCCTGGAGCATTCGCATCAGGGTGTGTTTCCTGTGGATTCCTCTTCTGCTCCCCACGCCGCCATTAGAAAAAAGATGAACACACTACATGTTCATCTTCTTTCAGACATAACCGTAACACTGTTTACTTCATGACAATATCGTTCCATGTATCAGACGGCACCAGGGAAATATAGGTCTTTCCTGTGTTGAGCTGAATTTCCTCGCCTGTGCTCTTTTTATAAAAGGTGGTAACTGCAGTCTCTGAGGACTTGCTCCAGGTCACCTCTATGGCTTTTCCGTTGGTAATATAATATCCGCTGCGCCTGCTTGTATCGATTGCGTTATAAATCATATATCCGTTCTCGTCCAACTGGCTAAAGGTACAGTCCTGAATCAAAAGGTTCTTGAAAGACAGCTGGGCATTGTCATGCAGCGGATCAATGTGTGCCATTCCGTATTCGAAATATTCGTATGTACCGGTCTCCTCATTGTATTTCAATGTAGACTGGTTATGAGGAAAGGGCAGCCTGATCTCCGTGCAGTCCTTTGCTCCGGTTTCATCGGACAGATCGATCTCCGTATCTGAGAATGTAAAATGCTCTCCCGGATAATGCTTGTTGTACTCCGTGCTGTATCCTTTGTCCCTGAAGCCTTTCTCCAGGTCGCCTGTGAGGATATATTCGGTAAACTCCCAGTCCTTGCCATTCTTCACACGGCCAAAGATGCCGCTGAGATTATTTGTATAATCTCTCGCAACCCAGTCATCGATATAGTAAGGACCTCCGTCATGGCACACCACCGCGTTCCACTCAGCCGCAAGCATGAAATTGGTGGATCTTGCGCTCCGAATACTTCCCATCTGCTCGATTTTGCCCCAATCCTTTACAATGGCCATAAGACGCGTAATCCTGCCGTTGAGCGTACTGTTCATGATTTCATAGACAACATCGGCTTCTGTCAGTCCATAATGGTCAAGCGCTGTTTTCTCATTATCTACTATGACCGCAATGGGCCTCTGGTCTTTCAGGCTCTCATCGATCCACTCATTGGTGATCTCGCTCCGGTACATCCCCTCATGGTTTTCCTCCTCTTCCGGTTCCTGTTCAGATTCAGATTCGGATGGCTGTTCCGGTTCCGACTCTTTTGCAGGGTCGGACGAAGACTCCGGCGTCTCGTCCAGTATCACGGGCGTCATGGTCGGTATCGGGGAGTCGTCCCCTCCACCGCCTCCGCAGCCAGTCAGAATTACCGCTGCTGCCATAATCGCAGCTAATACTTTCTTTTTCATGAAAAAATCCCTTTCTTTCGCTTTTTTTTCTATTATAGTACTTTGATAATAGAATCATCTCTTTGATTCTATCAAGTATTTTATCTCCAAATATCCCTTTTTGTCCATTTATTCCGACAAAAATAAAGAATTATTATGGATATTGCTTTTAATCGTCCATATATGCTCGGGATCCCGTTACTCCTCTCTGTCCCTGGTACTTTCCCCGGTATGGATGGAGGGCATTTGCGTCCATTTCTGCAAACACCAGCTGTCCTACCCTGCGCCCGGCTTTCAGTTCAATGGCACAGCGGTTGGCATTGAACAGCTCCAGCGTAATCTCTCCCTGAAAGCCCGGATCCACCCAGCCCGCATTCTGAATAAACAGGCCCATCCGTCCCAGGGAGCTCCTGCCCTCCACGAACGCCGTGAGATTGTCCGGCAGGGCTATGTATTCCTTAGTGGTAGCCAGGACGAACTGCCCCGGCAGGAGTACATACCGATCCGTCTCTATGGTCCGGTACTGAATCTCATTCTCCAGATCGATGACCCCCGTGGGCAGATCCTCTATGATGCTGAACATATTCCCCAAGCGTATATCCACACTGGCAGGCTGTATCTGACTCTCCTCCAGAGGCGAAATGGACAGCGTCCCCTCCTGAAGCATTCTCATAATCGTTCTGTCTGATAAAACCATTCCGCCTCTCCTCTTCTCCTCTGCATCTTTACCGACGGTCGCTATGTCCTTTTCCATGCTGCCCCACTCACAAGCGTCAGATGCTATAAACCGATGGCAAACTTTACCGCTCGTAAGTATACTGCACGCCAATATACTTTACCAAGAATCCCGACTTGCCTGCCCGCCTTGGAGCCTGGCCAGCATTTCCATATGCCGCCCCGGCAGTGATCTATCTGTATCCGGCGGCCGCCAGATTGTCGTAGCTTTGCTTTAAGCAGTCAAAGGGACTTCCCTGGCAGATGTCCTGTTCCACCAGCAGATATTCGCAGCTGGTTCCCTCCAGCTTTTTCAGGATGGCGTCAAAGTTCAGGTTCCCCTCCATCACCGGCGCCATGACAGAGCCCTCCGCGCTCATGGCCATGTCCTTTAAGTGCACGCAGGGAATCCTGTCATGCAGCAGGCCGATCCAATGGCAGACGTCCGCCCCGGCGGCCTGCACCCAGTAGGTATCCAAAGTAAAGCCGAGCTCGTCCGGCGCAAACCAGTCGCAAAGGTACTCGATAATGCGCTTAGGTTCATCCGCGCCCTCTGCTTTCACTTTGCGGAATTCGAAGTTATGGTTGTGGTACATCAGAAGCTTTCCGGCCGCGGCGATTTTCTTTGCAGGCTCCCGGAAGTCCTCGGCGAAATTGGCAAGCCACTCCGGCGTGCGGTACTTGTCGGGCATGGCGCCTATGCCTATGTACTTGCATCCCATGACGTCATGCTCCGCAATCAGCCGTTCCGTGTCATAGAGGATGCGGTTCACATCGCTGTGGGTCAGCACGATTTCCAGTCCCTCCTCATCGCAGATCTCCCGCATGCGCTCCGGACGAATGTCCCTGCCCACGGCAGAAATCTGCACGGTCTTATAGCCGATCTGCGCCACCCGCTTCATACTCCTCGCAAAATCTGCCTCGTTCTGTGTATACGCGCGCAGCGTAAATAACTGTGCCCCTGTCTTCATGCCATTTACCCTCCTTTGTGGTCTGAGTTGTTTTTATGATATCATCTTTCCACCGTAAATACAAGACGCATTCCGCGGCTGTCCATACCATTTTCTGCCTCCATATTCTACCTCCGGAAATCCGTTATCGTTCACGGCTTCCCCGCTCACAGTAACACGATGCACACATACAGAAATCACCTTTCTGTAACGGTGAAGCGTAAACCTCTTCCCCGCATTCAAAAGGTGATTTTCGTGCTGTAATGGTTTTTAAGTCTCTCCCGCTATGCCGCCCGGATCGTCAGTGCCGTTTCGGGCGGCACAAACCGCTCCCGCGGAATCTGGCTGAGTGCGTTCCCATGATAAGCTTATTATAAGGAAACATCTATAGTACCGCCCGCCGGAGGCGCGGCTGCGGAGGCCACTTCCGCCGCGGACCTTGTGTCCACCTGAACCGGTATCTCCACGCCGGCCAGCTGCAGCGCCACGCCGCTGTCGCCGGAAAGCGCAATCGAATCCTGCCTTTCCTTTTCCAGCTGACTAAAGAGGGCCCGCAGGTATTTCATGTCCGCCTCCACGATCTCCCGCATCTCGTCTGCCCTGTGCTTCTTTTTCAGCTGCTCCAGTTCATGGGGATCCATGTCCGTCCGGGCCGTCTGTATCAGCTCCAACATCTCCAGCTCCTGCTCCTGGGCCAGCTGCTCCATCTCCTCCTGGAGTTCCTCCATGAGCTGCTCCATCTCCTCGGCGCTCATCTCGGCGAATTCGGCTGCATCCAGCTCCTGGCCCTCCTCTCTCCTGTCCTCTTCGTCCAGGCCCGTCTGCCATGTGCCGCCGCCATGCTTTTCGATGTACTCCTCCTGCTGGAGATGTTTCATGCGCTTCTTTGCCACCCGCTCCATGCGCTCCGCATGGCGGATGGCAGCCCTGACCTCGCGGTCATTGTAGTTCCCGCTCACCAGCTTCCTGCGCAGGTTTACTGTCTCGGTCTTGGCGCTGGCCAGAACCTGCCTGGCATTGCCCGAGGTGGTAGCCTGGGTAATCATGGTGGATATCCGCCTCTGTTTATAGCCCAGCTTCTTCAGCTTCTTTAAGCTTTGGCTGTGAATCGTGATTGTGCCCACTTTAGAACCGTCAGGCCTTTTAATCGAAATTTCTCTAACGCCGGTATTCCTGTTTGTATTGACCTCTATGCTCATATCGTGACCCCCTTGTCCCTTGTGCCGCATCCTTGCGTTTACCAGCTTTCTTATTATATCGGCCTTTTTTGCGAAAAAATAAGACAGATACACAGTGGAAATCTGACAAATTGCACAATAATAGTCCCGAAAGGCGATCACACCGGCAGACGACGAAACCGCGGTTATAGATTGTCGAACACCGCTGTCTCTTTCTCCAGCTCCGCCACTACATCCTGATTGACTCCCATGCGCTGGGTGATGTCCTCCATGTCAGAGGCCAGGTTTCTGGTATTGCCTGCCATGCCTGCGATCCCGGAGGCGCTTTCGTCGATCGCCTTGTTGATGGTGCCGATCGAATCCGCAATGCCGGACATGGAATGCTTCAGCCGCTGGGTCTGCCCGTGAAAATCGTCCATGGTACGGCGGATATAGGCAGCGTCCTCCTTATACTGGCTGCCGGATTCCACAAAGGCATGAAATTCCTTTAAAACCATTTGACTCATATAGTCAATCAACTGTCTGGCATTTTCGGAAAGGTTATTGACAGAGGCAGTGACGATATCATTGATTTCCTGGATATGGCCGGCCGTCTCCTGCGTGGAATTGGAGAGTTCCCGCACCTCCCTGGCCACCATGGCGAAGCCTCTGCCCGCATCGCCCGCATTGGCAGCTTCCACGGAAGCGTTCAGGGAGATCAGCCTGGTCTGCTGGGCGATGGCCAGGATATCGCTGATCAGGTTCTTGATCTGATTAACGCTCTTGCTCTTTTCGATGGCATCATTGAGGGCGTACAGGATCTCCTCCGTCTTGGCCCCCGTGCTCTCCGCGCTGCTTAGCGCGGACTGCTGCATGGCGTCTGCCCGTTCGTTCATCCGGGCGGTGTACGCAGTGATGTCGCTGCACTCCTCTGCGATTGCCTGTACCTCCTGATGCACATTCCCTGCGCTGTCATTGATGGACGATACATTTCCGGCCACCTCCTGAAAAGCCGCCGAGAGCTGTCCTGCCAGCGAGGAAAGATCCGCCGCGCTTCTCCGGGAAGCCTGAGTCCTCTTTAGAACCTCTCCGGTCATGCCATTGATGCGTCCCGAGCTTTCCTGGATTGTCTTCAGAATATTTTTGATGGGTATCACCACATAAACGGAGATCAGCCTGAAATCCGTCACTACCAGAAGCACGCAGGCTGCCGCTGCCGCAATGCCCACGATCAGGGAAATGATATACACCTGGGAAAGATGGGATCTGGCCTCCAGGGTCTGGGCGCTGATGGAGGCGTTCAGGGCATCGATATCCGCTTTCATGGCGTCGGCGCACTCCGCCGCGTCTCCGTTGGCCAGGGCATAGGCGTCCTGGGTTTTATGACTGGCGCTGGCGCATACCAGGCGGACCAAAGCATGTTTGAAATCGGCATAGTGATTCAGAAGCGCTTCATACTGTGTCTGATCTTTTTGTATTACAAATTGTGCATACTCTGACAGCATATCGTCCAGCTGTGCCTCTTCCTCCTTGATCTGCTGGACCAGGCGGATCATGGTATCATAGTCCGTGGCTACAATGTGGCTTAAGGCCATCTTGTGAATGTCCATGGAAGCCTGGCAGATTTCGGCCAGCCACTCT
Organism: uncultured Acetatifactor sp.; assembly: GCA_949840885.1. Taxonomy (GTDB): domain Bacteria; phylum Bacillota; class Clostridia; order Lachnospirales; family Lachnospiraceae; genus Acetatifactor. Next base: position 149,029 of record CATKYJ010000005.1, read on the forward strand.
TTGCCCTCCATATAATTGTCGGCGATGTTGGAGGCGCTGGCGTTTACATTGCGGATATTGATGATGGAAAGAATGTTCGACAGCAGCGCCACAATGCCCAAGAGGGCAATGGGGATAATCAATCTATGCTTTAAGCTGATATTTTTCATGATAAATCGCACTCCTTCTGCATTGGACACTGGTCAGGGGGCCGTGATGCCGGTGACCATGATATCAAGCTGTTCCTGTAGGCTTTTTCCCGAGGGGTTTCCGTCCAGGATCTCCTGGGCAAAAGAGGAAACCGGTTCCCAGTAATTGCCGCCGATGCGCTGCAGGCAGGAGTACTCCGACTGCTCCAGAAGCGCGGCAATGGCCGGGGAACTCTGTACCTCCGAAGAAGCCGCCGCGTTTTTATTGGACGGGCCCTGGCCCCGCAGCCGGAAGCGCAGTTCCTGATTCTCTTCGTTCGTTATCCACTCGGCCAGCTTGGCGGCCCATTCCCTGTGTTCGGAGTACGAATTCACGCCGATCAGTTTATAGCCCGAGAAAGAAGCCATCTGAATCTGCTGTCCCCCGCAGGTATAGGACGGCAGCTTCGAGGCCCCGAAGCCGCTGCCCCATGCCTCCTCCACGGCCAGGGCGTTCCATACGCCGCTGACTCCGGCCACAATAGTACCGTTCCTGACGCCCTCCAGAAAACCGGCGTCGTCCGTGCTGAGAAATCCGGGATGCTTTGCCATGGCCGTCATGGCCCTGGCCACATCCGTGCCCTTGATGGCGCCCTCTGTGTCATTCCAGGTACAGTAATTGGTAATGCCGTCATCGTTCAGCCCCACGGTCAGGCCCGTATTGCCGAAGAGCGCGTACACATACCAGCCCGAGGACCATTCCATAGAGACTTTTCCGCCCTGTTCTGCGGCAACGTCCAGCATCCGGTCCCAGGACTGAATGTCCTCCGGGGAGAAAACCCGTTTATCATAGTAGAGAAAATAGCCGTTATCCGCAGTCAGGGGATACGCGTACAGGGTGTCTTTCACTGAGGCGGCCAGCACCGCTTCCGGCAGATTGGATGTCCGCAAAGCCTCCGCGTTCTCTACAGGCTCCAGGGCCCCGGAAGCCACCAGTGTATTCAGTTGGTCATCCGCAAAAGCAAAAACGTCGGCGCCGTTTTCCAGATCCGCCATCAGCGCGTCGGTGCAGTGGCTTTCACTCTGGGGCTCGTATGTAATCAGAAATTCGGCTTCGCCCCGATACTTCTCCTGAAATCCCTCGAAAATCTGGCGGAGCAGCTCCTCGTCCTCCTCCGCTCCCCAGACAGTCAGCGCCACCGTGCCGGAATCGGGCTCCTGTTCTTCCTGGACAAGGGAATCTCTGTCGCCGCACCCGGACAGGAAAGCGGCCAGTGCAAAAACAGCGGGAATGAGTAAATGGTAATTTCGTTTCATAGCGTTCTCCGTATATTGCATATTTTGTATATTATTTTAGCATTCTGCGGGGCTGTTTGCAAATTTTTTTCGTGTTCGTTTGTGGTTCGTTTGTAGTTAAGCCGATGCCAAAGCTAAATGCCATGGCACCGGCTGGTTGGTGTGCGAAGCTGGCGTGGGTGTGTCCTGACTTACTCCTTGCGTCCGGCGATACTCTCCATATCTGCATCCGGATTTCCGGTATCGCCTGCTATGTCAATATTATGTTTTGCATGATAGCCGCTCATAATAGCTTCCTTTATTTTACTCGCTCCGGACAAAGAGCTTATTCCTGCAAACCGACCGTCAACCCGCCAATCCGTAATCGTCAAATCGCACAACGCAATTATCTCCTTAAATTGATCTATAGAGCCTGTATCCCTTATGCTTTCGCAAATCAACTTATTAATCGCAAAGGCTCCCATTGTTCTTTGGAGATAGTAGTCTTTATTGTAATATGTCAAAACATTTTCATCCCCCTCTATCAGCCATTGCTCCCTGGTTATCTGCCACTTTTCAAATACCAGATTCCAGCACTCTGCCAGCTGAAAATATATCTCGTCTGCCAGGCCATAGAGCGCCCTGCATTTCTCCTTGAAATTTTCCGGCAGATTTTCCTGTCCGAAATTCTCTAATTTATTCTTGCATACCGGAAAAATGGATTCCAGAAATGATTTAAATCCTATGCAGCCCACCCTTGCCGAAGCGTTTACATCTATTATGATCCCATTTGTCCAATACCTGCATTTTTCTCCCTGGTTTAATAACATAATAACTCTGGTTGCCAGAAAATTCTCGGAATTGATCTCTTCCGGCTGTTCCTTTAATAAGTATTGGTATTCAGCTAATATTGTCAGATCCATTTTTAATGGCTTGGCTTTTGAGTTGATATCTGAAAATGCATATACCTCCGGCAGCCTGTGAGCCTTGTCAAGAAGCATGATTATGACATTGACACAAAAATTCTCCAGCTCTGCTCTCCTGGCATGATTGTCCCCACATTTTTTGATCGCTTCCGCAAAACCCTTTATTCTGTGCTGTCCGTCTATAATTCTGAACTTCAAATCACTGTCATGGCCAAACGTCAGTTCTAACAGAGATTGATTGTCATAGTCCCGGCAATCGCTTATATACATCTTTTTTTCAAAATCTTCTTCATTCATTCCCAATATAATAGAATTTGGACTTACAGATCTCCCCTGAACCTCCAGCAATTGTTTTGCTATTTTTGCATAATGCGACTTTTTAGGGGCTCTCTGATATCCATACTCCTCATCTTCCCCATAAATAAGCACTGTACTGTTTTCAATAATGTACTTCATAGGTAAAACCATCGAAATATACTGTTGTCCCTCTTGTCTGTACTTTATACCAAATATCTTATTCATTCCCATTGCCCTCCTGTCTTAAATGCAGCACTTCCTGAAATAACACTGACAATTTATTCTCCGGCATCTCTTTCCCCGAAGCTGTCTTTTTCACTTTTTCATACACCTCTTTCATCCCGTCAATAATAGCCGGCGAATAATATTTTCTTAGATAATCATTTTCGTCTATTATGTCACTGATATTTTGTGCGGATTTCTCCCTGTCATCTTCAAATAAGAATGAGATCACTTCATACTTGATTTTCAATATCAGGTCACCAATCTCATCGCCTACAGCATCTGTCTCTAAGGAATCAGATATTGGGATATCCGCCGCAATCCTTTTATCGGCTTTATAAAACGAATACAGCATATACATCCTTTCGGAATTGGTTAAGAGCAAAGGAAAGCGGAATGCCATTTCCCTATTCTCCAGAGATTCCGGAATTGTTTCAACCGCCCAGTCAATGTAATCGTTGTCAATATAGTTGTTTTTTAAATAGTATTCCATTTTTTCCAAGAATAATCCTGTGATTAAGCGTCTAAAATACTTTGCTAAATCCGCTTGTGTATTTGCGCTTTCCAATTGGCCGATGTTATTTAACCATTCTACATATATATGCTCTGATATTACAAATTCAAGAGAGTGTTCCACTAAGCGCTTATAATTTTTAACCAATTTACTCTCCTTATCATCTATGCTTAATGAATAAAAATCACGCGTTATAACACGGTCTCTTTGTCCCAGTATAATCTCCTGTTGAGCGTTTTCAAACTGTGAAAAGATATAAAAAAGGATCTTTCTATAATCACTTAATACAAATGCCGAGCCTATTTTATCTTTGATTTGTCTTCTAAACTTTGTCCCTAAATACTGAGTAAATTCCATCTCTTTCCGGTCTTTTTCATAGGATGCCTGACTTTCACGAATCTGAATCATCAATTCGTCCACCTGGTCCAGCAAGTCCCCAAGCTTTTTCATTACCTGTTTATTTGTGCTCTGTATATATGAAAACTGGTAATCTTTATAAAAAAGCATGTGTTCAATATCAGCCCAGGCTGAATCAACTTTGCTTTTTATCTGTAATTCAAAGGGATATGTTTTATACTTTCCTTTTATCCTGTATATCGGTCTTCCATTTCGCATGGTTTGCGGATTCTGCTTCAGATTCAGGAAGATGATGCTTTCGTCTGCCAGTTCTCCTTGATATTTATCCAGCAAATCAAATAATCTTCCGCAATCGCAAGACAGCGAGACCAAAAACCTTAGCCCCATTAAGTCATCATTGCTCTTTTGAATTGCCTCTATTAGCTCATTTCCCTCTTTGTCAATCAAATCAAAGAACTCCTGATTGCGTATTATTTTTTCTTCTAAGCTCTCCGGGCTTTTCACTCTGTCTACCATTTCGTAAAGCTGAATATCACTGGAAGAATCATTGGAAACAATCAACCCGAATTGTTCTTCCCTTGCATGTGAATCTACACATTTCTTTAATGCACCCCGCAGATTTACGATTTCTTTCTTCAATATTTCTTCTAAGTTTTCCGAATATGCTTCTTTGCCTTTTTGTGCCGTTTCTTTTATTCTTTCTATGTAACTCTTTTCCAATTGTATTCTCCTATTTATCATTTTGTATTCTTTATCTTACTGACTTTCACGCCTTTGCAGCCTGCCATTTCCCTTTTCGCTCTGTTATCGCTGCATTTTTAAACCTCCTGGTTTTCTACCGAAAGCGCTTAGATTCCTCAGCAACCTTTAATTTACTTTCCGATGGGGCATATTGATATATTTGAGAAGAAACAGGAGCCACATACCCAGATGCAGAAGCGCCGGAATACTCCTCAAAGTTTTCAACCTGCTCCATCACCTTACTGAATACTTCAGGACTATACTGTGGCGGATAACCATTCTTAACCAAGCATATCTTAATATCAAGTTTCAGTTGATTACGGACATTTTTATTATTGAGCCAATCGGCAAAGGATGATTTTGTATCAATTATTTCTTTTACCTTTTTCGCTAAGGCTTTGCACTTGTCATTGATAATGATGCCGTCTGCTTCTTTATCTGTTCCATATTCGAAGTTGTACTGATCACGCAGGGCTATCAAAATATCATAGAAAGCTTTCTCTTCAAACGTTAAGCCCATCTTGCGGAAGCTTTCTCTGCTTTCGTTCATCTTGCGTAAAATGGTCAAAGCCTGCTCAGTCGCAATCTTAATAATATCCTCCGAGGCCTGCTCCTGTGCTTCTCCGGCTTCTTCCGCATCAAGATGCTTACGTCTTTCATGGTATTCTGCAATGGTCTTTTCCAACATTTCCTGAAAAGTCTTTGCCGCCAGCTGATTGACTTTTCCGTACTCCTTAATCTGCCTGCGAAGCATTTTTACAAGAAGCTCAAGTTTGGTTGCAGGCATTTCCACATCAGATAATTTCTCAAAGTATTCCGGAGAAAAGATATCTTCTTCCTCTCCGCTTTCAAGGACGCTTTCTACCTGATTGTATTTGAGCGCCTCCTCAACCATTCTGGCCACTGCACGGTTCATGGTGTCGGCATCCACTTCGCTTGTTCCGCTCATTTTGCGGACAAAGCCTGCTATAGCCATAAAGCACTGTGCAAGTGCGGATTCTTCTTCCCCCAGATTGCCGGAAGGCTGGCAGATATCAAAAGCAACTCTCATTCTCTTTACTGTCTGTAAGAAGTATGTCTTGAATGACACCTTTTGCGTTCTTTTGTTCCCTTCCGTCCGCAATTCCTGAGTTGACACAAATACATATTCCGCTGCCTTTGCAAGAAGTCTGTAACGCTCTATCGGATCACAATCCTGATTCAGGAAAGGGGTTAAATCATAAGCCGCAAACAGTGTCTTTAAGATTTCCAGTTCTTCTCTGAATACACAGGCTGCCTGCATGACATCGTCGGATGTGGGGGCCACAGAAGCATCACCCCCATAAACTTTCATAGCTTCCCGCATATTATCCCGAATGCCGATGTAGTCCACAACCATGCCAAACTCTTTACCGGGATATTTTCTGTTTACCCGGCTGATGGTCTGAATCAGCACATGTTTCTTCAGGGGCTTATCGTTATATAAGTATGTAAGGGACGGTACGTCGAATCCGGTTATCCACATATCCACAACAATCACAATATGCAAATTTGATTTTTCCTGTTTGAATGCTGCGTCCAGCTCTTCAGAGCGCTTGTCATTGCGGACACCGCCGAGATAATTGTACAGCTCAGCCTCATCATTACTGCCCACACTTGCTACCATGGCCATAAAAGGCATGGGCGATACTCCTTCAGCAGTTTTCTTTTCTTCAAACCATTCCGGATATTGAATCCTGAATTTTTGCAATAAAGCATATGCTATCTTTCTATTTGAACAGACTATCATGGCTTTCTGTATTCTGTCCGGGTCGCCTGCACAGGAAGAGACATAGTGATCATGGATATCTACTGCAAGGCGCTCCAAGCGCAATGGTTCTCCTAGAATGACTTCCATGGAACTCATGGCTTTTTTGCTGGCTTCGATATCCTCTTGCGTTGCACCGTCATCGGCACATTTTTTATAGTAATCTTCGATTTGCTTTACTTTTTCCTTATCCAGCAAAACCTTTGCGATACGGGGGTGATATTTGATAGATACCGTTAATCCGTCAGCAACCGCCTGGTCCATGGTATACCGATCAATTTCCTCACCAAAAGTCTGATAGGTTTCCGCAATGGGAGTTCCTGTAAAGCCTACGAAAGTAGCCTGGGGAAACGCCTCTTTCAATACTTTTGCATAAGGCTTTGACACCATGGCTTTCATGTTTTTATCAGCGTCCTTGCTGAACTGAATCCTTTTCGAATGTTCAAGCTGGGTTCTATGTGCCTCATCGGAAAAGCATATAATGTTTTGGCGGGCATTGATGAGACCTATTTTATCATCTTTCCGGTCACAGAATTTCTGAATGGTACAGATGTAGAAACCGCCGCTTTGTCTTGCTCCAAGCTCCTGCCTTAACTCCGCTCTGTTTTTTACAACAGAAACTTCACCAAGATTCAGGAACTCCTTACTCCTGGTAAAAAGTTTTGCTCCCTGCTTCTGAAGTTCATCACGGTCAACAATCAGGACAATGGTGGGCGATCCGATCTGAGGGACATCCGTACAGCGAAGAGCAAGCTGTCTGGCCAGAAACGCCATAGTGTACGTCTTTCCGCATCCTGTGGCGCCAAAATAGGTGCCGCCTTTCCCGCTTTTTTTGACAACAGAATCGATAATACTTTGTTTCAGTAACCTTGCCGCAAAAAACTGCGGATAACGGCACACGATTTCAACCTCGGAATTATCATAAATACTATCCTGAAAATAAACATAGTCTCTGAAAATTTCCAGGAAACGGGCAGGGCTATATACGCCTTTTATCATCGTCTCTGTTTCCGCAAAGGGCAAAGTGGATATTTTATCGCTTTCATTGACACGGCGCCAGGCATAGAAATGTTCATAAGGTGTACGAACCGTTCCAAGCCTGGTTTTTACGCCGTCTGAAATACAGGCAAGGGGACAATAATGCAGTAAATGCGGGATATCCCTCCAATAGCGGATATTGATCTGTTCCCATGCGTCATAAATGGTGGCATTTGCATCCGCAGGATTTTTCAGTTCAATCACGCACAACGGCATACCGTTTACAAACAAAAGCAAGTCCGGTCTGCGATTTTCTTTCTGACCGTTATTTGTATATTCTACTGTGAACTGGTTTACCACGCGGAATATGTTCTGGCCCGGATTTTCAAAGTCAATGAGGGGTATCATTCTGGCCAGTCCGTCCTGCGGTATAAACTGTATGCCGTCGACCATCCAGCCGTATACCTTGTGCAAAGTTGCAAAGTCGCTTTCACTGCCTACAAGGCGTACATTATCAAAAATCTGAGTGACTTCATCTCCTGTTAAATCAACATTTGTACCTGAAATAAACGCCTTAAAGTCATCGGCAATCAGCACATCCCTCTTGACTACACGCAAGGTTTCGTTGCCGGAAGAATATCTCCAGCCCTCCGCTTCCAGGAATTCAATGAAGGCATATTCATAATCTGATTCACAATAGCGTCCGTTGTAATTTTTCAGTTTGGCCATAAGCTACACCTCCTTTCTTTTTCTTCCCTCCTCTATGGAGCCCTTTATAAGTATCGGGCAGATGTCTTTTATTTGTTTTTTGAGTTTTTCGTTGATTTTCGTTCTGATGATTAAAACTCTGTGCAATTCAGAAACTATTTTCTGTTCTCTTTCATTTGCATTTGGAATTGTCAAGTCTAAAAATTCGTCCCATGACAGACTGCCTCTTGCACTTGTATCGCAAGAAAACCAACCTCTTCGTTCAAATTCAGGTCGATTTACATTTGCCATAAAATAATCTGAATTTATATTAATCGTTTTAAATGTATAATACGCTGGTGATATCAAATAGTTTTCTTTAGAATCATTTCTCGCAATCGTAAGCCTTCCGTCCCGTCCAACTTTCATTAACACTGCTCCATATTCATTTGGAGCAACAATTTTATAATTAGAAAAAATCAATCCATGTTCGTCAGCGATAGAATCAATAAAATAATTATCCATGCTAAGACCTTTGAGTTTATATGGCTCATTCGATTTATTTCTATTGTCAATTTGAACCACATAATTTCTGATAGGGACTCTTCCTTTAGAATGCTTTAATTTATCTATATATGAATCACAAATCCTCTTTAAATCCTGCAATCCACGCTCATAGCTTTTCTGATTTGCAAGCATTGTATTGTAGATATCTACATACTTTTGCTGAATCGGAAGTGGAGGGAGAGCAATTTCTTCTTCACAGAATCTATTCCAATCGAAAACTTCTGTTGAGCTTCCCCAAGAAATGAATTCTGCATATCTATCCCATTCTTTTCGACTTAAATACATAAACAAATAGGTATCTAATATTATTTCTTTTGCAGTTTCTTTCACTTTGAACACATTATCATTAAATGTAATAATATATGTATTTTCTGTATCATTAAACCCAATGCCAAGCTTTCTGCTTCCTCTCGGATTATATGCAAAATGATGCGGCGGCACTAAATGGAAAGCACTAAAATTTTTTTCTAAAGTATTTCCCCTCATAGGTATTATTATTTTATCGATATTTACACCTATCGCGTCAGCTTCTCCATATCTTCCATCAAGGTTCTTCTCATTTGTCAGTTCTATAAGCTCTCCAAATTTATATTTAGTCAATCCCATAGCCAATCCCCCGGAATGCGTCTTCCAGCATCTGCTGGGATTTCTTTTCCTGCTTCATAATTTCTTTCATTTCTGCCTGAATACGCGCCATTTCTTTCTCAAAGTCAATGTCCAAATCGTGGTCGATAAACGCAATATATTTGCTGGGAGCAAGGGTCCAGCCTTTGCTTTTAATCTCGGCAATGCCAACACTGCGATAAAGCTCAGGTAATTCATATTTTGTTCCGTCAGTTCCTTTGCTCTGCCAGGTGTGATAAATCTTAGCGGCTTTTTCGATCTGTTCAGTCGTTAAACGAACTTTCTTTTTGTTCTCCCCTTTCACCGGGTTTTCCGTCCAGGTACGCAAATCCATAAAAAGAATTTCATGCTGGCGATTACGCAGACTTCTGCCGTGATAGCTGCCTCCCTTTTTATTTTGATTCAGAATCCAAAGGGTGACGCTTATATCGGTAGTGATGAACATCTCTCTCGGCAGAACTATAATGGCTTCAACCTTGTCATTCTGAATAAGCTTTTTACGGATTTCCAGGGTATCGTTATCATTTAATGCGCCATTGGCAAGCAGAAATCCGGCAACGCCATCTCCAATCTTTAAATGCGAAAGCATATGCAGAATCCAGGCATAGTTTGCGTTGCTTTCCGGTGGTATCCGATAGTCCGTCCAGCGAGAATCATTTTTCAGGTTATCATCATACCAGCCTTTCAGATTGAACGGCGGATTAGCCATTATGTAATTAAAATACAATCCCCTATGCAAATCATGGGTAAAGGAAGAATCGTTTGTCTCGCCAAGGTTATGGCTGAGTCCACGAAGTGCAAGATTCATTTTTGCAAGACGATAGGTTGCAGCATCCTTTTCCTGTCCATAGATATTAATTCTATTGATGTCGCCCTGCTTTGCTTTTACAAGAGCGGCACTCTGGATAAACATGCCGCCTGATCCACAGCAGGGGTCATATAAAGTACCGTCATAAGGTTCAATCATAGATGCAATCAATTGAACCACGTCATGGGGCGTATAAAACTCTCCCTCTTCTTTTGTAGCATTAATTGCAAATTCCCTGAGGAAGTATTCATACACACGTCCAATCAAATCTTTTTCTTCCCCAAAGGCCTTGTGGCTGATTTTGTTCACTTCATCCACCAGCTTTTTTATGTCATTGGGTGCAAGATTACGGGTTGTAAATGTCCCCTCTATAAAACAGCCTTTCAGATCATCTGAACCCATTGCTATGCTGTGAAGAGCTGTATCAAGCGCCACATTAAGCCCCGGTGCAGCTGTATTGATAATGGTTGACCATCTCGCATCTTTCGGCAAATTATATGTGCCGTCCGTGAAAGTTGCATCCTCAAAAAAAGCCGCTCTGATATTTTCATCTTCCGGGTCAAGTCCCTGTTCAATCAAAGTCTGACGAAGTTTTTCGAGTCCGTCTTCGTATTTCTCTCCAATAAAACGCAGGAAAACAAGTGTGAGCATCATATCTCTCTTTTCAAAAAATGAGCCGGAGTTACGCGCCGCACGGAGGATATCTCTGCAATTAAATAAAATATTATCTATGTTTAACGCTTTTTCTTCCGTTTTCTTATTTGCCATCTTGGTTTTATCCTTTCTAATGGGGGTGTGCTTTCACCTTTTCCATTGCAGGTATATTAGTCGTCAGGCCTTATCTTTATATCCTCAATAGAATTAATTCTAGCTAATTCTTTGAGTTGTTCTACCAAAGTGCGGATATTTCGTACCTGTCTATTGTGTCTCATTACCACAGTAATTACACATTTTTTAAAGTACTTGTTCCAATCTCCTGTCAGAAATTGTCCCTGCCAATAAAGCTATAAAGCACTGTCCTATATAATCCCGAAATCAAAGCTTTTATCTTGTCCATTGTCTGCACGGTATTCCGCTAGAGCTCTATATACCCTTTTTGTAAATACAAAGAGGCTTCTCGATCCCTTTCTATTATATTACACTGCCAGAATAAAAGCAATTCTCCAATTCATGTTGTTTTCGGATTTTCATCATGCTTTCTGCTTTCCTACACCATCTTCCTCCTCTTTACGCCGAGCTTCTCCGAAATATACTTGCGGATCTGGGCATATGTGGCGGTACTGGTCTGCCAATTCGGACGAAACAAAAAGGAAAACGGCATCTCTAAAAATCCATCCCCCGAGAAAAATAATTCCGTTCAAACTTCTCATAGATGATCTTTACAACCGCCGCGCAAGCTGGCCATTCATAATCAGGAACATGTCACGACCGCTCTCATTGTTTTAAATAATTCATCTAATTACTGTGAAACCTAACCTTTGTTTTAGCTAAAAAAGCGCAGACTACCCCTATAGTATATTTTTGAGTCTTTTAGACTCTCATGTATGATTAGGCAGGTTGTCCTGCGGCAGAATCTTCCCAGCC
>CATKYJ010000006.1 GCA_949840885.1 uncultured Acetatifactor sp.
CTGGGATAAATACTGCAAGCCCGGAGACCTGGTAGACGAAGGGGTATATGACTACTTTCTGGATGTTTTGCCTCCCCGGAGCATGGAGAGGGGCTATCTCCAGGTAGGGGAGCCGCACAGCCACCAGGTGAATGCAGCCACCGGAAAGGTGCAGGCTACATACGCGACATTCCAGAAGGTGAGGAAAGGCGTCTGGATGTACCTGGGGAATTGCTTTGCTGGTTATACATGGGAGGCGGAATTGCACTTTGATAGGATCAGCGATTTCCTTAAAAAGACATACCGCATAAGAGGGGCAATCCAGGATGGCAGGCCACATATTTTCTGCAAAGATGGATTCAAAATGTCCGTCCAGGCCGGGGCAACATGGTACTGCCTGCCGAGAAAAAGCCTGGAATCCGGAGAATATGAGGCGGTGGAGGTCGGCAGTCTGAACAGAGAGGAGGAGCTGCTCATGCCGTATGCCGAGGATGCCAAAAAGCCGACAAAGACGGTATATAATTATGTGCCGGTGGAGGTCGTGGATGCCGTCATCCAGAAACACGGAGGGCTTTATGGATAAGGTCTTGAATTATCCGGGCGCGAAATGGGGCCTAGCAAAGAAATTCATACAGTACATACCAAAGCATCACTCGTACCTGGAGCCGTATTTTGGCTCCGGTGCGGTGTTTTTCAGAAAGGAGCCTAGTAGGATAGAGACCATAAATGACCTGGATGGAAATGTCACGAATCTGTTTGACTGCATCCGCACAGAACCGGAACGCCTGCGGCAGGTCCAGATAGAGAACCGGCCGGCGCTGGAGGTCATGGAACGATTCGACAGTGGGAACGTGTTCATGTACCTGGATCCGCCATATGTCCTTGATACAAGGACTAGAAAGCAATATCTGTATGAAATGACGGATGCAGACCACGAGAATCTCCTGGAATTCGTGCTATCCAGTAAGGCAAAGATAATGATAAGCGGATACGAGAACGGCCTATACCAGAAGTACCTTGCGGGGTGGAAAAAGGTGAGCTTTTCTGCAAAGTCCGCTTATGGAGCCAAAAGGACAGAGGTAATCTGGATGAATTACTAGATGCCACAGGAGCAAATAAATCTATTTGAAGGAGGAATAAAGTGAACTGTATTTACAAGAATGAGTGTCCGAGTTATAGCGGCTGGTGCGAGGGGCCAAGGCAAGATTTCTCCAAATGCGTCCAGTTTTTGGTGACAGCATATGAGGAAGAAAAGAAAAAGGCTGGAAAAAGTGAGACATTGGAATCGAGGTCAGTGAGCTATTTCTATGTTATTGAGGCCGATAGGGACGGAGTCCGTAAACTTGTCAGCAGGGATTTCCCCAGAGTATTCCAATACACGGTCAAAATTAGCAAGGCCAGGAGATTCCAGACCGAGGAGAAAGCGAAAGAGTTCATAAACGGATTCAATGATATCGGAAAGTATCTGATAATCAACCCAGTCATCAGGAAAGTGTGCAGGAGGTTCAGCATCCTCCGGGAAGGAGAAAGGAATGAATAAAGTGATTTTGATGGGGCGTCTCACGCGAGACCCGGAGGTAAGGTACTCGCAGAGCGAGAGCAGTATGGCGATTGCCAGATACTCGCTGGCGGTAGACCGTAGGACTAGGAGGGACAGTGAGCAGTCAGCCGATTTCATCCCCTGCGTGGCGTTTGGAAAGGCCGGGGAATGGGCGGAGAAGTGGCTCCGGAAAGGAATCAAGATTGCCATTACCGGGCGCATTCAGACTGGCAGCTATATTGACAGGGAGACCGGAAAGAAGGTCTACACTACGGAGGTCATCGTTGAAGAACAGGAATTTGCGGAGAGCAAAGCTGCCGGAGGCGGGAATGACCAGGGGCAGTCCAGACAGCAGCCAACGCAGGATTCTGGGGATGGCTTTATGAATATTCCGGACAGCATAGATGATGAATTACCATTCAACTAAAAAGGCATAGGAGGGAAAATCATGGAACAGGGCAACATTGTCAACATAAAGGCGGAGAGCATAATGGCGCATCCGGACAATCCAAGGAAGGATTTAGGCGATTTGTCGGAACTGGTGGAGTCAATCAAGATTCATGGAATCATGCAGAACCTTACAGTGATTCCGCTGGCGGATGTAGACCCGGACGCTGCTATAGGGCAGGAGGAAAAATATGTCACCCTCATAGGGCATCGCCGGTATGCTGCAGGTTCCCAGGCAGGGGTGACGGAGTTCCCTTGCAAGATAGCAAGGGGGCTTTCGGAGCGTGAGCAGATGTCAATCATGCTGGAGGAGAATATGCAGAGGGCAGATCTCACGATCTGGGAACAGGCAAATGGTTTCCAGATGATGCTTGACCTGGGGGAGACGGAGGAGGGCATCGCGGAAAAGACCGGATTCTCCAAAACTACGGTCCGGCACCGGCTGAATATCGCAAAGCTGAATCAGGATGTTTTGAGGAAAAAGGAAAAGGATGAAGCTTTCCAGCTGTCTCTGACAGACCTTTATGCACTGGAGCAGATCGAGGACATCAAGATTAGGGATAAGATTCTGAAAGAGGCATCTAATTCCAGGGATTTAGTCTGGAAAGCGAAGAATGCCGCAGAGGAAATCCACCGGGACAAGGTGGCGGCGAAGATTATTGAGATGCTGGAGGCGGCAGGAATCGGCGCGGCCCCGAAAGAATATGAGAAGGACCAGTATTCCGGGAAGTGGGAAACCGTGGAGTGGATTAGCACTGAAAAAGCTGCTCCCAAGAAAATCAGCAAAAAGAAGTTCGAAGGATGCTTCTTCCATAAGTCGTACCGGTCAGTAAACGTAATCCGGAAAAAGGATAAAAAAGAGCCGATGACCGAGGCAGAACGCATCCAGAAAGAGAAAGAGCAGAACAAGAAAACCATCAAAGCGATTGCAAAGGAGATGACGGCCCAGAGAAAAAGTTTCATCCGCAATGCCATAGCTGGGAAGATTGAGCCGCTGAAGGATACGGAGGATGCTATCAAGGGACTCTGGAGCGTGATTGTGGATGCCTGCGGATATATGAATAAGACCACGCTTATGGCGTTCTTGTCAGATGCTAAAGACTGGTGGAGCATGTCGGACGAGGAAAAGGAAAAATGCCGCGATAAATTCCAGAAATTGAGCATGGAGCATCAGCTGATGATTGGCGCTTTCTGCGCTACCGATGATAAAGATTTTACGGAATGGGATGGAGCGTATAAGAAAGAAGCTGGGGAGCTTATCACGCACTTTACGGAAATCCTGGAGAAGTATGGATTTTCCTATGCGGAGGAGGAACAAAACAAGGTGATGGAGGGTTCTCATGAGTGCTATTTCAAGAAGGAGGAACCGAAGGGATGAATCGAACGGAAATGACTGCTGAAAAGCTATGTAATCTCCTGCAAAAAATAGTAGATGCCGGATATGGCGATATGCCGGTCAGAATCCGGGGAAATACCCTGCACGATGATGAAATCAAATTTTTCTTTGCAGGGGATAGGCACATAGAGATTGATGGGATTCTGTATAACCATCCGCAATATGAGAAAATCGCGAAGTTTAAGGAGGATGTGAAAAAGGCATGGGAAGAACTGATGGAATGAAAAAGATTTTTACGATGCCGCCTGGAAAGGCGGAGTATGAGTATGCCGTGGAGTGCCGGTTCTGCCATGAGAAATACAGAATTGACATGAACAGCGACTTGTATTATCGGCTGGACAGATTCCTGGAGGGGGAGGGCCATGCGGAGGAAATGCTGCATGACCTCCCTCCCGGAATCCGGGAAATGTTCATCAGTGGAATGTGCCCGGAGTGCTGGAAAAGGACATTTGGCAGAGAGGAGGATGCGGAATGAGGAAAAGATACTGTAAGGGCAGATATTATAAAGCTGGAGCCTACCATGATTTCAGCTTTGGGAAGTTCCATCAGTGGGGCAGCAACTATGAGGAATTTGAGGATGGAGTTGGCAACTATTCTGTGGCTATCGTGGAGCTGCCGGACGGGACCATCGTCATGCCGGTGGCGGATGACATATGTTTTATTGAGACAGAGGAGATGAATAAGCTCATAGAGGAGTGTGCCTGCAATACGGATACCGTATTCTCTATGGAATGGGCCAGGGATACGCTCAACCGGTATAGAGACCATGTGTGCGTGACGATGTTGGGGCAGACCAGAGCAGAGGAATCGAAAACGATGTACGCTCTTTTTAATGCTTTGAAGATGGGAGAAAGCGCCCTGGAAAAGCTGATGAAGCAGAGGGAGGGAGAGAAATGAAAAAGGTATGTCCAGAGTGCCAGAGGGTATTCATAACCGAACTGACGGACAAGGTATATTGCTCCAGGAAATGTTCTGTGAAAATGAGAAAACGCGGAAGGAGGAAACGCAATGTTGAAATTGCCTATAAAGAAAAAATGGCTTGATATGATACTTGCCGGGGAGAAAGGGGATGAATACCGGCAGATAAAGCCCTATTGGACGGTCCGGATTATTCACTGGCTGGGATTTCCAGATAGTGAGACAGAAGCCGTCCTAGAACTTTTGCGCAAGCAAGAGACACTGACGGCAAAGCCTGTCACTCTGCAGAATGGGTATGGAGCCAATGCTCCGGAGGTGGAAGTCATGTGTACGCTCTCTATCGGAACCGGAAAGGAGGAATGGGGCGCGTCTCCAGGCAAGGAGTATTTCCGGTTCCACATCAAGAAGATTGGTAAGCTGACAGGAGATGATGTGGCATGAGAGGACAAATGAGCTTTCTTGAAGAGCCGTTCATAAAAGATGCAGACTGCACAAAGGACACTCCAGTTGTCAGGGGAAAGCCAGACACGCCTATTTACGGCCAGGGCACCAGAATAAGGCCATATGTTCCGGGCAGGGAAGATTCGGAACATTTTAAGCGGATATACCTAGAGGAGTTGCTGCCGTTAGAAGAATACGACCTGGTAGCGGTCCTCTTGTCTGGGGGGAAAGACAGTATCGCTTGCTATTACAAATTGCTGGAGCTGGGAGTGCCAAAGCAGAAAATAGAGTTTTGGCACCATGATATTGATGGAGGGCATCCGTGCAGGCGCATGGACTGGAGATGCACCCATAATTACGTCCGGTCATTCGCAGAAGCGGAAGGGGTGCAGCTGCGGTTGTCGTGGAGGGTAAACGGCTTTTTCGGAGAACTGTACAGAGTAGGCGCCAGTGAGCCAGTGGAATGGCTGGAGCCGGAGACCGGGGAGGTGATACGCTGCAAGCTGTCGCAGAACTATATCAAATGCCAGGAAATCAAAGAAAAGGCAACAGAGGATATGGAGGGGGAACTGAAAAAGCTGGGGTACAGAATGAAGTTCCCTGCAAAAACTGGTGATTTGAGCCGCCGGTGGTGTAGCGCATATCTGAAAATCATGGTTGCCGATACTGTGATGTCCAATCTATCAAGGCTGAAACAGCTGGAGGAGCTGGGAGGCAAACGCCACATGTTCCCGGCAAAGGGAGGCACTCACCAGGGGAGATGGTGTAGCGGAAATTTGAAAGCTGCTGTCCAGGACAGCGTGACGTCAAACCTGGGGAAGACCAGGGCAAACGTGAAAGTCTTGGTGGTATCCGGGGAAAGGCGCGGGGAATCTTCCGGAAGGGCGAAGTATAACGAGATGGAGATACACCGAACCAATGCGGAAGCAAAAGCCCACAGATTAGTCCATCAGTGGAGACCAGTTATTGACTATTCAGAGAAAGATGTCTGGGAATTGCTAAAGAGGCACAATGTAACCCCCCACCCTTGCTATCGCGCAGGGTGGAACCGGTGCAGCTGTGCGATGTGCATTTTCTCCACCCCTAAATTGTTTGCAGGCATACGGGAATTATATCCGGAAGATTATGCGCTGTTAAAACAGGACGAGAGGATTTTGGGCTTTACCTTGGACAACAAGTGTGATCTGGATACATTCGTAGGAGAGGCGGAATCCTGCGTGTATCACGGAGATTTGGCAGCTATACATAGCCTGGTGACTGGGGAATTTACGGTTGATGATGTGTATGAAAAAGGCGAGTGGAGATACCCTGCGGGGGCGTTTCACGGAGCGGAAGGAGGTCCATGCTGATGAATGATAGAAAGATGGTTGATGCAGAAGAGAAGAAGAGGGAGAAAGCCAGACAGTTACGCTATAAAAAGGCAATTGCTAAGGAGTTCAACCTACAGGACATCAAGGATACACTGTGCGACATTCAGGAAAATTGTGACGATGTGAAGTATTATTTCGAAAACGATGATGACGACACGCTGCTAAATGCCCTATGCGGAGACGAAGACCAGGAGTTTGAATTTAAGATGATGTTCGCTGATCTGTGCGCGGAGTGTGAGCAGATGTGGATGGATTTGGAGGAGGAATGCGTACCAGAATGCTTCGACACTTTCTTTGGGGCAGTCACCGGCGGGCAGGTGCTGGGATATGACGAATACGTTGGGGACTACTTTGGACTGTATGATAGGTACGATGACAGGGCGGCAAAGGAAGAGGGCAAGAAAAGGATGCTACGGATGACGAAGCAGGAGATTTTTGAAGCAGCGTGTATGTGCTTTCGAATTGTACAGGCATACATGGGGCTGATGCGGAGATACGACTGCTTGAAAGCGGCGTTGGACATCCTCCGGGACGAGAACACAGGATTCCTCCAGATGACAAAGCAGATTGAAGAAGCATATGAGAATGCAGAAGTGAAGTCATGCGGTTTTACATATCAATGGGACGGGACGGTAAAGGAATTGGACATGCTTCTGAGGAATATGCCACAGGAAGTATGGCTACAGTAGAGGAGGGATGAAATGAGGATACCGATGCCGTGTAGGCTGGGTTGGACGGCTGAATGTGAAGGCGAGGCGCTCCCGCTTAGCGGGGTGTCATGGTTCAAATGGTCCTGGGGCATGGAATATACATATTATTTTTCTGTTAAAGATAAATGGGGACGCAAGACAAAAATGTATTCATCGTTTAGCACAGAGCAGCCATTTGAGATTATAATACCGGATTCTCTTCTTGTAGATGGACCAATCAAAGAACACGGTTATCCTTTAAAAGGGAGGGGATATGCTTTTGGATTAGATTATCTGGATGGGAATACATACATTGACTTGATTATGACAAGTGATTATTGGGCACATATAAGAGTTCAATGTGACGAAAATCTGGAATATGTGTCGGATGGAATGATAATCTTTCCGCCCAGTTGGGACACGGAAGAAAAACAGGAAAGCGCTGTGCTAAAAACATACAGGTCTGTCTTGAATAAGGGAAAGCATATAGAAAAGCCAACGGAGAAACAACTGTCGATATTTGACTTCTTGTGAAATTAAATAAGGATCCGTCTCTAGCCAGAGCTTTTCATGGGGAAGAGGGCGGGCTGTGCTGATTAAGGAAGGAGGGGAAAGAGTGGTTCCAGAACACGTATTGCAGAAAGCAATAGCCCACAATGCCGTATGCGATAAGCTAAGGGCAGAGGGATATTCCATACAAGGATGCGGAAATGATTTCAGCAAGTGCTACTTCTCGAAAGGGAAGGCTCCGCATCAGAAAATAGTGGGATACATAGATGCAGAGACGCTGGAGATAGTCTGGTTGGATTGATTGGAGGTATATTATGGCAAAGATAGTGATTGAGGTTCCGGATGACTGCCGGAAGTGTCCATGCTTTATAAAGGCAGCGGCAAATGTTGGGCCAGATGAAAAGACATTCTACCTATGCAGGGTATTTTCCCGGATACTGGAAATTGGCGTGAATGGTTATGGCAACGTGAAAGAAGTACACAGATGCGCGGAATGTGAAGCAGCGGAAGTATTTGATAAGCAGGAAAAGGAGGAGTGACATGTATTATCCGGATGATTTTTATTATGAGCCATCTGAATTTGAGATGCAGGTGGAGGAGTTCAAAGAGAGCCTGGCAAAGTCGATAAAGAGTGAGTTTCTGGAGGAGATGGAGCGGCTGAAAGCGGAGAACCGGAAGCTCCGGGGAATCAAGGATAACTTTGAACAGGTAAAGAGGGACTATGAGCGGAAAAAGATGGAATGTGATAGGATGATACGCGAAGCGGAGAACAATGCGAAGCGTATGAGAATAGAGGAGGTAATGGAGAGGTTCCAGGTATTCTTCTGGAGGCCGATCTGGGAATATCTATATGGGCCGAAGTGCGATAAGTGCGATAAGAACCGGAGAATCGAGGTAACACTTCCGTCTGGGAATAAAGTCAATGACGATTGTGAATGCGATAAAAGCAGGGCGAAAGTCATGGTTCCGGAAAAAATGGTACGGTACGAGCTGGCGGATAGGGACAGAAAAATAGCTGCATGGTATGCCGTCTGCGGAAAAGAAGGGAAAAGGTACTATAAACTGGATTATGTTAGTACCGTATTTGCAGATAAGAATTTAGTGGTGCAAGGAACATCCTTTGACGTGCTGGAGAAACGAGAAAACCAGAGCTATCTTTTGTTCTCCACCAGAGAGGAGTGTCTTGCATACTGCGAGTATCTGAATGAAAAGAACCTGGTGCCAACGGATGCGATTTATGAGCGCGATGGAACAGTCTGGAAAAGCAAGGAGGAGTGAAGATGGGGAAAATCAAAGGTTTTGTTCTGAACCGCAAGCAGTACCAGAACATACGGCGGATGGATCACTGCCAGATGACATTATGGGCGGAGAGCGTCTACAAATCCGGGTTTAAGGATGGCCAGGAGGCAACGCCGGGACTTACCAGCCAGGAGATAAGGGAGGCTTTGCAGCCGGTGAAGGGCATCGGGGCAAAGAGGATGGATTCCATCATAGAGGCATTATCTCTGGCACTGGAAGAAAAAGGAAAGGCAGGAGAGAGGGCATGAGATTTGGAGAAGAATGTCCGTATATTACACCGTGCGGATGGTGTAGCAGAAAAGAGGCCCCTTGCGATTCCGGAAAATACAGAAAAAAACAAATTCCTGGGATTCCTAAAATACCGGTGCCTCCTCCGCCTGGAGATAAAAAAGAATGCCAGAAAAAAATGATTGCATCCATCAGAGATAGGTGTTAGAATGGAATTACAATAGACACATTACAAAGGTGTGAATTTAATGACACAGTATATCATAGGGGATGCCATGATGATCGTGTAAATAGTTGTAGAGAAAACCGGAGGTCGAAAGGCTTCCGGTTTTTTATGCGCAGAAAGGATTTCTCCTGTTCGGCTGCAGGCCCATGCAGGAATCAGCATGTCTTGCTCTGCAGGGCAATCTCAGTCTTGCGGATCGCACTTAGGGCATCGAAGTCCGGGCGGAAACTGCCCGGAGAATTAGTGCAGAAAGTGGAATAAATACGGAGCTCTCCCCGGACTATTGACTTTGAATTCCATGATGTTATAATAAATAACGTAAAACGCAACTGTGATAACGGGAAAGACAGACGAGGTTGGGGACATGGTCGTATTATTGGTAGGCGGCGGCAGCGTGCTGATGAACGCTATGATTGATAAACTGAACAAGAATGGACACAGGGTTTATCTGCTGACAGGGCAGAAAGAGAAGCGTTTTTCCTACAAACATGTATTTGAAAGATATGATTTCCCATATGAGAACGAGAGCATCAAGGATATCCTGGAGAGCGCAAGACCGGATGTGACCATATTTATGGGAGCCTACGACACCAATTTCACCTGGGAGTCTCCCCGGCAGGACAGCGTGCGGTACATGGCAGGGCTCATGAACATCCTTTCCGCCTGCAGCATGATGAAGAAAGGAAAGTTTCTGTATTTTTCCTCCCAGGAGGTGTTCGGCGAATCTCACATAGACGATATCGGTGAGGAGGAACCCGTCTCTCCTAAGGGATTTCGGGCCATGGCCCTGGCCCAGGGAGAGGAGACCTGCAGCAATTACCACAGAACCCAGGGCATGAATACAATCATCCTGCGCTTCGACCATCTGTACTGGGTGCCGGAAAAGGGGAAAAGGGAGGACAATCCTTGCTTCCGGATGTGCCTGGAGGCGCTTAGGACCGGGAAAATCTCTGCCAATGAGAGAAGAATCTATTCTATGATCTATCTGAGCGATGCGGTGGAGCAGGCCTATGGGCTTATCTGCAAAGAGGCACCGAAGCATGCCTGCTACCATATCACCTCCGGGGAAGAGATAGGGGAGACGCAGATGGCGAAGCTGATCCAGGGAGAACTGGGTTCCGGCATCGAAGTCGTGGACGCCACGGCGGGCATGGCGAACCGGCTTGTCTTGGACGGCAACAGATACACTGGAGAACTCGGTCACGAGATATTCAACCATTACGACACCGGAATCAGGAAAGTCGCTCAGTTCATGAAACGCCACAGCGCCTCGTTCATCACGGAGGAGGACACAGGAGGCGGTCTGGCCGTCAAGGCCTGGAACAATACCCGCAGGATTCTCAGGGCGGTATTCCCGTACATCGAGAATCTGATATGCTTCATCCCATTTTTCCTGTTGTATAACAATGCGGCGAACAGTGCGTTCGTGGCGCGTCTGGATTTCTATCTGCTGTATGTGCTGCTGTTCGCGGTGGTATATGGCCAGAGACAGGCAATATTTTCCGGCTTTCTGGCGGTCATCGGCTATATCGCTGGCCAGACAGGAACCCGTAGCGGCTTTGAGGTGCTGGTGGACTACAATACCTATGTGTGGATGGCACAGCTGTTCATTGTAGGCCTGGTGGTAGGATATCTGAGGGATCAGCTGCACTTCCTGCAGAGCGAGAACAGAGCCCGGGTGGACTATCTGCGGGGGCAGCTTAAGGATCTGGAGGAGATTAATGACAGCAATGTCCGGATGAAGCACAACTTCGAGTCCCAGGTGGTCAACCACAAGGACAGCCTGGGGAAAATCTATGAGATTTCCTCTACCCTGGAGCAGTACGGCCCGGAGGAGGTGCTGTTCTATGCGGCGCAGGTACTCTCGAAGTTAATGGACTGTGAGGATGTTGCTATATATACAGTGGCCAACGGGGATTATGCCAGACTGTTCTCCGCCACATCGCCGGAAGCCCGCAAGATGGGCAATTCCCTCAAATACACCGCCATGGAGGAGCTGCACGGAGAACTGAAAGAAGGGCGGGTATACATCAATCGGCGCATGGAGGAGAAGATGCCCATGATGGCCAGCGCCGTGTACTCAGAGGATAAGATGCAGTTGATCCTGATGCTCTGGGGCATTCCCTGGGAGCGCATGACGCTGGGGGAGGCCAACCGTCTGACCATCGTAGGATTTCTGATCCAGAACGCAGTGGTGCGGGCCAACCGTTATCTGGAAGCGCTTCGGAACCGCCGCTATGTAGAGGGGACGAATGTGCTGGACGAGAGCGCGTTCACTCAGCTGGCGAAAGCGTTCTTCGATGCCAGGGAGAAAGGGCTTACAGAGTATGTGTTGCTGGAAATCCTCACGGAGGACGGAAATTATGAGAGCGCAGGGAAGACTCTGGGCAGCGCTATCCGGCAGACGGATTATCTCGGCATCCTGAAAGAGGGAAAGCTGTATGCCCTTTTGTCCAATACGAACAAGGAAAATATCGGCAGCATTAAAGAGCGCTTCCGGAGCGCGGGCTATGAATGCCGTGTGGAGGAGGCGGTGGTATGACGCTGGCGAGGGATGAGCGCATTTTTTTGATGGTGCTTCTGGTGAATCTGGTGGTGGCGCTGATTTATCTGCTGGCAGGGGCGCTGCTCATCGTGCCTGCCCATGCAGCGGTGGCAGACCGGGAGAAAGAAGAATTTCTGTATGACAACCGTAGGACTTATCTGCTCCGGTTCCTGGTGATGATATTATGCCCGGTGATCGGGCCGCTGTTCTTCTTTATGGGACAGCTCTTCTACCTGCTTGTATTCTGGAGGGATGTAGATCTGGCGGACGTGATATTCAGCAAGGAACGGGTCAGGACATATATGAAAGCGGACGAGGAGCGGGAGCGGGATATCATTCCTCTGGAGGAGGCCATTTTGGTCAATGAGAAGAAAGATCTGCGCATGGTGATGATGAACGTGATCAAGGAGGATATCCGCAATTCCCTGGCTTCCATCACGCTGGCGCTGGACAGCGAGGACTCCGAGGCTTCCCATTACGCGGCGGCAGTGCTTTCCGATGAACTGAATAAATTCCGTCTCTATGTACAGAAGCTGTGGCGGCAGATTCAGGAGGAGGAACCGGGCGAGACGGAATGCGAGGAAATCCTCCTGGACTATATGGACAATATCCTGCGGCAGCGCATCTTTTCCAGCCATGAGCAACGGAAATTCGTCAATATATTGACAGAAACCGCCGAATCGCTCTATCGGAAAGACGCGGCCAGGCTTACCCTGGGGCGCTATGAGGAGGTGTGTCTGCGGGCGCTGGAGATGAAAGATTTCGAATGTACGGCGAAGTGGTGCGGGCGGATGAAAGAGCAGTTCCCGGAGGAACTTCCCACCTATGCCTGCATGCTGAAGCTGAGTTTCGCCAGGCAGGACAGAGAGGGCTTCTTTGAGACGCTGGAGGCTCTTAAGAAGTCCAATGTGGTAATCGACAATGAGACGCTGGAGCTGATTCGCATCTTTAGCTGAGACATGTCCCACATGGGACAGACGGTGGAAAGGCACGGGTTTTGAGATGTCAATGACAATGCTTACGATATTGCAGACCATAGGGGTGGCGGCGGCCTACCTGGCGGTGACGCTTGTGCTGCCGTGGGCTCTGCTGCGCGGAAAGCTGAAGCCTTTCCGACTGCCCGCCAGGTTCATGGCCTATTTCATGATTGGAAATTTTTACTGTATGAATCTGGTGTACCTGCTGCAGCTCCTCCATATTTCCTCCCGGCTGACATTGCTCCTCGGGACGCTCGCCCCCTTTATCGGGGCGGCGGCATTTCAATGGAAGAAATCCTTTGGCGCGCGCATGGGACAGTGCCTGGAGCGCCTGCGGATGATCTTTGAGGGGCAGCTTGGACGCAGGACATTGATGCTGCGCCTGGGGAAGCGAATCGGGAAACTGTCCTCCGGATGGCTTGGGGAGTGGCTGGCGCCCCGCTGGCCGGAGGCCGTGCTGGCGGTGGGAATCGTGGCGCTGATCCTCTACATATACGGGACGAATACGATTCATGTGTTCGGATATTGTTCTTCCGATATGGTGGTCCATAATTATTGGATCAACCATATGGAGAACAACAATATCTTCGTGGACGGCATCTATCCCTTTGGCTTCCACTGTGTGATATATTATCTGCATGAGGTGTTCGCCATTCCCACCTATGTGCTGCTGCGGGTGTTCGCGCTGCCCCAGACGCTGATGATCCATCTGATGCTCCTGGCTTTTCTGCGGTTGCTGTGCAAGGCGAAATACACCCCCTACATTGGTGTCATGGCCTATGTGGTGTCCGGCGTTTTTTATCAGTATACCTATTTCAGGTATTACGCGGCGCTGCCCCAGGAGTACGGAATGCTCTTCATACTCCCGGCGGCCTATTTCGCCATCGCCTTTCTGCAGGAGAAGAATTTCGTCTCCGTGGACAAAAAGGAGGCACCAAAGGGGCAGGAAGAGGGGCTGAAGCGTCCGGGCAGGGCTTTTGGGGGGCTGTTTAAAAGGAAGCTGCGGGCTGCCAGGGAAGCGAAGCGGAATCTGGCGCTGTTTGCCATTGCCATATCCATGACTTTGACAGTTCATTTTTACGATACCATAGTGGCGGGGCTGCTGTGTCTTGGGATAGGCGTGGGATTTGCTTTTCGGTGCCTGCGCTGGCGGTATCTGAAGCGCCTGATGGTGGCCGGAGTCACCGGAATCCTGATCGCGGTGCTGCCCATGGCAGCGGCCTATGCCATGGGGAAGCCTCTGCAGGGCTCCTTGTACTGGGGCATGAATATGCTCTCCTCCGGCGGCGGAGAGGAGAGCGAACCGGAGGAAAAGAGCGGTTCCGGGGCGGACGGAAACAAGGAGAGCAACGGGACGGAAAGCACCGCGATGGAAAGCAGCGAAAAAAAGGCGTCCCAGGGAGAGGGCTTGTGGCGGAAGCTTCAAAAAGGGCTTGTCTACGTTCCGGGGGAGGTAAAATACTATGTTACCAATGACAGCATGGATGCGGCCTGGTTCATGCTGGGAAGCGTGGGCGCGGTTCTGGCGCTGGGAGCATTGTGGCTGATTCTCCGCAGGCCGGATTACGGTGGTACACTGATCAGTGTGGGCGTGTACATGGGGGTGCTGTGCATCCTCCAGGCATCGGCAAAGCTGGGACTTCCGCAATTGATAGAAGTATCACGGTATTCCGTTTACATTGGATATGGACTTCCCATCGTATGGAGCCTGTGCCTGGACGCATTGTTGTATCTGCTGTTCTGGGAGAAGCGCACGATCAACGCAGGGGCTGTGGCGGCTTTGGCCGCGGCCTGTGTGGCGGTGGCGTATACAGGCGTGAGAAGCCCCGTATGCTTAAGCGCCTATGAATCCAATGAGGCCATGCTATGCCTGACCAATATTCTGCGGGAGAACAGGGGGAATACCTCCTGGACGATCTGCTCGGCCAATGACGAGCAGCAGATGACATGGGGAAAGGGATACCACTATGAGCTGATTGAGTTCCTGCGCAAGCAGGAGTCGGTGAAAGAGCAGCCCGTGATCACTATCCCTACGGACACAGTGTATTTCTTTGTGGAGAAAGTGCCCATCCTCTATCTGGACTACCTGAACACCATCCGCCCGGACAGGAAGATATCCCCGGAAGGAGCCGGGATGCCGCTGCCGAAAGTGAAGGGCATCCTGCCGTACATAGGGGAGGAGAGATGGGTGACCATGTCCCATATATATTACTGGGTCCAGGCTTTCCGGGAGATGTATCCCAATGAGATGGAGGTGTACTATGAGACAGATGCTTTCGTCTGCTACCGCGTGCGCCAGGACGCATATAATCTTTACAATTTTGCGATAGATTACGGTTATAACGAGTGATAGGGGAAGAAATTGTTCTGCCGGCCATGGGTATCCCATGGACACATGCGGAACTGGAAAAACAGCATTCCATGGACACATGCGGAACTGGAATAAGAAAGGCACAAACATGATTTCACGGCGTAATTTTTTTTCAATCACCATATTGATGATTGCAGTGCTGTTCCTGTGCATGAGCATCAACAGCCTGAAAGACGGCTGGAACGATTATGCCGTGAACAGATACACAGAGACCGCAGAAAATTACCCCTCCAGGATCCATATGTACCTGCCCCTCAGTGAAACCCAGGATGGGACCAAGGAGGATTCGGAGGAATCCCAGGGCATGCTATCGGTTTCCCGGGACAGGGTGATCTGCATCAGCCCGGAGGAGGGCGGCCTTGCCGGGGTGGTGAGGGCCTGGGCCACCTACACCAAGCGGGACATAACCGCCTATCCCTCCCTGGCCGCGTTTAAGACTGCAGGGGACGGCGGGGAACTGCCGGAAATGCTGGTGTTGGACGCAGCCTGCGTGGACTGGGAGTCCGGCGGGGAACTGGAGCTTTTGCAGGCCTGCCTGGAGGAGGGGACGCATCTGGTGTTCGCCACCCTCCCGGACGTATCGGTCATCAGGGATAACGAAAAGGTCAAAGAATTATTTGGCATCCGGAAAGTGCTGGAGGAGGAGACCACCGTGACGGGCTTCTATCTGCGGGGCGGATTCCTGCTGGGCGGGGAGACTTTCTACCTGGAAAAGGAGAATCCTCAGTCAAGCGTTTTTTTGCCGGGGAGCGCGGCTTTCCCGGGGGAGAAGACTTTCCCCTGGTATCTTCCGGGCTCCGGCACCAAGATTTATATGAGGGGGATTGCGGAAGGGGAGCAGGTGAAGACAGAGAACTATCCTGCCATGATATGGCGCAGGAGCTTCGGCACGGCTTATGTGTTCGCCGTAAACGGCGGGATGATGGAGGGGCTGGCCGGGATGGGCATTCTGTCCGCCATGTCCGCGGAGATGTATTCCTATGAAATCTACCCGGTGGTGAATGCCCAGAACATGATTCTGGCAGGATATCCCAGCCTGGCGGACGAAAACCCGGAAGAAATGGAGCGGATCTACAGCCGTTCCGTGAAGCAGGTGTTCCAGGAACTGCTCTGGCCCAATATGGCGGCTGTCCTGGAGAAGAACCGCTACAAGGCCACCTGCATGATGACGCCCCAGTATGATTACACGGACGACAGGGAGCCGGACGGGAAGCAGCTTGCATATTATCTGAAGATATTCAATGAGAGCGCGGCGGAGACGGGCCTGTGGGGCCTGAGTATGTCGGATACGCCGCTGGCCGGGAAGCTGGCAGCGGACGCTTCGTTCCTGGAGGATGCCCTGGGAGGTTACAGCTTCTCCTCTTTCTATGCGGGGGATATGGAGGACGGCAGCCTGCAGGATGCGCTGAAGGAGGAACTGCTGGAATCCGTCAGGACAGTGGTCAGGGATTACGATGAGACCCGCTGCATGCCTGTGGAATTCCTGTCTGAGGATGTGACGGTACAGCGGGTATTGGGAGACGGCCTGGAGTATACCTATGAAAATGACTTTCTGGTGAGATGTATGGAGACAGCCTTGGGGTACTTCAACATGGCTTTCGACCTGTCGGGAGTGGCATATCCGGAGGGGGACGGGGAGACCTGGGAGCAGCTTTCCAAGGCGCTGGGCACCACCGTGGGCACCTACGGCCAGACTTTCCCGGGCTTTGCCAGAACCACCGCGTCCCAGTGCGATGCCCGCATCCGCCAGTTTCTGGCAGTGGACTACCGGGACGGCAGGATTGACGATGCCATACATCTGCAGGTGGAGGGACTGGCGGGGCCTGCATGGTTCATCCTGCGAACCCACAATGAGACCATCCGAAAGATGGAGGGCGGAAGCTGGCAGGAGCTGGAGGAGGGCGCTTACCTGATCGAGGTGGATCAAAACCAGGTCACAGTGACATTGGAGCCTGCGGAAGAGCGGTTCTACCGATAGCGCTCTTGGAAGAATGCGGAAGTCTGGATAAGGAGACAGGAAATGAGGGGCTGTATAATCGTGGAGGGCTGTTATCCATATGTGGCCGGCGGTGTGTCAAGCTGGATACACGGACTCATACAGTCTTTTCCCAAGGTGGAGTTTGTCATAGTGACGATTATAAGCAGCCGGGATCAGAGCGGCAAGTTCATCTACCAGCTGCCGGAGAATGTGACGGAAGTGCATGAGCTGTATCTGCAGGATGTGGACTGGAACCGGAAAGGATGGCGCAGGCACAGGCAGAACAAAAGAGAATACGCGGCTTTCCGGAGCTTGGTGATGAACCGGCAGGTGGACTGGGAGACACTGTTCGAGCTGTTCCAGAAAGGCGGGATCTCCCTGGATAAGCTGCTGATGGGGGAGGATTTCCTGCAGATCGTCAGGGAATATTATGATCTGCATTACAGCCAGCTGAACTTCTCCGATTTCCTCTGGACCATGCGCTCGGTATACCTGCCGCTGTTGTTTGCGCTGAAGATGGAACTGCCAAAGGCGGATCTGTACCACTGTGTTGCCACAGGCTACGCAGGGGTGCTGGGCAGCATGGGAAAGTCCCTCTACGGCGGGCGGCTACTGATTTCCGAGCATGGGATCTATACCAGGGAGCGGGAGGAGGAACTGCTGCGGGCGGAATGGGTCAAGGGCGCCTACAAGAATATCTGGATCGATCAGTTCCGAAAGATGTCCAGCCTGGCCTATGAGCGGGCAGATCTGGTCACCAGCCTGTACGAGCATGCCAGGGAGCTGCAGGTGGATTTGGGCTGTCCGGCGGAGAAGACCATGGTCACGCCCAACGGAGTGGCGGTGGATCACCTCCGGGAGCTTCCGGGCAAGACCCGGGAGGATGAGGGGAAGTTCAACATCGGAGCCATCCTGCGGGTGACCCCTATCAAGGACGTGAAGACCATGATTCAGGCTTTCAGCTTCGCCAAGGAGCGGGAGCCTAAGCTGAAGCTGTGGATCATGGGGCCCTGCGATGAGGACGAGGAGTACGCAAAAGAGTGCTATGAGCAGGTGGAGGCTCTGGAACTGACGGACTTGGTGTTCACGGGCAGGATCAACATCAGGGATTATCTGGGACGGATGGACGTGACGATTCTCACCAGCATCAGCGAGGGGCAGCCCCTGACTATCTTAGAGAGCTACGCGGCCCATGTGCCGGTGATCGCCACGGACGTGGGCAACTGCTCGGGGCTGATCTATGGGGAGAAAGACGACTTTGGGCCGGGAGGGATCCTCACCCATATCATGAACGTGGAGGAGATCGCCCAGGCCATGGTGGACATGGCACGCAACAATGACATGCGCCTTGCCATGGGGGAGAGCGGCTACAAGAGAGTCATGTCCGGCTATCGCATAGAGCACATGCGGGCCACCTACCAAAAGATCTACAAGGATTTCGCGGACAGCTGTGGAGCGTCCTTTGAGGCGTGAGACAAAGAAGGTAAGGAGAGGGAAGAGCCATGGCAGGCATCGGAATAAAACTAAACCGTATCTTTGAAAAAAATACAATCACCACCCACTTGGCGGGATTCGCCTACAGTTCCATGTCCACGGTGACCCCCATGCTGGTGGTCATCCTGAACATCCTGCTGATGAGCCATTTCCTGGGTTTCGACCAGCTGGGCTTTGTGGAGCGGGAACTGTTCTCCTGCACGGTGCTGTACATCTTCATCTTCGCGCTGCTGACTGCGGCCCCTTTCAACTCCGTGCTGTCCAAGTACATGTCGGACGTGGTGTATGAGGAGCGCTATGAGGATATCAGGCCCTGCTTCTTCTTCGGGCTGTTTTTGAACATCTCCTTAAGCAGCCTGGTGGGGATACCCTTTTGCCTCTGGGAGCATTTCGTGGGGAAGGTGGATGTGTTCTATACCTTTACCGGGTACTGCGGCTATATCGGGCTGGTGCTGGTGTTCTATTCCATGATCTACCTGTCCATCTCCAAGGATTATCAGAAGATATCGCTGTTTTTCTTTATCGGGATGCTGTGGGCTTTCCTGTTCTCCCTTTTCCTGCGGTTCGTCATGGACTGGGGCATCCGGGAGAGCATGCTCTTTGCCCTGATGACGGGGTTCTTCCTCACTGCGTTCCTGGAATTGGCCATCATCAAACGGTATTTCGTCAAAAACAGCAATCGGTACAAGTCGGTGCTGCGCTACTTCGGGAAATACTGGAAGCTGGTGGTGGCGAATTTTTTCTATATCCTGGGGCTGTACATCCATAATTTCGTGTTCTGGAATACGGAGATGCGCCTGGTAGTGGTGAAGACTTTCGTGTGCAACCAGCCTTACGACATGGCTACCTGCCTGGCCATGTTCACCAATATCACCACCACGATTATCTTCATCACCAGGGTGGAGATGCATTTCCATGACAAGTACAAGGCGTACTCTGAGGCGGTGATCGGCGGGAAAGGGGCGGACATCGACAGCGCCAAGCGGGAGATGTTCCGGCAGCTCTCTGCGGAATTGATGAACCTGGTGCGCATCCAGTTCATCATCACGGCGGTAGTGTACCTGATCGCGGTGGTGTTCCTGCCCAGGTTCGGCATATCCCCCCTGACCATGCGGATCTATCCCTGTCTGACTGCCGGATATTTTATCCTTTTTCTGATGTACGCGGAGATCGTCTTCCTGTATTATTTCGATGATCTGACAGGGGCCATGTGCACATCGCTGCTATTCTGTCTGGTGACTTTCCTGGGCAGCATTGTGGCCACCTATCTGCCGGAGCTGTGGTACGGGGTCGGTGTGGTGGCGGGGGCTTTCTGCGGATGGACTTTTGCGTATTTCAGACTGCGCTTCATGGAGCGGCATCTGGATGCCCATATTTTCTGCAAGGGCTCGCTGCTAAAGCCCGGCATGGGCACGAAACCGCCTGCCAAGGTATTTGACAGAAAGGAGAGCGCCGGCGGAGAGGCTTCGGCGGGGAACCAGTGAAGAGATGCAGGAATGACGAAATCAGAGGAAATGTGGCAACGCGGCAGATATTCACACTGTGAGATGGAGGAGTGAGATGGATGGTACTATCATAAGAATCGGATTAGTGGTTGGGGGGATTGTCCTGTTCCTGTTCGGCTTCTGGACACATTCCATTAAGAAGCTGGCAGTGAACTATGCCGTAATCTGGGGGCTGTTGGGGATATTGATGATCCTGATGGGAGCCATTCCCGTCCTGTCGGAGTGGACCCATATGCTGGCGCCGGGCACGGGCCTAGCGTTCTTCTGTGTGGGGGCATTGATCCTGTTCACGGAGGTGCAGAACAGCATGGTGATCTCCCAGCTGAACATGAAGAACAGAGAGCTGGCTATGCAGGTGGCCATGCTGAACCAGGAGAGCGAGCGCATGATGCACGAGTTGGAGGAACTGATCAGGGAGCAAGAGGACGCTTATGCGAAAAAAGATTCTGTTTGTGATTAACACCATGGGCCGGGCCGGAGCGGAGACGGCCATGCTGGAACTGTTTAAGCGCCTGGACAGCCCGGACTATGACATCAGTCTCTATGTCATCATGGGCCAGGGGGAAATGATCGGTAAGCTGCCGCCCTATGTCCGGCTGTGCAATCCCAGGTTCGATGCCCATTCTGTCCTGTCCCGGGAGGGAAAGAGGGGGATGGTGCGGACGGTGTGGGCTGCTTTTCTGAGAAACGGTGGACAGATTAGAAAAATATGTTATATCATGAAGACTTTGGCAGCCATGGTGAGAAAGGGAAAGATCCAGACGGATAAGCTGCTGTGGCGGATGCTCTCGGACGGGGCTCTGCGTTTCGGCGAGGACTTCGATCTGGCGGTGGCATGGCTGGAGGGGGCTTCCGCCTACTATGTGGCGGATCATGTGAGGGCTGCCAGAAAATGCGCTTTTGTCCATATTGACTATGAGAGCGCCGGATATACCAGAGAGATGGACAGAAGCTGCTGGGACAGCTTCCACCGGATTTTCATGGTCTCCGACGAGGTAAAGCAGCATTTCCTGGCGGTTTATCCGGAGCATGTAGGAAAGGCTGACATCTTCCACAATATGGTGGACCAGGAGGGCATCCGCCGTCTGGCGGCGGAGGGGGACGGTTTCCCGGATGCCTATGAGGGGGCGCGGCTGCTGACGGTGGGCAGGCTCACCTATCAGAAAGCTTACGATATCGCCATAGATGCCATGAAGCGCCTGAAAGAAAAAGGGGTTCGGGCCAGATGGTATGTGCTGGGCGAGGGGGATCAGAGAAAGGCTCTGGAGAAAAAAATAGCGGCGCTGGGTCTGCAGGAGGACTTTCTGCTGCTTGGGGCCGTGGAGAATCCTTATCCCTACTATGCCCAAGCCGATCTCTACGTCCATGCCACCCGCTTCGAGGGGAAGAGCATCGCCATCCAGGAGGCCCAGACATTGGGATGTGCCGTGGTGGCCTCGGACTGCAACGGCAACAGAGAGCAGATAGAGGAGGGCGTGGACGGCCTGCTCTGCGCGCTGACGCCGGAGGCAATCGCGGACAGCATCGCATTGCTTTTGGCGGACGGAGACAGACGCAAGGCCCTTGGGCAGGCAGCAGGCAAAAAGAGCCTGGACCAGGGGCAGGAACTGGAGAGATTCCTGGCGCTTTTGGACGAAAGTGCGCTTTGACCTGTCCCAATGGCTTGTGCCGACTGTGCCGGGAGGGGAGAGTGGGAGGAAGTATAGAATCCGAAAACAGGATGCTATTGTCTGGAATGTTGATTGATATGCGCGCCGAAGCGCGCAGAGGGGTATAAGCATGAAAGAATTATTGATTATCATACCTGCTTATAATGAAGGACAGAATATCCGCAGAGTGCTGGGACAGGTGGAGGAGCTGGGCTTAGAGTCCGTGGCGGATATCTTGGTGATAAACGATGCCTCCACGGATTCCACCAACTGGATCGTAAAGGAGATGCAGTACCCTATGATCTCCCAGCCTTTCAACATGGGATATGGGTGTGCACTGCAGACCGGGTATAAATATGCGGTACGGCGTGGATACAAATATGTCATACAGATGGATGGGGACGGACAGCATGATGTGTGCAACATTCCCGTGATCTACAAGAAGCTCAAAGAAACGGACGAGGAGGGGCGCTATTCTGACATCGTGCTGGGGGCCAGATTCCGGAAAGACAGTTCTGATTTCCCGGTGTCGATGCCGAAGAAAATCGTCTACTCCCTTTTCAGGGGCATGATCCGCATGATCACGGGGGCACGGATCTCGGATCCCACCACGGGGCTCCAGGGCCTGAGCAGAAAGGCTTTCCTGTACTATTCCAAGTACGATCATTTTGATGACAAGTATCCGGATGCCAACATGCTGGTACTGATGCTCCTGGCCAAGTTCAAGGTGGTGGAGGTGCCTGCGGTGATGCATGCCAGGACAGCGGGAAAGAGCATGCATTCCGGGCTGAAGCCTTTCTGGTACATGCTCCGGGTCATGTACAGCACGATAATTATCCTGTTTCGGGTAAAAGTATTGAAGATGGATGTGGAGGTGGGACTGAAGAGTGCGGATAAGATTTAGGGAGAAGACGGCTTTCCGGAAAGCGGAACTTAAGGAAAGCAGCGAAAACTTACGAAACCCCGGCTGCGGCTGGTACCATGTCTACACTTTCCGGGCGAAGCCCCAGGGGGAGAGACCTGTGGAGCAGGAGGTCTGGCTGGACGAAAACTGCAGGCAGGAGGGGCTGGCCCTGGCGCTGATCGACATCGGGGACTACAGGGCCTGCGGGATTCCCCAGGAGGCCCTGGCCCATATGGGACGGATCATGGAATTCTTCCGGGAAAAGCAGATGCAGGTAATTCTGCGGATTGTCTACGATAATGAGGGAAAGGGCATGGAGAAAGAACCCCTGACCATCTCCATGGTAAAGCGGCATATGGAGCAGATCGGCGGGACGCTATTGCCGTATATGGAGGATATCCTGGTGCTTCAGGGAATCTTTGTGGGGAACTGGGGGGAGATGCATGGCTCCAAGTTCCTGGACAGGGAGTCCGTGGGCGCTCTGGCGGATGCCCTGTACCGGGCCACTCAGGGGAGATGCTTCCTGGCGGTGCGCACGCCCGCACAGTGGCGGGCCGTCATAGAGGACAGGGCACAGTCCGGGCTGGAGAAGCGGCTGGGGCTGTACAATGACGGCATCTTCGGTTCGGAGACGGATCTGGGGACATACGGCAGTCTGCCCAGGGCTCAGGCAGGGGAGACGGGAAGCTGGAGCCGCGCAGAGGAGCTGGAATGGCAGGATCAGTGTATGGACAGGACGCCAAACGGCGGCGAGATCCTGTCGGGGGAGACACTTAAGGGATACAGGCAGGCGGCGGAAGAACTGGCAAGGATGCACGTCAGCTATCTCAACAGCATCTACCATCCGGAACAATTGGAGCATTGGAGACAGGAGACCGTATCGGAGGAGGGATGTTGGAGGGGTGTAAGCGGCTGCGACTACATCGGCCGCCATCTGGGATATCGGTTTATCGTCCGAAATGTGACGGAGAGAAAGGGCAGGGGACTGGATGTCACGGTGGAAAATGTAGGCTTCGGGAACCTGTGCCAGGAGGCGGAATGCTTTTTGGTGACGGAGTACAGGGATGGCAGGAGGGTTCTTCGGCATCTGAACGCAGACCCCAGGGAGTGGAGAAGCGGGCAGGAGACGGCGCTTGAGGTGGACATCTCCCGGGAACAGGCCCCAGGCAGCAGGCTCTGCCTGATGCTGAAGCGCAAGGCGGACGGACGCATCATCCGGTTCGCCAACCAAAACGCTACAGACAGTATTCTACTGGGGGAATTCCCGGATAGCTAAGGAACCTATGAGACACCCATTGCCCTCCCGGGCCCCTTCGTTGGCCAGATAGACTTGGAAGCCGGAGCGGGGGTCTTCCAGGGTCAGGGACAGTTCATACTCCCCCGGGGCAAGGGAATGGATTTCCAGGGGAACCTCCAGCAGGATATCCCGGCCGGGAATCCAGGAGCGGGTGTCCGCATCCACCGGCAGCACATACTCCCCGCCGCCCTCTGTCTGCTTTATGTGCAGGGTCAGGTCAAAGTCCCGGCAGCTGGCACAGAAGCCTGTATTCTCCAGCAGCAGAGAGAGAACCGGGCCGGGATCCACGGGAAAGGTAAGGCCGGAAGCCTTGAGCACATAGCGGTAGCCCAGGTGCGCGGCTATGTAGTCATAGCCATTCATGCCATCGAAAGGGCTTTCTCCATGGTAGCTGTCCGCCCTCCACTTGGACAGAACGGCTTCATCGTAAGCATCGTTCAGGTAGGAGATATGGATGGCAGCCAGATTCCGGACGGCAGAATGAAAATCATTGTACGGATTGTCTATGACCACCTCTCCGCCGTTGGGCACATAGTTGCAGAGGAGCTCTTGGAACGCAAGCTCGGACTGACGGGAGCGCTTTTCCCCGGCGGGAGCGTCAGGCCCCGGATCCGTTTCCCCATAGGTGCCCAGATCCGTCTCAGAGCCCAGAAGCCCGTCATTGTACAGGCCCAGCCGGGACGAAAAGGACGTGCCGAAATCCTCCTCCCCTGGCATCGGTTCTTGGAAAGCCTCGGCGATAGCGCGCCACTGGCCGGGTGTGCGGACTGCCAGGAAGATGGAAGGGTCTGTGACGGAAAACAGGTGGCTGATGAGAGTGATCATGTCTTCCTGATTGGTATACCGGGAGCCGTGCATCTCGCCCCAGGCGCCCACGTAGATGCCCTGGAGGATATGGACACAGTCCGAGTGGAGATTGACGATTTCCGCTGTCTGGGACATATGCTCCAGGATTTGGGAGATGCTTTCCGGCTCCGTCTCCTGAGGACGGCCATCCCAGTCGTAGAGGAACCGGATGATCAGCTGCCTGCCTCTGGAATGCCAGGTGTCCAGGATGCGGCTTAGCTGGCGCAGGCCGGCATCGCTGACAGGGGCATTGGCGTAATTTCGCAGATTGAACTGGAGGAGCACAAGGCCGGGGCCGTATTCCTGTTCCAGGATGGAGGTCAGGTCATAGTCGGGATCGTCCGACAAAAGATAAGCGTGGATCCGGTACCATCCGATGTAGGGATTGTCCAGTTCGGCTGCGGACTCCCTATAGGGGGCCGGAGTGTATTCGGGAATGTATATGATAGTGTCCGCAATAATGTCCTGGGCGAGGGAAGAGAGCTCTTTGCCCAGGGTGGAGACCTTTCCGCTAAGCAGGGAGATGTTTGCTGCCAGGGCCAGGATGGCCAGTGTTCTGATGGTTTTCATATATTCTGCATCCAATTCTGTCAGTGGTAGGGGAAGCCTTGTTGCTCGGCGTATTATAGCATATGGTAAATGAAAAAGCCATAGATTACTATAAATTTTATCTATATTCGCAATCCGGGATTTCTGCTGAAAGGATCTCTTCGGATTTCCGGCTGATTCTTATGGCGGTTGTAGATGCGGCCGGAGAGTAATAAATATAAGGATAGACGAAACTGTGGAGATGGCTGAAGCCCGGCAGAGAAAGGGCTGCCGGCCAGGGATGTGGGGGAGGAGAAAGCGGCGTGAAGAAAGTATCGGTGATCATTCCCATGTATCAGGCGGAACGCTATATCAGGCAGTGCATCCTGTCTGCCGTCAGCCAGACCTATCCCGAACTGGAGATTTTGGTCATCGATGACGGGTCTGTAGATAAGGGGCCTGCCATCTGTAGGGAGTTGGCGGAGACGGACGGGCGGATACAGGTGCTGTCCCAGGAGAACCGGGGAGTTTCCGCCGCCAGGAACCATGGGCTTGACGCAGCAAAAGGGGAGTATGTCTTCTTCCTGGACAGCGATGATGCCATCCACCCCCGCCTGCTGGAGGAACTGGTGGGCAGGGCGGAAAAATGGGGGGCAGGGCTGGCTTTCTGCGGCTATGCCAAAATGGACAGCGGGCAGATGGAGGAG
Organism: uncultured Acetatifactor sp.; assembly: GCA_949840885.1. GTDB lineage: Bacteria > Bacillota > Clostridia > Lachnospirales > Lachnospiraceae > Acetatifactor. Next base: position 25,845 of record CATKYJ010000006.1, read on the forward strand.
ACACTTGGGAGGGCTTCCGATGGGATGCCCCCAAAAGGGCAGGAGCAGGCGCAGGACGGAGAGAATGAGTCTGCCGGGGAGGCAGCGACGAGGATGTACAGTGCTGGAGCCCAGTGGCATGCGGCGGACGAGGAGGGGACGAAAGAATGGTTTCACAGGGAGTACACGGATATTTTCTCGGGAATCGGCGGCAAGCTGATCCTGCAGGACGCCCTGGGGGAGATTCGGTTCGACAGGAGCCTGGCCAACGGGGAGGACACCTGGTTTCTGTACCAGTTGATCCAGGTGCGGAGCGTGTACTGTGAAGACCAGTGGTATTACTACAGAACCCATCCGGAGAGCGTCACTCATTCCGCCGGGACTGCGAGAGGGAGACGGTATTTTGAGTGCACAAAGCGGATCAGGGACAGCGAATTCCAAAAAGGGCAAAGGGATCACGCTATGAGATGGGAGATCATCCTGGCAGACCAGATCCGGAGGAGCTATGAGTCCCTGCGGCGCGGAGGAGAGCGGGGAGAGGCAAAGCGCCTGCGAAAGATAGCCGCTGTGGAGAGAAAGCATCCTCTGTTCGGCGAGATATGCCTTAGCGACAGGATTCTCTTCTGCTGCTGCTTCTATTGTTATCCTGCATATGTAATTTTAAATAATTTTGTACAAATTTTAGTGAAACACAGACTTTAGTGAAACGGAGGGGCCAGTGAGATGGGGGATAAGAATGCGGAGGTGGGAATCATTACATTCCACTGTTCCAACAATTACGGCGCGATGTTGCAGGCCTACGGGCTGAAGCGCTTTCTGTGCGACAGAGGTGTCGGAACCCAAATCGTGCGCTATGAGCCGCCCTATATGACAGGCCGTCACTGGTGGATTCCCTATGCGCCGATAAAGGGGCTGAAGGGCCGGGTCTGGGGGCTGTTCAACATGTGGAACGGGTTCCTGGCCCATATGCGGGTGAGGGAGGAGTTCTCCAGGCAGCGGGCGAACATGGAGCGGTTTAGGAGGACTTATCTGCTGGAGCCGGGGCAGCGAAAGGCGCTGTCCGTCAGGGGACTTGGCAGGTTTTCCTACCGATATTATATCGTGGGCAGCGACCAGATCTGGAACCCCGCCATCACCTGCGGGCTGCGGAAAGCCTATTTCGGAGCTTTTCAGGCCAGGGGGAAAGAAAAGGTCGTCTCCTATGCTGCCAGCTTCGGCGGAGCGTCCATTCCTGCTCGGTATGACGAGGATTTTGAGAAGCTGGTAAGGCATGTGGATGCCCTGTCCGTCCGGGAGGAAGCGGCGATTCCCTATGTGAAGAAGCATTACGCGGGGGAAGTAAGCGCAGTGCTGGATCCGGTGTTTTTCCTGGACGGGGAAAGCTGGCAGCAGGCGGAAGCGCTTCCGGACAAAAAGGGCTATATCCTGCTTTACGTCACGGAGGGCAACCGTAAGATGGCGGAGTACGCCGGGAGGCTGGCCCGGGAGAAAGGCCTGTCCGTGGTGGAGGTGCGGGCAGGGCTCCAGGGAGCGGATCAGGGATTTTTCCTGGACGTAACGGCAGGCCCGGCGGAGTTTCTGGGCTATATCCACCATGCGGACTATGTGGTGACCAATTCTTTCCATGCGGTGGCTTTCAGCATCATCTTTCAGAAGAAATTCCTGGCCTTTGCCCACAGCAGCCTAAGCGCCAGGCTGCAGAATATCCTGCGGATTCACGGGCTGGAGGACAGAATCTGCCAGGACGGCCACAGGGACATCGATGCCCCTGTGGACTGGCAGGAAGTGCGGCGGCGGACAGCGGAGGCCTGCCGGGCCTCCGGAGAGTTTTTGCTGCGGAATCTGGGCAGGGGATAGGGGGCTTGGAAAGGAGAGGAGCCGGGATGGAGTTATATCGGGAAAAAGAGACATGCTGCGGCTGCGGCGCATGCGCGGACATATGCCCTGTAGGCGCCATACATATGGCCATGGACGAGGAGGGCTTCCGATATCCGGAAATTGACGAAAAAACGTGTATAAAATGCGGAAAGTGCGCATCTGCATGCCCCATGAAAGGAAAGAGGGCAGAGAAAGCAAAGAATTCCTATTTGGGTGTCCGGGCAAAGGACAGAAAGCTGCGCCTGGCCAGTTCCTCCGGCGGCATGTTTCCTCTGCTGGCGGACTATGTGCTCCGGCAGCAGGGAGTGGTCTGCGGCGCTGCCTATGACGGGGACATGAGAGTGGTTCACAGGGAAGCCCGGGACAGGCAGGAGCTGGATGCCCTGAAGCGGACGAAATATGTCCAGAGCGACCTGACGGGAGTCTATCGCCGAATCCGCCGGCACCTGGAGGAGGGCAGATGGGTGTTGTTTTGCGGCACGCCCTGCCAGGCCCATGCCCTGAGGCTGTTTTTGGGAAAAGCTTATCCGAAGCTTATCCTGGCGGATCTGGTCTGTTACGGAGCCCCCTCTCCCGGCATATGGGCTTCCTATGTGAGGAGCCTGGAGCGGAAGCAGGGCGGTAAAATGACAGCGTTCTCCTTTCGGGACAAGCGGGCGGGGGACAATGGGCACACCTGCGCCTATGTGGCGGCCGGAAAGGAGTACGCAGGGAGCCTGAACGCTGATCTGTTCTGCAGGATGTATTTTACCGACCATATCATCCGGCCCTCCTGCCACGCCTGCGGATACTGCTCCGTAGACAGGGACAGCGATTTCACATTGGGCGATTTCTGGGGGCTTGGGAAAGTCAGGCCGGACATGGATGATGGTTTCGGCACCTCCATGGTCATCCTTCATACGGAGCAGGCCAGGAAAATCTGGGAAGAAGTGAAAGGGGAGGCGGATTGGTTCCCCTGCAGGCGGGAGGATGTGCTGCAGCCAAGACTGCAGACCCCCACGAAAGCCGCGGCAGGGCGGGCGCAGTTCATGAATCTGTACCGCAGGCTTCCCTTTCCGCTGTTCCTGAAATGGTTTTGGCTGAAGCAGACCTGGGCAGGAGCATGGAGACGGCTGACAGGGGGGAGAGGTGGAAAATAATAAATTTGGAGGAAAGTGACATGACGGGAATGTTCAGATATCTCACCGGGATACTGGAGAAAAAGGAGCAGAGGATCTGGAAGCTGTACGCAGCTTTCAGTTTCTTAAGCCCTGTGGTGGATATCTTCAGCTTTTCGGTGATTATCTATATCATCAACAGGGTGGTGCAGGAGAACAGGGCATCCGACAGGTTGATAGCATTTACGCTTTTTATGGTGTTATTGTCCCTGCTGAAATGTCTTTTCGAACTGTACAAGAGCCGGGTCTCCAACCGTTTCATCTACAACGGGGCCCAGAAGCTGTCCATGAAGATTTACGAGCTGCTGATCAAGGAGGACCTGACGGAGCACAACAAAAAAAGCGCCATGCAGGCCCTGAACATGGTGCGAAACGACACTACAAGCTGCATCCAGATCATCACGGACTGCATTGGAATCGTGGTGAACGCCGTCACCATGGCGGGCTATGGAGTGATGCTGATCTATGTGTCGAAATGGATTGGAGTGGCCAGCTTTGCATTGCTGCTGATACTCATGGCTTTTGCGTTCGTACGGATGCGGGCGCGGATGCGGGCCTACGGCGAGAAATCCCGGGCCTGCGCTATCAAGGCCAATTCCCAGATTACCATCGCCTATGGCTCTTTCAAGGAGATGAAGATTGACGACCGCGCTGCTTTCGTCCTGGGGAAATATAAGGATGCCAGCAGCGATTATGCTCAGGTACAGGGGGAATATAAATACAAGTTGGGCAGCATCGGCGTCATTCTGCAGAATTCCATCATGGCTGCCATGTTCGTGATATTGGCTGTAATCTTGGTATTCGGCACGAATCTGGCCGCGGTGCTGGCACCCATGGTGGTGTACATCACGGCGCTGGTCAGGATGCTGCCCATGGCCTACACGATTTTGAGCGGGATGAACAATGTGGAATTCGCGGGGAAAGCTTATGACGCCATTCGGGAGTGCATGTCGAGATATGACGGAATGAAAGAGGAGGAATGGCGTATGGGACAGCTGCGCCAGAAGCGCCTGACCTTTGAAAAAGGGGTTTTTGTCAGGAACCTGACCTTTGGCTATAATGACAGGGTGAAGATATTTGAGGATGCCTCCATAGACATTCCTGTGGGCTGCTCCATTGCCATCATCGGCGCTTCGGGGGCGGGGAAGACCACCTTTGTGGATCTTTTGCTGGGACTGCTGAAGCCCCAGAGCGGCCATGTGTTCTTCGATGACTATGATATTGTAGAACAGCGGGATTCCCGGGGCCCCTGCAGGGCCAGCATGGGAGAATTGGTGAGTTACATCCCCCAGACAGTGTACCTGAACGGGGAGACCGTCCAGAACAATGTGGCTTTTTTTGAGGACGAGGGGGAAATCGATAAGGCCAGGGTGGAGGAATGCCTGAAATGCGCCCAGATATGGGAGGACGTGCAGCGGATGCCGGATGGGGTGCACACCCTGATCGGAGAGAACGGAACCGCCATCTCCGGGGGACAGAGGCAGCGGATCGCCCTGGCCCGGGCGCTGTACAAGGACTTTGAACTGCTGGTGATGGACGAGGCCACGGCAGCGCTGGACATGGAGACGGAAATGGCGGTCATTGATTCCATTCGCCAGATCAAGGAAGACAAGACTCTGATCATGGTGACCCACCACATGAGCCTGGCCAATGAATGCGATGTGGTCTACAGGATTGAGGATCGGAAGATCGTGCAGGTGAAGTAAGGCAGGAATGGGAGAAAGGAAGATGGTTTCAGAGAAAGAGAAATGGAAAGCCGGGCTGGTGTCCATTGTCACGCCGGTCTACAACGGGGAGGGGTATCTGGCGAAGATGCTGGATTCCGTGCTGGCGCAGACGTATCCCCATATAGAGATGATTCTGGCGGACGATGGCTCCGGGGACGGGACGGTGCAGGTGGCGAAAAGGTATGAGGGGAGATTCGCCGCCAGGGGCTATGGCTACCGCATCATAAGGGCGGTGCACAAGAACGCCTCAGCTGCCATCAACGCGGGGCTGCCCTATGTGACGGGGGAGTACCTGATCTGGCCGGACAGCGATGATGTGCTGGAGCCGGAATCCGTGGCGAGGCGGGTGGAATTCCTCCAAAGCCACCTCCGGTACGAATGCGTCAGATCCCTGTCCTATTATTTTGACGAAAAGACCGGAGCGCGGCTGGAAAAGGGGGACGAGCAAATAGGGGATTTATCCAGGGAGGATCTGTTCTGGGATGTGCTGGAGTCCAAGACCTTTGTCTGCTGCGGCTGCTATATGCTGAAGTCGGAACGCTTTTTTGAGATATATCCCGGGCGGCGGATTCCGGAATATGACGTGGGACAGAATTTCCAGATGCTGCTGCCCTATCTGTATCGGCATAAATGTCCTACTATCCGTGAAGAATTGTACGGCGTAGCGGTGAGGGCGGGGAGCCATTCCAGGACAGGGCTGACTCAGGCTCAGGAGGAGAAAAAGTACGCTGATTACGAGAGCCTGGCGGATGATATCGCAAAACTCTGCGGCCTGGCGGATGAGGCATCCAGGCAGCACATCACGGCTTGGAAAGCAGCCCGCCGCTATAGGATCTCCCTGAAATACCGCCGGTGGAAAGAAGCGCTGAAAGCTTTGGGGCAGCTGAGCAGCTGCGGGGGCCTGCGCATAGGGGAGGCGCTGAAAGAGGTCATCTGGGCGTTTTTCGTCAAGGGCTGGGTGGCGGAAAGACTGTATCCTTATTATCGAAAAATTATTGATAGAAAAGCGGAAAAAAGACAAAGCACGCCCGGTCATCTGCGCTCCAGCCAGAAATAGCTGATCCTGGAGATCAGGGCAGTCAGGAGATAACAGCGCAGCCAAAAGACAGCCACCAGAACCCTGCGGGGCAAAATACCGGTGCTGCGATTGTACGCAAATGCCTCCCCGTAAAGCGGGCTGCAGCGCAGCTTACGGCACAAAGTCCGGCTTTCCCGGTAGCTTCCGGGGCTTAAGGGGCTGAAAATCTCCCGGATAAGGACATAGGTCAGGTTGTCTAGGGCATAGGAGCAGTAATCCCGCTTCAGACGGGAGAGCATGCCGTTTTCCTCCAGCGCATTCCTGACAGCCGCCAGCAGCCTTGCATGGTTCTCCCGCAGGCCGGGATGGAATCTATGGGAGGAGGAGTCCCCGTGGATATCATAGAAGTATACCATCCTGGGGATGTAAGCGCAGGATTTCGTTCGAAGCTGGTACTCCAGATTGAAGAGCAGATCCTCGCCGATGAAGATATCCGGTGAGAAACGGATGGAATACCGTTCTATCAGGCTCCGCCTGTAAGCCCTGGCACAGGGGGTGCGGAAATCCGGGGTGCAATGCTCCGCCAGGGGCCTGGGCACCAGGATGCGGCTGATCAGTTCCGGCATTTCTCCGCCCCCATAAAGAAGCACTTGCCCCGGGGAATCACCAGCGATTCCTCTGTCCTGGACTTTCGGAGTGCTGTCCGCGGCCATGGAATCAGAGCCGGATAAGCCGGATAAGCGGTCAGGCCGGGCAGCGGGGGAGGCATGCAGGGCGAACTGGAACAGGATCATGTCCTGCTCCTGATATTTCGATGCAGCTATCATCCCCAGGAAATCATCGGTGATAAAATCGTCCGAATCCAGGAACACGATCCATTCCCCACGGGCCGCATCCAACCCTCGGTTCCTGGCGGCGGATACACCCTTGTTTTCCTGGGAGAGAAAGACGATGCGGCTGTCCTTTTTTGCATATGCCCTGCAGATTTCCGGCCCGGCATCCGTGGAGCCGTCGTTGACCAGAATGATCTCGAAGTCGCTGTATGTGGAAGCCAGCACCGAATCAATGCAGCGGCGCAGGTAGGGTTCCGCGTTGTACACGGGGATGATTACGGATATCAAGATTTGTGCCCTCATTTCTGTATGAATTATATAGGAAGCTGTATTTGCTTCCTATTACTATAGTATATTTTAGGAGAAAAGGCAAGCTATGTTCACGTTTGTAGTCACATGCTATAACCAGGCGGATGTGGTTCTCCAGGCACTGGAGAGCGTCAGATACCAGATAAGGGAATATGGCCGGGGCCGGGCATTCCAGCTTATTGTCACGGATGACGGTTCCACTGATGGCAGCCCCGATGCGGTCAGAGGGTGGCTGGAGGGAAGCCACGGCCTGTTCGCGGAGACGGATCTTTTGTTTCGCAAGGAGAACGGCGGCATCTGCGTCAACTATGTGGAAGCCCTGAGACATATCCGGGGGGAGCGCTTTCTGGTTCTCAACGGGGACGATCTGCTGGCGCCCTTTGATGTCTTTGAGATTACGGACAGGCTGGACGAAGCGGACATGATATGTACGGCTTTCCTGAAATTTACCGGATTCGGTGACATAGAGAGAGCCTACGGCACTTACTTGGAGGTGGTACTGCAGAATTTCATCCGGGGGAAGACCCTCCGGGCTGCAGTGCGGCTGGGCTGTCCGGTGATGGGCACTGCGGTATACAGGAAGTCCCTGCTGTCGGAGGAGGTTTTGGATTTCATCCTGGGCTTTAGGACGGTGAACGACAGGGCCTGTTTTCAGAGGATTCTCAGAGAGAGGGAGGACATCCGGGTAGATTACGTGAACCGGCCCTTTGTCCTGTACCGGATTTCCGGCACCTCCATCTCCAATTTCAACAGCCCCACCAGGCTCCTGCACAACAGGGAGGTGGCCGGACTGTGCAGGGCGGAGCGGGAGAGGGAGAAGTCGGCCCTGTTCCGGTTCCTGCTGCTCTGGCAGGAGAAAGCCGCCTCTTTCCGTACCGGCTCCAACAGATTTGTGCGGCTGTTTCGCTTCTTTTCCCCCTATTTTGTCATCATGTTCTGGCTCTGGCTGCGCCATCACCGGGAAATCCGGCGGATGGAGCGGGAACTGGTGGATCTGTATTGGGTGGAATGCAGCGCGCACTGCAGGCGGATGGAGGAGTGCACTGGGAAATCCGGCTTATCCGGCTGAGAAATCATTGTTATCTGTCTGGCTGTAAGTTGGGAACTGTAAGTTGAGGCGCAGTTTCCGAAATTATGTCTTGTGGTGCAACGCAAAAAATGGTATACTTGACCTATACTTTAGGTGAGGCGATTTCACCGGACAAAGGAGATGTATGGCTTATGGAACAGGATAGAAGAAAAACAAGAAGGACGGATCTGGAGTCCAAGCTGGTGATCAAGAGACTGGACGGGAACAGCGGACATGAGGTGACCATCAATATTTCGGACGTATCGAAGACAGGCGTGGGCTTTGATTGCAAGGAGGCCCTGCAGATCGGAGAGGTGTACGAGGCCTATCTGACCATCTGGACGAAAGAAGTGATACACGCTTTCCTGCAGATCGTAAGGATAGAGCTGAAAGGCGGCTGCTATGGCTATGGGGCTATCTTTATCGGCATGCCTGAAATGGATTCCGCCAGGATAGAGGTGTACCAGACGGTTCATGGCGAATAAGACGACAGGGGAAGCACTGCGCAGATGGGTGGTGACCGGCATTGCCGCGGCATTATTGACAACGCTGTATGGCATTATCTTCCGGTTCTCCGCTCAGGATGCCGAGCAGTCAGGCTCCCTGAGCCAGCAGATTTCCGTCAGATGCGTGGAAATCCTGGGTTCCCTGTCCGGCGGGGACTGGAGCGCAGCCGAGATGGTTGGCCTGGCAGAGAGCATTGAGCATCCCATCAGGAAACTGGCCCATTTTTCGGAGTATGCGTGCATGGGCATCCTGGTGTATATGCTGCTGATCCAATGGATGAAGCCTGGGAGGGGAATGTACCTGCTGACGGTAACGTGGGTCTTCCTTTCCGCGGCCTGTGACGAATTCCATCAGTATTTTGTGCCGGGACGCTGGGCCAGCCCTGCGGATGTGCTGCTGGATACTTGCGGCGGCGCGTTCGGGATGCTTTTTTGCATCTGTGTATCGGTCCTGTGGCATCGCTGTCAGGCCAGGAGAAAGGCCAAGGCTGTGACGAACTGCATAGAAAGCATATGAGGAAAAGACTTGCGAGAGGGCAAAAGCGGACAGGCTTTGGCCCTCTTCTTCCATATTATATGGGAACAGGTCAGGTGCGGGCGCGGATGGTATAGCCTTCCTCGGCCAAAAGGCTTATGGCAGCCGTCAAGGCGGCTTCTTTGTAGAGCTCCAGCTTCAGTACACCGTCCTCTGATTCCCGGTTGTGAGTGATGCCTATATTCTTGATACTGATGCCATGCTCCGCCAGCAATGTGACAATGCGGGCCAGCGCTCCGGTTTTGTCGTCAATCTCCACGCTGATGCCATAGACAGGCTTGATGGGCCCGCTGGAGGAGCTGATGAAAGAATCCCGGTAGATGCGAGCGCTTTCGAACTGTCCGTAGAGCGCGTCAGCCTCCCTGCCGTTTAACTGTGTGCGGAATTTTGCCAGTAGGTGAATATAGTCTGTCAGCAGCGAGGAGATGTTTTCCGTGTTGGACAGGCAGATCTGCTGCCACATGGGGGCGGAGGAGGATGCAATCCTGGTGATGTCCTTGAAGCCCCCGGCCGCCACCATTTTCATGATTCCATCTTCGGAATCGTGCTCCCGCACCAGGTTCACCAGGGATGTTGCGATGACATGGGGCAGATGGCTGATGGCCGCCGTGACATAATCGTGCTTTTGGTAATCCAGCACCAGAGGAATGGCGCCCATTTTTGCCACCAGTGCCCGGTAGCTCTCCAGTTTCTGCGGTGGGACAGCATCAGTGGGGGTCAGGATATAATATGCGTTTTCCAGCAGGGAAGACTTGGAGTTTGCGAAGCCCACGCGCTCGCTGCCTGCCATGGGATGTCCGCCGATGAAGCGGTTCTCCAGGCCCGCCTCCTCCACCGCCTTGTGGATGGCGGTCTTTACGCTCCCCACGTCGGTGAGCAGGCAGTCCGGTTTCATGACGGACTTCACTGCAGCCAGGTTTCCGTCGTTTTTCTGTACAGGGGCACAGAGGAACAGATAGTCGCACCCGGAAAAGTTCTCATCGATGGCATAGGCAATCACATCGGCAACGGATTCCTCTTTTGCCAAAAGCAGCGCCTCCCGGTTGATGTCATAGGCAATGATCTCCACATTCGGGACATATTTTTTCAGGGCCCTGGCGATGGAACCGCCGATCAGTCCCAGGCCGATAAAGCCACAGGTCAAAACAGACATAATATTTCTCCGTTTCTCTCCGAGTTCATTGGATAGCTATCCAATGAAATTCATGGTGTCAGATAGACTATACAACTTTAAAGCATGAAAGTCAATGGGGATTGCAGCAAAGCAGTGAAAGCAGAAAAAACATAAATATTGAGACAAATATCAATAATCACTTGTAAAAAATAGCTATGTCTAGTAAAATAGACTTATGGGAATTGAATTGATTATCAACATCAGGTCGAAATACCCAAATTACATAAAAATTGGAGGAAAGTCAAATGAAAGTTTACACAACTGACAAGATTCGCAATGTGGTTCTGCTGGGACACGGTGGAAGCGGAAAGACCAGTCTGGCAGAGGCTTTTGCGTATCTGTCCGGCATCACATCCAGGATGGGCAAGGTAGCCGACGGCAATACCTTGAGTGACTACAGCAAGGAAGAGCAGAAGCGCAAGTTTTCCATTAACGCCTCCATTATTCCCATTGAGTGGGAAGGGTACAAGATTAATGTGATAGACACTCCCGGTTATTTTGACTTTGTGGGCGAGGCCGAGGAGGCCATAGCTGCAGCGGGAGCCGCCATCATCGTGGTGAACGGTAAGTCCGGCGTGGAAGTGGGGGCTCAGAAAGCATGGGAACTGTGCGAGAAGTACAAGCTGCCCAGATTTATCTATGTATCCAACATGGATGTGGACAATGCCTCTTTCCGTCAGGTGGTGGAGGACATGACCGAAGCCTACGGAAAGAAGATGGCTCCTTTTAATCTGCCCATCCGTGAGAACGAGAAATTCGTGGGCTATGTGAACGTGGTCTCCGAGACCGGCCACCGCTGGCAGGGCAAGGAAGTGGTGGACTGCGAGGTTCCTGAGTACAACAAGGCGAACCTGGAGCTGTACCGGGATACGCTGATGGAGGCCGTGGCCGAGACCAGCGAGGAAATGATGGAGCGGTATTTCGGCGGGGAGACTTTCTCTGAGGCTGAAATCAGAGCCGCCCTGCGCACCAATGTATGCGACGGCAGCATCGTTCCCATGACCATGGGCTCCAACACCCTCTGCCAGGGCGTGTACACGCTGCTGGACGACATTGTGAAGTATATGCCCAGCCCTGAGAACCGCAAGATCGCGGGCATCAACCAGAAGACCAACGAGATCTTCAATGCGGACTACGACTTCTCCAAGGCGAAAACGGCCTTTGTGTGGAAGTCCATCGTGGATCCGTTCATCGGCAAGTATTCTTTGATCAAGGTGAATTCCGGCGTTCTGAAGACGGACGACCTGATGTACAATGTGGATACCGAGGTGGAGGAGAAGATCGGCAAACTCTATGTAATGCAGGGGAACAAAGCCACAGAGGTTCCGGAACTCCACGCGGGAGACATCGGCGCTCTGGCTAAGTTAAGCGATGCCAGAACCGGCAATACCCTGGCCACCAAGGCTACGCCGGTGAAATACGGCAAGCTGGACGTGTCCACCCCTTACACCTATATGCGCTATAAGCCCAAGAACAAGGGCGATGTGGATAAGATTTCCCAGGCTCTGCAGAAGATGACCCAGGAAGACCTGACCCTGAAGATGGTAAATGACGCGGAGAACAGGCAGACACTGCTCTACGGCATGGGCGATCAGCACCTTGACATTGTGGTCAGCCGCCTGCTGAACGAGTACAAGGTGGACGTGGAACTGGCCAGGCCTAAGGTAGCCTACAAGGAGACCGTCCGCAAGCAGTCGGATGTGGAATATAAATATAAGAAGCAGTCCGGCGGCCATGGACAGTACGGCCATGTAAAGATGCGCTTTAGCCCCTCCGACAATCTGGACCAGGCCTATGAGTTCACCCAGGAAGTGGTGGGCGGCGCCGTGCCGAAGAACTTCTACCCCGCAGTGGACAAGGGACTGCAGGAATCCGTGGTAAAAGGCCCCATGGCCGCGTACCCGGTAGTAGGCGTAAAGGCCGTGCTCTACGATGGCTCCTATCATCCGGTGGATTCCTCCGAGCAGGCATTCAAGATGGCCACCATCCAGGCGTTCAAGAAAGGATTCATGGAGGCTCATCCCGTGCTGTTAGAGCCCATTGCCTCCTTAAAGGTCACAGTGCCGGATGCCTACACGGGCGACGTCATGGGCGATCTGAACAAGAGGAGAGGCCGCGTGCTGGGTATGAACCCCACGGCAGGCGGAAAGCAGATCATTGAGGCGGAGATTCCCCAGAGCTGTCTGTTCGGCTACTGCACGGATCTGCGGTCCATGACCGGCGGCAGAGGAGAATACGCCTATGAGTTCATCCGTTATGAGCAGGCACCCTCTGATGTACAGGAGAAAGAGATCGCTGCAAGGGCCCAAAGCGTTGCGGAGAATAATGCGGAAGACTGATTTTAACGTAAATCTTGATGAATTTTAACTTTTCTACTTGACAGATGGCTGAAAACGATTTATTATAAGAGAAAATTTTATAAGCCATCGACAAAGAAGAGGAGCATTAAGGAATTCGGACTTTCAGAGAGCCGCCGGGTGGTGTGAGGCGGCAGCGAGATTTCCCCAACTGGCCTCGGAGTCTTGCGCCTGAAGCGCTATGCGTGGGTAGGGGGCAACGGTTTATCTCGTTATCGGTATCAAAGTGCGTGAATCCGGGAAAATGGCAGCCATGCCGTCCGCTGCAGGATTCGCGAATTAGAGTGGTACCACGGAAATCAAGCCCTTTCGTCTCTAGCTGACGGAAGGGCTTTTTGTGTGGAACTGGAAACAGCAACTGTACACACAGTGCCCATAGGGTTTAAGGGCGCATGCACTGAGCGGCCGGAAATTCTATGTCGGAATTGATACGGCGTGTACAGCTGCGGAACTGGCAGAATAGAAAGCAGGCTTTCTATTGTCATGAATGGAGGAGAAAAGATGGCAGTACCTTACAACCACCATGAGGTGGAAAAGAAATGGCAGGATATCTGGGATGCGGAAAAGGCGTTTCAGACATCTGACGACTACTCGAAACCGAAGTATTACGCTCTGGTGGAGTTCCCCTACCCTTCGGGGCAGGGTCTCCACGTAGGCCATCCCAGGCCTTACACCGCCCTGGATATCGTGGCCAGAAAGCGCAGGATGCAGGGCTACAACGTGCTCTATCCCATGGGCTGGGACGCTTTCGGCCTGCCCACGGAGAACTATGCGATCAAGAACCACATCCACCCCAGAATCGTGACCAAGAACAATGTGGAGCGCTTCAAGGGCCAGCTCCACTCGCTGGGCTATTCCTTTGACTGGGAGCGGGAGGTCAATACCACCGATCCCGGCTACTATAAGTGGACCCAGTGGATCTTTCTGAAGCTCTTTCAGGCAGGCCTTGCCTACAAGAGCGAGATGCCCATCAACTGGTGTACCTCCTGTAAGGTAGGATTGGCCAACGAGGAGGTGGTAAATGGTGTCTGCGAGCGCTGCGGCGCGGAGGTAGTCCGCAAGGTGAAGAGCCAGTGGATGCTGAAGATCACAGAATATGCCGACAAGCTAATTCAAGGACTGGACACAGTTGACTATATTGAGCGGGTCAAGGTGTCCCAGAAGAACTGGATCGGCAAGTCCCAGGGCGCGGAGGTGGACTTCTCCCTCACCGGAAAGGAAGAGAAGCTTCGTATCTATACCACCAGACCTGACACCCTGTTCGGGGCCACCTACATGGTAGTGTCCCCGGAGCATCCGTTGATTGAAAAGTATAAGGATGAAATCAAAAACTATGACGCTCTGGTGGCCTACAGGGAGCTGGCTGCCAAGAAGTCCGACTTTGAGCGCACGGAGCTGGCCAAGGACAAGACCGGCGTACAGATCGACGGCCTGACTGCCACCAATCCTGTGAACGGCAAGGAGATTCCTATCTGGATTTCCGACTATGTGTTGATGACCTATGGAACAGGCGCCATCATGGCCGTGCCTGCCCATGACGAGAGGGACTGGGACTTCGCAAAGAAGTTCGGTCTGCCTATCGTCGAGGTGGTGGCCGGAAGCCCCGTCAGCGTACAGGAGGCGGTGTACACGGATGTGGAGAGCGGAATCCTGGTGAATTCCGATTTCCTGGACGGATTGTCCGTGGCGGATGCCAAGAAAAAGATTACGGAGTGGCTGGAGGAAAAGGGTCTGGGCCAGAGCAAGACCAACTTCAAGCTCCGCGACTGGGTGTTCTCCAGACAGCGCTACTGGGGCGAACCCATTCCTATCGTAAAGTGCGAAAAATGCGGCTTTGTGCCTTTAGACGAAAGCGAACTGCCCCTGATGCTTCCCGAGGTGGAGTCCTATGAGCCTACGGACAACGGAGAGTCTCCGTTAGCGGCCATGGAGGACTGGGTGAACACCACCTGTCCCTGCTGCGGCGGTCCGGCCAAGCGGGAGACGGACACCATGCCCCAGTGGGCAGGCTCCTCCTGGTATTTCCTGCGCTACACGGATCCGAAGAACGACCAGGCCCTGGCCAGCAAGGAGGCCCTGGACTACTGGATGCCCGTGGACTGGTACAACGGCGGCATGGAGCACACCACGCTGCACTTGCTGTACTCCAGGTTCTGGCACAGATTCCTCTACGATGAGGGCTATGTGCCCTGCCAGGAGCCGTACCAGAAGCGCACCAGCCACGGCATGATCCTGGGCTCCAACGGAGAGAAGATGTCCAAATCCCGCGGGAACGTGGTGAACCCGGACGATATCGTCAGAGATTACGGCGCGGATACCCTGCGCACTTATGAAATGTTCATCGGCGCATTTGACTTGAGCGCCGCCTGGAGCGAGGACGGGGTGAAAGGCTGCCGCAGGTTCTTAGAGAGGGTCTGGAAGCTGCAGGACATGCTGACAGATGAGGAAAACTACAGCGCGGATCTGGAGACCAAGATGCACCAGACCATCAAGAAAGTGTCCGGTGACTTTGAGGCTCTGAAGTACAATACCGCCATTGCAGCCATGATGGCTCTCATCAACGAATTTTATAAGAAGAATGCGGTCACAAGGGGCGAGTACCAAACCCTGCTCACCCTGTTAAATCCGGTGGCGCCCCATGTCACGGAGGAACTGTGGCAGGCAGCCGGGTTCCCTGGCAGGGTATACCAGACCACGTGGCCGTCTTATGAGGAGGCCAAAACGAAAGAGAGCACCATGGAGATAGGCGTGCAGGTGAACGGCAAGATCCGGGCCACCATCTCCGTGCCCAAGGACGAGGCAAAAGAAGCCGTGATTGCGGCGGCTAAGGAGGCTCTGGGGGATAGGCTGTCCGGCAATATCGTGAAAGAGATCTATGTGCCGGGCAGGCTGGTGAACATTGTGGTGAAACCTTAAAAGACCCATGACCCGAAAGAGCAGGAATGACTGAAGCGACTGGAGAAAGGGGCTGTCGGATGACAGCCCCTTTCCGGTGTACGCTGTACGGCATATGATTCTACGATTTTTCAGAATTGCCGTTTGCACGGCTTTTTTCCAGGATTTTGTCGATCTGCGTCAATTCTTCTTTGGTGCTGTGCTTGCGGATGGCGGCGATGGCCGCGTTCATCTCCTGGGGGGTAAAGGTCAGGTTCTGTGCCTTTGCTTTTTTCATCATAGGCATCAGATAAGCCAGCATCTCTTTCTGGCTCTTTCCATTTCCCTGGGCGAAGAGCTGTTCCACGAACTGGAGCTTCTTCTCCGGGATATCCTTTACGAGGGGGTCTGTCATCCAGACAGGTCTTTCCTGATTTTCCATACGATCTCCTTTCCTTTCCGACTGCTTGAACTGTCTTTTTTTGGCCGGGGCGCGGCGTGCCTGGCCGGCCACCTACTCTGCCTTGTCTCCCCCGAACATCTGGAAGATGGAGGCCAGCCCGGAATCCGACATGCCGGAGAACATATCCATAGGATTATCTCCCCCCATGCCCTCGGGGAAAAGTTCCTGGAGCATCTGTATCATCTCCATCATTTCCTGCATCTTTTTCAGATTCACGATCATGTTCTTGATGTTCTCTATCCTGGCATGTTCTTCGGGGCCTGAAAATGGCAGCATTTCATCCAGAAGCTCCAGGGTGTCGGAATTGTCCCCATGGAAAAAGTCAGCGGACAGCTGCTTTCCGCTTCCCATCAGCCGCATGCCGGGGTGGCTGCGCAGGAGAGAAAAGGCATACTGCAGCTCCAGCAGCTTTATGTAGACTGCAAAGCCGCTCTGCTGCCTGGGGGCAAGGCGAGGCAGAAGTATCTTCAGCATCTGGATCCGACTCGTAGTGAAGAGGGAATCGAAAGCTGCGATGGTTTTTGAATTTTGCTCCTCCATGGCGCGCTCCTTTCCGGACAGGAATACGATACTCGCAGACGGTAAAACTTACCGCTGCCAGTATTATTCTATGTAAACGGATCGGAGGTTATGTGTACAAGGAACTTTCCTCATTGGCAACAGGCCCCGGCGGAAGTCTCCTCCCGCCGGAGCCTGTGTCTGGATGGAATATCCATCCGGGTCAATGCTTAGTTGCAGCCGCATCCACAGCCGCATCCGTTGCCATTGCCGCCGAACAGGCCATTGCCGCTGCCGCAGAAGCAGGAGAGCAGCAGAATCCAGATAAGCCACTCGCATCCGTTGCCATTGCCGCCGAACAGGCTGTTTCCGCAGCCGTTTCCACAGCCACATCCGCTGTTGCCATTGCCGTTGCAGCAGAACAGAAGCAGGATGATCCAGATCCAATTGCCGCATCCGCAGCCGTTATTCTGGGGGCTGGTGCACCCGCAGGAATCGTTGCAGCCACAGTTTGTAGCAGTTAAGTCACTCATGTTTTTTTCCTCCTGAAGATTATTTATGGTTTATTGTATGCGGGGTGGCATGTCAATGTTTCCTAGGGGAATAAGGATTTTCTGGAGGCGCTGGAAAGATTATGAAGCCGGGATAGGGGCTTGAAATTCCTGACAGATATAGTAGAATATAACCATACAATAGGAAGCAAGAGCAGCTTCCTATAGTCAGCCAGCACAAGACTACAGCAAGTACTGATAAGTTATACTATAGAAACATGATAATAGAATCCTCTCTTGGATTCTATTATAGGAAATGACGGAGGACGTACATAGAAAAGCATGAATCAGAAGATTTTTGTGGTGGAGGGCAGGCAGTTTCGCACGGAAAGCGACTATGCCTGCGCCAGACGGGACAAAGAAATCATAGATAAGCTGCGGGCGGAGACCGACTTTGACGACAGGGCGGCGCTGCAGAAGCTGGCCGGGGAACTGCGGGGCGGCAGATATAAGTTCATGACACTGCTGGGCCAGGATTTCCGTGACGAGGTGGAGGCGCTTTTGAAAAAGACAGGCAGTGCCGATCCGAAGACAAAGCAGAAAAAGCGCAGACCGGCTGAGGGGCACAAGAAAGAAGCTGCCAGCGATTCGGGACGGAAGCAGCCGGCCAAACAGGCAGCGGCCCCGGAAAAGGACAACTCAGCCATGGAGGAGATCGTGGCACAGGAGCTCAGAAAGCGGGAGCGGCGCAGGAAGCTCATCCTGGTGGCATGCAGTGCGGCAGCGGTGTGCTGCCTGGGGTATTTCGCGGTCTATTCCTATTATGACTACAGAACCCAGAGTTCCTATCAGGAACTGAGCGAACTGAAAGAAAAGCCTGTGATCGCTCCGGTGGCCACACCTACACCCGGTCCCCTGTACACGCTGGATGGCGAGAGCAAACCCAGAGAGGTGCTGGAGGAGTACCAGAATCTCCTGCTGAAGAACCAAAAGTTCATCGGCTGGGTGAAGATCGAGGACACCAATATCGACTATCCCGTGATGCAGACTACAGATAATGAATACTATCTGGATCACAACATGAACCAGGAATACGACAGAAACGGCACGATTTTCATGGACAAGGATTGTGATGTGCTGAAGCCCAGCACGAATTTCATCCTCTATGGGCATCATATGCGCAGCGGGAGAATGTTCGGACAGCTGGATAAGTACGAGGACGAGTCTTTTTATGAGAAGCACCCATATATCAGCTTTGACACCATCTATGAGAAAGGGACATATCAGGTCATGTATGTGTTCCGTTCGAGAGTATACAAGGAGACAGAAATCGTCTTCAAATATTATCAGTTCATCGATGCCAACGGGGAGCAGGAGTTTGCTTCGGCCATGGAGGAGATGGCGGCCATATCCCTCTACGATACAGGCGTGACAGCGCAGTACGGCGACCGGCTCCTGACCCTTTCCACCTGCGACTATCAGGAAAAGGACGGGCGCTTTGTGGTGGTGGCAAAGAAGATATCCGAGGGACTGGAGAGTGAGAACTAAGTTATTCAAAATTGGTTCATATACCATTTGGCGTGGTAAGTTTTGCCGGCATGCAGTATAATTCATCCGAATTTAGGAATGCTTTTCAGGCTTTTAAGATTTAAATTAGAAAATGGACACGATTTGGACACATTTCACCTGTAATATAGATTTTGGATAGTTGATGAACTCACTATCTCCCCCCTCATAAGAAATAGTAAAAGGGTCTCGGTGCATGCCGGGGCCCTTTTACACTGTCTGTTTTATAAGGTGAGGCACAGGGCTGACATTGTTGTTGACATTGCCGCTGATATGGGGTATTCTGTTACAGGCTTTTACAGATCAGAGGCAAGGAGGGGCAGCGCTTCCGGAAAGCCGGTGTCCACGGCCAGGGAGCAGATACGGATCTGGGCCGGTGAGATTGGGAGAGTGGCTGCTGTGGGAAAATTGGAAGATAAGGAAAAAACGAAAGAAACGAAAGAAACGAAAGAACGAAAAGAACCTCAGAAGAAAAGCATTCAATGGAAGAGCAGCCTGATGCTCTTTATGGCGGCGTTTATCTGGGGCACCGCGTTTGTGGCCCAGAGCGTGGGAATGGAGTACCTGGGACCTTTGAGCTTTAATGGATCCAGATTCCTGCTGGGCAGTATAGTGCTGGTGCCTGTCATCTGCCTGGGCAGGAGGCGGCGCTTAGGAGGAAAGAAAGAGGGAAAGCAAAAAGGGAGCCTGAAGACCACGGTCACTGGCGGCATATGCTGCGGCCTGGCGCTGTGCGCGGCATCTCTCCTGCAGCAGTACGGAATCCTGCATACTACAGTGGGGAAAGCGGGGTTCATCACCACACTGTATATCATTCTGGTTCCGTTTTTTGGCGTCTTCCTGAAGAAAAGGATACCGGGAAAGGTCTGGGTCGGAGCTGTGATCGCGGCTTTCGGCATGTATCTGCTGTGCATGAGCGGGAGTTTTTCTCTGGGCAGGGGGGATACTCTGGTCTTTCTCTGTGCCATTTTGTTTTCCGTACATATCCTGGTGATAGACCATTTCTCGCCCCGGGTGGACGGGGTGGAGCTTTCCTGTATCCAGTTCCTGACGGCAGGCGTCATCGGGAGCATTCTGGCTTTCCTCTTTGAAAAACCGGACATATGGGATTTCATCCATGGGCTTGTGCCGGTGGCTTATGCGGGGATCCTTTCCTGCGGCGTGGCCTATACCCTGCAGGTGCTGGGGCAGAGGGACACGGATCCCACCGTTGCCTCCCTGATCCTGAGCCTGGAGTCGGTTGTCTCCGTGCTGGCGGGCTGGGTGATCCTGCGGCAGGCTCTGACGGGCAGGGAACTGGCAGGCTGCGCGCTGGTATTCTGCGCAGTAATCCTGGTGCAGCTTCCGATGAAAAAGGGGAAATCAGAAAAACAGGAAAGGTAAAGTACATTTTGTGGCACTGGGAAGATGGCAGACTGTCCCTTGCCCCGCCGTTTCAGGCAGGTACAGGGGACGGCCGACTCATGGGTCATCAGAATTTTGGGCATTAAGTGCCGGAATAAATATTATAATCTTGTAATCTGAACTTCTGCATCATAGGTATGGGGCTCTTTTGTGACAGCCTTGTGCCCGAAAGCGATGGCGATCTTGTACTCATAGCCAGGGGGGAACTTCAGGGCATCGGCATAATATGCTTTCTTTTCTCCCGACATGGCGTCCAGGATGCACCCGATGATCAGATTCCCCAGCCTCAGCGACTCCGCCGCCAAAGCCATGTTCTCCACCGCGATGCCGGCATCCAGGGAACTCCATTTATAAGTGCTGTCGGCGCTGAGGATGACTACGGTGGGTGCTTCGTAGTAGAAGTTGTGGGGCGGGGCAATGATATCCCTCAGCCTGTTCTTCTCCTCCTCCAGTTCCTGTAGAATCGGGTGGCTGCCGGGCAGCACAGTGAAATGAATCTCCTGCCTGTTGGCCGCCGTGGGTGCCTGTAGGCCTGCGTGGAGCAGGATATCCAATTCCTCTTCTGTAAGCGGCTTGTCCGTGTAGCCCCTTGTGGAGCTCCTCTCTTTGATGGTTTCGATTACTTTGTTCATGGTCTGCCTCCTCTTATGAGCAATAAAGTTTAGCGACTGTCAGAATAAATTCGCTTTGATCTTTGCAATCATCTCATCATATTCCGCCGCGGTGAGATAGACCTTGTCCGGGTTCATCTGGAACGTGGAACCCCATTCGTCCCCGCCCTCGTATTTCGGCACCAGATGCATGTGCAGATGGCAGCCGGTGTCGCCATAAGCGCCATAGTTCACCTTATCTGGGTGGAACGCCGCATGGAGTGCCCTGGCCGCACGGGCCACGTCCGCCATAAAGGCATTCCGTTCCTCATCGCTGATATCCACCAGCTCGCTGACATGATCTTTGTAGGCAACAATGCATCTGCCCGGTTTGCTCTGTTCCCTGAACAGAATCAGGCTGCTCACAGTCAGATCACAGATAAAAATGCCGAACTTGTCCAACAGTTCCCCTCTCATACAATAGCCGCAATTGGAATCTTTCATATATCCTCCTTCCGGCGCGTGGGACGCGCCATTTCACCGCTGTCGTTTTACACCATTTTACCATATTTTTACAGAGCCGAAAAGACCTTTTAGAAAAAGCACACAAAAGGCAGGACAGGAGGAATGATCTCTGGTATAATGAGAAGAAAGGTGACATAAGCAAGAGCCGTGTATAAAAGAATGCGTAGAAAGAATGGCGGATATGGACGGAGTAAAAGCCTTTACCATCATGATGGAAGACAGAGAAGTCATGAAAGTAGACTTTGGCGCATTGAAATACGACAAGATGAATGTGGAGCATGTACATTATGGGGCCGGAATGCCTTTGACATTGACTTTATGAGAAATCCGGACGCCCCTTATCAGTTCGGGGAGATGACCATAAGGCAGGCGGCCATGAAAGCCATGCGGGAGGTGGACTTCCATTTCACGGCGCCTGTCACCAGAGAAGATTTTATCACCCAGAGACAGTACCAGAGCTTTCGGAAAAGGGCGGAATGCCTGGGACTGAAAGTGGAATGACAAAAGCTTAGGAGGGAAAGCATATGATCGATCTGCACTTACATCTTGACGGCTCCATAGACCCGGCGGACATGTTCCGTATGGCGCAGATGTCGGGAGTCAGGCTCCCTGCGGAAAGGGAAGAGGAAATCAAAGAAAAGCTTGTGGTCAGTCCGGGCTGCAGGAATCTGGGGGAGTACCTGGAGAAATTCGATCTGCCGCTCCAGGTCCTGCAGACTGGGGAGAGCATGGAATTTGCTGTCTACAGGCTGCTTGAGAGGCTGCACGCCCAGGGCCTTTGCCGTGCGGAGATCCGGTTCGCGCCCCAGCTGCATACGGAAAAGGGACTTACTCAAAAAGAGGCGGTACAGGCGGCCATACAGGGCCTTGTCCGGGGAACAGAGGACTTTGGGATATCCGCCGGCCTGATATTATGCTGCATGCGCGGAGCGCAGAATCAGGCACAAAACCTGGAGACGGTGGCTGTGGCAGAAAGCTTTCTGGGGCAAGGGGTCTGCGCCCTGGATCTGGCCGGAAATGAGGCCGCCTGGCCTACGGGGGACTTTGCCGATCTTTTCCTCCAGGCAGGGCAGCGGGGGATACCGGCCGTCATCCACGCAGGAGAGGCAGCCGGGCCGGAGAGCGTAAGGAAAGCTCTGGAACTGGGCGCAGTGCGTATTGGACACGGAATTCACGCCGCACAGGATCAGGAACTGGTGGGGATTCTTAAGGATAAAAAAATATGCCTGGAGATGTGCTATTCCAGCAATCTGCAGACAAGGACAGTGGATTCGCCGGAGGAATACCCGCTGAAAGCATTTCTGGAGCGGGAATTAAGCGTCACTGTAAATACCGACAATATGACCGTCTCCGACACGAATCTGAAAAAGGAGTATTTGCTGCTGCAGGGGCAATATGCATTAAGCCCGCTGCAATTAAAGCAACTGGCATTCAATGCCGCCGATGCAGCTTTTGTGACCAAAGAGGAGCGCGTGACCTTAAAGAAACAGATTGAAAGAAAGTTCTTCTCCTGGCTGGACTGCAGCGATGCATTGTAAAGATTTATGAAAGAAAGACTTTGCCGCAGCCGGCGCAGGAGAATAGTAGGGGAATCCATACTCTAATGTGATATCGTCATGCCGCACTTTTTTAATTGCGCATTCGTCAATTGCGGAAACCAGACAATGGGTTCCGGATTGTCCGGGTGCACCCCCAGGGACTTCTCCATCCATATCATATGGTACCATGTGCCGAACTTGTACCCGCAATTGTGGAACTTCCCTGCGAAGTCATATCCCACATGTCCGTGGAACTGGACGCTGTTTTTGGTCAGATAGGCGTCCTCCACCTCCGGGTATCCGATGCATGCGTTGAGATTGCAGATATTCTGGGTCTTGGAGATCAGCTCCAGTACTTCGTAGAGCTTTTTCCCCAGCCCCATTTTCTGCTTATCCTGCTTTAAGTAGATTGTGGCCTCCGCGGACCATTCATAGGCGGCCCGCCCTACGAATGCGCCGGTGTAGGCGTACCCTAGGATCTCACCATCCTCCTCGGCAACGATATAGGGATATTTTAATAGCGTCTGCTCCATCCGAGCCCGGAATTCCTCTACGCTTGGCACCTCGTATTCAAATGTAACCGCTGTGTTTTCCACATAAGGGGCATAAATTTCCCGAAGTTCCCGGGCATCCTCTGCGCGGGCGGTGCGGATGATAGTTTCAGACTTGTTTTGAGAACTTTTTTCTGACATTATATCACCTTCTCTCTTAAAAAGCATATAGTCAACTCTGTTGCCTATATTATAGCCCTATGAGCACAGGATTGCAAGCCTGATAATTCTGCTATTTTTTGAAAAGCATTTTACAGATTAGGAATAATATGTTACTTTTATATATAGGAGCAAAAGGGATCGCTCCGGAATGAAGGAGGTAGAAAAGCCAGATGAAGTACGATAAGATCAGCGGTTTTGCCGATGAAATCGCAGAGGACGTGGACACACAGTTCCAGGTACTTAAGAAACTGGGGATCGGCTATTTTGAACCCAGGGGGATTGACGGGAAGAACATAGCGAAACTTTCCGACAGCGAAGTGGCGTCGCTTAAGGAGAAGATGGAGCGTGAGGGAATCAAAGTATCCTCCATTGGCTCTCCCATCGGGAAGATCAGGCTTGACGAGGATTTTGAGGCCCATTTTGAACGGTTCCGGAGAGTGGTGGAGATCGCCAAAATGCTGGACGCCAGGTATATCAGAATGTTCAGCTTCTACCGTCCTGCAGGGGAGAACGCAGGAGAGTGGACGGCGAAAGAGCGGGAGGAAGTCATAAACCGCCTGCGCAGGATGATTGCCCATGCGAAAGAGCAGAATGTAGTGCTGCTCCATGAGAACGAAAAGGATATTTACGGGGATACCGCGGAGCGCTGCGAGGATTTGATGCGGGAGCTAAGCTGCCAGCATTTCCAGGCCGTGTTCGACCCTGCCAATTTCGTGCAGTGCAGGCAGGATACGAAAGAAGCCTATGAAAAGCTGAAAGACTTCGTCAGCTACGTACATATCAAGGACGCGTTTATGAAAGACGGAAGCGTAGTGCCGGCCGGATCCGGGGACGGAAATGTGGAATATATCCTAAAAAGTCTTTTCGACGCCGGATACGACGGGTTCTTAAGCTTGGAGCCCCATCTGGGCAGCTTTGCGGGTCTGGCGGCGCTGGAGCTGGACGACAAGATGCTGGATCTGCCCCAGGGCGGAGAGGGGACTTTCACACTGGCATATCGTGCATTGGAAGAAATCATAGATAAAATCAAATAGATAAAATCAAATAGGAGGGATTGCTTTATGGAAAAAATCAGGTTAGGTATCGTTGGTTTTGGAAACATGGGAACCGGACATGTGAAGAATGTGGTCGAGGGGAAAGTGCCGGATATGGTCATGGGGGCAATTTGCGACACCGCTCCGGCCAGATGCGAGGCGGCCAGACAATTATATCCCCAGATTCCGGTATTTGAGGATGTAGAGGAGCTATATGGCAGCGGCCTGTGTGACGTTGTCCTCATCGCCACGCCCCATTACCATCATCCGTCCCTTGCCGTCAAGGCTTTTGCCCATGGGCTGCATGTGATCACGGAGAAGCCGGCAGGCGTGTATACGGGCCAGGTAAAGGAGATGAATGCGGCGGCAGCGAAATCTGACCGGAAATTCGGCATCATGTACAACCAGCGGACCAATCCGGTATATCAGAAGCTGCGGAACATGGTGCAGGAGGGTGAGCTGGGACATATCAAAAGGATCACCTGGATCATCACGGACTGGTACCGTCCCCAGGCCTATCACGACAGCAGCACATGGCGTTCTACCTGGAAGTCAGAGGGCGGCGGCGCGCTGATCAATCAGAATCCTCATCAGCTGGATCTGTGGCAGTGGATGTTCGGTATGCCGGATCGGATATTCGCAAAGGCAAGCTTTGGCAAATATTATAATATTGAAGTGGAAGATGATGTGATGGCGTATTTTGAGTACGACAACGGCACCACGGGAGAATACATTACCTCCACCGGGGAGACGCCGGGTACCAACCGCCTGGAGATCGCCTGCGACATGGGCAAGGTGGTGGTAGAGAACAACAAGATCACGTTCTACCGCAATGTCATCTCGGAGCGGGAGCACAATCAGGTCAACACCGTGCCCTTTGGCAGACCTGACTGCTGGGAGTGCAATATTCCGGCGGACTTTTCCGGCGGCCCCCAGCATGTGGGAATACTGAGCAATTTCGCCTCCGCCCTGCTGCATGGCACGCCTCTGCTGGCGCCGGGAGAGGAGGGCATCAATGGGCTTACAATCTCCAATGCCATCCACTTAAGCGCCTGGACAGGGGAGACCGTGGACGTGAAGAACTTCCCGGACGAGAGATTCTATGAGCTGCTTCAGGAAAAGATCAGGACTTCCACCATTGTGAAGAAAGAGTCCCAGGTGGTGGTGGACAACAGCAATACCTATTAAGACAGACAGAAATGTAAGGACGACAAGGGCAACAAAGAAAGCATAGACAGAGGGGTGGAAGAGCGGTCATGACAAATGATTTTTCAAAGGGAAAGGTATGGCAGAACATTATATCTCAGGCCATTCCTCTGATGCTGGCGCAGCTGGTGCTGCTTCTGTACAATGTGGTGGATCGTGTCTATATCGGACACCTGCCCAGGGCGGACAGCATGGCGCTGACCGGCATCGGGCTGGCGTTTCCGCTGACCACCTTGGTGGCTGCGTTCACTTACCTGTTCGGCACCGGAGGGACGCCGCTGTTCTCTATTGCCAGAGGGGCCGGCGAGGAGGAGCGTGCGGAGAAGATACTGGGAAACACATGTTCACTGCTGATGGGATGCTCTGTGGTGATTTTCCTGTTTTGCTATCTGTTCCGCAGACCGGTGCTCTATCTGTTCGGGGCCAGTGACGCCTCCTATGTGTATGCGGACGCTTATCTGCGCATCTATCTGCTGGGGACGCCCTTTGCCATGCTCTCCACGGGCCTGAACGGCTTCATCAATGCCCAGGGCTTTCCGCGGATGGGGATGATGACGACCCTCATCGGGGCGGTGCTGAATCTGATACTGGATCCGGTCTTTATATTTGTACTGGACATGGGGGTGGCCGGCGCTGCCCTGGCCACCATCTTAAGCCAGCTGGTATCCTGCGTCTGGGTGCTGAGGTTTCTGACCGGGAAAAAGGTGGGGCTCCATATCCGGAAGCAGAATCTCCCGGTGGACTGGAAACTGGCCAGGGAGATATCAGCCCTTGGCATGTCGGGCTTTATCATGCAGGCCACGAATTGTCTGGTGCAGGTGGTATGCAATGCCACGCTAAAGATATACGGCGGCGATTTGTACGTGGGAATCATGACAGTGATCAATTCCGTGCGGGAGATATTGTCCCTGCCGGTGCAGGGCCTTACCAGCGGCGCACAGCCCGTTCTCGGGTACAACTATGGGGCGAAGCGCTGCGACAGGGTCTGCCAGGGAATCCGCTTTACGGCCTGGCTTGGCATCCTCTATACTCTGCTGGCCTGGCTGGCGGTGATACAGTGCCCCCATCTGCTGCTGTCGATATTCACCGAAGATCCGGCCATGCTGGAGGCGGGAACCGGAGCGCTGAAGCTGTATTTTTTCGGCTTCTTCTTTATGGCTTTCCAGTTTACCGGGCAGTCGGCTTTTACGGCGCTGGGAGATTCCAGGCATGCGGTGTTCTTTTCTCTGCTGCGCAAGGCCGTAATTGTGGCGCCCCTGACCATACTCCTGCCCCGGATGGGCCTGGGTGTGGACGGGGTGTTCTGGGCGGAGCCCGTGTCAAACTGCATCGGCGGGCTGGCATGTTTTATTACAATGTATTTTACGCTGTATCGGAAATTAAAGAGAGGGCAGCCGGTTCGGTAGGAGCGGTAGGAGCGCAAGAAAGGCTTTACACCATACAAAGGGATTGATATCATGAGTGATCAGTCCTATAAAGCGTAACCGATGTAACCAAAAAGAAATCCAGTAAACTTGTATGTTTACTGGATTTTTAAAAGCTGCTGACGGGAATCGGACCCGTGACCTCCGCACTACCAATGCGACGCTCTACCTACTGAGCCACAGCAGCACATGAATGCTCTCCGCAATCACAAATCATATTATAGCAAGCTTGCCACGCGTTGTCAACAAAATTTTCTAAATTTTTTGCACAATTCTAGGCCACAGACCAGAACCTTTACAGATACTGGTTCTGGGACTTGCGCATCAGGAATTTTACGGGGTAACCCTTTTCGTCACAGATGGCGCGGATGACATTCTCTGCTATTTCTCTTGAACTGTCATTTATGCAGATGATGCAGATATTTTTTTTGCGGCGGAAGAGGGAGGGCTTTGGCCAGCGTATGAAATAGGAAATGCGTTTATTTAAAAGCGCTCTTTCGATGAGCCGTTTGCATTCCGGATCATTGATTTCGCACAGTTCGATTTCATTGTTCACTTTTAGCGAAGTATATAATGGCTGTTGCATGGCTGGCCTCCTGTCTTCTCTGAGACTTATTATAACACGGTTCGACATTTATATGCAAGTGTATAAAGCGATAAAAAGATTTAAAAAAGACCATGACAATTGTGCCATGGTCTTTTTTGAACTTTTTGAAAGAATTGCCAGAACTTTGAACATTATTGGACAGTGGCCGGATCCGGTGGCTGCGTAGCCTGGATATCCCGCTGCGTGATCTCCCATTCCTGCTGCGCTATAACCGCCTCCCACCCGGGATTTGCGAAGAATGCGGCATCATGCTGGCAGTGAGGCGAAGAGGAACCGTCAGGCGGCTCCTGTCCGTCCGGCACCTGCTGGTTCGGGTCTGTGGGCTGTCCGTCGAGGGAGGAGGAGCCCTGCAGGAGGGAGGCGTCCTCTACGAAAGGCAGAGTCAGTATGCGCTGCTCTTTCATCGGACATTCGGGACTTGCCGGCAGTTGCTCATATCTACAGATATCTCCCATATAATGTATATTGCAGGGATCCGTAGGAGCTGTCCCGGCAGCAAAGTATTCTCCCCTTGTCCTGTCGCAGACTCCGGGGATGGGCTGCAGGCCGGAATCAACGCATACCTCGGCTCTGACAATGCCCTGGGGCGTGGTGAACTTTTCGGCGGGGAGATTTTCGTGCACCCGGCTCATGATGGCTGTCCACAGATCCTTGGACAGATTCGTTTCTTTGCCAGGATTGCTGTTGCGCATGTTTACATTGTTGTCATAGCCGGACCAGACGCTGCAGGTATAGTAGGGCGTGAAGCCGGCGAACCATACATCGTGATAGTCCGTAGAGGTGCCTGTCTTGCCGGCGATGGCCATGGTGGAGCTGAAATTACAGCCGGCACCAGTGCCGCCGCCCTTTACCACGTCCACCATGGCATCCGTCAGCAGGAAAGCAGTGGTCTCCTTGATGACCTGCTTTGAGGTGGGATTGGTATTGTCCAAAAGGATATCGCCGTCCGTATTGGTGACCCGGGTATAGAGCTTGGGCTCTATATAGGCTCCCATGTTGGCAATGGAAGCATAGGCGGCAGTGAGCTCAAAAGGCGTCACGCCATAGGTCAGGCCACCCAGCGCCAGCGTCTGGTTCACGTCCGTATAGAAACGCTCCTCCCCATTGGAGTCGGTGAGCCACACCCCGTCCGTGACGGTGGTGAAACCAAAGTTTACGATATAGTCATAGCCCAGCTGGGGCGTGATGACAGTCTCGGTCTTGGCGGCAACGATATTCAGGGACTCCCGGATGCCTTCCCGGATGGAATTAATGCCCCGGTACCCTTTGTACCAGTTCTTGCAGGGCGTGCCGTCGCTGAAATTGAAAGGGGCGTCCATGTAGGTGGTGGCCAGGGTCTGGCCGGCGCTGTCGAGGGCCGGCGCAAAGGCGGCCAGCACCTTAAAGGTGGAGCCGGGAGAGCGCTTGGCATCGGTGGCCCTGTTGAGGGTTCGCCGTCCCTCCTTGATGCCGCGCCCGCCTACGATGGCCACCACATAGCCGGTGGACTGATCCTGGATGGTCATGGCGGCCTGAGGCTGGGCAGTCATGGAAATTGTCTCCAGATAATTGTCTTCATTGTCTGCAATGCCCAGTTCGTTCAGCACGAAAGTACGGTAAGTGACAATGGCTTCCTGGGCGGCGTCCTGGGAGCTGAAGATCAGGTTGAAGCTCTTGTCCAGATTTGCCTTGAACCAGGTCATCATATTTTCCTTGCTGAAATTGTACTGTTGTCCGTCCGCGCCGAAGACCGTGAGCGCATAGTTCAGATACCAGTACACATTCTCCGGAAAATTATCGGGATTGGAAAATTCCTCATCCGCAATTTTCTGGATAGTGGGATCCATGGTAGACTCGATGCGCAGTCCCCCGGAGGTCAGCAGTGTCTCGGCCATGGATTCGCTGTACCCGGCGATGTTGATCAGGTCGTCCCGCACCTGCTCGTACACGGCATCCGAGAAATAGGAACCGGCCGTAGTGTTGACGGCGGTCTGGAAATTGATGTCGTGGATCTCAATGCGGGCATATACAGCGTCCGTATCAGCCATAGCCACGTCATATTCGGTCTGGGTGATGAAGCCCAGCCGCAGCATGTTGTCCAGACAGTCCTTGCGTCTGCCGGCATTGGCCTTGGGGAAATAGATGGGATTGAAGCCGCTGGGATTCTGGGTGATGGAGGCGATGACCGCGCATTCCGACAGGGTCAGCTCGCTGCAGGATTTTCCGAAATACCGCTGGGAGGCCGCCTCCACGCCCAGGGTGTTCTGGCCCAGGTTGATGGCGTTCATATATCGCAGCAGGATCTCGTCCTTGGGGAATTCCTTGGAAATGGCCAGAGCCAGATACTGCTCCTGAAGCTTTCTCTTGACCATCTTGACCATATTTCCGTCTTCCTCTGTCCAAGTGGTGAAGATAGTGTTCTTCAGAAGCTGCTGGGTGATGGTGCTGGCGCCCTCCTTTCTCTTGCCCATGGACTGTATGAAGTGCACGCCTGAACGGACGATTCCCTGGATGTCGATGCCGTTGTGCTGGTAGAACCTCTCGTCCTCCAGCGCCACGAAAGCCTCGCCCAGGTGCTTTGGGATCAGATCCATGCTGTTGATCTGAATGCGGTTGGAGTTCTTGCTGACATATTGGTCGATTTCATTGCCTTCGCAGTCGTATACGATGGTGGCCTCGCCCGTGGGAGCTACATCGCTTAGGCGGATCTGCGGAGTGGAGGCCAGAATGCCCTTATATGCGCCTAAGCCTGCTGCCGCAACGCAGATCACCACGCCGATGAGAGAGGCCAGGCTCAGCTTTACCAAAGTCAGCACAAACTTTCGCCCTATTTTCTTTGTCTTGGAGTTAAGCGCCCTCTGTTTTGCGCGGACGCCTCTTTTTCCATAATTCATTTGATTCGCCTTTCTTAAAAATACATTGGAATCTCATGCGTACTTGCATATATACATTTTATTATACCAAAAACTGCTATGTAAATAAAGGATTTCTTTTTCATCTTAATAATTGTTTCACATTTTGGACAAATTATGCTATTTTATATATAGGAAGAAACAAAACATTCCACTGGGGAACCACTGGGAGAAAACAGACAGGAACGGGGTGAATGCATGGAAAACGAAAAAGGCGCTTCCTACCGTGTACTGCTTACGGGCGGGGAGGGGGAGTATGTGGAGAAAAAGTCCCGCTTCATCGCCACGCTGCGAAGCTGCGGCAGCGAGGAGGAGGCGGTGCGCTTCATAGAGGAGACGAAGAAAAAGTACTGGGACGCGAGGCACAACTGCTCCGCTTTCGTAGTGGGCAGCAGGGGAGAACTGACCCGCTGCAGCGATGATGGGGAGCCCTCCGGCACCGCGGGCAGGCCCATGCTGGAGGTGCTTACCGGGGAGGGGATCCGCAATGCGGCAGTGGTAGTCACCAGGTACTTCGGCGGCGTGCTGCTGGGCACCGGCGGCCTGGTCAGGGCATATACCCAGGCGGTGAAAGAGGGCCTGAAGAACTGTCAGGTAGGCCGCATGTGCCAGGGATATGAGGCGCGGGCACAGATAGACTACGGAGATATAGGAAAAGTATTGTACCTGTTAAAGGAGCAGGGCATAGAGCCGGTAGAGGCGGAATATGGACAGAATGTGATCCTGAGGCTGCATATTCCCGCGGACATATTGGGAATCCTTAAGAAAGAGCTGGCGGACGCCACCAGCGGGCGTGCGGCATTTGAGGGGCTTGAGGAGATTTATTTCGTTGACAAAGAGGAGATTTGAGACTAAAATAAGTATGTTCTTAAGATTTGACACAAAATAGCATTTTGAAGGGAGGTGGTTTTAGGATGAAGAGTACAAAGAAAAGCAGTGACAACCCTCTTCCTGGTCGAAGTAGCCGGGTACAACTAAAACCACATAAGGAGAAATGCTATGGAGAGAAGAATCGAATTAGAAGAGATCAGAGAGCTTCTTGACGCCAAGAAATATACGAATATTCGTCAACTACTTTCGGAACTCAACGAAGCGGACATTGCTTTCCTGATGGAAGAGCAGGAGACAGAGGAGAAGCTCAAGGTGTTCCGTATCCTGCCAAAGGATCTGGCGGCGGATGTCTTCTCCTATCTGGAATTCGACAGCCAGGAGGCCATTATCGGATCCCTGTCCGACATGGAGGCAGGCAGTATCATCGACAACCTGATGGCGGACGACGCGGCGGATTTCCTGGAGGAGATGCCTGCCAATGTGGTGGAGCGGCTCTTAGCCAACGCAAATCCCCAGACCCGCCAGGCCGTGAACCAGCTGCTGCGCTACCCGGAGGACTCCGCGGGCAGCATCATGACCGTGGAGTATGTGTCCTTAAAAGAGAACCTGACGGTGGACCAGGCCATTGAGCGCATCCGGGCCGTGGGGCTTGACAGCGAGACCATCAATATCTGCTATGTGCTGGATTCCAGGAGGGAACTGATCGGGACGGTGGCCCTGCGGTATCTCTTGCTGAGCAAGGGGGATGAGAGAATTGCGGACATCATGCACGAGAACGTGATTTCCATCCACACGCTCATGGATCAGGAGCAGGTGGCGGAGAAATTCAAGAAATATGACTTTATCGCCATGCCGGTGGTGGACAACGAGAACCGCCTGGTGGGCATCATCACGGTGGACGACATTGTTGACATCATGGAGGAAGAGACCACGGAGGACATGGAGAAGATGGCGGCCATTGTCCCCAGCGACAAGCCCTATATGCGGACAGGCGTGGGGGAGACTTTCAAGAAGAGGATTCCCTGGCTGCTTCTTTTGATGGTGTCGGCTACCTTTACCGGGGCGATCATCTCTTCCTTTGAAGACGCGCTGAGCGCCTGCGCGGTGCTGGTGGCATTCATTCCCATGCTCATGGACACGGGAGGGAACGCAGGGGGCCAGGCCAGCGTGACCGTGATCCGCGGACTTTCCCTGGGGGAGATCACCTATCGGGATGTGCCCAAAGTGGTATGGAAAGAAATCAGGGTGTCCATCCTCTGCGGCGGGACGCTGGCAGCGGCGAACTTCGCCAAGCTGATGCTGTTCGACCGGGTGGGGATGCTGGTGGCCTTTACGGTGTGTCTAACTTTGGCGGCGGCGGTGTTAATGGCCATGCTGGTGGGATGCCTGCTGCCCATCGGAGCCAAGCGGATCGGCTTCGACCCGGCGGTGATGGCCAGCCCGTTCATCACGACGATTGTAGACGCTTTGTCTTTGCTGGTATATTTCCGGTTCGCTGCTATGCTGTTGGGAATTTAAGATAAAGGTACTGTCCGGAGCGGGAAAGGCTGATAAATAGCAAAACGACGGGGGTGGTAGAAGAATACCACCTCCTTTTTTCGCGGGTGGTAGGGGAAATCATCTTGCAAAATGCAGGGTGCTTTCGGTAAAATAAGGGTATCTGCAGATGGTTGGGCGCTAATTCGTTTCGGGGAGGCCGGATACGGTGGGGCCGGCATGCCCGGTAAAATGAAAACAGCGTCTGCCCCGTCCGGTACCCCGGAGGATTTACGGATGCATTCCTTTTGCGGCCGGAAATTCTCTGCCAATGTCCGGGTGCTGGCGGGGCAGACGCAGAACTGGAATAAGAGGAAAGGTGGGAGCGAGATGAAACATTTTATGGAGAAACTGAGGAAGATACTGGGATGCAGAGGGTTGTGGTCAGCGCTGGGAATTGCCTGGGTTCTGTACTTGGGTCTGGGGATATATGGAGGACCCCGCAGAGTGTGGGAAATTATCCGCTATTGTGACATATGGGTTCCTATGCTCCAGCTTTGTATCATTGTACTGATTCTGTATCAGGCCGGAATGGAAAAGGATTTCTTACGGGGATTAGCCAGAGCCTTTGCCAGGAAAGGGAAAGGATGCTCCAGAATGGAGTTGAAAAGGTCTGTGGGGGCGGTTCAGTGTGTGGAGAGGGCGGCTGTGGTAGCCTGTATCATCACATTCCTGATGAATATTATGGATATGCTTGCCGGTGGGTTTTCCGCAACCACGCTGGAAAATGCGGAGATATTTGCCACTGTAGTCTCTCTCCTTACAGTAATGATGAGCGGCGACATCCTGATTACGGCGGTTCTCATTCTCCTGCTCATGCCCGTGAAGTACAGACTGGAGCGGATGCTGATCTCCTACATGGAGGAGCCCCAGGACAGCGAGGCAGAAAAGTCGGAGGCGGACGGCCAGAGAGTGTACTTTGGGCTCAGGGCCATGGGGCTTACGGACAGGGAGTCCGAAGTGGCCAGGCTGGCAGGAAGCGGCATGAGCAACCGGGAGATCGGAAAGGAGCTGTACATCGCGGAGGGGACTGTGAAGAAGCATATGACCCATATCCTGGAGAAGATGCAGTGCGCGGACAGAGAGGTCCTGGCTGAGCGAATCGGGAAGATGTAGGTTTTTTTGGATAGGACTGACAGGCATGGCGGCGCCGGGGACATAAGCGCAGAAAGACAGCCGGAACAGGGACAAATTCCAGGTTCCGGCTGTGTTTTTTTCGTCTTGCTCTCAAGTTTCAGAGGAATGCTGCCTGCAGCGTCTGATTTCCGGCCAGCGCTTCCTTGCCTTTACGCGGTCTCGAATCTCAGAGGAACGCTACCTGCAGCGCCGTCCCCGGCAGCAGTATCCTCAGCGCCGTCTTTCGTCAGGAAATCGTACTGTGACATGTACAGTTCATAGTAAGCGCCTTTCCCTGCCAGCAGCTCCTCATGGGTGCCCCGCTCCAGGATACCGCCCTTGTCGATGTACATAATGCAGTCCGCATTCTTAATAGTAGAAAGTCTGTGTGCGATGATAAAGGAGGTGCGCCCCTTTAACAGCTCGTTTAGGCCTTTCTGCAGCAAAATCTCCGTCTCCGTGTCGATGCTGGAGGTGGCCTCGTCCAGGATCAGGATCTTGGGATCAGCCAGCAGCGCCCTGGCAAAGGAGATCAGCTGACGCTGGCCTGCGGAGAGTCTGCTGCCCCGCTCGTTTACCTCCGTGTAGTAGCCGTGCTCCATCTGGGAGATGAAGTCGTGGGCGCATACGGTCCTGGCGGCCTGGATGACCTGCTCGTCGGTGGCGTCCAGATTGCCGTAGCGGATGTTGTCCATGATGGTGCCGGAGAAGATGAAGCTGTCCTGCATCATCACGCCCATCTGGGACCGCAGGGAGCGGATGGTTACGGCCGAAATGTCCGTGCCGTCTATGAGCACCTGCCCGGAATCCACGTTGTAGAACCGGGAGATCAGGTTTACGATGGTGGACTTGCCGGCGCCGGTGGGGCCTACGAAAGCGTAGGTCTGTCCCTGCTTTGCGGTAAAGCTGATATTGTCCAGGATCCGGTGTCCCGCCTCATAGCTGAAGCACACATCCCTGAATTCCACCTCGCCCCTGATAGGCGGCATTTCCACGGCGTCCTCCGCGTCCTTTACCAGGACGGGCTCATCGATGGTCTCGAAGATGCGCTCCAGGTAGGAGATGGCGGTGAGCAGCGAGTTGTAGAAATTGGCCAGCGTATTGATGGGGGCCCAGAAGCGTCCGATGTAGGAAGTGAAAGCAATCAGCACACCTACCGTCAGCGTGGCGTCCGGAGCCAACATCCAGCGGATGCCCAGCACGTAGACGAAAGAGGTGGTGATGACGGAAATCATGTCCACGCTGGGTCCCAAGGTAAAGTTGAACTTCACCGCACGCATCCAGGCCTTTTTGTAATTGCCGCTTAAATTATTGAAGATCTGATTGTTCTCATTTTCCCGGACAAAGGACTGGGTGACCCGGATACCGTTGATGCTCTCAGCGATATAAGCGGTCAGGTTGCTCTGCTTGTTGGACTGGATCTGCCAGGCCTTTCTCTGCTTCTTCTTGATGAAGACAATCACCAGCGCCAACAGCGGCAGGCCGCAGAGGCAGACAAGGGTCAGTTTTGCATCACAGAAGAGCATGAAGAAAATGATGAAGAACAGGTTGCAAAGATCCGTGATGGTATTCACGATACCGTTGCTTAAAAGGTCGCTTAAACTGTTTACGTAATTGACCACCCGCACCTGTATCTTGCCATGGGGCCTGTCGTCATAGTAGGAGAATGGCAGCTCCTGTAAGTGGTTGAAGATATCCGTGCGGAGGGCGTGTATGATGTTCTGGCCCACCGTACTCATGATCTTGATCTTAAAGCGCATGGCGATGCCGGAATAGGCGGCTACCGCCAGGGTCAGCAGGCTGACCGTGAGGATCCCTCTCATATCCTTTTCGGGGATATAGATATCCATGATCCTCTGAAAGAAAATGGGCACCAGCATAGTGGCTGCGGAGGCGCTCAGCATCAGGACGATGACGGTTGCCATTTTTGTTTTGTAAGGGGAGACATAGGCTCCCAGACGCTTTAGCTGACTGATGTCAAAACTGTCTTCCAACACCTCGTCCATATCATATCGATTTCGTGCCATAATATTTTCACTCCCTTATTGATACTACGCATCCGCCCGTCCGGGCGGATGCTGATTGTTCCGCATATTTCCCGGCCGGACTTATGCGATTTGCTTTTCCAACAGCTCCCGGGGAATCTCACCGTACTGGTTGCGGAAAGCCTTGGCATAGTAGCCGTCCTTTGCCAGTAGCTCGCTGTGGGTGCCCCGCTCGATGATGCGTCCGCCATCCATGACCAGTATCAGGTCGGCATCTTTAATGGAAGAGATGCGGTAGGCGATGATGAATACCGTACAGCCCTCCTTGATGCTCTTCAACTGATTTTGGATATAACTCTCGGTCTCCATGTCCACGGCGGAGGTGGTATCGTCCAGGATCAGGATGGACGGATCTTTCAAAAGGGCCCTGGCCAGGGAAATCCTCTGTTTCTGGCCGCCGGAGAGCCCCATGCCCCGCTCGCCCACGATGGTGTCATAGCCATCGGGCATGGCGTTGATGAAGTGGTTGGCATCCGCCATGATAGCGGCTTTCTTCACCTCATCAAAGCTGCAGTCGGGCCTGCCGTAGGCAATGTTGCCCTCCACAGTGTCGGAGAAGAGGAACACGTCCTGCATGGCCATGCCGATATTGTCCCGCAGATTGTACAGGTCCATGTCCCGGACATCTGTTCCGTTTACCAGCACCTGGCCGGTGGTGGCATCGTAAAAGCGGCACAGCAGGTTCATCAGCGTGGATTTTCCGGAGCCGGTGGAGCCGATGATGCCGACGGTCTGTCCGGCCGCTACCTTAAAGCTGATATCCTTTACGATATCCTCGTCGTCAGCCCTGTAGGACACGTCCTTAAACTCCACTTCCCCGCGCAGCTTTTCCCGGGAATAATCGAACTCTTCCTCCGGCTTCGGGGCGAAGCGGGGGGTGCGCACCTTGGGCTCCTCGCTGTAGGTAGCGTATATTTTCTCTACGGATGTAATGAAATTCTGAATATCATTTACCCACCAGCCGGCCATGCGCAGAGGCGAGTTCAGCATCCACAGGTATCCGTTGACCTTGACCAGATCGCCCAGGGTGACCTCCCCCTGGATGACCATGTATCCGCCGTAGAGCATCAGCACAACGGTGAGGGCGTAGGCCAGGATTTCAAAGACGGGCACATATTTCATCCAAACCCTGGAACCTTTTATCTGGGCGTCCCGGAACCGGTCGTTCTCAACCTGGAATTTCCCTTTTTCAAACTCTTCCTTGGCGAATGCCTTTACCACCCGGTTGCCGCTGATGTTCTCCTGGACGAAAGCGTTTAGGGAGGAAAAGCAGTTGCGGTTGCGCTGGAAAGCGGGCTTTACCTCTTTGGACTGCTTAAAGGTGGAGATGGCCGTGAAAGGCAGCACCACCAGCATGCACAGGGCCAGCTTCGGGCTCACTGTGAAGATCATCACCAGAGCGAAAGCGAACAGCAGTACGTTCTGGTAGACGGAATAGATGATACCTGCCACAAAATGCCGGATGGCGTCCATATCTCCCGTCTGGCGGCTCATCAGGTCGCCCGTGCGCTTCTTGCTGTAGAAATTGAAGTCCTCCTCCAGCAGCTTTTTGTACACGGTGCTGCGCATGTCGTAGAGGACACCCTGGGAGGCTGTCTCGAACATGAGCAGATACAGAAAACGCAGCACGCAGGTCAGCAGCGTGATTGCCACCAGACATGCGATCAGCTTAGGCAGCAGGTCATAATTGCCTGCCACGATAACGTCGTCCACCATGATACCCGATATGTAGGGGTTGACGATGGACAAGGCCGCGATGATCGTGGTCAGGAACAGACCGCAGATCATCAGTTTCCGGTACTTCTTCAAGAAGCCGTAGAACCATTTCATAGGTGTCATAAGCATAACCTCCCTGGAATGCCTGTATTGTTTTTGCTGCATTCCATCTGCCCTTATTCCTGTTTGCGGGCTTATGGTACATTCTACTTTCTCGGATGCAAAATGAAATGGAGTATCTTGCACCCTTGATGTAAAAAATTGAAAAACTGTTTTACTTTTCCGGCCAAAGAGGGTACAATAATGAGACAGGCAGCAAAAGTGGCTTAAGGGGCCTGCGGGAGAAGCTTCGCAGCGGGAATAAAGAATAGGGAGATAGGTGTGGGCATGGAAAAGCAGCAGATGGGACAGATATCCATTGACGAAATGGACCCTACTTTCCTATTTATATGGAAAGGGACCAGACAGAAGAACATGGATGCCGGAGAATATCGAAGCCATGACTATCTGGAGGTGGCGTATATCTTTTCCGGAGAGGGGAAATACCGCATTGAAGAAAGCGTCTATCCGGTGCAGGAGGGAGACTTGATGATCCTGAATCCGGGGGTGAGGCACCAGGCATTGGGCTGTCCGGAGGCGGAGACGCCGTCCACGGAGTTTTTTGTGGGCTTTACCAATATCCGGATCACGGGCTGCCCGGACAATTTCCTGCCGCTTCCGGGCGGGCACTATATTTTGCATACTGCGGGAGAGCTGCGGCAGCGACTTCTGAAGCTCTGTTCCTCCATGGAGGCGGAGAACGCGGTGCGCAGGCAGGGACGGTACTTTATGCTAAAGTCCTACCTGGTGCAGATGCTGCTGCTGATCATCAGGGAGCAGTGCGAGCCCATGGAAAGGCCCAAGGGCTGCGCCTTTGAGTCCGCCAACAAAAAATATGTGGTGGAGCAGGTGGTCAATTACATTGAGGATCACTACAGCGAGAAGATTTCCTTGGATCAGATTGCGGAGAATATGTACTTAAGCCCGTTCTATATCTCACGGATTTTCAAGAGTGAGACAGGCAGCGCGCCCATCCGCCACCTGATCAATATTCGGCTGGAGAAAGCCATGGAGCTGCTGGAGAAAGGATATACGGGCAGTATCCAGGAGGTGGCGGCCCAGGTGGGATATGACGATGCGTACCACTTCAGCAAGCTGTTCAAGAAACGGTATGGGATATCACCCTCCCAGGCCAGGCACGGCGGATAAAGTCTGTCAATTTTTTGACATGTTGAAAAAGTGTTTTAAAGGGAAGCGGAATTTGGTATAATGGCATTTAGATAGGAAACAGAAATGGAAAACACGGGAATGGAGGTAAGCTATGAGATATTTCTTTCAGTCGGTGGTAGAAAAAAAGGAAAAGGGCTATATGATTCGGATTCCTTTCAATGTGTGGGAGGTCTGTAAGCAGAGAGACGTGATCCAGGCAGAGGTAGTGCTGGACAATCAGGTCATCGACTGCGAGCTGCTTCCCCAGGAAAAAGGTAATTACGAAATCCATATCGGGGACGAGGACGCCGTCAGCGTGGAGCTGGGCGTGCCCCACAAGATCCTGCTCCATATCACGGGTTCTTTGATCCGCATGGATCAGAACAGCCCCTACAGCTTCGAGAATCCCATCCGCAGGGTTGACAGCATGCAGGTCATCATTCAGCCCGAGGACGGACTCTGCGGCCAGTCCTGCGTGGCCATGCTGGCCGGTGTGACCATCGCCGAGGTGATCAGCGTCATGGACTGCAGGGAATGGCAGGCCACCATGGGCATGATGATCTCCGCCCTGAATTATTACGGAATTGACCACTCTGATGTCATCAATTATACGGAGGGCCGGGACACCGTGCTGCCCAAGTGCTGCATCATGATGGAAAAAATGGGGCGGTACTGCCATTATCTGGTGCATTTCGACGGCAAGTACTATGACTCCAACTTAGGCGTGATGGAGGAGTATGACATGTCCAAGCTTTTGGGGTATCTGGAGATTAAGTGCTAGAGGAGCGCAGTTTTCCTATAATATAAGCTTTTTGCTATTTGCAGAAGATAAAGATCCATCGCTATCATCGGATTGATGCGATGGATCTTATGGCTTTGGGGAAAGATAAGACAAGAAATTGGGAGAAAACGATGAAACTGAAGAACATACTGATTGTAGTTAAGGATATAGAAAAATCCAGACAGTTCTATCACGACATTTTCGGGCTTGGCCTTGTCGTTGACAATGACGGATACATGATCCTGACAGAGGGGCTGGCGCTCCAGGACGAGAAAATATGGAGAGATTTTCTGGACAGGGACATCATTCCTGAGAACAACGCCTGTGAACTGTATTTTGAAGAGTCCGATATTGAGGGATTCATCAAAAAACTGGAAAGCCTTTATCCGGATGTAAAATATGTGAATCGCCTGATGACGGACAGCTGGGGGCAGAGGGTGATAAGGTTCTATGACCCTGACGGAAATCTGATAGAGGTCGGCACCCCTGTGTAAGCAAACCTTCGGTGTATGGAAGAATAATGGTATATTGGATCTGAAAGGAAAAGGGCGCTGCTGTAAGGAAGACATCAAGCGAGTACGCCGCTTTAGTCCCGAAAGACTGTACGGTAAAGAAACAGGCACATGCTCTGCGCACATGCCTGTTTCCTGCATTCCCTCCCGGGAAGCGGGTTTCAGAAAGTATACTCTTTGGACTGGCGGTAATAATAGGTCTGGAGCCTGCTGCTTCTGTCATAGGTGACAGTGTAGCACTCCTCCGGGGCGTCCTGCCCGGCAGCCCTTTCGAGGGCGGCGGCGAATACGTGGGAACAGGAGGAACGGGACTGCTGCTGCCCGGAGCCTCTCTTCTCCCTTTTCGGCTTCGACACGCCGGATACCATCTGAACCGGATACACTTTGAAATAACTTTGAATTCCGTTTGCTCCGTTAATCCCTCCTTGGATGTATATTTCAACAGTGTCTTGGTATAAGATATATCGGCGAAAATAGCGGAAAAAAGAATAGATTTCTAAAATAAATATTAAATCAGACCAATGGGAAGAAAATGAGAAAAGAAGAGAAAATAAAAGAAAACAAGAGAAAAAAAGAGTATAAAACATTTTGATTTCCGTGAATATGCTTGCAAAGATTTCCATATAAAACTATTATATGTTCCAGTGATTAGCACTCAAACCAAATGAGTGCTAACAGACATATTA
The DNA here is from genome assembly GCA_949840885.1 of uncultured Acetatifactor sp. Lineage (GTDB taxonomy): Bacteria > Bacillota > Clostridia > Lachnospirales > Lachnospiraceae > Acetatifactor. The sequence continues at coordinate 66,682 of CATKYJ010000006.1, forward strand.
CAGGAGCCTGTGGGCCAACCCTGTAATCAAAAAATAAATCCGGATAACAGGAGGTAATTATCATGAAGTTAGTACCTTTAGGTGACAGAGTCGTATTGAAACAGTTAGTTGCGGAAGAGACCACAAAGTCCGGCATCGTTCTTCCCGGACAGAGCAAGGAGAAGCCCCAGCAGGCGGAAGTGATCGCGGTAGGCCCCGGCGGTGTAGTGGACGGTAAGGAAGTGAAGATGGAGGTAAAGGTCGGCGACAACGTGATCTACTCCAAGTACGCCGGCACCGAAGTGAAGCTTGACGAGGAAGAGTTCATTGTAGTAAAGCAGAACGACATTCTGGCAGTCATAAGCGACTGAGAGGATCTAAGGCCTGAAAGTACCGGTCCTGAGGTTTCCTGAATTGTCGGAAAAGGCGCAGGGCAAGAGAGGCCCGGGAGGTTCCTGGGAACCGTCAGGGCGGGAGAGCCCGGGATTCAGGGCCCGGATGAGGCTGTGGGAACAAAGTGAAAGCAGTTTTGGGTAGTTTAGAATAAGTTTAGAATAAATTATTGAGAAAACGGAGGCATGATTATCATGGCAAAAGAGATTAAATACGGTGCGGAAGCCCGTGCGGCATTAGAGTCCGGTGTCAATCAGTTAAGCGACACCGTGAGAGTGACCCTTGGACCTAAGGGAAGAAACGTGGTACTGGACAAATCTTTCGGCGCTCCCCTGATCACCAACGACGGCGTAACCATCGCAAAGGAGATCGAGCTGGCGGACGCTTTTGAGAACATGGGCGCACAGCTTGTAAAGGAAGTGGCTACCAAGACCAACGACGTGGCAGGAGACGGCACCACCACGGCAACCGTCCTGGCACAGGCCATGGTAAACGCAGGCATCAAGAACCTGGCCGCAGGCGCCAACCCCATCATCCTGAGAAAGGGCATGAAGAAAGCCACCGAGTGCGCCGTGGAAGCCATCTCCAAGATGAGCCAGAAAGTAAACGGCAAGGAGCATATCGCAAGGGTTGCCGCCATCTCCGCAGGGGATGAGGAAGTGGGACAGCTGGTTGCTGACGCCATGGAGAAAGTCAGCGGAGACGGCGTCATCACCATCGAAGAGTCAAAGACCATGCAGACCGAGCTTGACCTGGTAGAGGGCATGCAGTTTGACAGAGGCTATATTTCCGCTTACATGGCTACGGACATGGACAAGATGGAAGCCACTTTAGAGAATCCCTGCATCCTGATTACGGACAAGAAGATCTCCAATATTCAGGAGATCCTGCCCATTCTGGAGCAGATCGTACAGTCCGGCGCAAAGCTTTTAATCATCGCCGAGGACGTGGAGGGCGAGGCTCTGACCACCCTGATCGTGAACAAGTTGCGCGGCACATTCAATGTAGTGGCTGTGAAAGCGCCTGGCTACGGCGACAGAAGAAAAGACATGCTGCAGGATATCGCAATCCTTACCGGCGGCACCGTCATCAGCTCCGATTTGGGGTATGAACTGAAAGACGCCACCATGGATATGCTGGGCCATGCAAAGTCCGTAAAGGTTCAGAAAGAGAACACTGTCATCGTGGACGGCGAGGGCGACAAGGACGAGATTCAGGCCCGCATCGGACAGATCAGGAAGCAGATCGAGGAGACCACCTCCGATTTCGACAGAGAGAAGCTTCAGGAGAGACTGGCCAAGCTGGCAGGCGGCGTTGCCGTAATCCGCGTAGGCGCAGCTACCGAGACCGAGATGAAAGAGGCTAAGCTTCGCATGGAGGACGCTCTGGCAGCCACAAGGGCAGCAGTGGAAGAGGGCATCATCTGCGGCGGCGGTTCCGCTTATATCCATGCGGCCAAGGAAGTATCCAAGCTGGCAGAGACCCTGGAGGGCGACGAGAAGACAGGCGCTAGTCTTGTCCTGAAAGCCCTGGAGTCCCCTCTGTATCATATCGCCGCCAATGCTGGCTTAGAGGGCAGCGTCATCATCAATAAAGTGCGCGAGTCCGAGGCGGGCGTAGGCTTCGATGTGCTGAAAGAGGAGTATGTGGACATGGTGAAAGCAGGCATCCTGGATCCCGCAAAGGTGACCAGAAGCGCCCTGCAGAACGCTACCAGCGTGGCGAGCACTTTGCTGACCACAGAGAGCGTTGTGGCCAACATCAAAGAGGAGACTCCCGCAATGCCCGCAGGTGCAGGCGGAATGGGCGGCATGATGTAATCTGCCGGACGGCTCCTGAAGTCGGCGGCTGCCCCAGGGCGGTCATCGAACAGGATGATAAAGGAAACCAACAGGGAGTCGGCGTTAAGACGATCAATATCTTCGTCAGGGCGTCGGCTCCTTTTTGCTGTCCCAGGCAGCATGGAACCAGAGCATTCCATGGGCAAAATACAGTGACATCAGTATATTTTACGAGGAGGTCGCAGAAAATGAACAGATTTGAATATGTGGTCGTGTCCATCGACGGAGACTATGCCAATCTGAAACGCACGGATATCCAGTCCGATGAACTGAAGCTGGTGGCGAGGGCCCTGCTGCCGCCGGAGACCACGGAGGGGACAAGGCTTCTCTATGAGTGGATGGAGTACAGCGTCCTCTGAATGTGAAAAGCGTCCATTTCCAGCGGCGCTTTTTTACCTTTCATACAGGAAATCCTACCTCTTGCGAAAAAGGCATTTACAGACTTTTGATTTGCTGTATAATCAAAACTGTAAGCTGACGAACGACGCGTTGAAACCAAAATTCCCGGGCACACAGCAGTAAGGAAAGCCACATGAAAGTAAAAATCGAAATCGAGGAGGGGCTGGCGGAGGAGGAAGTAGTCATCCGCTGCCCTAGCTTAAGCGACTCTGTGATAGCACTCCAAAACTACATAACAAAGCAGGGGAACGGTAAGAGATGCCTTTCCCTGAAAAGCGGCGAGACCGAATTCTTTGTGCCTATGGATGAAATTTATTTCTTCGAGACGGAGGGGCGCGACATCCGTGCCCATACGGCGGACAAAATCTTCGTCTGCGGCTACAAGCTGTACGAACTGGAGGAACTGTTGCCGGGAAGTTTCATGCGGATATCGAAATCCACCATCGCTAATCTGGATTTCGTCTACTCCATCACCAGGAACCTGACCGCTTCCAGCGTTATGGAATTTATCGGGACGAGGAAGAAAGCAATGGTTTCAAGGGCTTATTTCAAGGCAGTGACAGAGCGGGTGAAAGCCAGAAAATTGGGCATATAACGCAAAGACATTCAGAACAATGCGGAAAAGAGGTAAAACGGATGAAGAGGAAAAATTCTTTTTGGGGAATCGTGCTTTTGGCGGGAGCGGCTGCCCTGCTGCTGGGGAAATTAGGATATTTGCCGCGCATCAGCTTCTGGCCTATCGTATTCAACATCGGCCTCCTGGCAATCCTGATCAAAGGCATCGCCAGGAGAAAATTTGAGCAAATCCTGTTTCCGGTGGCTTTCTTGATCATTGTGAACGATGAACTGTTAGGCCTGGAGGCCATCACGCCCTGGCCGGTGCTGGGGGCCGCCCTGCTTGGAAACATAGGATTGAATCTTCTGTTCCCTAAGTTCGGCAAGGGACGGGGGCGCCGTCCGGGGGGGAGAGGAAAGGGATCCCAAAAGGGCGTGCTGGAGTACAGCCAGAGCGGGGACGCGGTCTCCTACGAGAATACTTTCGGGGACGCTACCAAATATCTCTCCGGGATCGTGGGCAGCGTGGATGTGGAGAATACTTTTGGAACCATGCAGCTTTACTTTACCGAGACCCTGCTGCGCAATCACATGGCTGAGGTAGATGTAGAGACATCTTTCGGCAGTATCGTGATATATGTACCCAGCGTGTGGAAAGTGGTGTTGGATGTGCAGACAGCCTTTGGAAGCGCGGACGAAAAAGGAAACTGCAATCCTTTTGGGGAGGACGTGCTCTATATCGGCGGTTCCGTGAACTTCGGCAGCCTGGAAATCGTGTATGTGGGCGAGGAGGAATGCGCGGGGAGCCAAGCCTCGTGTGACGGTCAAAAGCCTGAAGAAACATAAAAAACACAAAATTTTTTACAGAAATTTTAGAAAACTATTGACAATACCGGGATTTTGGTCTAAAGTAAATCTGTAAACGATGATTATTTAAAGTAAGAGTGGCTTGCAAGCCACTCTTACTTGCATGTTGGAAGCGTTTTACAGGACAGGAGATTACAGGAATAGCTTCGCAAAGCCGAAGCCGACGGAGGTTTGGAATGTCGCGCAGAGAAGATTATGAGACCAGGACACAGGCCCTGCTGGAGCCTATAGCAGAAGCCAGCGGCGTGTCCATCTATGATGTGGAATATGTGAAAGAGGGCGCGGACTATCACCTTTGTGCTTATATTGACAAGCCGGAGGGCGTGAACATCCAGGACTGCGAGAAAGTGAGCCGGGCCCTTTCGGATGCCCTTGACAGGGAGGATTTCATCGAGGACGCCTATGTGCTGGAGGTCAGCAGCCCCGGACTGGGCCGGGCCCTGAAAAAGGATAAGCACCTGCAGACCGCCATTGGCGAGAAAGTGGAGGTCAGGCTTTACAAGGCCATTGACAAGTGCAAGGAGTTCTCGGGAGTATTGGACAGCTTTAATGAGGACAGCATTACCATACTGGAGGGAGAGACGGCAAGGACTTTCAGGCGCACGGATGTGGCGCAGGTCCGCCTGGCAATAGATTTTTGAGACAAAAGGATTGGCAAACAGCCGGAATGGAGGAAATGATGAACAAGGAATTGATGGAGGCTCTTGATATTTTGGAAAGGGAAAAGGAGATCAGCAAGGAGACCCTGTTCGAGGCTATTGAAAACTCGCTGTTAACTGCCTGCAAGAACCACTTTGGCAAGGCGGACAACATGCATGTGGAGATTGACCGCGAGACCTGCGACTTCCTGGTATATGCAGAGAAAGAGGTCATGCCTACGGCCGAAGAGGTGGAAGATCCGGTTCTGCAGATTTCCCTGGACGATGCAAGAGAGATTTCCTCCATGGCCCAGGCGGGCGATATGATTCATGTAGAGATTAAGTCTAAGGAATTCGGACGCATCGCCACCCAGAACGCCAAGAACGTCATTTTGCAGAAAATCCGAGAAGAAGAGAGAAGTGTAGTCTATAACCAGTACTATGAAAAGGAAAAGGATGTGGTCACCGGCGTTGTCCAGCGGTATCTGGGCAGGAACATAAGCATCAATCTGGGCAAGGCGGACGCCATGCTAAGCGAGTCCGAGCAGGTCAAGGGTGAGGTATTCCGGCCTACGGAGCGCATAAAGGTGTACATCCTGGAGGTGAAGAACACCCCCAAGGGTCCCCGCATCAATGTGAGCCGGACCCATCCGGAGCTGGTGAAGCGGCTCTTTGAGTCCGAGGTGACGGAGATCAAGGACGGAACCGTGGAGATCAAGAGCATTGCCAGGGAAGCAGGCAGCCGGACAAAGATCGCCGTGTGGAGCCACAATCCCAATGTGGATCCCGTGGGAGCCTGCGTGGGCATGAACGGAGCCAGGGTGAACGCCATTGTGGATGAACTGCGGGGCGAGAAGATAGACATTGTGAACTGGGACGACAATCCGGGCAATTTGATCCAGAACGCCCTGTCCCCTGCAAAGATCGTGGCAGTGTTCGCGGATCCGGACGAAAAGACGGCAAAAGTGGTGGTGCCGGATTACCAGCTCTCCCTGGCAATAGGCAAGGAAGGGCAGAATGCCAGACTGGCGGCCAGGCTTACCGGCTATAAGATAGATATCAAGTCAGAGACCCAGGCGAAAGATGCTCCCGGATTCCGCTATGAGGACTATCTGGAAGAGGATTACGGGGAGTATGAGGACTACGAGGAGTATGAAAGCTATGAGGAGGGTCAGGAAGCCCCTTATGAATATGAGCAGGAAAGAGCCGCTGACCCGGAAGAATATGGGCAATTTGAGGAATACGAACAGGACGGCGACCTGACGCAGGATACGGGCTTTGTGGAGGACGCAGAGCCGGACAGCTATACTGAGGCCAATGAGTATGAGGAGTAAATGATTTTATGGCAAAAAAGATTCCTTTAAGGCAGTGCGTGGGCTGCGGTGAAATGAAAGGGAAGCGGGACATGATGCGGGTCTTAAAGACTGCCGAAAATGATATATGTCTGGACATCACAGGCAAAAAGAACGGAAGAGGCGCATATGTTTGTAAGAGCAGGGAATGCCTGCAAAAAGCCAGAAAGAACAAAGGTCTGGAGCGCTCCTTCAAAATGAGTATTCCGAGTGAAGTATATGATACTTTAGAGGGGGAGTTTGAAAAGCTTGAAGCAGAATAGGGTTTTATCGCTTTTGGGAATCGCCATGAAAGGACGAAATCTGGTCAGCGGCGAATTTCAGACACTGGATGCAATCAGAAACGGCTCCGCTATGTTGGTGATCGTTGCGGAGGATGCATCGGGCAATACCAGGAAGCTTTTTACCGATAAATGTTCTTTCTACAAAGTCCCGATTGTGATCTATGGGACAAAGGAAGAGCTGGGAAGAGCCATCGGAAAGGACTTCAGGTCATCGCTCGGCGTGTGCGATGCGGGATTAGCGGACGTGATAAGCAGACAACTGAAAGAGAGTGAAAGGGCCGATTGAGGCAGAAATGGAGGGAAGCATGGCGAAAATAAAAGTACATGAGCTTGCAAAGGAACTAGAGGTGCAAAGCAAAGACATATTGAACTTTCTGCAGGGGAAAGGAATAGAAGCGAAAGCTGCGCAGAGCTCTATTGACGAAGAGGCCTCACAGCTGGTGCGCAGTGCGCTTGGAAAAGGAACGAAGAACGCAAATAAGGCGGAACCGCCTAAAAAGAAAGAAACGGCAAAGGAAGAGACGGCAGGAATGGAGAAAGAAGAAACGGCTAAGACACCTGAAAAGGACACAGGAAAGCCCGTCGCAAAGGCAGCGGAGGCCCAGGCGAGCGGCGCACCCAAAAAGAAGAAGACCATTATCGTTGTGAACAACCCGCAGAATTCAAGAATGCAGGGACAAAGGCCTGCCCAGGGACAAGGCGGCCAGAGCGCCAAGCGTCAGGGCGGCCAGGGCGGTCAGGGGAGACCCCAGGGCGGTTCTCAGGGCGGCCGGGGCCGTGACCGTGACCGCAGGCCCCAGGCCCAGGCACCGGTGCGCCCCATCAAGCCGCTGACACCGCCATCGCCCACACCCTCCGTACAGATGGTGCCTCCGAAGCCGCAGCAGCCTAAGCCCCGTCCAGAGCAGGGGCAGGCACGCAGGCCGCAGATGCCGGCGCAGGACATGGCTGAGCAGAAGCCGTTGCTTCAGAAAGCGACAGAGGGAAAAGAGGGCCTTAAGAACGAGGCGATCCAGAGCGAACGCCCCCAGACTGACAGGGCTCAGACTGAAAAAGTTCATACCGAACGGGCCCAGGCAGAGCGGGTTTCAAACGACAGACCCCAGACTGACAGAGGGCAGCAGTCCGGAAGCGGAAGACGCTCCGAGGAGCGGCCTCAGACAGACAGGGCTCAGGGCGAAAGAACGCAGAGTGACCGTTTCCAGGGCGAGAGACGCCAGTCAGACCGGCCTCAGGGCAGCAGGCCCCAGGGAGACAGACCTCAGGGCGAGCGCGGCCAGGGCGGCAGGTTCCAGAATGCGGGAGGCGGCCAGGACAGACCCGGCAGCAGGTTCCAGGGCGGCAGAGGCCAGGAGGGGCAGTCCCAGGATGGCCGTAACCGTGATGGCCGCGGATACAGGGATGGCCAAGGCGGCCGCGGCGCGGGCCAGGGCAGCAGACCCCAGGGAGAGCGCGGGCAGTTCCAGCCAAGAGGAGGAAGCGGCCAAAATGGCAGACCACAGGGAGACAGGCAGAATGGATTTCAGCGAGGCGGCAGGCCGGGTGCTGGCAGCGGCATGGGCGATCGGCGTGGCCCGGGCGGTGGTCCGGGTGCTGGCCGTGGCTTTAACGGTGGTGCGCGCGACGGCCGTGGCGCTGCAGGGCAGGGAGCTGGATTCAGAGATAATAAATCCAAGGGGTTTGCAGGAGAGACTCCGGGCAAGGACATGGAGAAGAAGCGCGAGGAAGAAAAGCGGCGCGCCAACAGCCAGGAGAAGGGCAAGCGCTCCAGGAAAGACCATATCTATGAAGAGGACGAGGCATTAAAGAACAAGCCCGGCAGATTCATAAAGCCGGAAAAGAAAAAGGAAGAGGCAGCGGAGGAGGCCATTAAGGTGATCACCCTGCCGGAGAGCATAACCATCAAGGAATTTGCTGAGAAGATGAAGCTGCAGCCCGCAGCCATCGTGAAGAAGCTGTTCCTGGAAGGCAAGATCGTGACGGTAAACCAGGAGATTTCCTACGAGGAAGCAGAGAATATCGCCATGGAGTACGACATTCTCTGCGAGCGGGAAGTCAAGGTAGACGTCATCGAGGAACTGCTGAAAGAGGACGAGGAAGACGAGTCCGCCTTGGAAGAGAGGCCGCCCGTCATCTGCGTTATGGGCCATGTGGATCACGGCAAGACCTCCCTTTTGGATACCATCCGCAAAACTCATGTCATTGATAAAGAGGCAGGTGGTATTACACAACACATTGGTGCGTATACTGTAAATGTGGACGGGCGCAGGATCACTTTCCTGGATACGCCCGGACATGAGGCGTTCACTGCCATGCGTATGCGTGGAGCCAACGCCACGGATATCGCGATCCTGGTGGTGGCGGCGGACGATGGCGTCATGCCTCAGACAGTGGAAGCCATCAGCCATGCAAAGGCAGCCGGTATTGAGATCGTGGTGGCTGTGAACAAGATCGATAAGCCCTCCGCGAACATTGACCGCGTAAAACAGGAACTGACAGAATATGAATTGGTGGCCACTGACTGGGGCGGAAACACGGAGTTCGTTCCCGTGTCGGCAAAGACAGGGGAGGGGATTCAGGATCTGCTGGAGACCATCCTGCTGACGGCTGACATCATGGAGTTAAAGGCCAATCCCTCCAGGCGCGCCAGAGGCCTGGTCATTGAGGCTGAACTGGATAAGGGCAGAGGCCCTGTGGCCACGATTCTGGTACAGAAAGGAACATTGCATGTGGGAGACTTCGTCTCCGCAGGCGCCTGCTACGGCAAGGTCAGGGCCATGATCGACGACAAGGGCAGGAGAGTGAAAGAGGCTACGCCTTCCATGCCTGTAGAAATCTTGGGTCTTTCCGATGTGCCCAGCGCGGGTGAGGTGTTCCTGGCCCATGAGAACGACAAGACGGCCAAGTCCTACGCGGAGACCTATCTGGCGCAGAACAAGGAGAAGAAGCTGGAGGAAACCAAGACAAAGATGTCCTTAGACGATCTGTTCTCCCAAATCAAGGAGGGCAATCTGAAAGAACTGAACCTGATCGTCAAGGCGGACGTGCAGGGCAGCGTGGAGGCTGTGCGCCAGTCTTTGCTGAAGCTGTCTAACGATGAGGTCGTAGTCAAGTGCATCCACGGCGGTGTGGGAGCCATCAATGAGTCCGATGTGACCCTGGCCAGCGCCTCCAATGCCATCATCATCGGCTTCAACGTAAGGCCGGACAGCACTGCCAAGGCTACGGCAGAGCGCGAGGGCGTGGATGTAAGGCTCTATAAGGTCATCTATAAGGCCATTGAGGACGTGGAGGCTGCCATGAAGGGCATGCTGGATCCCATCTTCGAGGAAAAGGTCATTGGCCATGCGGAGATCAGACAGATATTCACGGCTTCCCAGGTGGGAAATATCGCCGGTTCCTATGTGATGGACGGCATCTTCCAGAGAGGCTGCAAGATCCGCATTACCAGAGAGGGGCAGCAGATCTACGAGGGCGCGCTGGCATCCCTGAAGCGCTTCAAGGACGATGTGAAAGAAGTGAAGGAAGGCTACGAATGCGGACTTGTGTTCGAGGGCTTCGATCAGATACAGGAACTGGATATGGTGGAGGCATATATCATGGTGGAGGTGCCACGCTAATATGGTAGGGGGAATATCTAAGGCGGGAGAGTACCCTGCCTGAGATATTCCAGACCTTACCGGGAAGATTGCCGCTGGCATCTTGCCCGGAGCCGTAAGGGCTGAAGGGATTTGTGTAAATGAGAAAGAATAGTGTAAAGAATACCCGTATCAATGGGGAAGTGCAGCGCGTGCTGGCAGAGACTATCCGGGGGGAGATCAAGGATCCCCGGATCAGTCCGTGGACAAGCGTGGTGTCCGTGGAGGTGGCGCCGGATTTAAAGAGCTGCAAGGCATGGATCAGCGTGCTCGGAGATGAGGAAGCAAGGAAATCTACCCTGGAGGGGCTGAGCAGCGCGGTTGGGTTCATGCGTAATAAGCTGGCCAGGGAAATCAATCTGCGCAATACGCCGGAGATTACCTTTATCATGGATCAGTCAATTGAATATGGGGTCAATATGTCGCGCAGGATCGATGAGGTCATTGCCCAGGACGGCGAGAGCGCAAAGCTGCGGGCGGACGATGGAGATGGAGAGGCGCAGGAGCCGTAGACCACTCCGGACTTTAAGCGCGGCGTAAACCTGAAAAAAGGAATGAGAATATATGAATTTGGATTTATTGAAAGAATGCGGAGAGGCGAAAAGAATCGGCATCGCAGGACATGTCAGGCCGGACGGTGACTGCGTGGGCGCATGCCTGGGACTGTGGCAGTACCTGGTAAAATGCCTGCCCGGGGCAGAGACGAAAGTGTTCCTGGAGAAGCCGGCAGACATTTTCAAGGACATCAGGGGATTTGAGGAGATCTGTTCCGATTTCCCTGAGGAGCCTCCTTTTGACGTGTTTTTCGCCCTTGACGCCACTCCGGACAGACTGGGAGAGGCGCAGAAGTACTTTAAGGCGGCCGGGAAGACCATCAACATAGACCATCACATCAGCAACATTGGCGGAGGCCAGATCAATGTGATCCGGCCCGAGATCGGATCCACCTGCGAGCTGCTCTATGACCTGATGGACACGGATCAGCTTGACAGGGACATGGCAATGGCCTTGTATGTGGGCATTATCCATGACACCGGCGTGTTCCAATACTCAAACACCACGCCCCGGACCCTTGAGAAAGGGGCGAAGCTGATCGGCTACGGCTTTGACTTTCCGAACCTGATTCTGGAGACCTTTTACCAGAAGACCTATGTGCAGGCCCAGGTCATGGGCAGAGCCCTGATGGAAAGCATCCGTTTTCTGGGAGGGAGCTGCATTGTCAGTTCCATTGACAAGAAGACCATGGATTTCTACAATGTGGGGCCAAAGGATCTGGAGGGCATCGTGAACCAGCTGCGCAATATCCGCGGGATAGACTGCGCCATCTTCATGTATGAGACCGGGGTGCTGGAATACCGGGTGAGCATGCGCTCCAGCGAGAAAGTGAACGTGGCCCAGGTGGCGGCTTATTTCGGCGGCGGAGGCCATGCCCGGGCTGCCGGATGCAACATGACGGGAACTTTCCACGACTGCGTGAACAATCTTTCCCTACATATCGAAAAGGAACTGAAGAAGTGGGAAGCGGAACATGATGAACGGAATCATAATCATTGATAAAGAAACCGGATTTACCTCCCATGACGTGGTGGCAAAGATGCGGGGCATCTGCGGGCAGAGGAAGATCGGTCATACGGGCACACTCGATCCATTGGCTACGGGTGTGCTCCCTGTGTGTCTGGGCAGCGCAACGAAGCTGTGCGATATGCTGGCGGACAGGGACAAGGAATATGTGGCCGAACTGCTTCTTGGCATGGAGACGGACACTCAGGATGTGACCGGGCAGATTCTGGCCCGTGCCCCGGTAAACGTGACGGAAGATCAGGTAAGGGAGGCAGCCTCCTCTTTCGCGGGGGAGTACTGGCAGGTACCGCCCATGTATTCCGCCCTTAAGGTGGACGGCAAAAAGCTCTACGAGCTGGCCCGGGCGGGAAAGGAAGTGGAGCGGAAAGCCAGGCCGGTGCAGATATATGAACTGGAGATACTGGAATGTGCGCTTCCGGTGGTTCGGATGCGGGTGGCCTGCTCCAAGGGGACTTACATCAGGACGCTCTGCGCGGACATGGGAGAGCGGCTTGGGTGCGGGGGCACCATGCAGAGCCTGCGCCGCACCAGAGTGGGAGGGTTTTCCCTGGAGGATGCCTGTACCCTGGGGCAGCTCCAGCAGTGGAAAGATGAGGGCAGGATGGGGCAGGCGGGTGTGGGCCAAGCAGACATGATTCAGGCAAGTCCGGGTCAGGCAGGCGCGACTCAGGCAAGGGTGCTCCATGTTTTGCGTCCCGTGGACAGCGTGTTCACGGACTGCCCGTCCCTATGCGTGCAGGAGGATGCCTGCAGGCTGCTGGACAATGGCAATGCCATAGCGCCGGAGCAGACCGTGGAGGGGGAACAATACGCACCGGACAGATGGGTCCGGATGTACAGGCCGGACGGCAGCTTTGCGGGCATCTATGCCTATGACACAGCCAGAAAATGGTACAGGCCGGTAAAAATGTTTTTGGAGAAAGAGTGACATTTAAGTGGAAATCATTGCTGGGACGACAGAAATTCAATTAGGACAGGAGACGGCTGTGGCCATTGGAAAATTTGACGGCATACACATCGGCCACAGGCGGCTTTTGGAGGAAATCCTGAGCCGAAGAGACAGTCTGAAGACATGCGTGTTCACCTTTGATCCGCCGCCGGCGGTTCTTTTTGGCTGCCCGGACACGAGGACACTGACCACAAGGGAGGAAAAGAGGCTTTTATTCGGGCGGATGGGCGTGGACATTCTGATCGAGTTCCCTATGAACCATGAGACCGCCGCCACGGCTCCGGAGGCCTTTGCCAGGGACATTCTGGCAGAGCAGATGCAGGCGCGCTTCCTGGTTGCGGGGACGGATCTGTCCTTTGGGGCAAAGGGGGCCGGGAACGCGGCGCTTTTGCGCAGGCTTGGGCCCGAACTGGAGTTTGAGGTAAAGACCATCGACAAGATCCGCATGGAAGGAGAGGAAGTGAGCTCCACGCTGGTGCGTGAAAAGGTGGAGGCAGGACAGATGGAAGCGGTGAAGCGCCTGCTGGGCATGCCCTACCTCATCGCCGGAGAGGTGGTCAGGGGAAAGCAGATCGGACGGACGCTGGGATTCCCTACGGTGAACGTACTGCCTGGGGAGGATAAGCTATTGCCGCCAAACGGGGTCTATTTTTCTCAGGTGCGCTATGGGGAGAAGCTGTACCGTGCCATCAGCAATGTAGGCTATAAGCCTACGGTGTCAGACGAGCGAACCATGGGCGTGGAGTCCTATCTCTATGATTTTTCGGGAGACCTCTATGGGAAACATGTGGAGGTCTATCTGCATCGCTTTTGGAGGCCGGAGCGGCGCTTTGAGAGCGTGGAGGCGCTGCGGGAACAGCTGCAAGAGGACATTGCAGCGGGAGCGGGGCATTGTCTGGGAGAACACATTTCTTAACTTTCGCTGAAGTGAAAAGTTAACTCCTGCTCTAATGGAGAAATGAAGTGTTTAATGTTAATACAGAAACGGTATCATTTCATTCGGATTAATCCTTCTACAATTTCGCTGATATTTTTGAATTGTTTTGCTTCTAATTTTTTCAAATTCCTTATAAGGACTCGTAATTCTTCTGGCTGTTCTGAAGTTGTGTCAAAAAATTCCTGAGGAGTTATTCCTAAATATTCGCATATAAAGAAAAAGCCTGACATAGAGGGAAGCGCTTTTCCTGTTTCTATGTTATTAATGTATCCGGCATTTTGACCGATTGACAGACTCATATCCCGAGCGGAAACACCTTTTTTTGCTCTTAATTTGGCAAGCCTGATGGGGAATTCTTCTTCGTACATTATGATTTTCTCCTTTTGTTGTATTATATCCTATAAAAAACAAGAAAATACGAGATATAATCCATTAGATGTATTGATATATAGGAAATAAAATGATATAATGCTAAAAATGCAGGAAACAATAGTATAATTGCTTTTCCTTGAAAATTTGAGGAAATGCAATAGGTTGTGATGTATTTAATTCATATGAGGAGGCTAAACAGATGAAGAAAGGAAAGAAAAAGAGAGTGTTGGCGGGAGTCTTATGTGTACTGTTGATTATTTCGGAGGTGTTGTGCGTAAGGAGCAGGACATTAATGGTTATAGCTGGGAGCGAATATGATGATTTTGAAAATTACACAAAGGTTGATGAAGATGGGACTGACACTGCTCAAGAAGATGAGTCAAGCGAGGCGAAACCAGAAAAATATGATGAGAATATTAGTCAGAAAGAACCGGGAGAAAGTAATTTTGAAGGCAGCGGGAGTACAAATAGTACAGTAAAAGAGGAACAATCGGAGGATAACAACAGAGAAAATCAAAAATTTATTCAGGAAAACCATTTTAGTGGAACAGATGCGGAGAGTGAAGAAAACAGTGGGGAAGAAGCTTATGTGAAAGATGAGAATGATACTGCTCAAGAGGACGAGTCGAGCAAGGCAAAAACAGAAAAAGATAATGAGAATATTAGCCAGAAAGAATCGGAGGAGAATAATTTTGAAAGCAGTGGGAGTACAGACAGTACAGTAACGGAGGAACAACCAGAGGACAACAATAGAGAAAAACAAAACTTTATTCAGGAAAACCATGTCAGTGGAACAGATGCGGAAAGTGAAGAAAACAGTGAAGATGAAGCATTGCCTGTAAATTCGGACAAAATAGAGGCAAATGCAGATTTCTCAAGTTATATTGCCAGAGGGGCTTCTAATGACATAGTGTGGGTAATTGATGAGAACGGAAAATTGACGGTTGCTGGAATGGGAGATCTTTTGGAAGGTGATTCAGCATGGAAAGATTATAAGGAATCCATTATATCAGCGGAAATTAAGGTAACTAATGTAACAGATGCGGCAAGGTGGTTTAGTGGTTGCTGTAATTTGGTAAGTTTGGACATGAGTAATTTCAATATAAGTAATGTAACGGATATGGAATTTATGTTTTCAGGGTGTAATAATTTGAAAAACTTGGACTTAAGCAATTTTGATACAAGTAATGTAACGGATATGGAATTTATGTTTTCAGGGTGTAATAATTTGAAAAGCTTGGACTTAAGCAATTTTGATACAAGTAATGTAACTAATATGAGAGGTATGTTTTGGGACTGTAGCAAGTTGGAGAGTTTGGATTTGAGTAGTTTTAATACAAGAAATGTAACTGATATGAGCGATATGTTTCGTATTTGTAGCAAGTTAGAAAGTTTGGATTTGAGCAGCTTTAATACAGGAAATGTAACATATATGTCAAATATGTTTTTTGACTGTAAAAGGTTGAAAAGTTTGGATCTAAGTAGCTTTAATACAGAAAATGTGACCAGCATGAGTGCGATGTTTCATAATTGTAGCGAGCTGGAAAGTTTGAATTTGAGTAGCTTTAATACAGGAAATGTGACTGGCATGAGATCGATGTTTAGCGATTGTGAAAACTTGGAAAATCTTGATGTAAGTAATTTTAATACAGAAAATGTAACTGATATGAGAGAGATGTTTTATAAATGTAAGAAGTTGACTAATTTAAATTTGGACAATTTCAATACAAGCAAAGTAACAAGCATGTTTTATATGTTTGCAGGATGTAATAATTTATGTAGTTTGGATGTAAGTAATTTTATAACGAAAAATGTAGTAAATATGCAGTATATGTTTTATGATTGCCATAGTTTAACGGATTTGGATTTAGGCAGCTTTGATACACAAAATGTAGCTGTAATGGATAGGATGTTTTATGGTTGCAGCAAATTAACAAATTTAGATTTAAGTAACTTTGATGTCGGTAGGGTAACATATGCGTTTATATCTTTTGAACATTGTGACAGTTTAACCACAATATACACTCCCCGTAATCTTACAGTAGCTGTTTCTTTGCCATCAGAACGATGGTATCGCTCTGACGGTACGATAGTAACGGAATTGCCACAAAATTTGAACTATAGTGTGGCATTAGGGAAGAATCATGTACCTGAGGAAAAGGAAGTTGAAATTGAAGGGATTACAATTAATAAAACAGAAATTGCTACTATGGTTATCAATCCCGGTGAAAATAAGAGTATACTTCAGATTATTGATGGAAAGACCGGAGAAGCTGTAGTTGGCGCAAGGGTTAATGTGAATAATACTCATTATACTACAAATGAGACAGGGACTGTGTCTTTGAATTCGTCAGGAAAGACGGAAATCAGGATTGAGAAAGAGAGGTATCATTCGAGAGTAGCAACGAAGATATTGGAGAAAGGGAAAATTTCGGTAATCGTACTTTGCCCTGATACCGGAGAAATACAGATTTTATCAGCTGTTTTACAATCGAAAGTTGAAGAGGAGAAAGACGTTTTAAATGGAATGACATATATGATTCATCAGGATTTGGATAAGGTCATGAATGGATATGATACAAAATTCACATTGCGCGTGCAAGCTGCAGGGCAGTCAGTACGATATCTGTTGATTCAGAATAATAAAGCCATTCAGGAAAGTACAAATGGAATATTCGAATTTACAGGAAAATGTGTCAATCATAAAGATGGGAGTATATCTTCTTACATAGAAGAATTGAAAGCGGGTTATGAAGTATATGTAAAAGTATATGACTGTGATGGAAAATCTTATAAACAGGAATTGGGAATCAGAGTTTCCGAAGGATCAGATTCTTTGTATACGTCTTTATCACAGTATATGAAAGAGGAAGAAGGAATAACAAAAGATTGGAAACTTGATTTAAAGGACAAATTAAAAGTGACGATTCCCGGAAATATACCGATTTTTGGAAATTCTGAATTTGAATTTGGCTTTAAATCGCGTGTGCCGATTGTAATTAATATGAACGATGATGGTAAAGTCAGAGTAGCAATAAATTGGAAAGGTCTTTCTGATGATTCTGAAGCCTGGGAAGCCATGAAAGAAAGGTATAAGAGTCTGGCGGACAAAGCAGTAAAAGCGTGGAGTGAAGAAGAGGAGCCGCAACCTTTTGGAGCCGGATTGGTGTCTGTTGATGCCGATATTATGGGATATGGCGAAGGATACTGGGATGACATAGCAAATAATCTGCGCATAAATGTAGGTGTTATTGTTAAAGTGGATATAGATATGGACTATACACAATATTTTTATATTGTTGTCCCGGTTTATCTTACGTTCGGATGCGGTATGGCATGTACCGCGACAGGCGAACTTCAGCTTGCATATGGAAATGGTGATATTGGGCTTGATATGCTTCAAGGTGGTTCTTTAGAAATAGAACCGTCTTTAAATGTAAAACTGAATGGCGGAGTAGGAGCAGAAGGCATTTTGTCAGTTGGTGCATATGGAAAATTGTCTGTTGACTGGCTACATCGTTTTAGTAATGATTATGACAAAGTATCATTAAAAGGAGATGCAAAGATAGTAGCCAAAGCGTTCAAACATTGGAGTAAAACATTGGCAAAACTTGACGGCAGTTGGACTCTCTATGACAGCAGCAGAAGAGAGGCAGCTTATGGTGGCCGATCAATTGATCCCGCTGTAAGCTGTTGGGATATGTCTGACGCAGAGTTAGTCCCCATGGATTATCTTATTCGAAGAGAGGAAGAAGCGGAAATAGTGCCGTATTCAATGGAGAGGGCAGAACTTTCAGACTCTACCTGTATTTTAAGACATTCGTTTGAAAGTGCATCGCCATGCATAAAGCGGGTGGAGGATAAACTTTATTTATTTTATTTGGATGGTGTGGAAGGACGCAAAACTCAAAATCAGACAGCATTGTTCTACCGGATTTCTTTAGATGATGGGAGAACCTGGTCAGAAGCTCAGCGTGCAGATGGTGGGACTAATGAGACGGCAGATTTTGATTTTGATGTTGCAGTAAAAGGAAAGGATATTTATGTTATATGGTCTGATGCAGGAAGCGTTTATGGGGACGAGCTTTTAGAAACAGACTCTTTAAAAGCAATTGCAAAAATAGGGAAAGAAATGAATCTGATGATGTCTATTATTGACGGTGGGATAGGAGTTGTTAAGAGTACACGATCTCTTGCGACTGCTGAAGCGGATTTACAGCCTCAGATTGCCATTGGCTCTGACGGGACAGTTTATATGGCATGGATTACAAATGACGTATCCGCGGAAGAAGGAGTATTTTCCAACAAAAATCAGATAAACATTTGTTATGCTTCTTCTA
Organism: uncultured Acetatifactor sp.; assembly: GCA_949840885.1. Taxonomy (GTDB): domain Bacteria; phylum Bacillota; class Clostridia; order Lachnospirales; family Lachnospiraceae; genus Acetatifactor. The sequence continues at coordinate 84,807 of CATKYJ010000006.1, forward strand.
AAGATAATTATGCAATAAAGCAACTGGAGTTAGCTGAAGGATTTTATCCGTTGACAATAGATATGGGGATGTTAGGCTCACAAATTAATGTTGTTACAGATTTAGATACGGATGGGGATCTGAACACACAAGGTGACAGAGAATTATATATTGCAAAAATTGATGAGGGAAAAGAATTATCTGTATTGACATCTAATAACGTGACGGATTCTGTTCCGCGATTTGGCAAAGTGGCAGGGGAAAATTGTCTGATCTGGTATCAGAACGGTAACATAGCCTGTATGGCCAACGGCCAGGACGTAAATTTGGTGTTTGATGAGGATAAATTGCCATCAATGGGACAGGAGTTCTTCCTTTTGGAGGGCAACGGTGGAGAAACGTCAATTGTTTGGACTGTCACATCTTTGGATAAAAAGACAAATGTGGATGTGTACTGTACGGATTTTGATGGAAGCGAATGGTCGGAAGCGTTCAGATTAGGTGAATTGGAAAGCGAATATACAACACAACTTAGCGGTTATCGGGATGGCTCGGATTATCGTATGGTCTATGTGGGCAGCAGTTATGAGGAGAGGGATTGTTTGTATTCACATCTCTATATGTATACACCCGAAGAGCGGGTGGACATGGCAATTACCTGGTATGGCGAGGAAAATGGGACACCGGGAGAGACATATCCCATCCATCTGATTGTCACAAACAATGGAAATAAGGAAGTAAGTAGCCTGAATATTACTTCTTTGGAAGGGAATATTAGCGATACAATTGCAGGACTATCCATTGCTCCCGGAACCTCTCAGGAAGTTATCTGGAATGGAATAAGGTTACCAGATGAGATGAAGGAAATCTATGCTCGCAATCTGACAATTATGGCACAGGGAGAAATAAATGTTGAGGATAATGTCATTGATTTATCAATAGGAGAACCTGATTTATCTGTAGAATCCCATTCGGATTACAGTAGCGGAGAGCGATTTGCCAGTGTCACAGTGAAAAATAACGGTATTCTGTCTTCGGATGCAATCCTGACAGTTTATAAAGATAAAGCGCATACAGAAGAACTTTATTGTACTGATTTACCGGGAATGGCAGGAGGAGAAACGAGAATTATAGTATTTGATTTAACGGTAATGGATGATACGGCACAGACTTTTTATTTTGTGGTGTCTGATGGAAAAGGGACAGAACGGTATATGACAGACAATGAAAGCCCGCTTTATACAGGAAAAGGTATTTTGCATGAAGAAGAGAGTAGACCAGTTGAGGCTTCATACATAACTGCTGAAAAGATGCGAACGTCATATGAATATGGAGATAATTTGAATGTGGATGACATAATAGTCACGCTATATTACAGTGACGGAACTTCTCAAAATATTGACGGATACATCACAAATGTGAGTGATATAGACATGTATACTGTCGGAATGAAATGTCTGACTGTGACTTATAACGGCATGGAGACGAAATTGGATTTGATGATAGAGCCTAGGACGTTGGATGAGAGGACAGAAATCCTCTTGCCTTATGAGTCGTGTGATTATGACGGTACTGCAAAGGAACCTGTTCCAACGGTATTGATTGGTGGTGCGGAATTGGTTGAGGGGTCTGACTATGTGGTGACATGGACTAATAATGTAGATGTAGGAAAGGGGATAATTTCCATAACAGGAAAAAATAATTATCAGGGAACTATAGTAAGAAGCTTTGTTATCAGGAAAGCGGATTCATCAGGAGATAGTGGCGATGAAAAAGAGGACGGAGGAAATGAAGGAGCAGAAAATGGGGGAAGTGGGGATATCGGTAGTAATGGAAACGGAGCGGAAAGTGGAGGAAGTGGGAACATTGACAGTAATGGAAACGGAGAGGAAAGCGGAGGAAGTGGGAACATTGACAGTAATGGAAGCGGAAAGGAAAACGATGAAAGAACTGCTAAAGACAACGTAGGACATTATGGTAGCGAGGGGATCCATGAAAGAGAAAATGCTATCAGAAATAATGCCGTATCCGATAACGTTAAAGTGAGTGGAAGCGGTGCAGATAATTCTGCCAGTGGTAGTACACATGGAAGTGATTGCGGTGTGAAAGATAAGGACAAAGATAACGAAACTAGCAGTTTGGAGACGCAGGATGAACAGGCTGAGATCACGCAGGCGAATTCAGTGCTGAATGATATGGAGCAAAACAAAACAGTACCAGAGGCAAGCGAATGGAATATAATTTCGATTGTTATGATTGGCACAGTTGCGATTACTGTGGCATTGGGAATTCTCTTTATAATACTGAAAAAGAAAAAAGAGGAAGAAGAGATGGGATAAACGGTATTATGTTGGAAATATTAGGTATTAGAAACGAAAGATTGTGTTCGATATATTTCATAATGGAAAATGATTGAAAGGACATAATTTGGCTATTAGGATAGGAGACAAAACAAGGGCATCCTCGGCGGAAGCAAGGACTGCCCTTGTTGCCATATAGGAGTTGTTCTGTGACAGATTGGATGCCCAATCTTAAGTAACAAGAAACAAATGCTTTACAATGTGTATTGATTGTGCTACAATAAAAAAGGAAGGAGCGATAAGAATATGGCACAGACAATGGTAAATTTTAGAATTGATGAAGATGTAAAACGCAAGATGGAATCAGCTTGTAAAGAAATGGGGCTGTCGCTTAGTACAGCGTTCAATATTTTTGCTGTCAAGGTGGGTAACGAAAGAAGAATACCATTTGAGATTACGGCAGATACATTTTATTCAGAATCCAATATAAGGGTACTGGAAGAACGTGCCGCAAACATTGAATCGGGGAAGTCAATCCCTAAAGAGCATGAGCTGATTGAGGTATAGCTTATGGGAATATTGTGGGAAGATGAAGCATGGCAGGAGTATGTTGAGTGGCAGGAGCAGGACAAGAAGACGTTAAGGAAGATAAACCGTCTTGTCAAGGATATACAGAGGAATCCTTTTGGGGGCATGGGGCACCCGGAGCCGCTGTCGGGAAATTTATCTGGATGGTGGAGCCGCCGTATTGATGAAAAGAACCGCATTGTATATAAATTTGCAGGAGAGAATACAACGATTCTTTCGTGCAAAGACCATTATGGGGATAAGTGATATTGAGTGGTGAGGTAATATTCAAATATAGATTCTAGGGCATTCTATAAAAATACATTCCTTAAAAATATTGTAAAAATCTATTGTAACTTTTTGGTTTTTCCCGTAGAATAGTAAAGTATGCGGTTTTTGGCTACAAGAGAGAAACAATTCGGGAGAAATCAGATGAGTGCAAATATCCTATTATCCATGGCAGGGGGCTTGGGGCTTTTTCTGTTCGGCATGCGCGTGATGAGCGATTCCATCGAAAAAGTGGCCGGAGCCAAACTTCGGCGTATCCTTGAAATTTTTACTACAAACCGTTTTTCGGGTATGGTGGTGGGCGTCATCTTCACCGCCATTATCCAGTCCTCCTCGGCCTGTACCGCCATGGTGGTCAGCTTTGTGAATGCAGGGCTGATGAATCTGTACCAGGCGGCGGGCGTCATCTTTGGTGCCAATATCGGCACCACAGTCACTTCCCAGCTGGTATCCTTTAACCTTTCGGCTTACGCCCCGGTATTTCTGCTGGCGGGCGTTTTGGTGGCCATGTTCTGCAAGCATGAGAAGCTGAAGAAATTAGCGGATATCATCATAGGCTTTGGTATCTTGTTTTTAGGGCTCAGCACTATGTCCAGTTCCATGGCAGGCATGAAAGAGGAGCCCCAGGTGGTGAACCTCATCGGGTCGCTGCGCAATCCTCTTATGGCCACTTTGATGGGGCTGGTTCTGACCACCATCATCCAGAGTTCTTCCGTCACGGTCAGCATCGTGCTGCTTTTGGCCAATCAGGATCTTTTGTCCCTGTCCATATCACTCTATATCATTCTGGGCTGCAATATCGGAGCCTGCACCACTGCGCTGCTGGCATCTTTGTCAGGCAAAAAGGACGCGAAGCGGGCGGCACTGATCCATTTCTGGTTCAATGTCATCGGCACTTTGTTTTTGTATGTGGTTCTGTTTGTGGCCCAGGAGCCGGTGATGAAGCTGATTTGGGCCATATCCTCGGACAGGGGACGCTTTGTGGCAAATGCCCACACCATGATCAAGATTGTCCAGGTCATAGTCCTGTTCCCTTTCTCCAAGTGGATCGTGAAGCTCTCCTGCCTGTGCGTGCCCGGTGAGGACAGGAAAGTCAATTATCGTGAGAGCTACCAGCTGAAATACATAGGAGACAAAGTAGTCTTCAATCCTGCCACCGCTGTGGTGGAGGTCATCAAGGAGCTGGATCGCATGGCTTCCCTGGCCAGCGAGAACCTGACCAGGGCCATGAATGCCCTGGTTACGCTGGACGAAGACGATATCAATGAAGTCTATGAGGTAGAGAAGAACATCAACTTCTTAAACCATGCCATCACCGACTACCTGGTGAAGATCAACCAGACCACTCTGCCCATCGAGGATTTGAAAAGCCTGGGCGCCATCTTCCATGTGGTCAACGACATCGAGAGGATAGGAGACCATGCGGAGAATGTAGCGGATGCGGCCAGACGGCGGAAGGAGACCGGAATCTCCATCAGCAGGGAGGCCCAGCAGGAGCTGGGAGAACTGCTGGACATGGTGATCAACCTGATCCGGTATTCCATGGATATGTTTGCCAGAAGCGATGAGAGCCATATGCAGGAGGTCATTACATTGGAGGACGGTGTGGACCGCAAGGAGAAAGAGATGCAGCAGGCCCATGTGCAGCGCCTTACCAGGGGGGAGTGTACGCCGGAAGCGGGCATGATGTTCTCGGACATCGCCTCCGGATTAGAGCGGGTGGCGGATCACGCCACGAATATCGCTTTTGCTGTCATTGCGGCGGAGCGGGATGTGGAGGATGCGTAATAACTTTGTAAGAAATGTTAAGATAACTTAAAAATATCTTAAAAAATGGTTGACAGATGGGGGCGCTGCCTGTATAATCTCCTTAGATGTAACAAATTCGTAATAATTTTGTCAAACATTTAAAAAATAGGAGAGATGTACATGAGATATTTAAGGAACAGAAAGATCGCAGGAGCTTGTGCAGGTTTGGCACTTTGTCTGGCATTGCAGCCTCTTTCGGTGAATGCCGCTGAGAACAACGGCGTGCTGCAGTCCGCAGGCGTGAGCAATGTCCTGGCTTCGAACCTCTCTACGGAAGAATATATAGAGCTGGCCCAGCAGGCGCAGGGAGCTTCCTGGGGATATACCAACATCGGTATCTCCAATGTGAAAGAGGAGCTTCTCAATGTGCGCGAGACCCCTTCGCTGGACGGAAAGCTGGTGGGGAAGATGCCCAAGGGAGCGGCCTGCGAGGTTCTCGACACGGTGGACGGATGGGCCCATATCCAGTCCGGAGAGGTGGAGGGATATGTGAGCCTGGATTATCTGCTCATAGGCCCAGACGCCAAGTTAAAGGCCAATGAGCTTGTCCGCACAGTGGCGGTGGCCAATGTGGACGGCCTGAATGTGCGGGAAACCCCCAGCACGGAGAGCGCCGTGGTGATGCAGATCAGACAGGGCGAGGAACTGGAATACTTAGAGACGCTGGACGGCTGGGTCAAGGTGGCCGTGGACAGCGATGAGGTATATGTCTCTGCGGAATATGTGGATGTGGTGACGAAGCTTGACACCGCCATCACCATGACAGAGCTTCTCTATGGTGTGGGCGTGTCCGATGTGCGCGTGGATCTGACAGAATACGCCAAGCAGTTTCTTGGGAACCCTTATGTATGGGGCGGCACCAGCCTGACCCATGGTGCGGACTGTTCCGGGTTCGTCCTGAGCGTCTTTGCGAAGTACGGCGTATCCCTCCCCCGTGTGGCAGCTGATCAGGCCAGGGTGGGGACATCGATCTCCGCGGGAGAACTGCAGCCCGGTGACTTGATCTTCTACGCAAAGGGCGGTTATATCAACCACGTTGCGCTCTATATCGGAGGCGGACAGGTCATACATGCCAGCACCGAGAGGACAGGCATCAAGATAAGCAATTACAACTACCGGACTCCGGTAAAATATGTAAAGGTTTTGCAGGATTAAATGTAAATTTATTACTTTACAATCATCCCTGGATATGCTATGATAACGGATGTGAAAGACGAGACATGAAATGTCCGTTCCAGCCGATGCTCGGATGAGGGACACTCCGGCCCGGTCTTAGTGTCAGGCGGTCAAAAAGTTTAGGAGGAAAGAGAAATGATTTCTAAGGAAAAAAAGACGGCAATTATGAATGAGTACGCAAGGACGCCCGGGGATACCGGCTCGCCCGAGGTGCAGGTGGCGGTTCTGACCGCCAGGATTCAGGAGCTTACAGAGCATCTGAAAGTGAACCCCAAGGATCATCATTCTCGCCGCGGTATGCTGAAGATGGTAGGCCAGAGACGCGGTCTGCTGGAGTATCTGAAGAAAAAGGATATCGAGAGATATCGTGCCCTGATTGAGAGACTTGGCTTAAGAAAATAAGCATTGCAGAGAAAGCAGGCTTGAGGCGCAGACGCGGATCAGGTCTGCTTATTCTTGACAAGAGAATTCTTCTCTTGAATTCTATTGTAGACCGCACTTGAATTCTATCACAGACCGCACATGAATTCGACTGCACCTGACTACATGGCAACCAGGAACAGAAGAAAGCTCCGAGACCGCTGAAAAAGGTATGGACTTTGCATGCTTTCCGTATTTTTTTCAGTAGTTTCGGTATCTTCTGTTCCTTATCACGCGGTAGGAGAGCTTTCTCCTATTGCCATAAACAGCCGCAAAAGCGGCGGAATGGAGGAATTTTTATGTACAAGACCTACGAAATGGAATTAGGCGGGCGCACGCTGAAAGTCGACATCGACCGCGTGGGCAAGCAGGCCAACGGATGCGCGTTCATGCACTATGGGGATACGGTAGTACTGTCTACCGCCACCGCATCCGAGAAACCCAGGGAGGGAATCGACTTCTTCCCCTTAAGCGTGGAGTTTGAGGAGAAGATGTATGCCGTGGGCAAAATCCCCGGCGGCTTCAACAAGAGAGAGGGAAAGGCCAGCGAGAACGCCGTGCTCACCAGCCGCGTTATCGACAGGCCCATGCGTCCCCTGTTCCCCAAGGATTACCGCAATGACGTGACCCTGAACAACATGGTCATGAGCGTAGATCCCGCATGCCGTCCCGAGATCGTGGCCATGCTGGGAGCCGCCATCGCAACCTGTATTTCGGACATTCCCTTTGACGGCCCCTGCGCCATGACCCAGATGGGACTGGTGGACGGTGAGCTGATCATCAACCCCTCCCAGGAGCAGTGGAAGAACGGCGACCTGAACCTGACCGTGGCCTCCACCAAAGAGAAAGTCATCATGATCGAGGCAGGCGCCAATGAGGTGCCTGAGGAGAGGATGATCGAGGCCATCTACAAGGCCCATGAGATCAACCAGACCATCATAGCATTCATTGACAAAATCGTGGCCGAGTGCGGCAAGCCCAAGCATGAGTACACCAGCTGCGCCATTCCCGAGGAGATGTTTGAGGAGATCAGGAGAATCGTGCCTCCCGAGGAGATGGAGGTAGCGGTATTTACCGATGACAAGCAGACCAGAGAGGGAAATATCAAGGCTATCACCGAGAAGCTGGAGGAGGCTTTCGCGGAGAAAGAGGAATGGCTGGCCATCCTTGGCGAGGCAGTCTATCAGTATGAGAAGAAAACCGTCCGCAAGATGATCTTAAAAGACCACAAGCGTCCCGACGGACGTGAAATCACCCAGATCCGCCCTCTGGCGGCAGAAGTGGACATCATTCCCCGTGTGCATGGTTCCGCCATGTTCACAAGAGGGCAGACCCAGATCTGCAACGTATGTACCCTGGCGCCCCTGTCCGAGGCCCAGAGGATTGACGGCCTTGACGAGAACGAGGTCAGCAAGAGATATATGCACCATTACAACTTCCCCTCCTATTCCGTAGGCGAGACCAAACCATCCCGCGGGCCCGGAAGACGTGAGATCGGCCATGGTGCACTGGCGGAGAGGGCGCTTATCCCTGTGCTGCCCAGCGAGGAGGAGTTCCCCTATGCTATCCGTACCGTATCCGAGACCTTTGAGTCCAACGGTTCTACCTCCATGGCATCCACCTGCGCTTCCTGTATGTCTCTGATGGCGGCAGGCGTGCCCATCAAGAAGATGGTGGCGGGTATTTCCTGCGGTCTGGTAACCGGAGATACGGACGATGACTTTGTACTGCTCACGGATATCCAGGGCCTGGAGGACTTCTTCGGCGACATGGACTTCAAGGTGACCGGTACCACAGAGGGTATCACAGCCATCCAGATGGATATCAAGATTCATGGCCTGACCAGACCCATCGTGGAGGGTGCCATTGCCAGATGCAGAGAGGCAAGGCTGTTCATCATGGACAACTGCATGAAGCCCGCCATCTCCGCGCCCAGACCGGAGGTAGGGCCTTACGCGCCCAAGATTATTTCCATCCAGATCGATCCCGAGAAGATCGGGGATGTGGTTGGGCAGAGAGGAAAGACCATCAATGAGATCATTGCCCGCACAGGCGTCAAGATCGACATTACCGATGACGGCAATGTATCCGTATGCGGCACGGACAAGGAAATGATGGACAAGGCCGTAGAGATGGTGAAGATCATCGTGACGGATTTCGAGGAAGGCCAGATCTTCAAGGGCAAGGTGGTTAGCATCAAGGAATTTGGCGCATTCTTGGAGTTTGCCCCCGGCAAGGAGGGAATGGTTCACATTTCCAAGATTGCAAGAGAGAGAATCAACCGCGTGGAGGATGTGCTGACCCTGGGCGATGTGGTGACGGTGGTCTGCCTTGGCAAGGACAAGATGGGCAGAATCAGCTTCTCCATGAAGGATGTGGCTCAGGAGCTGAGAAAAAGATAGCAGATCAAAGAGGGAGGCTGCCGCGGTGGTCTCCCTTTGATTGTTTATGAAGAAAGACAGGAGGTTATTCTATGTTATCGAGAGAACTGGTAAAGGAAGCGCTGCGGCGGGCACTTGCAACCGGCGCTGACTACGCGGAGGTGTTCGCTGAGCACTCTCTGAACAAGAACATCAACATCATCTCCGGCAAGACGGACAAGATCGGGGATACGGTGATCGCCGGCGTTGGCATCCGGATTTTCAAGGGAACCAGATGCGTGTCGGGTTCCGCGTCCTCCCTGGATTCGGCAGCCGTCTTAAGCTGCGCTTCCAAGGTGGCTGACGCCCTGGCGGATACAGCCCTGGTTCAGGATATTGTCCTCAGAGAGCGTCTGTTTGGGGACATCCATCCGGTGAAGATTGTGCCAGGGGATGTGCGGAACGCGGAAAAGATTGCCTATCTGCGGGAGGCCTGCCTGGCTGCAAAGGACTACAGCGATGAGGTCAGCCAGGTCAGCGGCAACTACCTGGAGGTGGACCATAAGATTCTCATTGCTACCAGCGAGGGACTATTTGCCCAGGACAGGCAGATCCGCACCCGGGTCAGCGTCTCCTCCATTGCCAGCAAGGACGGGGAGAACCAGACAGGCGGCGAAAACCACGGAGCCAGGAAAGGACTGGAACTGTTCGAGGAATTCGATCCCAAGGCCATAGGAAAAGAGGCTTCCAGGCAGGCCGTCACGATGCTGCACGCGGGATATATCCAGGCGGGCAACATGCCCGTTGCCATTGAGAACGGTTTCGGGGGCGTCATCTTCCATGAGGCCTGCGGCCATTCCCTGGAGGCATCCGGAGTAGCGCTTGGACAGTCCCAGTTCGCAGGAAAGCTGGGAGAGCAGATCGCCAATACAAAGGTCACGGCCATTGATGACGGCACTATCCCCAATTCCTGGGGCTCCGTGAACATTGACGATGAGGGGACTCCCGCTCAGAGGAATGTCCTTATTGAAAACGGCATCCTGAAGACCTATATGATAGACAAGCTCAACGGCCGCAGGATGGGCATGGCTTCCACCGGAAATTCCAGGCGGCAGAGCTATACCTTTGAGCCCACCTCCCGTATGACCAATACCTACATAGCGGCGGGAGAGGATGAAGACAAGGAAATCATCTCCTCCATAGAATACGGCCTTTATGCCAAGAGGATGGGCGGCGGTTCCGTAAATCCTGTGACAGGTCAGTTCAACTTTGCCGTGGACGAGGGCTATGTGATCCGCAACGGCGAGATCTGCGAGCCTGTCCGCGGCGCAAGCCTGATTGGCAAGGGCTCGGAGATTTTGATGAACATCGATATGGTGGGAAAGAATGTGGCCAGAGCCCAGGGCATGTGCGGCGCCTCCTCCGGCAGCATTCCCACGGACGTGGGTCAGCCGCTGATTCGGGTTTCCTCTATTGTGGTAGGGGGACGCTGAGGATTTTCGCGGAGATTGGACTTTACAGGAATATATGCCGGTGAATGGCGGAATGAGAGGTTAAAATGACATATCAGGAGTTTAAGAAAGCCGTGATCAGATACGCCGGGGAAAACGGGATCGCGGACTATGAGTTATATTATACCCAAAGCGAAATTACTTCCGTGGAAATATTTCAGGAAGAAGTAAAAGGATACAGCACGGAGGACAACTGCGGCGTGTGTTTCCGCTGCATCATAGACGGAAAAGCAGGCTATGCCTCCACGGAGAACCGCACGGAAGAGGAAGCAAAGTCCCTGGTTCTCAGGGCGCTGGACAACGCTGCCTCCATTGAGAGCGAGGAGAAAGCTTTCATCCATGAAAAAGGAGATGAGTATGCCGTGCTGGAGGAGAGCAGGATGACGCAGCCCACAGGCGTTGAACTGACAAACGCGGCACTGACGCTCCAGAGGGAGCTGTACCAGGCGGATGAGAGGGTGGCTGACGGCACCCAGGCTTACATGGCCTATGGAGGGGAAAAGTGTGCCCTTTACAATTCCAACGGCCTGGATCTGGAGGACAAAGTGGCTTTCTCCATGTGCTACGCCTTACCGATTGTGGCGGCTGGCGGAGAGATGTATGACGGTCATGAGACGAAGAGGGGCGACCTGAAAGAGTTTGACCTAAAGGCCATCGCCGCGGATGCGGTGGAAAATGCAGTGTCCACCATCGGAGCGGACAGCGTGCCCAGCGGAAAGTACACCATAGTATTTTCCAATAAGACCATGGCTACGCTGCTGATGACCTATTCTTCCGTCTTCTCAGCGGAAGCGGCTCAGAAAGGCATGTCTTTGCTGAATGGAAAAGAAGGGGAAAAGATCGCGGCAGATTTTGTCACTATCGTGGATGACCCTATGTATCATGATAATGTGATAAAATGGACTTTTGACGGAGAGGGCGTGGCTACCTATGCGAAAAACGTAGTGGAGGACGGCGTCCTGGTTACATTGCTCCACAATCTCAAGACTGCGGCAAAGGCAGGGGTGAAGTCTACCGGAAATGCCGGAAGACCCTCCTATGCGTCCGTCATCGGCGTCAGCCCCTTTACCTTTTACATTCAGCCTGCTGCCGGGACAACCGAGGATATGCCGGAGGGCAGAAAGCCTGCAAAAGTGCCTGGAGAGCTGCTCCGGAAAGCGCAGACAGGCATCTTTGTCACCGAGGTGACAGGTCTTCACGCAGGCGCAAATCCCGTCACAGGGGACTTTTCCCTGTCAGCTAAGGGTTTTTTGATCGCCCAGGGAGAAAAAGCCGCTCCCATCAAGAACTTTACCGTGTCCGGTAATTTCTTCGATCTGCTCAAGAATGTGGAGGCTTTGGGCAGCGATCTGGATTTTGTCCAGGGAACGTACGGCTCCCCCTCCATTTTGGTCAGAGATCTGGCCATTGCGGGCAAAGATGCGTAAGAGAAGTGCAGAGCGCATGGCGGCAGTTGCCGCCATGCGCTTTTTTTAAACTTAATTTATAGTTATTTAATTGTATTTCCTACAAAAAAGTTTAAAATGTTACATAGTGAGCGCAGGCGTGTTTTGGTCATTTTTGTGAGGAGGAATTTATATGAGAGAAAAGCTGCAGCGTTTTATGTGGGGACGTTATGGGACGGACCGTTTCAATCAGTTTCTGATGTTCGTCGCCATCGTCTGCCTGCTGATTTCCTTTTTGGGGGGAGGGATGTTCTATCTGCTGGCCACTGCGGTTATGATATACGCGTACTTCAGGATGTTCTCCAGAAATGTAAGTAAGCGCTCGCTGGAGAATCAGTGGTACCTCAAACGGGAGATGAAAGTCAGGAGCTTTTTTGGGAAGAAGAAAAAAGAACTGGCGCAGCATAAGGAATACCATATCTATAGATGCCCTAACTGCAGACAGAAGATCCGTGTGCCCAGGGGAAGGGGCAGGATCGCCATCACCTGTAAAAAATGCGGAAAAGAATTTATCAAAAAGAGCTGAGAACAGATTCCGGGATGTCCGTGGAGGTATGAGATGTTCGGATATATCACTGTAAACAAAGCAGAAATGAAGTTCAGGGAATTTGGCGTATACCAGTCCTATTACTGCGGCATCTGCAGGGACCTGAAAAGGAAATACGGCGTCTGCGGACAGATTTCCCTAAGCTATGATATGACCTTTCTGGCTGTTCTGCTGACAGGCCTCTATGAGCCTAAGACCCTCCAGGGAAGCTGTAAGTGCATCGCCCACCCCTTTGAGGATCATCCTACCAGGAATAATGTCTTTACGGAATATGCGGCGGACATGAACATACTGTTCGCATACTATAAATGTCAGGATGACTGGGAGGATGAGAGAAAGATTTTAAAGCTTGCCTATGGCAAACTGCTGGAGGGAAAGACAGGGCGGCTGAAGAAAATTTACGCGGACAAGATTCGGACCATAAACCTGCTGATGCAGGACTTCTCGGATGCGGAGAAGGAAAACGATGCGGACATCGATGCCCTGGCGGGGCTGTTCGGCAGGGTCATGGCGGAGGTCATGGTGGCCAGGGAGGATGAATGGGCCGAGAGCCTGCGCAGGCTTGGATTTTTCCTGGGGAAATTTATCTACCTCTGCGATGCCTATGAGGACGTGGAGGAGGATATCCGGAAAGGGACGCCGAATCCTTTAAAGCCCAGGTACTCAAACGCTGATTTCGAGGAGGAGTGCAGGACCATACTCACCATGATGATATCGGAGTGCTGCAAGGAATTTGAGAAGCTCCCCATTCTGGAGAATGTGGAGATCCTCCGCAACATCCTTTATTCCGGCGTCTGGGGCAGGTACGAGGCTGTCCGGGAAAAAAGGCAGCAAAAGCAGGCCGGTGAGGCCGCTGCAGGGAGCGAGTCGTGACAGAGCCGTCTGCGGAGATTGCGGGCGGCTGACATCTGTCCGGGAAACGAGGAAACCATGTACGATCCTTATAGTGTGTTAGGCATAAGCAGAAATGCTTCCGAGGAAGAGATCAAAAAAGCATATAAGGCGCTGAGCCGCAGGTATCATCCCGATGCCAATGTGAACAATCCCAACAAGGATCAGGCGGAGGAGAAATTCAAGGAGATCCAGTCGGCTTACCAGCAGATCATGAAAGAGCGTACTTCCGGATACGGCGGCAGTTATGGTGGCGGCTATGGCGGAAACGGCTATTCAGGCGGCGGCTATGGCAGGAGTGGCGGTTCGGGCGGCCAGGGCGGCGGGTACGGCGGAGGCGGGTCGTTCTGGGGCTTCGGCGGTCCTTTTGGAGGCTTCGGCGGTTTTGGCCAGGGGATGGACACTGGCTATGAGGAGAACAATTATATACGCTCTGCGGGCAACTATATCCGAAACGGCTATTACAGGGAGGCCAGGACTACCCTGGACGGCATGAACGAGCGGGATAGAAGCGCCAGATGGTACTACTACAGCGCCATTGCCCATTCCGGGCTGGGGAATAATGTGGCGGCGCTGGAGCACGCGAAGCGTGCCCTGAGCCTGGAACCGGACAATATGGACTATCGTAATCTCGTGCAGCAGTTCGAGAACGGCGGCAGTTGGTATGAGCAGAGGCAGGCCCAGTACGGGTATCCCACCTCCGGCATGGGGAATCTCTGTGCCAGGTGGGTCTGTACCTTTATGATGTGCAACATGTGCTGCTTCGGGGGAGGGTGCTGCGGCGGCCATGGGATGTATTATTACTGAGGCGGCACAACGAAACTTATGATTGAAGAGAATTTAAGAGAGTTTTAAGGTACTTAAAATTTCATACAATAGAATCTAAAGGCAGATTCTATTGTCAAAGTGCTATAATTTGCCTGTTTAAAGCTGTTGACAAATGGGGACATAAGTTTTATTCTATTATACATGGAAAGAACGTATGTTCTAAAAGGAGGCGCGCGATGGAAAGAAGAACAGGCAGAAGAAAGAGACTTGGCTGCGGCAGAGGTGAAAGGCGTCTGCCGTGGTTTTTTGCGCTTAATATAGCTTGCAAGTGCAGCTTTTGAGATTGATTCAGAGATAAATTTTAGGGACAAATGACAGGAATCGCATGACATTTGGAAGAAATAGGGGTATACTTTCTGTAGGAAAAGAATCAGAAAGGAGCTTCCGGAAATGTCATTTATTCCAAAACCACAGGAAATCTATAAACATTTTAAGGGAAATCTGTATCAGGTGACGGCTGTCGCAGAGCATACGGAGACAGGGGAACAGTTGGTGATCTATCAGGCGCTTTACGGGGACTTTAAGATCTACGCCAGACCTCTGGCCATGTTCGTAAGTAAAGTGGACAGGGAGAAATATCCCGATGCAGGACAGGAGTTTCGGTTTGAACTGCAGGGGCCTGAGGCCGTAAGGCAGCGGGCTTTCACTGAGGAGCCGGGGGTCTCTTTGAACGCTGTATGGGGTCAGGCCCCTGGTGGGGAGGAGCCGGCACACACCGGGGAAAGGGCTGAGCCGAAGAAACTGGCAGATACCGGAGAAGAAGCTGCCTGGGAGAGGCGGACCGGCGCGGAGGAAACCGCTGCTTTGCACGGGCGAACCGATGCAGAGGCTGCCGGCGGCGGGGAAGCCGCGGGCACGGCAGGTCAGGGCGAGGAGCTGGATCCCATGGTGATGGAATTTCTGGACTCCGACAGCTATGAGCAGCGTCTGAACATCCTGGCCGGACTGCATCACAGGATTACGGACGAAATGATCACCACCATGGCAATCGCCAGCGACATTGAGATCGATGACGGGGACATAGAGGAACGCTACGAGTCCCTGCGCACCTGTCTGCTGACTTTGGAGAGATACGAGTGCAACCGGCTGAGATGAGGCGCTTCTCCAGGTGCTTCCCTTGAAATGCGGCGGACGGCATAAAATGGCCGGTGCGGGCGAAAGCCTGTCTGGCCGGTATGGACGAAAGCCTGGCTGGCACAGACGAAAGCCGGCCGGCGCGGGGACACGGAAAGGAGAGGCATATGACACATCAGCAGGAAAACAAAATGGTGATAGGGGTCTCTTCCAGGGCTCTTTTCGACCTGACCGTAGAGAATGAAATCTTTGAGAGAGACGGACTGAGGGCGTACTGCAGCTATCAGGTGGAGCACGAACAGGATATCCTAAAGCCGGGTCCCGGCTTTGGGCTTATCAAGTCCCTGCTGAAGCTGAACGCGTACAGGCCCGGGAAGAGGCTGGTGGACGTCATCATTATGTCCCGCAACAGCCCGGACAGTTCCCTCAGGGTGTTCAACTCCATCGCACATTACGGCCTTGACATAACCCGTTCCGTGCTGGTGAGCGGCGCCTCGCTGGCTCCATACCTGGCGGCGTTCCACACGGACTTGTTCCTATCGGCCTATGAGGACGATGTGAGGAGCGCCATTGACAGCGGCATAGCAGCGGGCATTATCTGCACGGAACACAAGATTCAGGGCATTTTGCCGCAGCCGGGTACGGTGCCCCAGCGGGAAGAAAGCGGCCGGGCGCAGGTAATTCCCATGACGCCCAGGCCACATCCCGAGATACGCATCGCCTTTGACGGGGATGCGGTGCTCTTTACGGATGAGTCGGAGATGATTTTCAAGGAAAAGGGACTGAGCGCCTTTGAGGAGAATGAGCGCAATCGCGCCAGGGAGCCTCTTGCGGAGGGACCCTTTGCCAGCTTCTTAAAAAAGCTTTCCGGGCTGCAGCGGGAGCTGGGGGCGGAGGACTGTCCTATCCGGACGGCGCTGGTGACCTCCCGGTGTGCTCCGGCCCATGAGCGCGTGCTGCGCACCATGCGGGCCTGGAACGTGCGGATGGACGAGGCGTTTTTCTTAGGAGGCCTGGAGAAACGGGATGTGCTGAAAGCTTTCGGCGCGCAGATATTTTTTGACGACCAGTCAGTACATACCCTGAGCGCCGCCCAGTCCGTGCCTGCAGCCAGGGTGCCTTACGGCAGGGCAGCAGGAGGGCCCCATTCCCTGGGGGAAAGCCTGGCCGAGAAATGATAAGAGTTTTCTGCGATAGCTGGTACTGGAGGGGCTGCTGCGGAACTGGAATGAGAAGGAAACGCAATAAGGAGATAAAAATTCCCAGATGGAATACAAACATATAATAAAGGGACGTTTCCTGGAACGTCCGAACAGATTTATCGCCCGGGTGGAAATAGCGGATGAGGACGGGCATAGCGGAGAGAGCAGAGTGGAGACCGTGCATGTAAAGAACACCGGAAGATGCCGGGAACTTTTGCAAAGAGACGCCTGCGTCTATCTGGAAAAGAGCACCAATCCGTCGCGTTCCACAGCCTACGATCTTGTGGCGGTAAAAAAGGGGGAGCGCCTGGTGAACATGGACTCCCAGGCTCCTAACCGGGCAGTGGAGAAATGGCTTTTGGGCGGCGGGTTCTCGCCGGAGGTGACCTTAGTAAAGCCCGAAGCCAAATACGGCAATTCCCGCTTCGATTTTTATATGGAGGCAAAAGGAGAGCGGATCTTCATGGAGGTCAAGGGCGTGACGCTGGAGGAGGACGGAGTCGTGCGCTTTCCGGACGCGCCCTCGGAGAGGGCGGTCAAGCATGTGGAGGAACTGATCGCCGCAAAGAAAGAGGGGTACCGCAGCATTGTGATGTTTGTTGTCCAGATGGAGGATGTGCTGTATTTTACCCCGAACCGGAAGACCCACCCGGAATTTGCCGATGTCCTGACAAAGGCCGCCCGGGCTGGGGTGGAGATTTTAGCCTATGACTGTAAGATAACGCCGGATTCCATGACGGTGAACGCTCCCGTCCCCATCGTCCTTTCGGAGGAAGAAGAGACGGCCGTTCATGAAACCTTAAGAAAAAACTTAGGAAAGAATAAGCTTGGGGCTATATGCATTCCCCTTTTAAAATGGTATGATAAGAACAGGCGCATACTGCCCTGGAGGGAAACTCCCACGCCCTATCGCGTATGGGTATCGGAGATCATGCTGCAGCAGACCAGGGTGGAGGCGGTGAAGTCCTACTTCGAGCGCTTTATGAAAGCGCTGCCGGACATCAATGATCTGGCAGAGGCAGAAGAGGAGGATCTGTTAAAGCTATGGGAGGGCCTGGGCTATTACAACAGGGCGCGCAATCTCCAGAAAGCGGCCATCCAGATTGAAAAACTTCATGGCGGACGGATGCCGGACACCGTAGAGGAACTGCTTGCCTTAAGCGGAATCGGCAGCTATACGGCGGGGGCCATAGCGTCTATAGCGTTTCAGCGTCCGGTCCCCGCAGTGGACGGAAATGTGCTGCGGGTGGTGGCCAGGCTCAGGCAGGATGCTCGCTGTATAGATGACCCGAAAGTGAAAGCGGCGGTGGAGCAGGAATTAAAGGAAATCATGCCGAAAGACCGCCCGGGAGACTTTAATCAGGCCATGATGGAGATCGGGGCCTGCGTCTGTATTCCTGTCGGCGCCCCCTTATGCGGGAATTGTCCCCTGACCCATCTCTGTGACAGCTGTAAATCGGGCACCTGGCAGGAATATCCGAAGAGGCAGGCAAAAAAGCCAAGGCAGATAGAGAACAAGACGATCCTGATCGTGCAAAAGGGAGACAAGGCCGCTGTTAGAAAAAGGCCGGCAAAGGGGCTTTTAGCAGGAATGTATGAATTTCCCTCCATAGACGGATTCTGTACTGCCGAGGAGGTGGCTGAGTATCTGGCTGACAACGGATGGAGGGCCCTGAGCATACAGCCCCTGGAAGACGCGAAGCATGTTTTTACCCACAGGGAATGGCATATGAAGGGCTATATGGTCAGGGTGGACAGCCTGGAGGGTGCCGGGAAAACGGACTGGCTCTATATAGAGCCGGGGCAGACAAAAGAGAAATATCCCATTCCTTCAGCTTTTAGCGCTTATACAAAATATTTGAGCATCAAGCTGGGCAGGACTAAATACGAGTCCGACTAAATACGAGTCCGACTAAGTACGAGTCCGACTAAGCCGGAATCCGGATAAGTGCAGGACTGGGCAATTACAGGGCCAAAGTGCAGGTCTGGATAATTACAGGACTGATCAGAGAGATACGCTTGGTTGGGTGCGAACCCGGGCAGGCATCAGCCTGACCCGGCATAGGTTCGGCTAAACAGGAGCCTGGCTGAGCAATAGGAACTAGGAGGTAAGTTTGGAGAGATGAAACTATTATCTGTGGCAATTCCGTGCTATAATTCGGAAAATTATATGCGGAAATGCGTGGATTCCCTACTGTTGGGCGGGGAGGACGTGGAAATCATCATTGTAGACGATGGCTCGACGAAAGACAGGACAGGAGAGATCGCGGATGAATATGCGAGCAGGTATCCCGCCATTGTAAAGGCCGTGCATCAGGAGAACGGCGGACACGGCGCCGCTGTGAACACCGGAATCCAAAATGCCACCGGCTTGTATTTCAAGGTGGTGGACAGCGATGACTGGGTAAAGAAAGAGGCCTATCTGCAGGTGTTAGACACCCTGCGGGAGATGGCAGGGGGGGCATCTGCCCTGGACATGTTGGTCTGCAATTTCGTCTATGAGAAAGAGGGCGAAAAGCGCAAGAAAGTCATGCATTACCGCCATATCCTGCCCCAGGGAAAAATGATGTCCTGGGAGGACTGTCACCATTTCGTGAAAGGCCATTATATCCTGATGCATTCGGTGATCTTCCGGACGAAGCTGCTTAAGGAATGCGGCCTGCAGCTGCCGGAGCATACGTTCTATGTGGATAATCTCTATGTGTTCGAGCCTCTGCCCTATGTGAAGAACATGTATTACTTGGACGTGAACCTGTACCGGTACTATATCGGAAGGGAAGACCAGTCTGTCAATGAGGAGATCATGATATCCCGTATTGACCAGCAGCTGAAAGTGAACCGGATTATGATCGACTATCTGGTGGACAGCAAACAGGAAATCATGAAGAACAAGCGCCTCTACCAGTATATGTTCAACTACCTGGAAATTATCACCACCGTATCCTCCGTGCTCCTGCTGCGCGCCGGCACAGAAGAGAACCTTGAGAAAAAGAAAGAACTGTGGAAATACCTGAAGTCAAAGGACAGGAAGCTGTTCTTCAGGATGCGCAACGGCCTGTTGGGCTATGCCGTGAACCTGCCGGGCAGGGGAGGCCGCAGGATTTCCGTGGGAGGCTACAAGATCTGTCAGAAGATATTCAAATTCAACTAATGCCTAACTATAGCCAACTATACTCGCGAGCGGCCAAATTTGCCGGCGATTCATGATTTTTTCCGCTGGCGGGTCGGCTGGCTTTGCAAACCTTAGTGACTTCCGGTATAAACGAATGGGGGAAGACATGAAACAGCCCAGAGCCGCTTGGCTCTGGGCTGTCCTGATACATTTCCCTATTCAATTATGCCTGTCCATACACAAAGATGCCGGAGAGCGCAGCCTCACATGGAAACCCGCTTCTTCATTTCGCGCTGGGTCTTTGCCGCCAGCACAATATCCCTTTGGTATACCAGAATGTACATCACGATCCCCAGCCCCAGTCCGGTAGCTACGTCAAAGAAAGAATGCTGCTTGAGGAACATGGTAGAGAGGATGATGGAAAAGGCCAGGATGCCAGAGGCGATCTTGATCCCCTTTTTCCCCTCCAGATCAGCACTGCGCATGACGGCAAAATGTGCGCCCATGGAATTGTACACATGGATGCTGGGCCACAGGTTCGTGGGAGTGTCGATCCTCCACAGGGCAGATACTGCCTGGGTGAAGACATTGTCCCTGGGCATCTCGGCAAGCCGCAGTTGATGTCCGTTGGGCCATAGCGTAGAAATGATCAAAAACAGTGTCATGCCTGTGAAAAGAAAAGCGCATGAGCGGTAGTAATCCTGCTTATTCTTAAAGAAAAGATAGACCACCACAACTGACACATAAGCAAACCACAAAAAATATGGGACAACGAACACCTCGCAAAATGGAATGTAGTCGTCCAGGCCAACGTGGATCACGTCCAGGTCTTTGACATCCCGCCGCTCCAGCCAGGCGAACCATGCGAGATAGATGATCATATAGACTGCCAGGGGAATGGCATGCCTGTATTTCAGATACAGTTCCTTTGCCCTCTCCCTGAAAAGCTTTTTCTCCATTTTTAAAAACCAACCTTTCTTTTGCTTTATAAAACTGCCGTCCGGCAGTTTCTTCTCCCTAGTATAGCTTGGAAAATGAAAAAATCAATGGTCTTTGTTGGTTTTTAAGCAATTTTTAGAATTCCTTAAGTTTTGAGGTTTTTATCTATTCCTCCGGAATTTCGTGTCCGATCCCCTTTCCGGCATTAGACGATTCCATTCTTTCCTTATCTCCCCACAATCCGCAGAGCCCCCCGCTCACAGCTGACGGATATCTGCGAGCTCTTCCGCGTGACCTCCCCGTCCGTATGCACCCAGAGCGGCATGGAGGTCTCGATGGTAAGGCTCCCCGACTGATAGGGGGTGATACCCCGGAACATATAATGCTTCCCGTAAAAGGCCGTGGGCAGCGCGAACAGGATCAAAAGCTTGGGCAGATCCCCCACCGCGCACAGGTTCAAAAGCCCGTCGCAGTCTACAGCGTCCGGCGCGAACATGAAGCCGCCGCCCTCGAACCGATGGAGCATACAGGCGGTGAACAGCATCTTCCCGATATCCACAGGGGATCTGCCCTCCAGAGTGATCTTTCCGGAGACCGCCTTTGAGGCGAACAGCTGCCGCAGCGCCACGCCCAGATAGGTAAGCTTCCCCAGTCCCAGCCGGTTCATGGTGTCCTTGATCCTGGAATGCATGGCCTCCTCACAGACGGCGGCATCGAAGCCGATGCCACAGCTGACGGCAAAGCGGCGCTTTTCCCCGTCCGGATACAGGACAGTGCCCAGATCCATGGTGCGGGGGCTGCCGGAACACAAGATCACGTCAAGGGCGTCCAGGGGTTTCCTTGGAAGCTTCATGTCCCGCGCCAGGTCATTGCTGGAGCCGGTAGGGATATAGCCGAGAACGGCCCGCCCGGGATCATCCATTCCCTGGAGCGCCTCGTTCACGGTTCCGTCGCCCCCTAATATGATCAGAGAGACATCGCCGTATTCCTGTTCAAAGATTTTCCTGACGATGTGGACAGTGTCCCCGGCTTTCTCGGAGAAATGCGGGCGGTAGGGGATGTTTTTTTGCTGCAGCGCTGGCTCTATCTGTTCCGTCCATATCTTCTGCCCTCTGCCGGAGCGGGAGGCGGGGTTGATGATGACATGATACATGGGGAATCCTCGTCTTTCGTACTGTTTTTTCCTATTACCTTTCATTTTATCAGTACGGGAGTAATTCGTAAACCCATTTTGTAAATTTTTGTTTGCAAACAGTTTATTCTATGATATAATCGTGTCGTGTGTCAATATTGCGGGAAGCGGAATAGTCGCATAGGTGTGCGCAATGCGCTTAGGCGCATGGGGGACTATACCCTTCAGACCGTCGCGCTGCGACTTTGATAGGAGGATTAAGCATGTATTCATTAGACGAACTGAGAGCCGTAGATCCTGAAATCGCCCAGGCCATCGTGGATGAGCAGGCGAGGCAGAACAGCCACATTGAACTGATCGCTTCTGAGAACTGGGTGAGCAAGGCTGTCATGGCAGCCATGGGAAGCCCTTTGACCAATAAATATGCGGAGGGGTACCCTGGCAAGAGATATTACGGCGGCTGCGAGTGCGTGGACGTAACCGAGCGGCTTGCAATTGAGCGGGCAAAGGAACTGTTTGGCTGCGAGTATGCCAATGTACAGCCCCACTCCGGCGCCCAGGCCAACATGGCAGTGCAGTTTGCGGTCTGCACCCCTGGGGATACCATCATGGGTATGAATCTGGATCACGGCGGGCACCTGACCCATGGCAGCCCGGTGAACATGTCCGGAAAATACTTCAAAATCGTTCCCTACGGCGTAGACGACAATGGCTTCATCGACTATGACAGGCTGCGCGAGATCGCGGTGGAGGCCAGGCCGAAGATGATCATTGCCGGCGCTTCCGCTTACGCGCGCACCATTGACTTCAAGAAATTCCGTGAGGTGGCGGACGAAGTGGGGGCATTTTTGATGGTGGACATGGCCCATATCGCAGGCCTGGTGGCGGCAGGGCTCCATCCAAGCCCCATCCCTTACGCGGACGTGACCACCACTACCACCCACAAGACTCTGCGCGGACCCAGGGGCGGACTGATTCTCTCCAGCAATGCGGTGAACGAGAAATATAATTTCAATAAAGCCATCTTCCCCGGCACCCAGGGCGGTCCCCTGATGCATGTGATAGCGGCAAAGGCAGTGTGCTTCAAGGAAGCCTTGAGTGCTGAATTTAAGGATTACCAGAAGAACATTATCGAAAACGCTCAGGCATTGTGCAAGGGCCTGACGGACAGGGGCGTGAAAATCGTCTCCGGCGGCACGGACAATCATCTGATGCTGGTGGATTTGACGAATTTCGGCCTCACCGGCAAGGCAGTGGAAAAGCTTCTGGACAGGGCTCACATTACCTGCAATAAGAATACCATCCCCAATGACCCTCAGTCTCCTTTCGTGACCAGCGGTATACGCCTGGGCACGCCGGCAGTGACTTCCAGAGGGATGAATACGGAAGATATGGACAGAATCGCTCAGGCCATCGCGCTGGTGGTGAAAGGCGGCGAGGAACAGATTCCCGCGGCCAGGGAAATCGTGCAGGCGCTGACGGACAAATACCCCCTGGATTAAGGCTTTGAGAAAAGCTGAAAAGGAGAAAGAACAATGATAAAAATAGCAGTGCTGGGATACGGGACCGTAGGCAGCGGCGTGGTGGAGCTCATCGAGAGAAACGGCGCACTGCTTAAGGAGCGGGCCGGGGAGGAAATCGTTATTAAGTACATTCTGGATCTCAGGGATTTTCCGGGGGATCCGTATGAGGATAAGATCATACATGACTACGGCACGATACTGGAGGATTCACAGATAAGCATCCTCTGTGAGGTCATGGGAGGCGTGGGCGCTGCCTATCGGTTCACAAAGCAGGCGCTAGAGGCCGGAAAGAGCGTGTGCACTTCCAACAAGGAGCTGGTGGCGAAGCATGGCGCCGAACTTCTGGCCATTGCAGAGCGGATGCACTGCAATTACATGTTCGAGGCAAGCGTAGCCGGCGGCATCCCCATTATCCGCACCATCAACAGCGTGCTGCTGGCGGACAGGGTGGAGTCTGTCACGGGCATCTTAAACGGCACTACCAATTACATTCTGACCAAAATGGAAAAGGAAAATGCGGATTATGGCGAAGTCCTCAGGCAGGCTCAGGAGCTGGGCTATGCGGAGCGAAATCCCGAGGCGGACGTGGAGGGGCTTGACGCAGGCCGCAAGATAGCGATCCTGGCTGACATGCTCACCGGAAAGAACGTGGATCCGGACAAAATCGCTACTGAGGGAATCTCAAAGATAACCACGGCAGACTTTGCCTGTGCCAAAGCGGCAGGCATGACCATAAAGCTTCTGGCCCGGTGCAGTGTCTCCGAGGACGGGAGCGCATGTGTGAGGGTCGCGCCCTACATGCTTGCGTTGGAGCATCCACTGGGGAGAGTGGATGATGTGTTCAACGGCATACAGGTTACATGCGGCATGCTGGGGGACGCTCTGTTTGGCGGCAAAGGCGCAGGCAAGCTTCCCACGGCCAGTGCGGTGGCGGCGGACGTGATGGACTGCGCCATGCATCCGGGGAAAACCGTGATGCGTGCATGGTCGGAAGAGGCGGCTGTGATGGGCGATATGACGGAGATGAAAAGCCGGTTTTTCGTAAGAACGAAAGCTTCAGCGCGTGACGCTGTGCTGGAAGCCTTTGCTGGAAGCACTCCTGTGACGGCAGAGGGCGCAGAGGATGCAGGTTTCTTTACTCCGGCGATGAGAGAGAGAGAATTTCAGGCCATATGCTCTCAGCTTGGAGACGCAGTTCTGAACCGGATTCGTTTATTGTAAGGATTTGGGGAAAGCATGGCGGGCAGGCGATAAATCTGACCGTTTAGTAAGTATAGACAGCAAGGAGCAGAGGAATATGTCTAAGGTAGTGAAATTTGGTGGAAGCTCTCTGGCAAGCGCAGAGCAGTTTTGCAAGGTGGGAGACATCATCCGCAGCGATGCAGACAGGAGATATGTAGTGCCCTCCGCGCCGGGGAAGCGGTTCAAAAAGGACAGCAAGGTGACGGATATGCTCTATGCCTGCTATGACTTGGCGGAGGCGGGCAGGAATTTCAGGGAGGAGCTGTCGGCCATCAGATCCAGGTACCAGGAGATTATCGATGGCCTGGAGATGGACTTAAGCCTGGACGGAGAGTTCGAGACCATAGAGAAGAATTTCGAGGCCAAAGCCGGCAGGGACTATGCCGCGTCCCGTGGCGAATATTTGAACGGCATCATCATGGCGGCTTATCTGGAGTTTGAGTTCGTGGACGCGGCAGAGGTCATCCTGTTCGATGGGGAGGGGAACTTTGACGCAGAGACAACCAACCGGACTCTGGCGGAGAGGCTTGCGGGCAGCAGGTACGCGGTAATCCCCGGATTTTACGGGGCAAGGCCGGACGGCGCCATCAAGACGTTCTCCAGGGGAGGGTCGGATATCACCGGCTCCATTGTGGCAAAGGCAGTGCAAGCGGATGTGTACGAGAACTGGACGGATGTGTCAGGCTTTCTGGTGGCGGATCCGGGAATCATCGACAATCCCAAGGGAATCGATGTGATTACATACAGGGAACTGCGGGAGCTTTCCTATATGGGAGCCGGAGTCCTGCACGAGGAGTCTATCTTCCCGGTGCGGCAGGAAAATATCCCTATCAACATCCGCAACACCAATTCCCCTCAGGATTCCGGCACATGGATCGTGGGCAGCACCTGCCAGAAATCAAAGTATGTCATCACGGGCATTGCCGGAAAGAAAGGATTTTGCTGCATCAATATCGAGAAAGACAAGATGAACTCCGAGGTAGGCTTTGGCAGGAAAGTGCTTCAGGCCTTTGAGGAGAGCGAGATTTCCTTTGAGCATGTGCCCTCCGGAATCGACACCATGACGGTTTTCGCGCATCAGGACGAGTTCATGCATAAGGAACAGAAAGTGGTGGCCAGCATCTACCGCCTGGCGAAGCCGGACTCCATCGAGATAGAGTCGGATCTGGCGCTGATAGCAGTGGTGGGCCGGGGCATGAAATCTACCAGGGGAACGGCCGGCCGGATCTTTTCCGCCCTTTCCCACGCCAATGTAAATGTGAAGATGATCGACCAGGGATCCTCTGAGTTGAATATCATAATCGGCGTGACCAATGATGATTTTGAGACGGCTATTAAGGCAATCTATGATATTTTTGTGTTGACTAATTTATGATTTTTATCGGTTTTGTAGAAAAAAATGGAAAATTGCTACAATGTGTTGACAGATGGGAGCGGAGACAATATAATAAAAATGTCATCCTTCCATTGATGTACAGAAGAATCAAAATGCGGAAGTCTTTTATTTGCGAAAGAAACGAAATACAGAGGATGAAGTGGAAGAAAGCGAAGGAAATGGACGAAAGTTCATTTCCTTTCCTAATGTATGACCATATGACCAAACGACAGCGTACATAATTCAGGACATTGCAGATTTGTAAGTAAGATTACAGATTTGTATGGAGATTACAGATGGATAATAGAGAACAGCAGGAAAGACGGGAAGCGAGGAGAAAAAGGAGGCTTAAAAACCAGGTCATTGTGTATATTGTGTTCCTGATCCTGCTCCTGGTACTGGGAACCGGAATCGGATACGGAGTTTTTGCTCTGACGAAGAGCAGAGAGGCCGCGGAGGAAAAGGAACAGGACAGGCAGGAGCTGATCGAGGAGATGTTGGTCACGGAGGAAAGCATCCCGTCCGTAGAACCTACCCCCACCCCGGAGCCTGAGGTGACGGAGCCGGAAGTAGTGGAGCCTACCCGGGAGGAAAAGCTGGAGGCCTATGTGGACGAGCGGATTGCGCAGATGCCCCTGGAGGACAAGGTGGCAGGGCTGTTCGTGGTGGCGCCCGAGGCCATCACCGGGGTCAGTGCCTGCGTGCGGGCCGGGGACAGTACAAAAGGGGCGCTGGAGGCAAATCCTGTAGGAGGATTGGTTTATTTCAGCAAAAATATACAGTCAAAAGAGCAGCTGACGGAAATGCTTTCGAATACAGCCCAGTATGCCCGATATCCCCTCTTTATGGCCGTGGACGAAGAGGGCGGGAGCGCAGTATCCAGGATAGGCTCCTCCATCGGCCCTAAGGTGGACAGCGCAGGGGACATCGGAGCCACCGGGGATCCCCAGAATGCCTATCAGGCAGGAGCCGCCATAGGGAGCGCCATGTGGGAACTGGGCTTCAATGTGGACTTTGCCCCGGTGGCCGACCTGGCCAATGTGGAGGGCAGCATCATGCAGGGCCGCTCCTACGGCTCCGATGCGTCCGCAGTGTCCGGTTTCGTTACTTCTATGGTAAATGGGCTTCAGGAACAGAAAGTGTCCGCTTGCCTGAAGCATTTTCCCGGGATAGGAAGCACTACGGAGGATACCCATGACGGAATGGTGTCCTCGGACAGGACAAGGGAGCAGTTTCTGGCCGAGGAACTGGCTGTTTTCCAGGCGGGAATAGATGCCGGTGCAGACTTCGTGATGGTCAGCCATATGGGGGCGCCGGCGCTGACCGGCAACAACGACCCGGCCATTTTTTCCAGAGAACTGGTGACGAACATTCTGCGGGAGCAGATGGGCTTTCAGGGAGTCGTCATCACGGATGCGCTGGATATGTCGGCCATCTCGGCTTACTATGCCGCGGACGAGGCTTCCATCATGGCAGTCCTAGCGGGATGCGACATGCTTTTGATGCCGGAGGATTACGAAAAAGCGTATACGGGGGTGCTGGAGGCCGTCCGAAACGGGAACATTGACGAGGAGAGGATCAACGACTCCTTAAGACGCATTTACCGTATCAAATATGCGGACATGGTAGAGTAGGGCCATATTGTGGGAAGCAAGTTCGCGAATCCTGTAATCAAAGGGCTGTTCTTGGCATGGAGCTGCCGGATGGGCATATGGGAGAAAAAAGGCTGCGGCTATGACATACAGGGACAGGCGCTGCCCTGTAAGGCTGGAGGTAATAAGTTTTGGAAGAAAAGGAAATTTCGCAGGCCGTTATCGGACGCCTGCCCAGATATTTCCGCTATCTGGGAGAATTAAAGGATGAGGGAGTGGAGCGGATATCTTCCCAGGATCTGAGCGCGCTGATGAAAGTGACTGCGTCTCAGATCAGGCAGGACTTCAACAATTTCGGGGGCTTTGGCCAGCAGGGTTATGGCTACAATGTGGAGTATCTCTATGAGGCCATCGGCAAGATATTGGGACTGGACAAACAGCATAAATTCGTTATCATCGGTGCAGGGAATCTGGGGCGCGCCCTGGGCAATTACCTGAATTTCGAGAGGCGGGGTTTCATCTTCCGCGGCATGTTCGACCAGAATCCGAATCTGGTGGGAGACAGGGTTCGGGGTGTCAGCGTCATGCCCATGGAGGAACTGGAGCGCTTCATTCAGGACAACGACATCGACATCGCGGTGCTGACTATCCCAAAGACCAGCGCGGTGCCGGTGGCGGAGAGGCTGGCCAGGACAGACATCCGCGCTATCTGGAATTTCGCCCATGTGGATCTGAATCTGCCTGAGCGGATCCAGGTGGAGAATGTCCACCTCTCCGACAGCCTTATGAAACTGTCCTACAACATCAGCAGGTATCAAATGGAATGCGTTTCATCCATAGAGGAAGCGCATTTTATACAAGAACATTTTGCGGAAGAAAAGCAATCCATGGAAGAAGAGCAGGAAGAAAGCAGGGAATGAAGTTCGGGAGGTACATACGGGGCTATGAAATATGGAGAGGATGAAAGCAGGCGTGCGGTTTTTGAGCAGGCGTTAAAAGGAAAGCGGATACCGATTCTGACCTTGGACAATAAGTGGTACCAGCTTCTGAATGAGGAGGCCAGAGAGGGCGTGGCCGGCCTGGAGGAGGAGTTGAATACCCTTTTGAAAAGGCAGGGCAAGCTGAACAATGAAGTAAAGGACATCAAGCGGCTGAAGAAGCGCCTGATGGAGGAGATCGTTTCCATGATGGGGGACGGCGAGGAGGAGACAGATTCCGACAGTGCTCAGAAATCCGAGCAGAACAGGCGCCTGGTGGAAGAGTGCAATGAAAAGCTGGAGGGTCTCCAGGATCAGCTGCTGGAACTGCCGGAGGAGATCGAACATGTGAATTTCAACCTGATGCTGGCCACCATGGATCAGTGCTACGGCATGATGGCGGAGAATAATAAAAATGTTCAGGATATAGAAGAATGGGTATCGGAAATCCGTGTAGAATTAAAGAAGAAGCTGGTGAGAAAGCAGGAGATGGAGCGGCACAGCCATGCCATCTATAATTATATGCATGATGTATTCGGGGCTGAGGTGGTGGACATCTTTGACATGCACCATGACCCGGAAGGACAGGAGATGTAACCAAAGATAAGGGTTTTTGATTAGAACGGACTGATTGCGGGAAAGAGAAGCAACAGTCTGTTTTGCTGCGGGGAGGTGTGGGATGAGATATCTGGTGTCGGCGTCTGAGATGCGGGAGTATGACCGCAACACAATAGAAAGGATAGGGATACCAGCGTGTGTCCTGATGGAGCGGGCCGCGCTGGCTGCCGTAGAGCTGATAGAGAAGCGATGCGGGGGGACAGGCATAGCGAGTACGGTGCTGGTCATGGCCGGAACGGGCAACAACGGAGGAGACGGACTGGCGGCAGCCAGGATCCTCAGCGAGAGGGGTTATCCGGTGGAGGTCTGGACAGTGGGGGACAGGGGAAAAGCCAGCGCACAGTGGAAGCAGCAGATGGAGATCCTGAAAAATTATCCGGTGGAATGCACGGACATGCCAAGGCAGCGGGCCTATGGGGTGCTGGTAGATGCCCTGTTTGGCCTGGGGCTGTCCAGGGCAGTGGAGGGCGCGTACGCGGATGCACTGGACAGGTACAATAATCTGGCTGGCTGGCGGCTGGCCCTGGATCTGCCCAGCGGAATTCACACGGACTCGGGAGAGGTGCTGGGGCGGGCCGCCAGGGCGGATGCCACTGTCACCTTTGGCTTCTGCAAGAGGGGGCTTGTGCTCTATCCGGGCTGCGAATACGCCGGGGAGGTAAAGGTGGCGGACATCGGCATTTCCGAGAGAGGTTTTTTTGGCAGAAAGCCGGAAATGTATGCCTATGACGAAAGCCTGCAGGAACTCCTGCCAAAGCGGGACGGCGGAGGGAACAAGGGTACTTTCGGAAAGGTACTCATGGTTGCGGGAAGCGTAAATATGGCCGGGGCTGCCCTGCTGGCTGCCAGAGCCTGCTACCGGGCCGGGGCGGGAATGGTGAAAGTCATCACCCCGCCGGAGAACAGGGGCATCCTGCAGCAGAGCGTCCCGGAGGCGCTTTTGGGGACTTATGAGGATCTGGAAGCAGGCATGGAATGGGCGGATGTTTATGCCATCGGCCCGGGGCTTGGTCAGGGCAGGGAGGCGGCTGAGAGCTTGCGGCGGCTAATCCGCCAGGGCGGGAAGCCATTGCTCTTGGATGCGGACGCGCTTAATCTTCTGGCGCGCGACCGCCAGGCACGCGTTTCTTTGGCGGCACAGGGAAAAGAGGGGCGCGTTATTGTGCTGACGCCCCATGTGGGAGAGCTGGCAAGGCTTCTGGGATGCTCCATTGCCGAGTGCAAGGCGGATCTGCCTGCAGCCGGCAGGACGTTTGCGGCTGCGCTCAATGCGGTGGTGGCGGCAAAGGATGCCAGGACTTTCACTTGCGCCCCGGGGAGAGACATCTGCGTGAACTTAAGCGGAAACAGCGGCATGGCCACGGCGGGAAGCGGCGATGTGCTGACCGGAATCATTGCGGCGCTACTGGCTCAGGGGATGGAGGGGTTCGAAGCCGCGGCCGTGGGCGTCTATGTCCATGGGAAAGCGGGAGACGAGGTGACGGCCCGGCTGGGGGCACATGCCTGCATGGCAGGCGACATTGCCCGGATGGCTGCCTGTATCATTCGGGAGAGGGAAGCGGGCTGCAGCGGGGAGTGGCAGTAAATTTTGCCGGTGTGCAGTATATACTCACATTAGACAAAGTTTGCCATCGGTTTATAGCATCTGACGCTTGTGAGTCAGGTGAATTGGCAAATGCCGGCGACTGTCAGTAAAAAAGCCGGTGGCAGGATGGAAACTTTCAGGCAGTTCCACCATATGATAAAAGGGGATCTTTCAATCCTTTGAATA
Source organism: uncultured Acetatifactor sp. (assembly GCA_949840885.1). GTDB lineage: Bacteria > Bacillota > Clostridia > Lachnospirales > Lachnospiraceae > Acetatifactor. The sequence goes on from CATKYJ010000006.1 coordinate 115,485, forward strand.
GTCCGCCAGAATATGGCAATACTATCCTACAAATAGCATCATTAGCACTGATTTCTGCCCGGTTTCACCATAAGGGGCAGAGGTGGATTTGGAGGAAGAATGAGAAGAGGAGATGTATATTACGCGGACTTAAGGCCGGTTATCGGTTCGGAGCAGGGAGGCATCAGGCCTGTCCTGATCGTCCAGAACGATGTGGGAAACAGGCACAGCCCCACGGTCATCTGCGCCGCGATCACCTCTAAGATGAATAAGGCGAAGCTGCCTACGCATATCGAACTGAACGCCGCTTTGTACGACATGGATAAGGATTCCGTGGTGCTGCTGGAGCAGTTGCGCACCATAGACAAAAAGCGCCTTAAGGACAAGGTATGCCATTTGGATGGGGAAATTATGCGGAGAGTGGACAGGGCCCTGATGGTCAGCCTGGAGCTGGATACATAGAGACAGGCCGAAGGCACCCCGGTTCTTGACGAACGCAGGCAATTCTAGACGGATTGCAACCCGGTTCTTGACGAACGCAAGCAATTTGTCAAGAATTGCTGGACAAATGGTATATTATAGCTTACAATACTGTATTAATAGGAAGCAAGTACGGCTTTCTATGAAAGAACCGCTTTGCGAATCCTGTAATATTTGATTACAGGAAAATACCACGGTAAGAAAACGAGTTTGGAGGAAAGGATTAAAATGGACGATGGTGGACCTACTGCCAGTATCATCTTTTATGTAGCATTGCTTCTGGTGGATATGTTCTTCTACGGATTCGGAGCTGCAGTGAATTCTTTGAATGAAAAGGAAATCGGAAGGAGGGCCGAGGAAGACAAAGACAAAAAATCCATCAGACTACAGGCTATCATCGGCAATCCTGCAGAGTATGTCAATACCGTGCAGCTGATCATTACCCTGATCAACATTGTCATCGGCACGGTTCATTTAAGACTGCTTTTGGCCTCTCTGTCCAGGGGACTGGAATTTTTGACCAAGAGCCGGTTTCAGTTGGAGGAGGTTCCGGCGGGCATCATAGCGGCTGTGTCCGCGGTGCTTTCCACGTTTCTGCTTCTGTACATAACGCTTACCCTGGGCGTGCTGCTTCCGAAGAAGATGGGAACCAGGGCTCCGGAGAGATGGGCATATCTTTGCATCACGCCGGTATTCTTTCTCACAAAGCTCCTCACCCCCTTTACCGGCCTGGTGAATCTGACTACCAACGCGATCCTGAAGCTGTTTGGCATGAACGAGAAAGCGGACGGCGGGGATGTCACGGAGGAGGAGATCATCAACATGGTCAATGAGGGGCACGAGCAGGGCCTGATCCAGGCCAGCGAGGCGGAAATGATCTCCAATATCTTCGAATTCGGGGACAAGGAAGCACAGGACATCATGACCCACAGGAAGAACATCGTGGCCATTGACGCGGATACGCTGTTAGAGGACGCCATCACATTCATGATGGAGGGCAAGAACAGCAGATATCCGGTCTACGAGGAAAACATTGACCACATCATAGGAATCCTGCACCTGAAAGATGCCATGCGGTTCCACAAAGGGGCAGGGAAGCTGGGCCGGCCGCTAAAGGAACTGGAAGATCTGATGAGGGAGCCGGTCTTTGTGCCCCAGACCAAGAATATAGACGAGCTTTTCCGGCAGATGCAGGAGGGGAAGCAGCAGATGGTCATCGTGGTGGATGAATACGGCCAGACGGACGGCCTGGTGGCCATGGAGGACATCCTGGAGGAGATCGTAGGAAACATTTTGGACGAGTACGATGAGATCACGGAACATATTGAGGAAAAAGGGGAAGACGAATACATAATCGAGGGAAAGACGCCCCTGGAGGAACTGGAGGAGCGATTCGGCATTTCCTTTGAGGACGAGGAATTTGAGACACTGAACGGATTCCTGATCTCACGGCTTGACAAAATACCGGAGCCGGACGAGGAGTTCAACGTGGACTTTTGCGGCTTCAACTTCAAGATTCTCAAGGTGGAGAACAAGATGATCCAAAGCGTCTTGGTCACAAAGCTGCCCGGGGAAGAATCCGAACTTGAACAAAACGAAGAAAAATGATATGATAGAAAGCGTCTGTAAAGAAAGCGGAAAAACAGGAGAAAAGGAGAGGAAAATATGTCAGGACATTCAAAATTCGCGAATATAAAGCACAAAAAGGAAAAAAATGATGCCGCAAAGGGAAAAATCTTCACCATCATCGGAAGAGAGATCGCCGTGGCGGTAAAGGAGGGCGGACCGGATCCCAATAACAACTTCAAGCTGGCCGCCGTGGTGGCCAAGGCCAAGGCCAACAATATGCCAAACGACACCATTGAGAGGGGCATCAAGAAAGCCGCCGGAGATGTGGGCAATGTCAACTATGAGTACATTACCTATGAGGGCTATGGCCCTAACGGAATAGCGATCATCGTGGACACGCTCACGGACAACAAGAACCGCACCGCTGCCAATGTGCGCAGTGCCTTTACAAAAGGACAGGGAAACATCGGTACTCCCGGCTGCGTCTCTTTCATGTTTGACAAGAAAGGCCAGATTATCATCGACAAGGAGGAATGCGAAACAGAAGCCGATGACCTGATGATGCTGGCGCTGGATGCCGGCGCCGAGGACTTTGGCGAGGAGGAGGACAGCTTTGAGGTGCTGACGGATCCGGACAGCTTTGAGGAAGTCCGTAAAGCCCTGGAGGATGCGGGAATTCCCATGATGAGCGCGGAAGTCACCATGATTCCCCAAAATTATGTGGCCCTGACGGACGAGGGCGCAGTGAAGAACCTCCAGAGAATACTGGATCTGCTGGATGATGACGATGATGTGCAGGCAGTATACCACAACTGGGATGAATGATGGAGCCCATGAATCGGGGGAAGCGTTTAGCGGATAGATATTGCAGGATCGGTGGGAAAGGCTGGCGGGAAAACCGGAGGAAAAGCTGAAAGAAGCTGGAGGAAAGGTATTTATGGACAGATTGGCCATCGTAGTGCCCTGCTATAACGAAGAGGAGGTTCTGAAGCTGGCTTCCAAATCGCTCAGGGACGTGCTGGAGGATTTGGCCAGGAAAGGAAAGGCCGCGGCAGACAGCTTTATCCTTTTCGTGAATGACGGCAGCGCAGACCGCACATGGGAGCTCATCGAGGAGGAGCATGCCGCTTATCCGGTGAGGGTGCGGGGAGTGAAGCTGGCGGGAAACGTGGGGCATCAGTTCGCCTTGACGGCAGGGTTGGTCACTGCAAAGGACATGAGCGATGTGACCATATCTATTGATGCGGATCTGCAGGATGACGTGAATGTCATCGAAGAGATGCTGGATAAGTTCCACAGCGGCTGCGATATCGTGTACGGGGTCAGGAGGGAGCGCAAGACGGACACGTTCTTCAAGCGCACCTCCGCGCAGCTCTTTTATAATCTAATGCACCTCCTGGGGGTCAAGACCGTATACAACCACGCGGATTTTCGGCTGATGTCCAAAAGGGCAGTGGAGGAGTTTTCCAAATACAGGGAGACCAATCTGTTTCTGCGGGGGATGATGCCCCTCATCGGCTACCGGACGGACAAGGTCTATTACGACCGCAAGGAGCGGGCGGCAGGGGTATCCAAGTACCCGCTAAAGAAAATGCTGGCGCTGGCATTCAATGGCATCACCTCATTCAGCGTAAAGCCCATTACCCTGATACTGGGACTGGGACTCTTTGTCATCTTTATAGCTGTCATTATGCTGATCTATGCGCTGTTTTCCTATTTTTCCGGGCATGTGGTTGCCGGGTGGACATCGCTGATCGTGTCCGTCTGGTTTCTGGGCGGGCTGCAGCTTCTGGCTATCGGCATGGTGGGGCTCTATATAGGAAAGATATACATGGAAGTGAAGCACAGGCCCCGCTATAACATCGAAAAGATACTATCTGATGGAAATCCTGCGCAGGATAGCGCTGTCGCTAAGGAAGAAGACCGATAGAATCGGGAAGGGAATGATGAACTGGAAAAAGAACGCATTTAGCTATCTGATATGGTTCCTATACACGGCCATAACCGGGGGGCTCCTGCTGTGGCAGGGGACAAAGGCCTGCGGTGCAATGGGACTTGAGGAGTACATGGGTATTGTGTTTGCTGTTATCTGTGTGGCAGCGGCGGGAGGAACGGCGTTTTTGCTGCATCGGTTTGCTGCCGGACATGCCGGCTTCTCCCGGGAGAAGAAGAGATTTATCCTGGTGCTGGGGAGTCTGTCTGCCGTGGCGCTTTTTGTGGCAGGATTTTTTCTCAGACTCCGGGAAGTGGACGGAGCCCAGGTTCCATCCTCGGTTTATTACGAGATGGCAAAAGTGGCGGAGGGGCAGCGGATCCCTGAAACCGTGCACGGTGCCGTCTATTTTTATGTCCGGCTTTTGAGGGGAGTCTTTCTCCTTTTGGGAAATAACGCGGTCATGGGGATCTGGGTGCAGATTGTGCTGCAGTTCGGGGCATCGCTGCTATTGTTTTTGGTGATGAGGAGGCTTGTGGGGATGGCGGCGGCTCTTGTGGCGCTTGGCTTTTGTATGTGTGCGCCCTATATGGTGCAAAGTTCCCTGGTGCTGTCCCCTCAGATGCTGTATTTTTTCCTTTCCATGGCGGCGCTGTGGTATATGACCATGGGAGACAGGGGGGGAGAAGAGACCGGCCCGGGCCTTGCGGCATGTTTTCTGGGAGGGGTCCTTGTGGCATTTTGCTCCTATGTGGATATTTTGGGGATTGTACTGTTATTTGCAGTTCTTGGCCGTATCTTTTGCTATAGGGGGCTGTCCGTGGACAAAAAAAGAAAAGGCGGATCGGTACTTCTGTGTCTGGCCGGCGTGATAGCGGGCTTTTTGGCCTGCTTTTTGCTGGATGCCTGGCTTAGCGGGAAACAGATTCACAGGGTTGCGGGGGCGTGGCTTTCCCTGTATCAGCCTGAGGGCTTTCTTGTGCCGGCACAGGCAATGGCTCTTGCATTTTTGCCGGAGATCGCTATTCTGTCCGCGGTGATGGCTTTTGGCATATTCAGCTTTTGGTTCGAGGCAGGGAAAGAGAGGATTTCTGCAGTTTTGCTTTCTGCCTGTGCCATCCTGGCAGCGGGGTGTTTTGGAATCTTCACGGAGGAGATGCCGGCATTCTTTTCGCTGTATCTGGTATTTGTGGTACTGGCAGGCATAGGATTTGGGCAGTGCCTGTATGCGCAGCCCCCGGAGCAGGAAGCGCAGGCCATGGAGGTATCTGTGGGGATGGGAGATTCTAAGGAGCCCTATGAAGAGCCGCCGGATTTAGAGATCCTGATGGAGGGCACAGAGGCGACAGCAGCGCAGGGCCAGCCGCAGACAGGAAAGGCTCAGCCCCGGTTTCTGGAGAACCCCCTGCCGCTGCCAAAGAAGCATGTAAAGCGCGTGCTGGAGTATACATTGCCTGATCTGGCCGAAGAAAAGGATGATTATGACTATCCGGTGTCAGATGATGACGATTTTGATATTTGATCAAAAGGAATAAAAGCACGGCAAGAATCCCCTGTCCATGGCGATGCATGGGCAGGGGATTCTCTCTGCACAAGTCCGTATTTCTCCTTATCCGATCACGATTTCAACATAATCCACACATGCTTTCCGGGAACGGAACAGGACATTCTGCACATCCTGGCCGGTTGCCAGTTCCACGGGGCATTCGTACAGGCGCACATTTTCGGTCACATATCCGTTCGCGGCCGCGGGCTCCTCCTGGGCACCGGCGTAAATCCGGGTGGGCTGGAATTCTCCGCAGAGCCTGCCGTTGAAAAGGACCTCCACACAACAGGGACAGCCCTCGGACAGGCCGATGATAAGCTTCCCGCTCTTCCCTGCAGGGATGTATCCGGTGTCCACTTCCAGGGACTGTTCTGTTTCCTCCACTTTCAGGGGAAGCGGCCTGTAAGGCTTATGCCCCGAGGGGGCCACATCCTGAAACATGACAATGTGGCGCCTGGGAGAAGAAAACACAGTGTCCGCCATGCCGCAGCGGGTAATGATATCCAGCGTCCGCCTGGTATGCGGGCTCTCCGGTTTCCTGGGATTGATGAAGTAGTTGTACAGATAGATATAGTCTGCGCCCTGGGATATGTAGGTGGCGGCCAGGCCGTTCACCACATCCGCGGCTGCATGGGAGTCTTTGCCTGCTCTGAGTACCAGAGTCTCTATCCCGGCGCTGATCTGGGTATCCGGGAACAGGGACTTCCACTCTGCTATGGGCATGTCGCTGTCGCAGCTGGCCCAACGGGGGCTCACATTGATATGGCTCACGAGGCCTTCCTCCACCCAGGTCTTTGCATCGAAGCCATAGACCAGGTTCTGCTCCATATCCCGCATCAGGCGGGCAGTGAGACGGATTTCATGTCCCCATTTGCGGGCGGCTGCGTCCACCAGGGCTTTCACTTTTCGGACAAAGTCGTTCATGATCTTTGCCTTGTCCGGGCAGTTTTGATAGTCGAAGCAGGTAAGTTCACGCAGGAGGTCCAGTTCCAGGGCATCCACGTCATAACGCCCCAGCTGCTCTTCGATATAATCCAGCATCTTCCGGCGCACTTCAGGCACCGCATAGTCAAAGCAATTGCGCCGGTACCCATAGCGCTCGCCGATCATCCACCCCTTGCTCCTTGCCTCGTAGAAGAAATCGCTCCGCAGGAAGACAGTATCTTCGTCAGGACAGTGGCTGTCATTCATGCGCACCGACATCCAGGCCTCCAGGCCGCGTTCCCTGGTGCGTCTGAACCACACGTCATAAGGGTCGATGCCGTATGCCCTGCTGATAAGGGACTGCGGCTTGAAATAGCTGTCATAATTGACCGGGAAGCCGTTTTCCACCCTGCGCCTCCAGATCGCGTAATAGTCCGAGAACACCTTGCTGTCCACTGTGGAATACTGGCAGAAGATGTCAAAGGCCAGAGCTTTTACCTGGCTCTCCCCCCGGGAGAGGTCAAGGTACTGGTCGATGAAAGGATAAAAGGATTCCTCCGTGATATCCTTGTCCTGGACAACACTGCTGAAGAAAGGAATCACCTCCGAGTTGATGTCAATGTTGATGATGAGTCCCTTGGAACGAAAATCTCTGGTCATATCTTACCTCCTGATGTATGGTTCCTGCTGACTGCCATTAGTTAAAAGATATTAGTAGGAAGCAAGAGCAGCTTCCTATAGCAAACCGGCAAAAGACTACTGCAAGTACTCATAAGTTATATTATAACAGGAATGAACTGCCCATGAAACGCCGAAACCGGACATGTGCCAGGGGAAAAAGGCGCAATTGGAAAACTGTTTCCTGGAAAAAATTTTGCAAAAAGTTTACATTATCACTAAAAAGAGGAAAGGATTGAAATTTTTCCATTAAACCGTTAAAATAAAGTAAATAAACTTAATTTAGGGAGGTATAAGCTATGGAAGGCTTTCTTTTGGAATTATATGATTGCTGCGAGATATCGATCGGGAATACGGACTTCCGTATCTTCTATATCCCCAATCTGTTTTCGGAGTCCCAGGAATGGAATTCCCCCCAGCATTTCCACCTGTTCTGTGAGTGCCATTACCTGAAAGACGGAGAGATTCTGGTGGAGACGGATCAGGAGAGCATCGCCATAAAGGCCGAAAGCCTGTGTGTGCTTCCTGCGAACCTGAAGCACAAAGTAAGGGCAAAGGGCTTTATCCGCAGGATCAGCTTCTATGTGACCATCTCCCGGAACAAGGATACGAAAAACGACACTTTCCCTGCCTACAGCTGTTTATTTATGAGCCAGGGCCCGGTCATCCGGGAGGGGCTCAACGAGGGTTTTCAGTTCATGCTGGGCCTGATGCAGAAGAATACATCAGGCTTCCTGTTCGAGACCAAGGTAAAACATTTTTTCGCGCTGGCCCTGACAGAGATGCTGGAGCAGCATGAGGGGGAACAGGATTTCCAGAAGCCTCAGGCCTCCATGGAATATGGGGAACAGACTAAGCTGAAGATCGAGGACATCCTGCTGAATACTTCCTCCATGAAGCAGGATCTCCAGCTGGAGGATCTGGCCCGATACCTGTGCCTCAGCCCCCGCCAGACCAGCCGTTTGGTAAAGAACCTTTTCAATCGAAGCTTCCGGGACGTGAAAAATGAGAGGTATATGGAGGAGGCAAAGCGCCTGATGACCGATTCCGACTATTCCTTAAAGGACATCGCGGAGATGTTGGGATACGGCAGCTACAACGGTTTCTACAAGGCCTTTCGGCTATATGCCGGAATCTCTCCGGAGGAATATCGGGAAGCATTATAGACTTGTATGAAATTCCTAACACATTTCTTTTTCTGCCTTTCTTTTTGGTTAATTTGGCAATATGGAATATGGTCATTGGTAAGTAAATTTGATATACTAATCACACAAGCAAATCCATGAAAACCAAAACTTGTAAGGAACCTGTAAATTGAGGAACCAGACATCAGCCAAAGAGAGAAAGGGAGGGGAAGATTTTGTGAAGAAAAAAAAGGAAAATGTGCCCGTCACCAATGCGACAGGTACAATTGTGCCAAACAAAAAGAAGAAAAACCCAATATTGACGAAAGATGGGAAGCTTGCGCCTGGGTTTCGGCTCTTTTTGATGGCACTGCCGCTGTTCGTCTACATATTCATATTCGCCTATCGGCCAGTGGCCGGCTTACGGTACGCTTTCTACAACTATAAGCCGCCTAAGAACCTGACTGATTGTGATTTCGTAGGCTTCCAACACTTTACGAACCTGGTTACCAATCCGGCCATGCAGAAGAACATCGTCCGCGTAGTGAAGAATACGCTGGGCATGGCGCTCCTGGGAACGGCGCTGAACTGGATACCTATGGTGTTCGCCATGTTCCTGATGGAGATCAGACACATAAAGTACCGGAAGCTGGTTCAGATCATCACTACCATCCCTAATTTCATCAGCTGGGTTATCATTTATTCCATTGCGTTCTCCCTGTTTTCCTCGTCCTACGGCATGTTGAACAATGTGCTGTCGGCCATCAATGAAAACTGGCAGAGAGTCAATTTCCTGGGAGATCCAAGCCATATGTGGATCAAGATGTGGGCTTGGGGCACCTGGAAAGGACTGGGGTACGGTGCCATCGTGTATATTTCCACCATCACCGGAATCGACCAGGAACTCTACGAGGCAGCCTCCATTGACGGGGCGGGCAGGTTCCAGAAGATGAGATATATTACGCTGCCTGCGCTGATTCCCCTCTATATCGTGCTCTTCGTTATGGGCTTTGCAAATCTCTTCAGTTCCGGCGTGGACAAGCTATACGCTTTCCAGACATCGCTGAACAGGGAGACCTTAGAGACCATCGACCTGTACATCTTCAACCAGGGTATCGGAAGCGGAAACTTCTCCATGTCCACGGCTGTCGGTATCGTGCAGTCCATTGTGAGCCTGGTGCTTTTGACGGTGGCGAACAACGTTTCCAAGCGCTTCCGCGAAGGCCAGGGCGTATTCTAAGGGGAGGACGATATGAAAAAAAAGAAAAAAGATTTGGACATGATCTCCAGCGGTGTCAACGGGAAACGCTCTCCCGGAGACGTGGTAGCGGACGTGATCATTTATATAGTATTCGGACTGTTTGCCTTTGCCTGCTTCTGGCCTTTTTACTACCTGTTCATCAATTCCATCAGCAACAACGACCTGGTGGAGAACGGCAGGATTCTCTTTACGCCCGTGGGCGTGCACTTTGACAATTATAGCAGGGTCATGAAGATCGGAGGCATCGGTCGGGCGGCGCTGATATCCGTGATAAGGACTGTGGTGGGAACCGTGCTCCATGTACTGTGCACCTCTTTCATGGGATATGTGATGAGCAGGCAGGAACTGTGGCACAGAAAGTTCTGCTACCGCTATGTCATTGTGACCATGTATTTGAGCGTAGGCCTGATTCCGGTCTACATGAATATCCGGAGCCTGGGGCTGATCAACAACCCCATCCTGTATGTCATCTCGGGTATCGTAGGCCCCTACAACATGATTCTGGTAAAGACTTATGTGGAGTCCATCGGCCAGTCTTTGGAGGAATCGGCAGTCATTGACGGAGCGGGATATACCACCCGGTTCACCCGGATCATATTGCCTTTGTGTAAGCCGGTGCTGGCCTCCATCGCCGTGTTCCGTGCGGTGGGCGAGTGGAACGCTTACATGGACACCATTATCTACATGCCGAACGGAAAATGGGAGACCTTGCAGTCATTGCTGTTCAAGTACCTGAACCAGGCTACGGCCCTTGCCAAGATGCTGGAGAGGGGCGACATCCTGGACGAAATGGGACAGACTGTCAGCATCAGCCCTGCAGGCGTGCGTTACACCCTGACCTTTATCACGGTGTTCCCGATTCTATTGGTGTATCCGTATTTCCAGCGGTTCTTTACCAAGGGCATCATGCTGGGAGCGGTGAAAGGCTAGTAAAACCTGCAGTTGTGATCTAATAAGAAAGAATCTCGCAAATATGCGGGTTCTGGCACCTTACCGGCGCCATAGAAGTATTGACCTGTTTTTCAGAAAGAAAAGGAGAAGAAGCATGAGAAAAAGTTATTTGAAAAAAAGTCTGGCAGTATTGTTGTCAGCAATGATGCTGCCGTCGCTTGTGGCCTGTGGAAACGGCTCGGACGATAAGGCAAGTGACTCGGTGGAGAGCAAGAGCGAGACGAGCAAAGAATCCAGCGAGAGCAAGACCGAGGAGTCCGGCGAGAGCACTGACGCTGAGAATCCAGGGGGGGCAGTGAACAAGGTCGGATGGGCAACTGACTATGGCGATACGCCCTGGACAGGCGAGATATCCAATTTGTCCTATTTTGCTCCTTTCGCAGGCGACATGACAGACGAGTGTCCCTGGGTGGAGGATGTCTTCCTGGAGTATGCCGGCGTGAAGTTCGACAGAATTGCTAATTCTACCGATCAGGTAGAGCAGACAGTTATGGCTTCTCAGGATCTGCCGGATATCATAGGCTTCAAGACAGTAGATGCTGCGGTTGCGGCTGCAGAGTCCGGACTGCTGCTTTGCCTGGATGACTACAAGGATCAGCTGCCGAACATCTATGACAATCCCATTATGGAAAGCGCGCTGAATTACTGGCGCGATCATAGATCCGGAACTGCCGGAGCGCTTCATGTGGTGCCTACAATGGTGGGAGAGAACTACGATGCCACAGAGATGCCCATGACAAGAATCGACCTGTGGGAGAAGCTGGGCGAGCCTCAGATCAAGAATATCGAAGACTATTTCCAGATGCTGATGGACATGAAAGACACTGGCGTAGAAGCTGATGAGATAGTGAATAAGGATGATGACGGGAACGATGTCCCCACCGGAATCAGGGGCGATGTGTATTCCATCCTTGGCTGGGGCAAAGATGCAAAAGATCCTCTTGGAATGTTCAACTGGCCCAATTATTACGGATGGTGGAGAGTGGACGGCAGCTTTGCAGTATATGCCAAGGGCGATGGATCCCAGGTTGCCACGATCTTTGAGGACGGAGAACTGAAAGACATCGTGAAAGCTGCGTTAAAGGGCTATATGACATTGAATCAGGGCGGCTATATCTCTCCTGACACCATATCCACGGACTGGACCACAGCAAGACCCAGGCTTATCAGAGGAGAGGGATTATTTGCTCCCGTGAAGTGGATGGGCGAGTCCTATACGGCCAGACATGCGGACGGCGATACGGGAATGTACCCCATCGTGGCAGACGATATGAATATCTACCTTAGCGCAAATTCGCCTATAGGAACTGGCTACAGCCTGGCAATCGCGGCAAACAGTGAGGATATTGAGGGCGCTCTCCGTTTCCTGAACTGGTTCTACAGCCCCTTTGCTGAGATGGTCCTCTACAACGGGCCGGAAGGGTATATGTGGGAGTATGACGAGAACGGGAACGCCGCGCTGTGTGAGGACTGGAGCGAAAGGCTTGAGGCAGCAGGGGACGCCGGCCTCGGTTCCGGCGGCGGACTGTCCATCGGACGTCAATTTATCAACACTGCTCCGTATACCATGATGACGAAAGATCCCAAGAGCGGACAGACTCTGTACCATCAGTACTGGCAGGGCATGTATGACATTGAGAAAGCCTGGGGTGTTCTGGAGTGGAGAAAGATCAACAACTGCACTACAGTGGCTGAGTTCGCAGAGAACAGAGGCGGTGTCCCGAAGAGCGATGCGTTCAGCTATACTGTTGGCATCACTGATACCAACCTGACTATGATGAGCAGTTCTGTCAATGATGCGTGGACAGTAGCAAGTGCAAAGATGGTGGAAGCTAAGAGTGACGATGAGTTTGAAGCGCTGTGGGCAGATTTTGAGAAAGACTGTAATGACTATGGTCTTGAACAGGTGGCGACTTTCATTAAAGAGGATTTTGCAGGCGCACTTGACATTGCCAGCGACTATCCCCTGCATCTTGAGTAAGCCATAAAGGAATAGAAAGTATTTGTAGCATCAGTATGCCGAGAAAGGCAGCCATATTCATCTTGGGATATGGCTGCCTTTTAGATAAAAAGGCAAAAAGGCATATCAAAAAGCGCATTGTGAAAGCGCAAAAAAGCCAAATTGAAAAAGCAAATAAGAAAGCAAAAATGGAGGAATGTCCGAGGATAAAGACAACGGACTTCGGACGAAGCATATGGTCAAATCATTTTATGTGGAAAGCGGGAAAGAGGACAGTGCGGGCATCCAGGCGCTGCTGGATGTCTGTAGAGGCCAGGAAGCGGAAATCATATTCCGGCAGGGAACTTATTATTTTGACAAAGGCCTCGTGCTGACAAAAGAGCATCAAAACCTTACCTTAAGGGGAGAGGGGCAGGTACGCTTTAACGGCGGAAAGCGGCTGCGAAACTGGAGCAAAGTGGCCGGGACGTCGGTGGCGGAGCGGTTTGACGAAGACGTCAGAGAGCATATCTATGTGTGCGACCTGGAGGAGGGAATATGGGCGCCAGGAAAAAATGTCCTGAAAGCCGGTGGTGCCCCGGCCCCCTGGAACTTCAATTCCAGAGGATTCGGCCGCCAGACGAGAGCCTCTCATCCGGAGGTGTTCTTTGACACACAGCCCATGAACCTTTCCCAGTATCCTAAGGGGGACGGATTCCTTACCATTACGGATGTGGGCGGGAAAATGCTGGAGAGCGATTGGAATGTGGAGGGCGGCCGCCTGGAGGAGGGCTATTATTACAGGGACCAGCGTCCGAAACATTGGCAGAAATCCGACCAGATTTGGGCGTTGGGCTACTGGGCCTATGACTGGGCCAATTCCACCGAGCGCATTGAACAGATGGACGCACAGAGGCAGTTTATCAAAACCGCACCCCCTTACGGCAACTATTATTTCAAGGAGGGTCAGCGCTTCCGCTTCTACCATATCCTGGAGGAGGTAAACCAGCCCGGAGACTATTATGTGGACTATGACCATGGGAAAGTGTACATCTATCCCAAAGCCATGGAGGAATCCTCGGAGATCATATTATCCATGCTGGAAGAGCCTTTGCTGGCCATGGACGGCAGCAGCCGTATCACGGTGGAGGGAATCACGTTTGAGATGGTGCGGGGGGAAGCCGTGCAGTGTATCTCTGCTACGGATGTGGTATTCGATCACTGCCGCTTCCGGGATATCGGCAATTACGCCATAGGCTTTGTCATGGGAAAGGGCAACCGGGTGCTGAATTCCGACATCCACGACTGCGGGGACGGAGGGGTGCTGATGTTCGGCGGCAACCGCCTGACTCTGGAGGAGGCGGGCGGCCTGGTGGAGAACAACCATATCTACCGCATTGCAAAATGGACAAAGTGCTACAATCCGCCCATCTCCCTGAGCGGGGTGGGATTCACGGCCAGACATAATCTGATTCACGATTGCCCACACACGGCCATCATGTACTGGGGAAACGAGATCGTGATAGAGGACAATGAAATCTATAGCGCGGTACTGGAGACCGGGGATGCCGGGGCCGTTTACACGGGCCGGGACTATACGTTCCGCGGGAACAAAGTGAACCATAACTATATCCATCACCTGGGCGGGGTGGGCATGGGAACCATGGCGATCTACAATGATGACTCCGTCTCCGGAACGGAGATGTGCCGCAATTATTTTGAGGAGGTTTCCCGGGCCGCTTTTATGGGAGGGGGACGGGACTTTGTGGTGAAAAACAATGTCTTTGTCAAATGCTACCCGGCCATCGGCTTTGACTGCCGCAGCGCGGACGATCATCCCGTATGGCGGAATGCGGTGGAAAAAACCCTGCGGGAGCGCTTTTATCAGATACATGCCCATCCGGACCAGCAGCTGATGAGCCGGTATGAGCAGCAGATCTGTGAGAGCGAAAAGAACGAGACCGTAAGCGCCATGGAGAGCGAATATATCCGCCGCTACCCGGAGCTTGCCAAAATCCATGAATGCTACCAGAATCCCGTGAACGGAAAGACCCGTATCCCGGCCAGCGCCTGGATCGAGAGCAATGTCTTCTGTTCCAAAGCAAGGTTTCGCTATCGCTATGATGCGAAAGAAAAAGTCTATTACGAGTTCGGAAAGCCTGTGGAGAATCCGCAGCAATACCTAAGCAATTACATCAACGACCCTGCCTGGGATCTGCGCCTTACCTGGTCGGCCCAGAAAGGGGAAATGCACTGGAACAGCAATTTTACAGCCTCCCCGGAGGACTTTGCGGACGCTAAGTGGGGGGAGTGGTCCCTGCGGCCGGATTCCCAGGCATTTGACTATGGATATGTAGACACCGATTTCGGTTCCATCGGGCTGGAGGAGGAGAAACGGTGCGTCAATCCGGCCAGGGTCATGACCTGCATCATGCCTGCCAGAGAGAAAGAGCGCGCTGTGAGCATCGGGGTGAAAAACGCAGGCTCCGCCCGTGTTTCGGGAGTTCTTAAGGTATATGCGCCCCAGACAGTGGCCTTTGGGGCAGAGGCTGTGGAATTCTCGGTGGAAGCCGGGGAGGAAAAGGAATATCTCCTGGAGGTGCTTGAAAGCCCCAAAGAATTTGAGATGGAAGTGCGGTCCGACACGCCCGGCGTGCGTCCTTCCCGGGGCATTTTCCTGACGGAGGCCAATGGAGGAAGCTAATCAATGAAGAACAAATACGGTGATTTTCTGCCAGACGGGGATGGGTTTCGGATCACCACACCGGACATTCCGCGGAACTGGTACAATTATCTGTGGAACGACAACTATATTACATTTGTCTCCCAGACAGGGGCAGGGGAGGGCTTTCTCCAGGACAGAATGGGCAGGAGAATAGGCCTGGTGGCCGAGAGAGGGCTTTATCTGCTGCGGGGGACGGGGGAGGGGCATTTTGGGGAAAGCTGGGGCATCTCAGGCCTGCCCGTAGAGCAGGAAAATGAAAGCTATGAGTGCGTTCACGTCCCGGGAGCCACCTCCATCCGCACGAAGAAGAACGCAATCAGTTCTTCTGTGACCTTTTTCGTTCCCCGGGAAGACCCTTGCGAGGTCTGGCATGTGAGTCTGAAAAATGAGGGCAGGGTCAGGCAGGAACTGAGGCTCATCGGCGCCTGCGGAACTGTGGTGGACGACAGATATGCCCGCCAGGGCTACAATCTCTCCGCCGCGGATTTTGATCCGGAGTTAAGCGGCATTGTCTGCAAGCGGCATTGCAACATTGACGGCAGGAAAAATGAGCCTTTCCTGGGTTTCATGGCCCTCTCGGAACCGGCGGATTCCTATGAGGGCACCATGAACGGCATCATAGGCCCCTACGGCTCCTTTGCCCATCCCAAATGCCTGGAGAGAGGGGGACTTGCCTCCGTTGGCGGAAATTCGGAGAAGCTGGGCTTTGCGCTGCAGAAGAACCTTGTGCTGGAACCCGGAGAGAGTGCGGCGCTCACCTTTGTCTGCGGCGTGGCGTTCTCCCGGGAGGAGGCTGTAGCTTTATGTCAAAGATATCAGCGGCAGGAGGATGTGCTGGCCAGCGAAGAGGAAGTGCGGCGCAGCTTCCGGTCCCAGGTGGGGCAGGTGGAGATTGAGACGCCGGATCAGGAGCTGAACAGGCTGTTCACCTGGCTGAAGCATCAGGCGAATATGGGCTCCCGCTGGGCAAGAGTGCGGCACAATGGATACCGGGACATGACCAGCGACACGGAATGCCTGGCCGCGGTGAACCCAGGGCTTTCGCTTGCGCGGTTTAAGCGGGTACTGTCATACCAGTACTCCAACGGGTACGCTCCCCGTACCATTTCGGGGGGCAGCATATGCGACAACAATTTTGCCGACAATGGGGTATGGATTTCCTTTGCTGCAGGCACGATTTTAAAGGAACTTGGGGATGCAGGCATCATGGAGGAGACGGTTCCCTTTAATGACGGCTCGGAGGGTTCCGTCTATGAGCATGTCCGCCGCTCCGTGGATTTTCTCTACCATTTCCGCGGCAGGAACGGCCTGATCCGGATCTGGGGCGGCGACTGGAATGACTGCATGAACGAGGCAGGGATGCAGGGAGAGGGCGTCAGTGTATGGCTCAGCATCGCCTGGTACAGGGCCAATGAGACGTTTCGGGAGATTGCCCTGATCTGCGGCAGGCAGGAGGATGCGGCTCTTAGCGGGCAGCGGGGGCGCGAGATGCAGGAGCTTATCGAGACTTACGGCTGGGATGGGGAGTATTATCTCACAGCCATCTCCGATGACGGCACGCCCATAGGCTCAAAGTCGAACCAGGAGGGACAAATGTTCCTGAATCCCCAGCTGTGGGCAGTGCTTTCAGGCGTGTCAAGGGACAGCCGGCACATACAGGCCATGGATGCGGTGGAGAAATACCTCTCCACGCCCCTGGGCACGGTGATCTCCGTCCCGGCTTACACAAAGTATGACGAGAGGATCGGCTCTGTGACCTTGAAGCCTGCGGGCGTCCATGAGAATGGCGGGGTATATCTGCACACCATTGCCTGGAAGATCGCCGCGGACGCCATGCTGAAGCGCCAGGAGAATGTGGAGCGGGATCTGGAGTGCATCCTGCCTTTTCGGAACAAAGTGGTGGACGGGCGGGCGGAGCCCTATATCCTGTGCAATTCTTATTTCGGGGAGCAGACAGGCTACCGCTACGGCACGCCGGGTCAGAGCTGGCGCACTGCGGCCGGGCCGTGGCTGGAAAAGGCGCTGGTGAATTTCGTGTTTGGCTTAAGGCCAGAGATGGAGGGTCTGAGCGTAGAGCCCTGTCTTCCGGTATCCTGGAAGAACTGCTCTGTGAAAAAAGCTTTCCGGGGGGCAGCTTACGAAATCCACTATGAAAACAACGGCCCCGATGTAGTCGGGATCCGGGTAGACGGCCAGGCAATTGACGGAAATGTGCTTCCCTGGGAAGAGGGGAAAGCGTATCAGGTATATGTGACCACTGGCGTCAGGAAAGGGGAATAGGAAATGGACAATATTTTGTTTAAGGGGATTTACAGCGCCACCTTTTCTATTTATGATGAATATCTGAATGTAAAAAAGGACAGCGTGGAGAAACTGGTTCGGTATAATCTGAGGAACGGCATTAACGGTTTCTATGTGGGCGGCAATACGGGCGAATGCACTGTGCTGCCCAACAGGACCAGGAAACAGATGCTGGAGACAGTCAAGGAGAGCGCCCGGGGAGAGGGAAGGATCATCGCCCATGTGGGGGCAGGGCATATGGATGATGTCATGGATCTGATCGAACATGCCAATGGAGTAGGGGTGGATGCCATAGCATCGCTTCCGCCTTCCCTCACGGCCTATTACAAGCCGGATGAGATCATCGAATATTACAAAGAGATCGCCTCCATTGCAAAAGCGCCGGTGCTGGCCTATGTGACTCCGGTGCTGACCTGTGATGTGATGTGGTTCGCAGGCCAGATCATGAACATCGAGAATGTAGTGGGCATCAAGCTGACCATAGCGGACTACTACCTGTTCGAGAAGATCAAGCTGGTGCAAGACGGGAACATCAATATCCTCAACGGGCCGGACGAGTCCATGCTCAGCGGCCTGGTCATGGGCGCGGACGGGGCCATCGGCACTACCTATAATCTGATGCCCGCCACGGCTTGCGGGATATACAGCAGTTTTCGAAAGAACGACATGGCGGAGGCGCTGAACTATCAGCATAAACTGAACCGCTGCATAGACGTCCTCCTAGGATCCAACATCGCCAAGTGGAAATCCATCCTTACCGTGCTGGACATTGATCCCGGCTACACAGTGGATCCCGCCAGGATGCCCTCCGAGAGCGAGGTGAGGGAGGTCATCGCCCTGCTGGAGAAAGCGGGCTGCACAAAGGAAATGGTATGAGATATGTAACGGTGGGGATTTTATCTATCTGCGCTTTGAATTTGTAGGCGGTGCGGGGAATGCGTTGGATGACTCCGTATCATATGAGGAAATTTGGGATACAGACGGCAATAAGATTAAGTAAACTGGAGAAATCAAAGAAAGGTTCTGGTGCGTGCCAGAACCTTTTTCACGTTATTGTTTTCTGGCGGCATTTCCTTTTTTGTATTGAATCCTTTTGTACCGCGAAACATCATAATTTTTTGATTTTTTTAACGGGCACGACGAAATATCTAAGACCTATTCCTTTCCGAAATCATATGTCAGTTACCGCAAGCCAAGGGCGGTTAGCACAGAGCAGAGAGAACGGGCAAGGCAGATGATGACTGCAAAGAATAAGGCAAAAGGAGATTAAGCAAAATTTAATGGAATTGTGTATGCGTTTGTGGTAAGATAATGACATTGAACAATTTGACAAATCGGAATTGTAGAGGTATATATGATGAACCCAGTAGAATACGCATGGAATGAACATGAAAGGCAATTATATATTGAAAATAAAATTATTATCCCATCTTCATATAAGATAAAAATTATTGATGATGTGAACGAAAGAAATAAATTAGAGCATATTTTGGAAAGATTATCTCAAAGAGAATTAGCAATTTGGGCAATTAAAAATGCTGAAAGATTTATTTCTTATATAAATATTGGAAACGAAAAATCAAAAAATGATATTATTTCTAAAACAAGTGGTATTTTACAAAAGAGAATTGACAATAAAACAAATGCATTTGAATTGAGAAAAGCAGGATTTTTAGCTAATACACTTGCCAAAAATTCGATTAATGAAATAAGTAAGTTTTCATCAAGAATATACGCTCAAGCTATTGCAACAGGGCATATGAGAGGTCATGCTATCGTTTCATCTGATTATGCAATAAAGGTTATTAATCTTTTGAATAATAACAGTAAGGTTGAAGCCATTAAGGAACGAGACAAGCAAATAGAATTAGCAAAGTCATTCTTATCAAAATAAACTACAACTTCCCATTTGTCGGGGAAAATCAGAACAGAAAAATGATGTAAAAACGGAATATTGTTTACTTTTAGGTAGCGATTATCTTAACAGACAATCAGCTACCTTTTTTGTTTTCAGAAACTATCAACACAATACAGAAAGAATGAGGTATCAAAATGATTGAAAGCAAGAATGACGCAAGCAGGAACTTAGAAAAAGCGTTGCAGGCATTGGAACAGGCAAAACAGCGTGTAGCCAACGAAAAGAAAAAGCAGAACGAGAAGAAACGCAAAGCCGAGAACTACCACAAATACATCATGGGCGGTATTATCGGGAAGTATTTCCCCGACTGTTACCGCTATGACGAGGACGAGTTAAACCGTATCTTGTCGGTTGCTTTGCAGACAAGGGAGTGTCAGCAGATTATCGCTAAAATCAAGTCAGAAAGCCGAGAAACCACTCATCCACAATCCACTCTCCCCAATGCCTAAAAGAATGCGAGGGTGTTGTCTGCCTTGCGGCAGCCCAAAGGGACAGAAATTAAACCGAATAAAGGAACTGTCAAAAATGTATGCCCTCTATGCGCCAATCCAAGCCACCTATAAGGAGAGCCAGTCACTCAAAGGACTTGCGAAAATGAAATACGATAAGGAGCATAAAGACAGCTTATCGAAGTACCCCGAATTAAAGGAGCATATGCAGAGACTTTTACAGAACGGCGAGAAGATAACGCCGAAACAGTGGAAAGCCGAGATACAGTCTTTGCAGTCTGAATATGACAGTATCGGCAAGGAGCAGAGCAAGACCGCCACAGAATTAGCATATGCGGAAGTTATCAGCTATAACAAGAAAAATCTTGAAAGGGAGCTTCAGAACGAGAGCCGACAGCAGAACAGAACGAAACGGAGGGAGGAAGAAATCTAATGAAAATTTGATAGAAATATGAGTGAGATTATGGTATTTTGATTTAGAAGTAAAAAATATCAATTCAACCCATGTTATTTCCGCGTGGGATAATGAATGTTTGGTTGGGCTGGTTCGAGAATTAGATGACGGGGAAACAGTTGCATTTATTCATTACCTTTTGGTAGACCCCAAATATCAAGGATTGCATATTGGAGATATGCTGATGAAGCGTTTAATGGGATATTTAGATAAGGTACTTTATGTAAAGATTATGCCTTCTGACCCAAATACAATCCCATTTTATGAGCGTTATGGATTTAAACAGTACGAAAACTATTCAGCAATGGTGATAAAAAACTTTAATTAATTATTAACATGATGGTGGGATTTCCAGCGAAGCTAACTTTATCCGCCATTTCCAGAACAAGAATGGAATCACCTCTGGGGAATACCGGGCGCGGCTTCCCTATTTTCGGCGAACAGAAGCAGGCGTACACTGGTATTCCTCTCTGAACTTCCGGTAGAAAAAGCTGATGTTCTGATACCCCGCCCTTTTGCTGATGGATTCGACTGGCAGATCCGTCTGAAGCAGCAGCTCCATGGCATAATTCATTCTTGTCTTCTGAATATGTGAGGAAATGGTACAGCCTGTCAGCCGCACGAACAGCCGGTTGATGTAATCGGGATTGTAATGATAGGCACTGGCGATATCCTGTACGGAAACGGTGGAATAATTGGCTTTTATATAGTCCAGGATGTCGCCCATCATAGCCCGGTGAAACTCTTCCTGATCGGAAGTCCTGATATTCATACGGTATTCCCTGGGCAGCAGAATCAGGAGCCTCTCGATGTAATCCACAGTGATGTGCTGTCTGTTGGGAAAGCTGCACATCAGTTCCTCCACGATCCGTTCCAGCGTAATGACGCTTTCTGTCTTTTCCGATGTCTTTGGAGTGAAGCGAATATACAGATACTGGCTGCGCTTGCGGTTGATCATGGCTTTTAAGGTGGTGTCAAGCTCAGAGCCGATCTGCTGGCTGATTTCCTTTACAAAGAAAACATCGTCTATTCCCAGACAGACAATCAGGCTTTCCTCGGCAGAATAGAATTCACAATGCTTTACATTGATGTCGATTAGACAAAACTCCCCCTTTTCAAAACAGAAGACTTCCCCTGCGATGCGCTGATGCATTTTCCCGCTGACCACATAGAGCAGCTCGATATGGTTGTGGGAATGCTCCTCAGTGGTCTGCCCCGGGGTGTAACGGATGGGGCAGGCGCCACAGTCGCTGTGATGAAGGGACAGGAGCAGTGTATGGGATATGCAGCTTTCGGCGGTGGTCGTTTCAGGAGCCGGCTCGCTGCAGGGATTTGGCTCTGCGGTTCCCAATACCGAAAATGGCTTTTGCACCGGAACCTATGCCACCTATCATGGAAGGGCGCTGATTGCTGTCCGCGCGGGATACCAGGCAGGGGAAGCGACAGTTACAGTGAAAGCGGAAGGACTGGAGCCTGCGGAAATCAGTGTCCGGGTTATGGAGAGGATTATGGAAGATTGTTATATAAATACAATCGATATTGATTGATTTTAATGCAAAAATCTGATATCGTCAAATGGAAAATGATTTGGAGGAGAATGAAGATGACAGAACAGGAAAAAATGAAGAACGGCTATTTATGGAATGATGATGAGGAGAACATGGCGATGCAGGCGCACGCAAAGGAACTTGTGCGGCAGTTCAACGCATTGCCGCCGGAGGACATGGACGGACGGGCCGCGCTTCTTCCCAGACTTTTTGGAGAAGTGGGGAAGAATGTCTGGATCGTGCCGCCGCTTACAGCCGCGGTGGGCAAATATGTTTCGATTGGGGACGGCACTTATGCGAACATGAACCTGACCCTGATAGATGACTGGAAGATTACGATAGGGAAGAATGTCCTGATCGGCCCCAATGTGACGCTGGTTACCACAGGGCATCCGGTCCATCCGAAGCACCGGGCAGACGGCATGTATTCTTTCCCTGTCACGATTGGCGATAATGTGTGGATCGGCGCAAATGTGGTGGTCCTGCCGGGTGTCACAATCGGGGAGAATTCCGTAATCGGGGCGGGGTCAGTGGTGACAAAGGACATACCCGCAAATGTGATAGCATTCGGCAGCCCCTGCAAGGTGTACCGGGAGATCGATGAGCATGATGAGGAATACTATTTTAAGGACAGACGGTTCGATGACCAGCCTGAGATGTAATGCATGGAGGATGACTGAAAATGGATATGACGAACAGACAGCGCCGGGATGCAGGCATGGCTTACATTTCAGATGATACGGTTTTTGAGGAACAGCTTGTATGCAGGAAGATTTTACAGAAACTGAATTTCATGGACCGTTCGGATTTTGCGGGAATCAAGGAGACGGTAAAGGAGCTTTTCGGGAAATCCCAGGACGCCTTTGTGAACCCGCCGTTCTACTGTGATTATGGGAAGCACATCGAGGTGGGAAAGAACTTCTTTGCAAACTATAACTGTACGCTTTTGGATGTGGCAAAGATTAAGATTGGCGATAACTGCCAGATGGCCCCCAATGTGGCAATCTACACGGCAGGGCATCCCATCCATCCGGTCAGCCGCAATTCGGCATATGAGTATGGCAGGGAAGTGACAGTAGGGGACAATGTATGGTTCGGGGGAAACACGGTGGTATGCCCCGGTGTGCACATAGGCGACAATGTGGTGATCGGCGCCGGCAGCGTGGTGACAAAGGATATCCCGGACTGGTGCATCGCGGCAGGCAATCCATGCAGGGTCATCCGGAAGATCACGGAAGAGGACAGGCGGAAACTGTTCCATGACGAGGAGATAGACGGGGAGGCATGGCAGGACATCCTGGAGCGGATGGAATTCCAGGATGGCGTGTAGCCGGTATTCCACGGATGATAAAGCGGTTTCAGGAGATGGCTGAAACAGACAGAAGATTGACAAAATCAGGTGTTGTCAGGAGGCGCATAATGACGGAAAGCGAAAAAATGCTGAATGGGGAATGGTATGACACTTCTGACCCATGGCTGGTCTCACAGAGGAATACAGCAAGGGATGTATCCCTCAAAGAAACGGAGCTGTATCTCCTCCCTGCCAAGCTCTTTCAGGACCCTGCTGATGTTCTGGCCTGTAAGGTCCGCACGCGGGAACGTAAGGTACGAATAATTCCTTTCGTACCATATCCTGGCATGGCAGGCTGTCCCCTTGTTCGTCAGCAGCCTGTAGAAGATCAGGGCAAGGAGGGTATCGCTCTCGTTGGGGAGAGTGTTCCGGATGCTGTCGTAGAATGGCTGTCCAGAGAGATATTCCTGTAGGAACCATGCATCCCCAAAGTCAAGTATCATTCTTTCGGCTTCAGGGACGACCGGCTCTGACGGGAGGGCAGAGGGCGGGACATCCCTGCGTCCCTCACCCAGGACATACTGATAGATGGCGCCCTTTTGGCAGAAGATGTTATTCTCCTTATCTATTACCCTTCCGAGATTTTCCACGCGCCTGGTCCTGACCTTTCCTTTGTCGCGAAATGACTCGTACAGGGACGCATAGACTACACCATTGGATTTCTGGTCATAATGGATGTATCCCAGTCTCATCCGTATCACCTCAGGTATATTATAGAGTGTTTATAAGTAACGTGTAATAGAAAAATTTATTTTCGACAAAAAAATAAAGCTATTACTGGCTTTGCGGTTTATTTCAATCTGTCCATGTATGTACCTGCCGAAAGATTTATGGTAAGATAATCGTACATGAAAAAATAAATCCAGCCCTTTCTATTTGGAAAAGTATCCGAACTAAAACATGTTTTAAAATGCCAAAAGAACTGTGAAAAAGGAGATATATGGTACACAAAATTGAATTTCAGGACAGACACAACGTAATTTCCTGCTATCTGCCGGAGAATTCGGCGCCGGAGAAAAAAGCCATGGCAGAACTGCATCAGATGACGGCGATAGAAGAGACGCTGGCAGCGCTGACGGCGGCGCCGGGATTCTTTCAGGGAGACGGGCAGAGAATTGAGAAGATCATTCTGACGCCGGACTTCCACAAAGGCGCGGGCATTCCGATTGGAACTGTGATGATGACAAAAGGCTTTGCAATTCCCCAGGCAATGGGCAACGATATTAACTGTGGCATGCGGTTTTACACCACAGATCTGTCAGAGGATCGGATACGGGAAAAGCTTCCCGAACTGAAAAGGAAGATTCGGCATATCTTTTTTGAGGGCGGCAGACAGATTCCCATGACCGGCAGGCAGAGACAGGCATTGTTTTGCCATGGGCTCGAAGGCTTGCTGGAAACCTATAGTGACAGTAAAAAGAGCGGTCTGTGGCGGTACTACCAGCCGGATAAGCAGGAAAAATGGCTGAAACGAACGGTTTCTCGGGGGAGTTTTAAAGCTGAGGATACGGAAGGCCTGGAGGATTTTATCGGCAGCTATGATGAGCAGACTTACGATGATCAAATCGGAACCGTTGGCGGCGGCAATCATTTTCTGGAGGTGCAACGGGTTGCCGAAGTTTATGACGGCCAGACTGCCAACGCATGGAATATAAAAAAGGGAGCCGTAGTGGTAATGATTCATGCCGGTTCTCTGACCATCGGGCATCACAGCGGGCTGTTGAATCGTAAGCTTTGTCGGGAGATTTATCCGGCCGGAATGACACATCCGGACAATGGGATATATCTCATACCGGAAGCCGGGGCGCCGGATTCCTGGAGACGGTTCTGGTCCGCCTCGGCGAACGCTGCCAATTTTGGCTTTGCGAACCGGCTGTTTTTAGGGTTTATGATTCAGGACGTTTTCACGCATGTGTTGGGAGAGTGTGGTATGGAGCAGCTTTACGATGCTCCTCACAACTATATCTGGAAAAAACAGATTGACGGCGAAACGCACTATATTCATCGTAAGGGAGCCTGCTGTGCCGGAGGCTGCGAGCAGATGGAGGGCACAGAGTTTGCGTACTATGGCGAACCGGTGATGATCCCCGGCTCCATGGGCAGTTCCAGCTACCTGCTTCGCGGACTTGGGAATCCGGATTCTCTGTGGAGCGCCAGCCATGGCGCCGGGCGTAAAAAATCCCGCGGCGATGCAATTAAGGGGAACGATGAGGCATTTCGCCGGTTCATGGAAAGCTTCCATGTCATTACCCCCATTGACCCTTCCCGCAATGATCTGAAAGGCAGAGCGGACATCCTGAAAAAATGGGAAGATGCGATTCGGGCGGAGGCTCCCTATGCCTATAAGGATATTGACGAAGTCATAGCAGTACACACAACGCATGACATGGCGGTTCCGGTGGCGCGGATGGAACCTATTTTTACGGTGAAAGCTTAGAGGGCGGGGAAGCGAGAAAGCTGATTCATTTAGAACGCATGTCTAATATAGCAACTCATAAAATCAACATTTGGATTTGACAGGACTTCCCGCTAAGAGCCTGGGCGAATTGTAATGAAAGTTTCTAAAGCTAAAACAGATGAACTTGTTGCTGCGTGTAAAGAGCAAGCATGCTCTCGCGAATTTGCTAATGCTTTTGAAAAGAAAACCGGACAGGAATATAAAAAGTCCAGCAACCAGATTAATACTATGTTGAATCATTATGGTAATGAATCCGAAGCCATTAAGATAGCAGAATCTCGTTACGCACCGTATTTGAGAGACGGGATAGATAAGCCCTCAGGGATGTGTCCATGTACAACTGTACATAGGCTTGTAGATGAAATAAAAGATAAAGTAGAAAGGAGTATTTCAAAATTGTGAATATTGCCGAAAAAGAATAATGCTGTTGACAAAAGGGTCTGGGGGGGTAAAATGTCCTCATACAAAACCAAAAGGCCTTGAAAGGCCGGGATAAGGAGGACAATCGTATGATGGGAAAAGGGACGAGAATAGCGAGATTTGTAAGGAAAGTCGCAGCGTTGGGACTGGCGGGCTGCATGCTTTTGGGCTTAAGCAGCGAGGCATTTGCGGCTACGCTGAAAGACGTGTTTGACGAGCATTACTATGCGGATAGATATGAGGATCTGAAAGATGCTTTCGGGTACGACAGGGAGCAGCTCTGGAACCACTTCATGATGTTTGGCATAAACGAGGGACGTACCATGAACGAACTCATCGACATCGTGAAGTACAGGGCGATGTACGAAGACCTGGACGCTGCTTTTGGGAACGATTGGGATGCTTATTTGGAGCACTATCTGACCTATGGCGCGAAAGAGGGAAGAGATACTGGGATGGGGTTCAATGCCCTGGACTATGCTGAGAGGTATGAGGATTTAAAGGAAGCTTTCGGGCACGATGTGCTGGCACTGTGGAACCACTATGAGGAGTACGGTGCCCGGGAGAACCGTGAGGCCAGGAGCCAGGCGGTGGTGGCTGCTGAGAAAGAGGCGCAGACAAGGGCGCTACAGGCAGCGCAGGAGCCTCCCAGTACAGTAACACCCGGCACAATACCTCCCAGTACCCCTAGCCAGCCGGACGCTTCTGTGCCTACGAACCGCACTGAAAAGGTGGATTGTGAAGACGACCGCGGTGGATGGGATATCAACGAATACGATGAAGACGGAAAGAGAATAAGAGAGACCTGTTATGGTGCGGATGGAACAATCTATTTTATATATGATTATGAGTATGACAGCGCTGGCAACGTAATAAAAAACACCTGTTCTAATGCGGATGGGACGATTAACTGGATATTTTGTATTCAATATGACAGTACCGGCAACCAAATAAAAACCACCGCTTATAATGCGGATGGAACGATCAGCGATATAAATGAATATGAATATGATAGTGCTGGCAATCTGATAAAAAGCAAAATGACTTATTATAATGCGGATGGGACCATTAGGTCTATAAATGAATATGAATATGACAGCGCTGGCAACCGAATAAAAAGTACTAGGTATAATGCGGATGGAACGATTTATCGCGCAGATGAATACGACAGTACTGGCCATGTGGTAAAAACCACCTATTATAATGCGGATGGAACAATCAATGGCACAGATATATATGAATATGACAGTACCGGTAAATTAACAAAAATTACTAGGTATAACGCGGATGGAATAATCAGCAGCACACAGGAATACTCTGATGACGGAAAATCAATGAAAGTCACTGAGTACAATACAGATGGGACGATCAAGGATACAAGTTGGATAACATGGTAAAATTCGTGTCCAATCGTGAAACCAGCCAGAGAAGTCAAAGCTGGTTCATGAAATTAAGGAATAAGAAAAAAGGAAAAGGGTTCCGGTGTATGCCGGAGCCCTTTTGCGAACCAGTTTTTTCTGCCAAAACGGAGACCGAACCCGAATGGAGTGCCAATTTTTTAACTTTACGCGTCCATAGCCTTTTACACAGCGGCATCCACGGGGAAGACCTTGCCCTCAGTGATGCCGCATTCATTAAAGGCATCAATGCGGACGTAATATCGTTCCACGTTTGACATGAGAGCACGTATCTCCACCTGGTTCCTGTCGAATACCCGGTAGCTGTGGTAGAGCTTCTCGGGCGTATGGCCCCAGAGCACCTCGTAACCTGTGGCAGCCTTGTTCCAGGAAGCAATCTCATTCGATGAGGAGACCTCTTTCCAGGCAACATTCATGGACATGCCGTCTAAGCGGGTGGCCTCCACTTCAGTCACAGGGTCGGGAGCATTGCCGCAGCCTCTGCCGAACACCCGCAGGCCGCTGATGCAGGGTGGTTTGTGGTAGGCAGTGTCGATTATGGTAAGACGTATATAGGTCGCCGGGATACCGTCCTCCCAGACTATCAGGTTATGGGGCAGGTCTGTGTCCGTATTTCGCCAGTCCTCCAGCTCGAACCAGTGCTCGCCGTCCGTGCTGGTCTCCAGAAACCATCTTGTGGTGAAAGCGCGCTCCTCGATATAGCGGCCCCGGCCGGGGTCTCCCGTAAGCTGCGCTCCCTGGGGCAGCTCGGTGACCAGCTCCACGTCGTCCGCGAAATTGATCTGTACCGCGTGTACCCTGCGGCACTGCCCCAAGTCCACCATAAGCCAGGGCGTGGCATCGTCCCCTGCGGCTTTCCACCAGGTCTGGACATTTTCGTCCACTACGCGGGAGGCATCTTTTTCCGGACACTCGCAGCTACTGGCGGTGGCAGTCTTTCCATAGCTTAAAAGCATCCACTCCGGGGGCGCCCAGGGATCCTGGGCTTTTCCTGTGACAAGCTGGGGCCAGTCGCCGTAGCGCTGGTTGCAGAACAACTCCCCGTCCGCATCAAAGCCCGCGGGCCAGATGCCGATCCGGCGCTCGAACTGATGATTTTTGGAGATGCGTATGGTGCTGGTATGCCACCAGTTCCCCTGCTTGTCCTCCATGGTGGAACCGTGGCCCGCGCCGGGCAGGAAGCCGCCCGGGGAGTAGGAGTAGGGGTTATTGGGGCAGGCCGTGAAAGGCCCCAGGGGGCTTTCGCCTACACAGACACCGTCATTGTAGATATTGTACTGGGTGCCGGGGGCGGCGTACTGCAGGTAATACTTGCCGTCATGTTTGGTCATCCATGCACCCTCGATGTAGGGATTGTCGGACAGGGCGGCCCGAAGCAGGGGCCGGTAGTTCTCCGGCGTGGCTTCGATAGCAGGGGTGATATCCGTCACGTCTTCTGGGCGGCAGCCGGAGGTCTTGGCAATCTGCTCTTTCAGAAGCTGTACGATATGGTTGGATGTCGGGTCATAATGGTGCTCCTCGCCGTTACGTTCGTAGCCGTATTCGGTTTTATGGTTGTCGATCAATGCCACGGGCTCGCCTTTTCTCTCCATGGTCTCGGGATCCAGCTCCACGCCCCAGATGGGAGTCATATTGCTGCAGCCCCAGTAGAAGTACAGCCTCCCGTCATCGTCCAGGAAGAGATTGGGATCCCAGAAGTCGAAAGTTCCTGGGATTTTCTCAAACACGCCGCTTTCCGGGTCTTTGGTGCGGTAGAAATCGCAGACCCCTCCCTTGTGGCTGGCACAGAAGTACATCCAGTCCCCTATGACCCGCACATCCGGGGCGTAATCGTACAGGGGAACGCCTGTGAGCGGGCACTGCTGCCAGTTCACCATGTCTTCGCTGACTAAGAATCCCCGGGTCATGCTGGGGAAGATATAGTATCTGTCCTTAAAGAGGATCATGGAGGGGTCGGCGGCCTCCCGGTTCAGGGAGAAGCCGCCCTCTTTTTGGTTAAATTGGTACTGGTAGGTGAAGTTCAGCGGGTTGCAGAAATATCTGTTTTTCATAATAAGAATATCCTTTCAATTCGGTTTCTGGCGGATTCTCACAAAAGCCTGCCGCGCGGTTTACCCGGCGGGCAAGGGGACTGCGGACATGGCGGCAAATTTCACTGCTCGCCCGCGCATTCATGAAAGCGGCCCAGATAATTTAAGCTGTCCTTGGGATGCCGGGTCTGGGTGGTTCTGTCCACGGCCACCAGGCCAAAGGTCATGGAGTAGCCTTTCTGCCATTCGAAATTGTCCAGAAGACTCCAGTAGAAGTAGCCTTTTACCGCAAGCCCCTCCTCCAGGCAGGATTTTACACCGGAGAGGGCGGTCTGAATGAAAGCGACTCTGCGGGTGTCGTCCGCGGTGGCGATGCCGTTCTCTGTCACCAGCAGATCTTTTCTGAAATCCTTTGCCACACGGCGGATGACGTTTGCAAGCGCTTCGGGATAGAATTCATAGTCCATCTGGGTCAGCTCCGCGCCCTCCGGGGCAGGCAGCGTACCGGAGGCGTCTATACGGGTGCGCGTATAGTTCTGTACGCCCAGGAAATCATCGTCCTCTATGGCGGGGAGATAATGGAGGAATTCGTCATCCCACTCCTCCCCGGCCCTCTCTTCGCCGCCGGGGAGGGCCTGGATATCGTGGAGGCTTAAGGTCAGCCCTACCTGAATGTGGGGAGCCAGTTCGCGGATGACGGCCCGGGCCGCCTTGTGGGCCTCCATGACGATTTCATCTCCATGCGGCGTCCGGGGACTGGTAAAGGTCTCGGTTTTGGGGACGCCGAAGAGCTCCATGCGCTCGGCCTCGGCGGCTTTCTGGTTGGCCATCATCTTCTCCAAGTTCAGGCCCATCTGCACGGTGGTGTCTTTCGCCTTGTCGGGCTGCTGCCTGTCCTGTGCGGCGTCATCGCTTTTGCCGGCGGGCACCTGCCCACCCTGGGCTCCGGCAGCCTGCATCTTGGCCATCATCTGCTGCATGTAGCGTTTGGCGATGGCTGCTACCTGTATCCCCATGTTGGCCTCATTGATGGTGCATACATAGCGCAGGTCATTTCCCAGGCGTTCTATCACATAGCGGGTATAGCGGGCAAAATAGCCAGGGGTCTCGTCGGATTCCCAGCCGCCTTTGGAGATGAGCCATCTGGGGCTGGTGAAGTGGAGCAGGGTGACCATGGGCTCGATGCCGTTTTCCCGGCAGGATCTGATGACGTTTCTGTAGTGGGAGATCTCCGCCTCGTCAAACTGTCCCTCCTGGGGCTCTATGCGGGCCCACTCCACGGAGAAGCGGTAAGCGTTCAGGCCCGCCTGCGCCATCAGGCGGATGTCCTCCTCATAGCGGTGGTAATGGTCCACCGCATCGCCGCTGGGCTCCAGAAAGTCCGTATGTACCATATGCTCCTGGGCCCAGTAGTCGCTGTGGATATTGCCCCCTTCCACCTGATGGGCCGCTGTGGCGGCGCCGACAAAAAAGTCTTTATCAAATGTCATGGCATGTCCTCCTTGCTGGAAATAAGTATTCTTTCTAATCTAAGTATGACACAAATGCCGTGGCGGCGAAAGTAGGAAATGGCGTAATTTTTTGAAAATACAGGAATTCTTTTAAAGATACACGAATTTTTGCACAAAATCCTGAATTATTGTATTTCCGGCAGACTTGCAATTCGGTATAATGGTAACATTCAGACGCCGCTTTCCGCGAAGTCAAAATTGCGTCTTTATGCGATTTTGCGAGGTCTGCGGGCGCCAAAATACATTTACTTTGCGCTTTATGACCATGGAATGCTTGTGCATCAGTGTAACAGTTCAGTGACCTGCCTGAACCGTTATTATAATAGTCAAAACCGATGGTACGGAGGAACGAATTTTGGAGAAAGATAAGGAGACATACCAGAACAGGAGGAACCCCATTCTGCCGCTCGGGCATCACATCCCGGACGTGGAAGCGCATGTGATGCCGGATGGGATGTTATATCTCTATGGCAGCTATGACAACCAGGAGGACGCATACTGCAGCGGGAAATACCATGTGGTGTCCACGCCGGATATGGAGCACTGGACAGTGCATGGAACCGCTCTGGAGGGGAGCCGGATTCCTTGGTTCGGCGATACGGATGCCCCGAAATATCCCGGCGTGGATTGGAGCCATCCCACGCCTTTCATTAGAAAGCTGTTTGCCGGGATGGAGGCACGTGCCGCGGAAGAAAAGTGCGCCGCGGAGGAGAAGCGTCCTTTGCCGCTTTTGTTCGCGCCGGATGCCGTATACAAGGACGGGAAATATTATCTGTATTTCTGCATGTCGGACGACAGTGAGGGAGTGGCCGTGTCCAACAGACCCCAGGGACCCTTTGAAAATCCCGTACAGCTTCCCTGCGGAGGAATCGACCCGGCTGTCTTCCTTGACGAGGACGGGCAGGCCTATCTGTACTGGGGGCAGTTCTACTCCCATGGCGTAAGGCTGAATTCGGACATGGTCTCCTTTGATCGGGGGGGAAATCGTGGATGGGCTGGTAACGGAGGAAGAGCATTTTTTCCATGAGGGCTCTTCCATGCGGAAGATAGGCGAGACTTACTATTATGTCTATGCGGATATGGAGCGGGGAAAGCCTACGGCGCTGGGCTACGCCACCGGCCAATCGCCGCTGGGGCCTTTCCAATACCAGGGAATCATCATTGACAATGAGGGATGCGACCCTGGCAGCTGGAATAATCACGGCTCCATCCAATGCTTCCATGGGCAGTGGTATGTATTCTACCATCGCAGCAGCAGGGGCGGAAGACTCCACAGGAGGCTCTGCATTGAGCCCATCCAGATTATGGAGGACGGCAGGATTTCCGAGGTGAAGATGACCTCCCAGGGGGCGGGCGAGCCCTTTGTGCCGGGAGAGAGGATTCTGGGCTATCAGGCCTGCGGACTCAAAGGCTGCTGTTACATCGATGCGGATGCAGATTACGGGGAGAAGCTGGCCCATATCTGCCAGGGGGATGAGGCGGTCTTTCGGTATGTAAGGAGCGGGGACGGCTGGAAAGAGATAGGGATGCGCTGCAATGGCAGTGGAGAGATAGAGGTATATTTCGGCCACAGGCTGGCAGGGACAGTGAATGTGGAGCAGGGAGAGTGCCGGTGCGGCGCTTTCGCCATGGAAGCGGGGGAGTATGAGCTTACACTGAAATTTAGGAAATCCCAGGGGCTGGAAGTGTTGGAAATCATATTATATTGAGGCTTTGGTCAGAGACCCATGAGCGCGGATGGCATAGGAGAAAAGCGCAGAGGCTGGAATCCATCATTATTATAGAGGTTTTGTCCAGGGATTCGCAGGCGCGTATGATATGGGGGAAAATCACAGGGTTGCCGGTGAGGGGCTCTATGCTGTGAGGTATAAGGTAAGGATCTGCAGGTGCAGAGAACATAGGGAAAAGAGGAGAGATTGGCATGAGAAAAGTGATTTCATTAAATCAGGGCTGGAAATTTTATCAGAACGGACAGTGCAGCGATGTAGATCTGCCCCACACCTGGAACGCGGCGGACGGCCAGGACGGAGGCAACGATTACTTCCGCGGCACCTGTCAGTACGTGCGGGAACTGGAAAAGCCTGCCGCAGAGCCTGGGAGCCAGGTCTGGCTGGAGGTGAAAGGCGCGGCCATGACGGCGGAGGTATCCTTAAACGGAGAGACGCTGGCTCACCACCAGGGGGGATATTCTGCGTTTCGGGTGAATCTCACGGAGCATCTGCGGGACGGCGGGAATCAGCTGGCCGTCTCCGTGGACAACAGCGACAATGACAGGGTCTACCCTCAGAAAGCGGACTTCACTTTCTACGGCGGCCTGTACCGGGACGTGAACCTGATTATCGTTCCCGCAGCCCATTTCGACCTTTCCTACTGCGGCGCGCCTGGCATCAAGGTGACGCCGGAGGTGGATTTGACCACAGGCTCCGCTAAGGTCACCGTGGAGACCTGGCAGACAGGGGAGGGGAATGTGACGGTGTCTCTGGAGGGCTGGGGATCCGTAGCGGACGGCAGCGAAAAGGAGACGGCGGGCAAGGGGCAGGAAGCGGACAACATCCGGGCGGCAGCCGACGCAGATGCAGACGCAGCCTCAACCGCAGAGATTGCCTGCCGGACAGTTGTATCAGAGAACGGTCACGCCCTGGCAGTGTTCGAGATCCAGAATGTCCGTCCCTGGGACGGCGTAGACGATCCCTACCTGTACATCGCCAGGGCAGCGCTGGAGAGCGGCGACGAAATAAGCGCCCGCTTCGGCTGCCGGAAGTTCGAGATCGACCCTCAGAAAGGATTCCTGTTAAACGGCCGCAGTTACCCCCTGCGGGGCGTCAGCCGCCACCAGGACTGCAAGGGGGCGGGCAACGCTCTGACCCCGGAGCACCACAGGCGGGACATGGAGATCGTCCGGGAGATCGGCGCCAACACTCTGCGCCTGGCCCATTACCAGCACGCCCAGGAATTCTACGACCTCTGCGATGAGGAGGGCATCGTGGTCTGGGCGGAGATTCCCTATATCACCATGCACATGAACAACGGCAGGGACAATACCCTGACGCAGATGGAAGAGCTGATCGCCCAGTGCTACAACCATCCCTCCATCGCGGTCTGGGGGCTGAGCAACGAGATCACCGCCGCCAGCGCCGTGAACGAGAACCTGCTGGAGAATCACCGGCTGTTAAACGATCTGTGCCACCGGATGGACGCAACCCGCCTTACCACCATGGCCAACGTGTTCATGCTGGAGACGGACAGCCCTATCCTGGAGATTCCGGACGTGAACAGCTACAATCTGTACTTTGGCTGGTATCTGGGGGAGCTGGAGCAGAATGAGGAGTTCTTCGATGAGTATCACAGCAAATATCCTGACCGCCCCATCGGCTTCTCAGAATACGGCGCGGATGCCAATCCCCGGTTCCAGAACAGCGCGCCGGAGAAAGGGGACTATACGGAGAGCTACCAGGCTCTGTACCATGAGCATATCCTGGACATGATTGAAGCGCGTCCCTGGCTGTGGGCCACCCATGTGTGGAATCTGTTCGACTTTGCGGCGGATGGCCGCGATGAGGGCGGGAAGCACGGGGAGAACCAGAAAGGCCTGGTGACTTTTGACAGACAGACCAGAAAAGACGCTTTCTACCTCTATAAGGCGGCCTGGAACAGGGAGCCCATGGTACATATCTGCGGCCGCAGGTACATAGACCGGGCGGAGGACATGACGGAGGTCAAGGTCTATTCCAATGCGGAGGAGGTGGCTCTGTACATGGACGGGAAGCTCTTCGGCACCAAACAGGGCAGGCGGGTATTCCGATTCCAGGTGCCCATTTCCGGGGAGCACTCCATCGAAGCCCGAGCGAAATTCCCTGATGGCATGTCCGCAGACGGCAGTGGAATACAAGCTGGCGGAACGGGAAACCATGGCTGGGGGAAACAGCCCGGCGGAGCGGGAAGCTGCGAACAGGGACAGAAGACCAGACAAAAAGAAGATGGACATGTAGCAAAACTGCCTGACGGAACAGTAGAGGTTTCTGACAGAATCACTGTGCGCAGGGCCCGGACTGAGAATCCGGACTATATCTTCGTGAAGAAACAGGATGTGGTCAACTGGTTCGACCAGGACGATTTCGATCCGGATTGCTTCTCTGTCTCCGACACCCTGGCAGACCTGCGGGCCAATCCGGAGGCAGGAGCCATCGTGAACCAGATGATGGAAAAGGGCGCGGCCTCCCGGGGAGACGTGGCGGAGGCGGTAAAGGACAATCCCGGCCTCCAGCGCATGCTGGGCAGGATGACGCTGATCAGCCTCTTAAAACAGGCGGGGAACATTGAGGAAGAAACGATAAAACAGTTGAACCGGGTCTTACAGAAGATTAAAAAATAAGACCGGCGGAGCGCCACAGCATAGCAGGGAACTGTGAATATGGCATAAGGAACACCTGGAAAAGGTGGAACCGGGGCTTGGCTAACAGAAAACAGATGGCAGATGAGCATGGAGTAAGGAGGCAGAAGACATGCCGGTAAAAGCAGTACAGCAGATTATGCTGGGAACAGTGACGGCAAACGAAGCGCAGGCCAGGGATACCCTGGCGGCAATCAGGAAAGCGGGATACGGCGGAATCGAATTGAACGGCTTCATGATACGCCCCACAGGCCTTATGGTGCGCATGATGACGAAAATGGCTGGGATGCCCGTGGGCAGGGGCGGCAGGCTGGACTGGGCTGCCCTGGTGAAAGAGGCAGGGCTGTCCGTGGTGAGCGTGCATGAGGATCTGGGAACCATCCGCAGGGAGACTTCCACCGTGATAGAAGAGGCCAAGAAATTCGGTACGAAATATATCGTAGTGACTGGCATGTACCGGTTCGACTATTCTGACAGGGCTGCGGTAAGCGGCCTTGCCAGAGATCTGAACCAGGCGGGAAGGGAGCTTAGACAGGGAGGCATAGCGCTGCTATACCACAACCACAACTGTGAGCTGCGCAAGGTTGAAAAGGGGATGACCGCTTACCGGCTCCTGCAGGAAGAGACGGATCCGGAATATGTGAACTTTGAGTTTGATTCCTACTGGCCTACGGAGGCGGGGGCAGATGCCCTGGCGCTGATGCGGCAGTTGGGGGACAGGATGAAGCTCTACCATATCAATGACAGGGGGACGAGGGTGACGGGTCCCTCCATGACACCAATCCTGAAATCCGACAGCATGGAGCTGGGCTATGGGAACATGAACCTGGAAGCCCTGACAGAACAGGCTCTGACTGCAGGGGTGGACGCCATCATCCTGGAGAGCCACAAGAACTGGGCGGATAAGTCCCCCCTGAATTCCATCCGGCTCTCCGCGGAGTTCCTGGAAAGGGTGTAAGCAATTGACACTATGCCTTGGGACTTTTGCCCGCGTGCAAAAGAGGGGCTTACACGGCAGGCTTTGAAAATCAATGCACGCTATGCTTTCCGGTTCTGCTCCCGATATTCGCTGGGCGAAATCCCGGTCTCTTTCTGGAAAATGGAGGAGAAGTAGCTCCTGGAACCAAAGCTCAGTTCATCACTGATCTCCTGGATGCTCATCCTTGTCCCTGACAGCAGCAGCTTGGCCTGGCGGACTTTCTCCTGCTTGATATAGTCCGCCACGCTTATGCCTGTCTCCTGCTTGAATTTATGGGAGAAATAGTACTCCGTGTATCCGGCCTCTCTCGCCAGGACGTCCATGGACAGCTTTTCCCGGATGTGCAGGGAGATGTAGTTGCAGGCGTTTCTGATCTGGGGGGACAGGTCGGAATCCGCTTTCGATTGGCGGACGCGCTGCACATAGTCCGCCAGCATGGTATTGCAGGTATTTGTGACCTCTGCGATATTCTGACAATCTTCTATCATCTGCATGTAGTAATCGTTCAGGGTATAGGCCACCGCAGGGCTTACGCCTCCCTCAATGGAAGCCCTGGAGCAGAGGGTCAGCAGCACGATAGCCGTGGACTTGGCAGAGCGCAGGGAGTCGCCGATGTCGAAGCGGGGGCCATTGCTCATGCTGTGGGAGCGGGCAATGGCATCCGCATAGTTGGGGTTCCCCTCCCGCAGCATCTTCATGAACTCCTGCTCTGCCATCCAGATGCCGCGGTGCTCCGTGGTGATCAGGTTTATCTCCTGGGAGGAGGGCGAATGACCTGGCTCCTGGGCGAAGCGGATGTCGTTGGTGGATATTTGCTGTCCGGTGATACAGTAGTGCAGCATCACCGCGTATTGGAAGAGCTGGTTGGTGGGAATCACGGGGATGTGCTCAAAGATCCGGAACATCCTGGCCCGGACTGCCACCGACAGATTGTGCTCCTCCAGCTTCCTGCGGATGACTTGAAAGGAATTCTTCCCGGAATAGGCAGGTCCCAGTATATGGATCTGCCTCAGGCAGTCCTCCCAATATTCAAACCCGGCGATCCAGATCAGGCCCAGCTGATCCGCAATGAACAGGGGCAGACTTTCTTTGTGCCGGATATGTTCGTGCAGATGAGCCTGGAGGTTCAGCAGGATCAATATGCCGTCACTGTCCGGGGACTGTCCCGGGACGGCAGGCTCGTTGATCAGCTGCGGCGGATAGCTGCGCAGCGAGATATCATAACAGCAGCGGATCAGCTGCTCTAAAAAGTCTAATTTATTCCGGATGTCCATTTCCATGCTCCTCACCTGAAAAATCATGCTGTCATCTCCATGCGCCAACCTGCGGTGCGCCGCAGCGTTTCGCAGGTTGGCAGCAGGGCTTTAATCACATAGATAATCCATTAGGACTTCTTCGTCCGCCCTGTCAAAGAAGCGGATGCTGCCGCTTTTTAGCAGAGGGACGTTCTGGGCTATGGTGCAGAAGATGTATTGGCTTAAAGTGGACTTCAGGGCGATGCTGTCGCCCTCCGGCGTCTCGAAGAGTACCTCCGAGCTGCATTTTTGAACTTGTTTCAGGAAATCCATCACATTGATGTCTGTTCTGATATGCATAAGATGACCTCCTTTTTATAACTGCTTTCCGCATGACCAAAGCCGCCTGGAACTGCCACGACATAAGCTTATGGGCGCAGCGCCCGGCAGCTGCGTTTCCCAGATCGGTATAAGGGCAATTCTAGTATACATGAAATCCATGGGAGCGTGTTAAGAAATTTGGCATTTTGGAATATATTTTTTAGAAAAACACGAAAAAGTGAACGGCATGCGAAATTATTTAACATGCGAAAAAGGAATCTTTGTATAATGGAATCAGAAAGAATGAAACGTACCACGGATCTCAATCAAAAAATTTTATGGAGGAGGGTTTCATTATGTCTCAGAACACATCCAATCAAAGCGGAAACGTGCAGTACCGCCGGGCCAAGGTCTGGCAGATCATACTCACCGCCACCAGCGGCATGGTGGGCATGAGCTTCTATTTCCTCACGGGCATGGCCAGCTACAGCGCCAACGTAGGCTTCGGCATCGCCACAATGGCAGTGGGGGGAATCCTGACGTTTACCCGTGTCTTCGACGCCATCACGGATCCTTTGCTGGCCTTTGTGTACGACAAGGTCAATACCAGGTTCGGCAAGATACGCATCCTGCTGGCCAGCGGCTGGCTGGTGATGGCTTTCGCCGTATTGATGATGTACAACTGGGCTGCCGGCAAAGGGCATGGGATAGTGACGTACATAGGGCTTTACATCATCTATATCATTGGCTATACCCTGTTCAACATGACATCCCAAACTGTAGGGCCGTTAATGACAAACGACCCCAAGCAGCGCCCCATTGTGGGCGTGGTGGGTACGATATTCAACTACCTGGTTCCTATCGCCATGAACCTGATTGCCTATACCAGGCTGATGCCCAAGTACGGCGGCTACACACTGGAGTTTTTGGCAGCCGCATGCTGGATGACCATCGGCATCTCCGCCGTGGGTCTGGTGCTGACCTGCATCGGTGTGTCGGAATTTGACAAGCCTGAGAATTTTGTGGGTGTCACCGCCAAGAAAGAAAAGCTGAAGATGAAAGATATGCTGGATGTGCTGAAGAACAATCGTCCCCTGCAGTGCTTTATCGCTTCAGGAGCCTCTGACAAGATTGCCCAGCAGGTAGCCAGTCAGTCCATTGTAGCCACCATGATGTTCGGCATTATCATAGGCGATATGGCAATTTCCACCACATTGAGCACCATCGGTATGATACCCTCCATTCTCTTTGTCTTTGTGGGAGCGGCCTACGCCAGGAAGTGGGGCAACAAGAAGACGATCATTGACTGGAACTATATCTGTATCGGGATTACAGTGGCGACTATCCTGTTCTTTGCCGGGCTGCACATATTCAGCGATACCCGAAATATCAGCACCATGTTTCCGCTGATGATTGTCTTTATGATTCTGCAGCTTTTGACCAATGGCGCGAAGATGTGCATTACCAGCGGCAATACCGCATTCATGGCAGATGTCATCGACTACGAGCTGGACAGGGGGGGCAAGTACATTCCCGCGGTAGTGACAGGTGTATACAGTCTCATCGACAAGGTGGTCTCCTCCGCCAGCGCCCTGATTGCCACGGCGGCAGTTGCTTTGATCGGTTATACCGAGACCATGCCCCAGCCCACGGATGCGCTGACGGGAGGGGTGTTCTGGATGAGCTTGGTGCTCATGTACGGCCTGCCTCTGGGCGGATGGATTGTGACGCTGATCGCCATGCGGTTCTGTAACCTGGATAAGGAAGAGATGGTGGAAGTGCAGAAGCGCATCGCCGAGAAAAAGGCCGCAGCGAAGCAGGAGGCAGCGTAGGTCTTGCGCCAATTGTTCTTGACAACAAAACTGCATTCTGCTATATTTGCCGCGTAGCGGCATGTCTGGAAGTGGGAAGTAAGCAGATTACATTGCAATTCCCGGGCCGGCTTTGGGAATGGCTCCAAGATTCCCCAGCCGGCCCTGCTGGCAAAGAGACGGACAAAAGAGCAGCGGATTTGAGACGGCTCATTTAAATATATATGAAATGGAGAGATTGACAGAATGATAGAAAGCAAGGAATTCGGACGCATCGAGGTTCGGGACATCCCGCTTCCCTGGGAGGCGGAGGATATTTCAGGTACCTATACTTATTCCGGCAGAGTGCTGGCATCCATTGGCACTGCCGGAGAGCACGGAGGAAAAGACTGGTATCATGTAGTCACGCTAAACGACGACGGCACCGATGTGAGGGAAGTTTTTGACGGGGAAATCCCCCAGCTTCCCGGGGCCAATGGCATCCGCTGGATGTGCTTCGGGGACAATAAGAGGATACTGTTGGGGGACTATGTGCTGGAATGCAGCCCGGACATAGACCATTGTGAGGAGGCCAGGCTGGTGCCCCTGCGCTATCCGGAACACCTGGACCACGGGGAGAACATCTTCATGCGGTGGTCGGAGATCGTCATCGCCCCGGACAATGTCCACATGGCCTGGACCATGCTGACCTCCACGGGCTCACAAAATTACCTAGGGCGGCTGAGACGGGAGGAGGATGGCTACTATCTGGAAAATATATGTGCCATCAGCCAGGATAAGTTCTGTGAGCCGGATCCGGACAATGAGGGATACTGCGTGACTCTGCCTGCCAGAGGCGGGGAGTTGAAGCAGTTTGTCCGGGGCGGCAGGGCCCTGTCCATGGCAGGGGGTGGAGACAGTGTCAGTGAGAGTATGCTGCTGCCCTTAGACAGCCAGGAGTTGATTCAGATAACGGATACCCCAGGGTATGAGGAGACCACCATTTTCTCGGCAGATGAAAGGCTGGGCGTAGTTATGTCCCCCCGTTTTTCCGAGAGGACCAACTGCGGTGTGTTCGGCCTGGTGCCCCAGCCCCAGGCCATGGCTGTGCGCAGCAAGTTTATCAATTGTATTTACATGTACTGTGTGGCCGGTGTGCGGGCGTTCCGAAAGGGAAATGTGGGGCCTGTGCTGATTGACATCGAGAAGTCCCAGAGGGAGGGCAGAGCCCATGCGGGGGTGAATCTGAGCGACCCGGAGGGCAGATGGGTGTATTATTCCCCAATTAGCTGGCATCCGGACAGCACCCGGGCCATGTGGAACGAGGGAACCAGGCCTGCGGAGGGACCTGTGAAGAAACGATTACGCATGTGTCATCTACTGGACTATGCGCCGGGGCAGCCAGTGCCTGCCGAGATGACACCAGAGGGGGAGGAAATCCCCTATGCGCTTCCCGGAAAAGCGCCGGAATGTAAGCCTGCGGAGGACGCGTTTTCCATAAAGATAAAGGGGAAATCCAGGGGATATGTACGCAACGAGGGCGGGACTGGGAACCCTCCCGTATACCGCACGGTATATGAGGACTTCAGCGACGACGGAGAGACTTTCTACAACGGCACCATGACCGTTGTGGCCCCGGCCAACATTTTCGCGCCTGGGAAGACCGTGTTCGAGGCGGACCTTTCCGTTACTGGGAAGCATACCGGGGAGATGAAGCTGCGGGCCGTGTTTGCCAGAGACGACGTGCAT
>CATKYJ010000007.1 GCA_949840885.1 uncultured Acetatifactor sp.
CCTACATGGAAAGACCAGCCGACACAAGGGAGGGCTGCAAGCACCGCTGTACGGACGCAGCTATGGAATATTTCAAAGCAGAAGTCATGGAGATGTGCCACCGGGAAAACCTCTATCAGATTGACTTGCTGAACGGGAGCAAGAACCGAGTTACCAAGCGTGAGTATTGGGCGAAACGGAAAGGGCTTCTTGTATGTTCATGTTAAACTGCTGCTTATCCATCTGTAACTTCCCTTTCTTGTATAATTTCCATCATCTCCGCCGCTGTAACAATAAAATCCCTAATCGGATAATGTTTCTGATTCCCCGTTACTAAATACGCATCATCATCCCTCTTTTCCATAGCTACCTCATAAAATATCAAATCATCCATATCAACAAGGATTTCTCCCGTAGGCTGCGGAAAAACCTCCACACCAAACTCCTTAACCGCCCTTAATACCATCTGTATAGACTTTTCTTTAAAATGAAACTTCCCTCTATGAAGTACCTCATCATACTCCGCCAAAATCTCATTATGATACAATGGTACAATCCTACCATCAATAATTGCCCGCAACACTTTTACCGTTGCGGAATCACTATTTTTTGAAAGAAGCGCAGATATAAATACATTTGTGTCTATTACCGCATAATATGTCATGCTGTTACCTCTTTTTTCTTTCTGCTCTTGCCGCCGATATTTCTGCATTGATTTCTTCCAATGTCATCTCCGGAAGAGCACTTGCTTGCGCCCGCAGATCCTCAAAAGCTCTCATTGCCTCAGCTCTTGTAATCGTATTTTCCGGTAGCCTTACATCAAACGGAACACCCTTGACCATTTTACTTTTATTCATAAACATACGCAATGCCGTGGGTAAATCCATCCCAAGAGATTCGTAAATTTCTGTCACTTCCTGTTTTAATGCTTTATCTGCACGAAACTGAATCAATACCTGTTCTGCCATAATATTCCTCCATTCCACTTCATATAGTAGTTGTTTTGCAGTTGTTTATATTACTATTATATGCCTAATATGGAATTCTATCAAGACAAATTTTTCACTTCGATGCCGCAGCGCCGTCGCTTTCTGCATTCTACCAGCAGCGCGCCAAGCTTTCAGATGACGTCTTCCAGAAACTTTTTTACAGCTTCAACAGCCATTTCAAACCGAAAATCCTGCTAAAAGGCAGATACCAGCTTCTCGCATGTGATGGCTCAGGCTTTACCTTTACAAGAAATCCCAAGGACACCGAAAGCTATTATGACCCCAGCGGGCGCTCCCAGAAAGGCTATAACCAGATGTATCTCGTTCCCTTGTATGATCTGATGAACAAGGTTTATGTCGATGCAGTCGTCCAGCCTATGCGGAAAAGAAATGAGTTTGCCGCATTATACCAGCTGATTGACAGGCATACCCCCTGCGGTGGAACTGTCCCTGTATTCATTGCCGATAGGGGGTTCCATGCGTACAATGTCTTTGCACATGCCATTGAGAACCGCGCCTTTTTTGTCATCCGGGCAACCGATACAAAGATGAAGCGCCTTCTTGGCTGCGACACTCCCAAGCAGGAGGCCTTTGACGTCAAGGTGACAAGGTACCTTACAAGGAGCCATTCAAAAAAGAAATATCTGCATCCTGAACTGGCTAGCCAGTACCGCAACATCTGCCAGAAAGTATCTTTTGACTATTTCCCGGCACAAGGGTATGGAGAATACGAGATATCCCTGCGGGTCCTGCGGTTTCCCATTGGGAACGGTACCTATGAAAACCTCATAACAAACCTTCCTGAAAATGAATTTCATGTGGAAGAAATCAAGGAAATATACCGTCTCAGATGGGGCATCGAAACTTCATTCTGTACACTGAAGCACACAATAGCTGCCGTGAACTTCCACGCAAAAAACAGGCAGATGATTACACATGAAATTTGGGCTAGGCTCATACTCTTTAATTTGCCGCTCCAGTTGACGGCTCGACCATGCGGAGGCAATAGCCTCGTCCATATACCACTGTCTTGCCTGCTCATTTTCCACCGACAGCAGGAGGCGATAGTGCGTCCAGGTTAATTGCGAACGCAGTGCGTTCGTATTTGGAAACTATAACACGATTGACCTCAAACCGCAAGATTTCCTCCTGTAATTGCAGGAGGAAATACTGACTTCTCTCAGATTTCTGCCTCAGCTACTCTCTCCCTGCGGCATTTCTCCGCTTTCTCAGTCCCTCCGCTCACCGGCTATCTCTAAATGAAAATGACAGCGGACGAAAACGCCCGCCCGCTGTCACAGTCAGTCTTTATATGGCGCTATTGCGCATTCCACCTGTCGTAGGATGCCTGATACACATCGATCACATCCTGAACACCCATCTTTTCCAGGGTGCTGCAGTACTCGTCCCAGCTGCTCTCTATGTCCGTGACGCCTGTGATAAATTTGCCCTCCATCTCCTTGTAATAGGTGGTGATGTCCGCCAACTTGTTGTCCAGAACCCGTTGTTCCTCATCCGTAAACTTTAACAGACTTACCGCAAAATACAGATCTGACTGATAAGGGATTACATTATTCACGAATCCCAGCTGCCTTGCTCGGCTGTTGCCCACGGTCTCCGTCACCAGACCTGCCAATGCGTCCTGACGTCCTGCCCCGTCCCATATTACCTCTGAATACTGATAAGTGGTAAATGCGCCGTCATATTTCTCGGGACAGTGGAATACATACACACCTGACCCCTCCGGGCCGTAGTCCCAGTCCTTACCCAGGATTCCGTAGCAGAAAGACTGTCCCAGCAGGCCGCTTCCTTCTACCACTTCCTCCGTGGCATACATAATGTCAAACATTTTACACATTTCTACAATGTAATTGCTCTCGGCGTTCATAAAGAAGCCGCCGTTTGCAAAATAAATGGACTTCCCCAGGATTTCCTGGGTGTCGTCAAACTCAGAGGTCAAAGGCGCCATACAGTCCAGATGAAACTCTTCATCTGCGAAATCTGCTGCCTGCAGGGAATTTCCCTCCCCGCCTCCGATGAATGCCACCTTGCCCGACTGGGCACGGTCAAATCTTACTGCTCCGTCTAAGGTCAGAT
Source organism: uncultured Acetatifactor sp. (assembly GCA_949840885.1). Taxonomy (GTDB): domain Bacteria; phylum Bacillota; class Clostridia; order Lachnospirales; family Lachnospiraceae; genus Acetatifactor. The sequence continues at coordinate 3,066 of CATKYJ010000007.1, forward strand.
ACTCCTGATGGATCAGTCCCTCTGCATACAGCTTGTTCATGTACAGGTAATACTGCTTCATCTGCTCCGAAGTACGGTTAAAGATCACCTTGCCGTTTCCGTCATCGTCAAAGTTCATGTTGGTAAGTGTACCAAAGGCTGCAAAGAGCATAGGGCCCCAGTAAGACTCGTCATTTTCCAGGAAAGGAATAAAACCGGGTTCTCCGTTCTTTTCTTTCAAAGTGACCAGTGCATCATAAAAGTCGTCCACGGTCTTAATCTTGTCAAGGCTCAGTCCCGCATCCTCCAACACATCCGTTCTCACATAAGGTCTCGCCGAAGATGTGGTGGCGGATACCTCTACCCCGGGCAAACTGTAGATCTCGCCGTTAATCTGTGTCACCGCGCCCCTTACCAGCGGATAGTCTTCAAAGGTCTGTACCAAATTCGGCATATACTCCAGATAATCCAGGTAATTTACAAATCTTCCTCCGACTACACCGTAGTCATTGATCATGGCCGAGTCCAGACTGTAGTGGATGAAGTCCGGCCACTCCCCTCCTGCCAGGTAGGTGGCCAGTGCATCGGCATCAATGCATTCCCATTGAATATTGATTCCAGTAATCTCAGACACCGCATTCCACACCAGACGATCGCTCCTCACGGAAGTATCCCTGCCCACCACCAGGCCTTTCACCGTAATCGGCGTCTCCACTATCGGATATGTGGCCGCGGACTCCGCTGTCCTTTCCCCGGGTGCTTCACTGCTTTCCCCGCCGCTGCTCTCCTGGCCGCTGCTTTCCTCACTGTTCTTCTCCTGACTGCTTTCTTTCTGGCTTCTCCCGGATTCAGCCCCTGCGCTCTCCTGTACAGGTTTCCCGCCGCAGGCACACAGCGACACCGCCATAGCCGCCGCTAAAATGACTGCTACCATTTTCTTTTTCATAATACCATCCTTTCTGCCACATATGGTGGCCCTTTTATGAAACTTTTATTATCCCTTTACCGAACCGATCATCACACCTTGATCAAAATATTTCTGTAAAAAAGGATACACGATCAGGAGCGGCAAAGAAGAAACCACGATCACCGCATAGCGGATCAGCGCCTCTAAATTTGCCAAAGACTGGGCATATTCCGCCGCCTCTTCCATGTTGGCCTGCTGCTGGGCCAGAATCAGGATTCTTCTTAAGAAGACCTGCAGAGGCTGCATCCCATCGTCCTTGATATAAATCAACGCGTCGAAATAGGCGTTCCAGTGCCCCACCGCAAAGTACAGGACCATGACACCCATCAGGGCTTTCGACAATGGCAGCACCACCTGAAAGAAAGTCCCCGTCACGGAACAGCCGTCTATTACAGCGGCCTCCTCCAGCTCTTTGGGCATGGCGTCGAAAAAGGTCCGGCAGATAATACAGTTATATGTATTGTAGGCGCCCAGAATCAGAAGCACCCATCTGGTGTTGTAAAGCCCCAGCCCCTTTACCACCAGAAAACTAGGAATCAGCCCCCCGGAGAAATACATGATAAACATGAAAAACGCCATGAATATCTTTCCTCCCGGTAAGGTTCTCTTGGTCAGCGCATAGCCTGCCGGCACCGTAACCGCCAGATTGATCAGGGTTCCCACAACCGTGTAAAAAATCGTATTTCCATAGCCTATAAGAATGTCTTTATTCTTCAGGATCTGTCTGTACCCGTCAAAGGTAATGCCTTTGGGGAACAGCAGCACCTGCCCCGTGGCCACCAGCTGCGGATCACTGACGGAGCAGGATACGATCAGAATCAGGGGATACAATACCATAGCCAATAGCACTGCACCCAGCATATGCGTCAGCACATCAAATAAGGAAATTCTCTTTCTCTTCATTATTCTCCCCCCTGCACTGCCCGGCTTTCTTAAAACAGGCTGGTGTCGCTACACTTTTTGGAAATCTGATTGGCAATCAATACCAGAATCACGTTCACCACATTGTTGAACAGGCCCACCGCCGTGGAAAAGCTGTAATTGTTGTTGATCAGGCCCCTTTTGTACACATAGGTGGATATGACTTCCGCCACCTCCATGTTCAGTTCATTCTGCATCAGATACACCTTTTCATACCCCACCGAGGCTATCCGCCCCACCTGGAGAATCAGCATGATAATGATAGTGGGCATAATGCAGGGAATATTTATGTGGAATATCCTCTTCATCCTGGAGGCGCCGTCAATGGCCGCCGCCTCATGCAGTCCCGGGTCCACCCCGGCCAGAGCCGCCAGATAGATGATGGCTCCCCACCCCATCCCCTGCCAGACGCCGGACCATACGTACAGATGCCGGAAATATTTAGGATTCCCCATAAAGTAAATGCTGTCCATTCCAAGGCCATTCAGCAGTGTATTGACCACTCCCATGGAGGGCGAGAAGAAAATGGTGATCATACCGATAATGACAACGGTAGAAATAAAGTGCGGCGCATACAGCACGGTCTGGGTCACCTTTTTGAATTTAGGCTTCAGCTCATTCAATATCAGCGCCACGAAAATCGGCACGGGAAATCCCACAATAAGGGAATACAGGGACAAAACTAACGTATTCCGGATCAGATTCCGGAAATAGTATCCCCGGAAAAAGTCCGTGAAATTCCGCATTCCCACCCAGGGACTGCCCGAAACTCCCAGCGAGACCTTGTAGTCCTTAAAGGCGATCTGCAGGCCGTACATGGGCGCATAACAGAATATAGCCACATACACCACCGCCGGCAGCAAAAACAGATAGTATTCCCTGTGCCTCCATATCCGGGTACTCAGCTTCAGTCCAAAGGCCTGTCTCCCAGCCCGTTTCTCTTTTTTCTTCATATCCTGCTCCATTCCTTTTCTCAGCTTTTTCTCTCTGTTGATTTTGTGTCTCTTCTATTTTGTAAACTCAATTTATTATAAAAAATGACTGTTTTCAAGAAGACTATTTTGCTCTTTTACCTCTTTTTCCGAATGCAAAATAATGAACCTGTGCGAACTGCGCAGAAAAGCACAATAAAAACAGCCCTGCAATGCAGTTCTTGCATCACAGGACTGTTCCATTTCTTCCGCCTGCTCTGTAGCGATTTCTACTTCTCCCGGAACGCAGTGGGCGGCATCCCCACATTGGCCTTGAATATCCTGGAAAAATAATTGTCGTTGGCATATCCCGCCAGTAAGGCTATCTCATGGACGGAATGATTTGTGGTTAACAGAAGCTCTTTGGCATATTCCAGGCGTTTGAAATTCACATATTCCGTGAAGCCCACCCCGATCTGGTTCTTGAACATTCTGCTTAAGGTATAGCTGGATATCTGGAAAGCATCCGCCACCTGGGTCTGGCTCAAGTCCACGTCCCGGTAATGAATTTCCATATAAGCCAGAATCTCCTCATTGAGCTTCTTCTGCCGGACTTCTTTCCTCTCCAGGGCTTCCTGTTCGGCTTTCATGGCCTTTTGGGCGGCTTCGTACTCATTCCTTTTTTCATAACAGTGAAGAAAGCTGGAGCGGATATGGTTTGGCTGATCCACCACCCTGCCGGGATACAATTTGCACCCCTCCCCATAACGGCCATGGACCCAATCCTGCAGCCACAGCTCCAGGCCTTTTGTTTCAGAGCTCTCCAGGAACGCAATCAGTACATTGCTGTTCTCCTCCTGGATATCGATGACAAACAGCCGCACCTGATACCGCTCCTCCAGCTGCCCCATAAGCTCCTCCACCTCTCCTGTCAGCAGAATATGCCCCGCCAGCACATAGGCGCAGTAAAAACCTCCGGATCCTTTCACGCCAAGCGTATCCAGCCTCTCTTTCTCCACCGGCACCCCGTAGATCAGATGCTTGATCAGCAGATCCGTGATCAGAAGCTCCTGCTCCTGTATCATGGCACGTCTGTTATTCAAGGCGCTCTGTATCAGGGTAAATTCATCCGCATCGTCCTCCTCTAGCTGGGCCAGTATACGGTACATGGGCTTATATTCCGCGTACAAAGCCACCACGCAGATGCCCAGCACCAGAAATATCATGATAAAGATCAGCTTCTTCATGTCATGATAGAATTCCACAATGTTATTCTGGAGAGACTCATCCGTGAGATAGACCGCAAATGACAGGGGGAGGGAAGCGCTGTCCTTTTGATAGAGAACTTTCTGTCTTGTTCCGGCAACTTTCCTTTCCTTGGTCTCCAGGGGAAAGACATTCTGCACTTCCCCTCCCGTGGGATTATCCGCCAGATAGATTTGGCGGCCGCCCTTGTCCGTGACGAAAAGCCAGACCCCCTCCGTCCCATAGGAGAGATTCAGCATATGCCTCAGATCGTCCGGACCAATCAGGTAAAAGATCATGACCCTGTCTCTGTTCTTTCCCATAACGGTACAATATCCCACCAGGAATTTCCCCTGGGTCCGCTCCCCTGCATTGGTGGTACTGTAGATTAATTTCAAAAACTGATAATTGTCCTGGGAAAACCAGTCCCGAATAGTATCCGCATCGTCACCGGTCACTTGTAATGTATTCTTTATGAACTCCTCCAGAGTCTGTTTGGAGATCTCGGTAATGATACTGTCCGTCTCATAATAATAGATTCCGCATTGGCCGGCATTGTGGACGGAATATTTGTTCTTCATTTCACCCACCGCCTCCAGATACCAGTAGGCATTCTCCCGATAGCTTTCCGCCCCCATCCAGAACGCGCTTTTCTCACTCCTGCTGTCCACGCTCATGGCTGCCGCATGTTTCCTCAAATTGTCTATTTCCCTGGTAAAATCCCTCATAAAGGAATCCGCAAGCTTATTGTAATAGACCTCGTTCCCTTTTCTGATTTCCTCATAGGAATGTGTCCAGAAAAAAGAAAACACCGTCACAATAGCGATGGTCAGGGCCAGCAGGATACTGACGATCAGGCGGATTAAATATTTGTACTTCTTAATTCTCATGCTCTCTTCCCTGTAAAAAGTGCCGGGAGCTTTCTATTGGCATAAACAGGCGATCAGCTCTCTGCACACCAACAGATAAGTCCCTACCGCATAGTCGTTGGAAGCCTCCTTTTTCACCGGTCCCGGTTTTAGCGCCACTACCTGCACCCAGCCGATCCTGCCGGACTCTTCCACCGCTTCCCTGTTCAACGCATCGAACCCCCGCAGGGCGCACTCCATGTACCTTTCCGGCAATATCCCCAGCCGGACCCCCATGAGCATCCCCAGCACTGTCAGCACCGTTCCCGATGTCTCCGGCATGGGATATTCCTGCGGCTCTAAGAGGCTGGTACGCCAGAAGCCATCCTCACACTGGCATTTTTCCAGGGCATCCGCCATCGAAACAAAGACACTTTTGTATTCATTATAGTATTTCTGCTCCGCAGGGAGCGTGCGCAGCGTCCTCGCCAGCCCAGCGAACACCCATCCGTTTCCCCTGGCCCAGAACACCTTTCTTCCGCCGGCTGTCCTTGCGACCTCCGGCAGAAAGTTTTCATCCCGAAACCACAGCCTTTCCTCCCTGTCGTACAGACGCCGCTCTTCCTTGGCGTTTAGGTACAGTCGATACGCCTTGTCTATGAGCCTGTGATCATTTAGGAGCAGGCCCATCCGGTTATAGAAGTTCAGCGCCATGTACATGGTGTCCACCCACCACCAATAGTCATTGTGAGTGTCACGAGCCGTCCATTCCATTGTAGTCCTGATATGCTCCATTTTTCCCGGAATGCCATATTCATTCATAAGATCCAGATAGGTTTCCCCGCAGATTAGATTGTCCGCATTTGTGGTTTGGTGGCCGGCATTGTCATAGAAATTCCAGTCGTTTGCCCGGGCCCACTTTGCCGCGTATTCCAGGTACCGGGGTTTCCCCAGCACCTCTATGGCCACGGTATTCCCCAGGAAGTATGCCGCCCTCTCCCACGCGCAGTCGCCCGGCTCCGGATTCTGTTCAATCCAATAGTCGTTTACCCGCTCCATCCTCTTTTTCAGATCCGATATCGATATCATTCGTGCCGCCTCCCCTCCGGATAGTTTCTCTTATTTTACCGTGGAGGCTCCGATTCTGGCAATAGCATTTTTTTGCCTGAATATGCAGCTTATGGGAATACAAAATTTTGAACAGTACAGACGGCCCCTCCCCCGGAAAAATCCGGGGCGGGGCCGGAGAATAGAATACAAGATTTCCGATTGGCGTGGGCATTTCGCGGTTTACACGGTGCAGGCGAGACCGCGCTCCACTCTCTCAATCACACAAAAGTGCCTGTGCGCATCGCCTTTTGCCTCCCTGTCATAAGCAATGCCTACCAGCAAAATATCTCCGCCGTATGACGAGAGCGCTTCCGGATATCTCTTATCCTTGATCTGGTCAATGGCGCCCTGGGCGGACTGGTTCCATTTTAGTTCAATCACCAGTGCCGGAAACGGTGACATTTTTTTAGGCAGATACACGATATCCGCATACCCGTCTCCTGCCGGCAGCTCCTCGAATTTTATATATTGATCCTTATAGCTAAAATATGCCAGCTTGATGACGCTGCGCAGGGACTGCTCGTTATGGTAAAACAGGGGAGCTGTTTCCTCTCTGTGTATCTTTTCGATCTGGGCTGCCACCGCCTCCCGGTTCCCCTGTATGGTATCAAGGATCAGCTGATCGCTCTCCCGAACTCGTCTGATGGTCTCATCCCGATTCACCTGTCGAACCGTCCTGGCAAACTCCAGCCGAATCTCCTCATTGGGAATACGGGCACACCCTGTCTCTCTGTCATAGGAGAGATACCCCAGGTGAATCAGAAGCGTCAGCACGTCATCCCGATCCCGGAAAGTCACCAAGTCGTTGGCAAAGCCATTGGTGTCCACCGGGACGGCGATGCCGCCCAGAAGCTCCGCCACTGTTTTGGACATGCCGTCAAAGTCCAGGCTGATGTATTCCATCAGGCTTTTCGATGCGGAGGTCTCTGTCCAGTAGGAACAGAACCGGTTGCTGCGGACAGCTTTCATCACGGAACTTGGATTGTAGACGGAACTTACGCCCTCCAGCACATATCCGTCATACCACTGCTTCATCATAGGGAAGTCCCTGCCATACTCTGCGCAGAGCTTCTTTACCTCATTCTCTGTAAAACCCACATACTGAGCATATTCCATGGGAGAGATAACGGAAAACTCCTGGAAATCCGAAATCGCCGACTGAGAGCCGTCCTTTTTGACAGGCAGGATTCCCGTCATATAGGCTGCCGCAAAAATCCGGTCCGTAGTACCGCTTCCTTTAAACAAAGTGCGCAGAAAGTGAAGATATGCTTTTTGCACCTCCGGCAGCTCCCGAATCGGCGCATCCCATTCATCGATGATCATGATAAATTTACGCCCTGTCAAAGCAACTGCCGAAAGCAGCGTTGCCGACAAGGATTCGTCCGCCTTAATCCGCGGATACTCTTCCTGAAGCTCTTCGGTCAGTCTCCGCCTGATAAAGGGAACCAACCCCTGGGCGCCGGCTTCCCCCATGACATTGGTCATATCCAGGTAAATGACATCGTACCGGTTCAAATGCCGTCTATAGCTTTCATGGGTTCTTTCATTCAGGGCTATTTCAAGGTCATCAAATAATCCCGAAGAATCGCAGGTTCTGTCATAATAGGCGCACAGCATCTTGGCCGCAAAGGTTTTTCCGAAGCGGCGGGGCCGGCTGATACAGGTCAGCTTCCGGGTTGTATCTATTGTCTCATTGATCAGGCCCACCAAGCCCGACTTATCCACATAGCGACTGTTTCTGATGGTTTCAAAGCCGCTGTTTCCCGGATTCAGATACATCCCCATCCCGCATTCCTCCCCGCTTTTCTACTCTGTTTCCAATGCATTTATTATAAGCGATTCCGCGGGCTTTCGCAACCGCGAATCTTGGGCGAAATTTTGGGGAAATTCTGAACTCTGCGGGCAGCCATGTAAGTCTTGCAAAACAGTTCTGAAACGGTCTCCGTCCTCATAGGTTAGGTATAAACGGAATGCCCGTGGGCATTCTCCCGGACTTGCATCGGGTCATTCACAAGGACTTTTTGTGGAAATTATTTCCGGGACGAGGAGGATATCTATGAATCAGAAACTGGAGGATCTGCTGCAGCTGGCTTTGCTGACCCCGGAGGAGACCAGGGTGCGGACAGAGGATCTGAACACGGGCTTTGACACGGACAACCGCACATGGGAGCTGATCGTGAAGTACCACGGCAGTCTGGATGTGCTGGAAACGCTGGGGATTCGGGTGGAGTACCTGATCGCCGGATACGCGGTGCTGACGGTGCCGGAAAGTCTGGTGGACCGTATGGTGGAGCTGGAACAGATCGAGTATGTGGAAAAGCCCAAGCGGTATTTCTATGAGGCTGAAATGCCAAAGGACAATTCCTGCATCCCCCAGGTGGCCCTGCGGGATCCGAATCTTTCCGGGACAGGGGTGCTGGTGGCAGTCCTGGACAGCGGCATCGACTACAGACTGCCGGAATTTCGCAATCCGGACGGCAGTACCAGAATCCGGTTCCTCTGGGACCAGACGCTGCGGCCGGATGCCCCGGCAGAGGAAACTGCAAGCTTCGGACCCCCTGACAGGGCTGACGAATTTACAACGCCGGAGGCCTATGGCGGGGCTGACGAAAGCAGTGGCCTGCAAGGCAATGCCCCCCGCGAGGCCAGGGCGCGCGCCGGCATCCAAAACAACGCTGAATCGGCTCGTTGGGACAGCGGCCAGAACATCCCTGTCCGCCGCCCTCCGGCGGGCTACCGCCTGGGCGTGGAGTTCGATTCCGCGCAGATCAACCAGGCCCTGGCGGCCTCCACTCCCCAGGAACAGTTCGAGCTGCTGCCCAGTGTGGACGCAAGCGGCCACGGCACGGCGGTGGCGGGGATAGCCGTCGGAAACAGCGCTTCCTACCAGGGTGTGGCTCCTGATGCCGAACTACTCGTAGTCAAGTTGGGGCTGCCCGATGCCTCCTCCTTTCCCAGAACCACTGAAATCATGCGGGCCGTAACCTATGCCATCCAAAAGTCCGTCTCGCTGCAGATGCCCCTGGTGGTGAACTTAAGCTTCGGCAATACTTACGGAGCCCATGACGGAAGTTCCCTGATCGAGCGCTTTCTGGACAATGCGGCTGAAATAGGCCGCACCGTGATCTGCGTGGGGGCGGGAAACGAGGGGAACAGCGCCGGGCATCTGGCCGGAAGCCTCCTGCAGGGAAGCTCCGCAAACAGCACGGACGGCAGCGGAGACGGGATCCAAAGCCGCATAGGCCCTATCGCAAGGCCTGCGACAGTGGAACTGGCCGTGGCGGAATACGAGCGCACTCTGAATGTCCAGCTCTGGAAGAACTACTGCGACACCTACCGCATCTTCCTGCTCTCCCCGGGCGGCCAGGAGACCCAGCTTCCCAGCATGATCGGCGGCGGGAAATACACTCTGCGGCTGGAGCAGACGGAAATTATGGTCTATTTCGGGAATCCCGCGCCCTATGCGGTGGCGGAAGAAATCTACTTTGAAATGCTCCCCGTGGGACGCAATTACATCAACAGCGGCGTCTGGACCATCCGCATAGAGCCTCTGCAGGTAGTCACCGGGCGGTATTACTTCTACCTGCCCTCCGCCGTAGTGCGCGCTTCCGGCACCGGCTTCTACCGCTCCACGCCCGAGGTCACCCTGACCATTCCCTCCACCGCGGCGAAAGTGATCTCCATCGGGGCCTATGACAGCACCTATGAGGCCTATGCTGACTTCTCCGGCAGGGGCTACGCGGACGCCAACCGGACCATAGGGGTGGTTGCGGCAGGGCTTGCCAAGCCGGACCTGGCCGCGCCGGGCGTAGGCGTCATTGCCCCGGATATCTATGGGGGATACACGCCCATGACGGGCACTTCCTTTGCCACGCCCATTGTGGCGGGAAGCTGTGCGCTGCTGATGGAATGGGGGATTGTGCGGGGAAACGATGTGTTCCTATACGGAGAAAAGGTAAAGGCCTATCTGCGGGCCGGGGCCAGGGCCCTGCGGGGCGAGTACGAATACCCCAACAGCCGGGTGGGCTGGGGCGGACTGTGCGTTGCGTCAAGTCTGCCCCGGTGAGGGGCCTATGTGTATTTCTTCCCAAGAGTCGAAAGTTTATACATGCAGTTCATACAGATAATCTGCAAACACTTTTTCCGTGCCGCGCTTTTGATAGGTGGTCTCTCCTGTCACCTCAAAGCCGAGCTTTCTCACCACCCTGTTGGAGCCCGCGTTTTCCTTGTTGACTCTCACGGTAATCTTGCGGGCTCCCTGCCTGACGGCATAGTCTATCATCCCTTTGGCTGCCTCTGTGGCAAATCCCTTTCTCCAGTAATCCCTGTGCACGCAGTATGCGATGTCGTAGGTTTTACCGTCATCGCTTGCCATAAAGCTGCATGTCCCTATCCTTTCATGGGTGTCTTTCAATTCGGAGATCAGATAGCAGCACTCCTTATCTTCCGGCAATCTCTCTATCTCCTTTAGATACGCCTCGTCGATCTCCTCCATGGCCTCGTCCGGCAGATACTCTCCCATTTCAGGATCGTTCCAGATACCGACGGCAAATCGGGCATCCTCTCTTTCAAAGCTTCTCAGATATAATCTGGCCGTCTCTATTGCCTGAATTCTCATCTGCACACCTCCGAAAGCTTCTTCCTGCCGGACATCCCGTCCGCGCAGTCACTGTCCTGGAACCTCTTCTCACTCCCCAGCCGCTCCACCATGTTCCGGTTGGCCAGAAGCTCTGCCTCGTCAGAGAGCTCCGTCAGCACCGCGTCCTCGCCGTACCGGTTCTTCAGGGCCCTCTCCAGGAACCAGTCGCAGACTTGGGGATTCTTGGGCAGCAGGGGGCCGTGGAGATAGGTGCCGATGACATTTTTGTAGACGACGCCCTCGTAGCCGCCGTCCCCGGTGTTCCCCCGGCCGTACAGCACCTTTCCAAAGGGCGTCACGTCCCCGATGATGGTGCGTCCCGCATGATTCTCAAATCCTACCACCGGCGTCTCAACCAGAGCGCTCTCCAGGACCACGTTCCCCACCAGGCGCTCGTCGCAGCGCTCCGTATAGATATCCAGAATGCCGAGCCCCTTTATGATATCCTCCGCGCCCTCCCCTGTCTTATAGTATTTCCCCAGAAGCTGAAATGCCCCGCACACGGCGAGCACTACTCCTCCGTCTTCCACATAATTTTTGAAATCCGGTCCGATCTGCTCCAGATATTCCCTGGCCAGAGCCTGTCCCCTGTCCGCGCCGCCTCCCCAGACTACAATGTCCAGCTCTCCGAAGTCGATATCCTCCCCGGCGCACAAAGGCAGCACCTGGGCTTCGATTCCCCGCCATTCAAGACGCTTCTTCATGCACTGCACATTTCCGCTGTCGCCGTAGAGATTGAACAGATCCGGATAAAGATGTCCTATGGTCAGTTTCATCTATCCCTGCCCTCCTTTCCCATGGAATCCGCAGCCTGCATATCCTCCAGCATCTTGATCGTGGGATAGAGGCCGGAGTAATTGGTGATAATATAGAGATTGCGGCTTCCCCGCTTGGTGAGCTCCTCCACGGTCTCTTTCACGTCCCTGCCCAGACGGCTGGCGATGTCCTCATACTTTAAGCGCACCTGCATGTCCGCTCCCCTGGTTCCCACCGTGACGATGGACGCCACCGAGGCCTCGTGCAGATAATGAAAATCCACATCCCAAAGCCAAGACACGTCCTCTCCGTCCAGGACGGTGTCGTTAATCTGGATGACAATGTCCTTGGGCTCCGGATCCCTGCGGATCAAAAAGATCTTCTGCTGGAACCCCACAGGATTCTTGGTCAGGTAAAGCTGCACCCGGGCTCCGTTAATCTGATAGGCGCACTCTCTGTTATTTCCATAGTCGAACTTCTTTATGGCCTCTTCGAATCCATCCCTTGGCCCGTCCACCGCCAGGAGAGCCGTATAGACGCTGAGGGTATTGTAAATATTGTAGGGCGCCTGGGCGCCGGAGATTATCCTCCTGCCGTCCAGGGTAAAGGAATAGGTTCCCCCCTCAAACACCACCTCTGTCACGGTCATGTCAGGCTCAGGGCGCTTCAGGCCGCACTCCGGGCAGTGGTAGGAGCCCAACTGCCCGTAGTGGATGAAGTCATATTCCAGACGGCATCCGCAGGAGGGACAGAAGACGCTCTCCCCGGTTCCCGCCGGCATGTCGTCCGCAATGCTTTCCCCTATGCCAAAGGTCAGCTTCGGATTCCGGCATCCGGCGGCCAGCGTAAAGGAGCAGATATCGTCGCAGTTTGTGATTAGCTTTGCCTCCGGCACGGTCTCCATAGCCTTTTGAATCTGGCCGCAGGTAATGTCCACCTCGCAGGTGCGGTCCAGCTGGTCCCTAAAAATATTGGTCACCAGCACGCAGTCCGGCTTTAGCTGGGGGAATACCCGCACGGAAGCCATTTCGTCCACCTCAATGCAGGCATAGTCCGCATCCAGCCGGCCGCTCTTCTTTGCCGCCAGCACGAAAGAGGAGACGGCGCCGTCCATGAGGTTGGCCCCCATAGGATTCCAGACCACCTTTTTTCCGGATTCCCTCAGCACATGGGCCATAAGGCTGGTGGTGGTGGTCTTGCCGTTGGTCCCCGTGACGGCAATGATCTTTTCCCGAACCATGCCGCTCATCACCGAGAGGATCTGGGGGTCGATCCTGCGTGCCACCCGCCCGGGAAGAGAGGATCCGTTCCCCTTTCCCAGCCCCCGGCTCAGCGCGCAGGCAAGCTTTCCGCCCCATATTGCCATTCTGCTCCGCAATCTCATCTGGCGCACCCCGCTTTCCTGTTCATGGTTATCCTATCGCGAATCCGGCAGCCCCCGCTGCGGGCATGTTTCTCTCTCTGTGGATTTGCCGCGAATCCTCCCGATTTCTTCATAGAACTCTCCTCTTGACATCATCTGTCCATTTGTTTCTGTTTGTTTCGGTTTCTATTTGTTTCGGTTTTTATTTGTTTCTATTCTCACAAGCGGTAAATTTCGACTACTGAAACATAATACTTTCCGCCGGCAAGCCAGGTGATTTGGCAGACTTTAGTGGCGCTCCCTTAACGCCCTGTCCCCTCCTCCAGCATATGGTCATACTCCTCCCAGGGGACATACCGTCCGCCCATGCTCTCCAGATGCTCCGTGTAGAACTGGCAGTCTATAAACAGAAAACCGCTCTGCTCCAGCAGTCCCGCAAAGGCGATCAGCGCCGCCTTGGAGCCGTTCTCCTTTTCCGAGAACATGCTCTCCCCGAAAAAGCATCTTCCGATGGACACGCCGTAGAAGCCGCCCGCAAGTTCGCCGTCCTCGAAGATCTCCACGCTGACTGCGTATCCCGCCTGATGGAGGCGCAGATAAGCCTGCTCCATCTCGTCTGAAATCCATGTGCCCTCCCCAAATTCCCGCTTAAGGCGGCACCGGTGCATGGTGTCTGCAAAATCCCGGTTCAGTTCCAGCCGCAGCTTATGTTTCTTCCAATATTTCCGCATGGAACGGGAAATATGTATCTCCTCGGGAAAAATCAGAAAACGCTCTCTGGGACACCACCAGAGGATTTCCTCCCCCGGGTCGTACCAGGGAAAGATTCCGTGGGTATAGGCCAGCAAAAGCCGCTCCACGCTTAAGTCTCCGCCCACCGCCAGAAGTCCGTCCCGGCGGGCATACATAGGGTTCGGAAAAGTAACCTCGCCCTTATTGAGCCGATAGACCGGCATATACGTCATCTCCCTTTATGTCAAATCCGCCTGCTGTCCCCAGTTCTCTTTTCCGGAACCTGTCAAAGTTTTCCGGCAGGCTTCAGGTCTCTTGCCCCGCCCTCCCCGGAACATATCTCCAGCCGGAATTTCCCCTCTTCTGCTGTCAGAGAGCAGGCTCCGCCCTCCTTAAGGGCTCCGAACAGGATCTCGTCTACCAATAACGGCTTGATCTCGCCCTGAATCACGCGTTCTATCTCTCTGGCGCCATATTCCGCGCTGATGCCTTTTACCTTTGCCAGCCCCTTTGCACTGGCATCCGCGGACAGATGCACGTTTTTTCGAAGAAGCATATCCGAAAGTTCGCCCAGCTTCTTCTCCACGATCCGTTCCGCCATCCATTCATCCAGCCCTTTGAATACCACGATCCGGTTCAGGCGGTTGCGGAATTCCGGCTGGAAGATCCGCTTTACCTCCTCCAGAATGATGTCGCTTCCCACGTCCTGCCCCTGGAAGCCGATGCCATGCTTTCCTATCCGGCTGGCTCCTGCATTGGAGGTCATGATAATGATCACATTCCTGAAGTCCGCTTTTCTGCCCTGATTGTCCGTCAGCGTAGCATAGTCGAACACCTGCAGCAGAATATTGTAGATATCCGGATGGGCCTTTTCCACCTCGTCCAGCAGAAGAACCGCGTGTGGCTTTTTGCGGATTTCCTCCGTGAGCAGCCCTCCCTCCTCGTAGCCCACATACCCTGCAGGCGCTCCGATGAGCTTGGCCACTGCGTGCTTCTCCTCATATTCGCTCATGTCGAAGCGGATCAGAGGAATGCCCAGCTCTGCCGCCAGGCTCTTTGCGATCTCCGTCTTGCCCACGCCGGTGGGGCCTGCGAAAAGCAGGCTGGCCAGAGGCTTTCCCTCTTCCAGAAGACCTGCCCGGGAGAACTTTACCGCATTGACCACCTGGGCGATGGCTTCGTCCTGGCCGAACACCCTGGCCCTCAGGCGCTGCTCCAAAGTGGCCAGGGCGGCCGTCTCGTCGCTTTCCACCACCTGTTTGGGAATCTGGCAGGTCTTTGACAGAATTTCGTCTATCAGTTGTCTGTCCACGGTCTGCACTGTCTGCGCCGCGCCCTCCTCCGGAAGCGGATGGAGCCTGCGGTAAGCCCCGGCCTCGTCCATCAGGTCAATGGCCTTGTCCGGCAGGAACCGCTCGTTGATATATTTTGCGCTCATTTCCACTGCGTATTCCAGAACGCCCTCCTCGTAGCGCACCCCGTGAAAGGCCTCGTAATTGTCCTTAAGTCCCTCCAGAATCCGGATGGCATCGGCCTTGTCCGGCTCCTTGATGTCCATTTTCTGGAACCGCCTCACCAGACTTTTATTCTTCTCGAAATGTTTTTTATACTCCTCATAGGTGGTGGCGCCGATGAACCGGATGCGCCCTTGGGTCAGATAGGGCTTTAGCATGTTGGACACGTCAAAGCTGCCTCCGTTCACGGCCCCCGCGCCTACGATGTTGTGGATTTCGTCGATATACACGATCGGATTGTCTTCGTCTGCAATGCTGTCCATGACCCGCTTGAAGCGCTTCTCGAAATCGCCCCTGTACTGGGTGCCCGCAAGGAGGCTGCCCAAATCCAGCGCGAAAATCTTCGCTCCCGCCAGAGGCTTTGGCACCTGTCCCTCATTCAGGAGCCTGGCCAGGCCGTATGTGATGGCAGTCTTACCCACTCCCGGCTCCCCCATGTGCAGGGGATTATTCTTCTCCTTGCGGCAGAGAATCTGCATGGTCCGCTCCAGCTCCTCCGCCCGGCCGATCAAAGGATTTTGTCCCTCCAGCTCCTCATTCAGGCAGATGGCGTACTGCCGCCAGAAGCACTCCCTGGAAGAAGCCTCATCCTCCTCTTCCCATTCCTCATCGCTCCATAGTTCCCCGTCCTCTGCCTCAGATTCTTTCGCCTCGTCATCGGAGTCTATGTCAAAAATGCTGTCCCGGGGATTCCCTGTCCCGGCCCCCGCCGTGGGGTTTCCGCCCCTGTGGTCTCCGTCTCCAGGCTCTCCGCCATAGCTTTCTCTCCTGCCATCCACATTCCCGGCCGCTCCTCCATAACTTTCAGCCTGTCCCTGTACGGATTCTGCCCCGATAGCTTCCGCCTCATCGGATCCCGGGCGGGCAGACTCAGAACGGGCGGCTCCCCGCCCCTCCCCGTCCGATGACGCTGCAGACTTCTGGTGAGTCTTTTTACGGGCATCCTGCTTTCGTCTGCCCTCTCTGGCAATCTCCTCAGAGGCAATGGTCATCTCCCGCAGCAGATCCACCCTCTCCACGCCCTGGGCCCGCAGATAATACACCGCATAACTTTCTTCCAGCCCATACATGACACAGAGAATATGGGCCAGTTCCACCATGGGCTTGTTGCTGTTCCCGGCAGTCTCCCACCCTTGGGAAAGCACGGATACCATGCCCTGGGAAAGCTGGGGCTCTGTCTCCGGCCCCGCCCCCTGCTCCATATATTCCTCCAGATAGGTCCGCAGATCCCTGTCCAGCTTCCTGACGCTTCCGCCGCATTCCGCAAACGCCCTGGCAAACACCGGATTCTGGCAGGCCGCATACAGCACCAGCTCCGGCGTTACATATTCGAAGCGGGCGCTTTTTGCCAGGGAAAAGGCCTTTTCTATGATCTCGGCCACCTCGCTTGATACATACATACTCATGCCTCCTCCACGGTCATCCGGAAAGGATACCCCTCCGCCCTGGCCCGTCCAAGGGCCGTCTGCACCTTTGAGGCGGCAATGTCCAGGGGGTATGCCCCCACTGCCGCCCTGCCGCTCTCATGCACCATCAGCATCAGCCTCTCCGCCTCTGCCCCGCCTTTGTGGAAAATGTCCATCAAAATCTCCACCACAAAGTCCATTGGCGTGAAATCGTCATTGTGCATGATCACCCGGTAATGCCTGGGCTCCCGTATATTGATCCTTACTTTTTCCTTTGTCTCTCCCTTTACCGACATGTCATTCTTCCTATCCTGATTCTATAAGCATTTACAATCCCTTGACGTTTTTCATATTTTTAACGTCCATAATGGCTTAAACCTCCCGGCTGCCGATCCACAGCCACCATGTCCAGTATAAGACTTTGTGGGGAAAATAGCAATTCTTTCTTTTTACAAGTGCCAACTTTCCCATTGCCCCTTTCCCCTGTTTGCTGTATATTGGAATCAGATATAAAAAGCGGATAAAAGAGGTTCCTGTATGAAGAAAAAACACCCGTTTCGAAAGCTGCTCATTGTTCTTGCTCTGCTGGCCGCCTACGCCTGCGCCATAATCCTGCCCTATTCCAGGCAGCCTGCAGTCACGGCGGACACCGCGAGCCGGTTTTCGGCCGCTGCTTTCTACGGTGATGGGGACAGCGGCGAGCGCGCCTATGTCATCTCCGACAACGGAGAGGCGCTGGCGGAGCGCATCCGCCTGATCTCCCAGGCTAAGGAGGAAATTATCCTGAGCACCTTTGACTTTGATGCGGACAACAGCGGCAAAGCGCTGCTGGCCGCGCTCTTAGACGCCTCCAGGCGGGGCGTCCGCGTAAGCCTCCTGGTGGACGGCATTTCCTATACCACCGGAATCCTGGGGAATGCCTGGTTCCAGGCACTGATGGCACAGGAGAACGTGGAATTCAAGATTTACAATCCCTTAAACCCCTTAAAGCCCTGGAACTTCATGGGGCGGCTCCACGACAAATATCTGATTGCCGACTGGACCGCCTATATCCTGGGGGGACGCAACTGCTATGACTTCTTCCTGGGCAGCCACGACGGCTATAAAAACTATGACTGGGACGTACTGGTCTGCTGCGAAGAGGGCGCGAACTTCCCCTCCATGGAGCAGCTGCGGGCATATTTCGATTCCGTATGGGATCTGGAGGACTGCCGCAGGGTCAAAAAAGAAAATACAGAAAAGCAGGAGGAACTTGCCCTGCTCTACCGCCGGATGCAGGAAGAGCACGCGGACTGGTTCCAGGCCGTGGATTACAGAGAGTTCACCGTCCCCACCAGGCGCATTCAGCTTCTCTCCAACCCCATAGAGCCCCGGGTCAAGGAGCCTTTGGTGTTCTATTCCATGACGGAACTTATGGAGCAGGCTAAGGAAAACGTATCCATCCATACCCCCTATATCCTCTGCGACGACTGGATGCTGGAGCAGCTTTCGGACATCTGCCAAAGCGTCCCCACCGTGGAGATGATGACCAATTCCGTGGCCAACAACGGGAATCCTTTCGGCGCCATGGACTATTATGTAAATAAGGAAAAGCTGCTGGAGAGCGGCGTGAACATGCTGGAATATGACAGCGGTGTCTCCTATCATGGAAAATGCTTTACCATGGACGACCGTATTGCCGCCATCGGTTCTTTCAACTGGGACATGCGCAGCGCCTATCTTGACACGGAACTGATGCTTGTCATCGACAGCCCCGAACTGAATGCCGCCCTGCGGGAAGAAATGGAACGCTATGAGCAGGATGCCCTGAAAGTCCTGGACGGGGACTCCTACGATCTGGCTCCCGGGCAGACGCCCCAGCCTTTAACCCCCGGCAAGGAGCGCTTTCTGAAAATACTGCATCTGGTAGGATATTGGGCCAGGTTTTTGATGTAATGTCTGTCAAAAATCTTATCCAGAATTATTGACAAACAGTAATTCTCGTGTTATTCTATGCTCATAATTATCGCAAAACAATAATTTCAGAAAAAGAGGTAACAGTATGGAGTATATAACCTTTCCCTGGGAACAGATGGGGATGGGCCTGCGGCGCCTGTCTTTGTCCGGCAGTGCAGGCAACATCACGGCCTGGATTCTTTTCCTTGCCGCAGGGGCTTTTCCGCTGTTTACGATGGCTTTCCTCCGGTACAGGCACAAAGGCTGCAGGGCGGACTATTTGCTGCCTCTGCTGTCGGTATCCCTTTTCGTGGGGTTATGGTTCTTCATCAATCCCTCTTACATGGACAGATATCTGTCTCCCATGCCCGCGGGAGGGATTGCGAAATTTTCCCTGGCCGCCGTCATTTATAGCCTTTTTCTCACATGGATTCTGCTGCGCCTTGTTCTTCGCTATGAAAAGGTGGGACAGAGCAGGCTCCTTGCCGGGCTGCGGATCCTCCTGGGGCTCTATGGGCTGGTGCTGGGCATAGGCCTCTTTGTACAGGGCAGCATCGAATTCAGGGAGGCCCTGCGTGCTTTGCAGGAGGGCAACACAGGCTCCGACAGTCATCTGCTGAGAATAAGCACCCTGTTTTTGGCCGTTCAGACCATCATAGGGATTCTGCCAACGGCCTCCCAGATCGCCCTGCTTTTTATGATGGCCCTGTTCCTGCGCCGCTATGAAAAGGAGCCTTTCGGCTCTGAATCCTGTCTGGCAATGGAACGGCTGAAAGCTGCCAGCGGACGGCTTCTGACAGTGGTTTTGCTGGCGAACGCGGGCTTCAACATGCTGCAGCTGCTCTGTTCCCGGTTTCTTTTGACCAGCTTCCACAGAATCTCTTTCCCGCTGTCGGAAATCCTCGTGATGCTGGGGATTCGGACGCTGAGCTTTCTGTACCTGGAAAGCAGGCGGCTGAAAGAAGACAACGATATGTTCATCTGAAAGTTTCTCCCGGGACACGGGCAGGGCAGTTCCTGCCGGATTCAGGACAGCAGGCTAAGAGGAGCAGAAAATGGCAATTCGCATCTATCTTGACGAAATTTTAAAAGAGCGGCGCATGACCTCCAAAGAGTTGTGCCGGCTGGTGGGCATTACGGAGGCGAACCTGTCCATTCTGCGCAGCGGCAAGGCAAAGGGCGTGCGCTTCGGCACCGTGAATAAGATTTGTTATTATCTGCAGTGCGATGTGGGGGACATTTTGAAGTTCGACGGAAAATTAGAGGAGGAAACGGAGCATGAAAGGTAATCTATATCAAGGAAAGATTCTATTATCAAAGTTCCCTTGTTGGTTTGTCGTCAAATTTGCGGTTAAGCTTCTGTCAGCGGTTCAGTCCTTGCTGACAGTGAAATGCCGCTTCTCGCTTAGAGCCCTGCCATCTGTGGGATCGCCTGAGGGCGCCAGGTTCCATGCATCCGCCAGGCTCTTTTTAACAGCTATACTCCTTGCGTCTGCCCCGGCGCTTCTTGGCGGATGCGCCCTGGCCGAAAGTGGCGGCAGCCTGGCTTTGGAGGAACTGCCCGGGCAGGGGGCCAGACTGGCCGGGGTCTTCGTCACCAGCAAGCATATCGAACCGGGCCCCTCTGAACTGGAATTTAACAGCCGCGGGGATATCCGGATAAAGGATACGGGGCCGGAGAAAATCTACGGCAGCTTTACCGGATATGACGCAGGCGAACCTGTAGTCACTTTTCCCGGCCTGGAAGGCTACGGCATCTACAGCCTGACCGCACCGGAGGATGAAACCCATGAGGCCACCGGGGCCAGGTATATGACCACAGACTTCCATTTTGCGAATGTCCATTACTACGTTCTCGACCAGGAGGACAGCGTTGAGGCAGACCTCTATATTACTGCTGACAGCCACGTTGCTTATTATTTTAACCCCGTCTACCAACAGGAGGACGGACAGATCTATCTGCTGGCCGGTTCGGGAGTGACCTCGCAATCCTTTAATGACGGCCAGAAGTTTAACCACAGCATCTCCGAATCCACAAGCCGGCGCTCAAACGGAGAGGAGCTAAGCCGCTCTCAGAAATTTTCCGTGAATATCATCGCTTCCGAAGCGCCCCAGGAGACGGAACTGCTTTTGATGGATGGGGAAAATCGGCTGATAAAGCGCTACAGCGAGGAACAGCTGGCGGAGCTGACTGACGCAGGAGCCTCCCTTACGCTTCCCGGGGAAGCCTCCTACCTGATCCTGCGCCAGACAAAAGCAGGAAAAGAGCATGGCGGCCGCACCCTGTTTGATCAGGATGCGGAATATGTGGAGTATATGGCTCCTGCCGGGAACCATATACTGTATTACCGCCAGCTCCCCTTGATCTGGCCCTGAAAGCTGAGAAGCCCATGCCACCCAAATCAAAAAGTTCCTTTCAGCACCAGACCTGACAGCAACCCTGGTGCTGCCCTACAGCATATTTTAAGCAGAAAAGAGGTAAAAATTATGGTTTATCATGTATCTTCCACACCAGGCATCAAGGTTTTGACACCCAGGATATCCACACACAAAAAGCCCTATGTCTACGCCATCGAAAGTCTGGTCACCGGCCTGCTGTTCGGAGTCAGGCACGATGATTTCGACTTTTGTATCAGCACAAACTCCCAGGGAATACCGGAGGTCTATGAGTGCTACCCCAACTCATTCTGTGCCGTGTACCAGGGAAAAAGCTGTTCCTTGTATGAATTGAAAGAGGACGGCTTTCAGCGCGGGATGACTACCTGGAGCCCGGAGCTGGTCTGCGAATCAGAGGTACCTGTGGAAAGAGAGATTCCCATCGATGACCTTTACAGCCAGCTGCTGCAGGAGCGGGAGAAAGGAAATCTCATTCTGCATCCCTATACGGATTCCCCGGAGCATAGGAGGTTCATTTCGGAACACATCGTTGACCGGCTGATTCGCTTTGACGCCTTTGGACATCTGGAGACAGATCCGCGGTTCCAGATGTATTTTCGGCCAATCATTGATGCGCTGCGGTCTATTATGGATGGTCATCTGTTGATTGGCGCAGACAATGCCCAGCTCTTTCCCATGGTCGCTGAAAGTGCGGACAAGCACCCGGATCCAGATGCTTAGGGCATACACCCTCCTTATTCCACCGCTATCTCCACACTGGCCTGGCCCAATCCGTCCGCTGCCACCCGCAGCACGGCTTTCCCGGTGATCTGGCCGGCACGCACCACTGCCAGCGCACGACCCTGATAGGAATGGCATTTCCCCACGGTGTAATTGTCCTCGGTCACCGGATTGTCTGAGCCGAAGCCGGCCAGGTATGCGCTGGAATCCGGTTCCTCCTCTTCCAACTTTCCGCCGAATGCAGCCGCCACGGCTTCCATTTCCTCCTCAGCGCCCAAAAGCTTCCTCACCAAAGCCAGGGAAGCGCCGGATGCCCGGGAAGCCTCC
Organism: uncultured Acetatifactor sp.; assembly: GCA_949840885.1. GTDB lineage: Bacteria > Bacillota > Clostridia > Lachnospirales > Lachnospiraceae > Acetatifactor. The sequence continues at coordinate 24,836 of CATKYJ010000007.1, forward strand.
AGAGATGCCTCAAGCATCACTTCCGCATCTTTTACTACATTTCCATCTTTATCCAACACCTCCACGGCTACATAGGAGAGACTCTCACCGTCTGCCCGGAGTGTCTCCCTGTCCGCTGTCAGCCGGATAGACACAGGCGCTCCTGTGGTGGCAATCTGCGCCCTGGACACCTCTTTGTCCCCGCTCAGGCTCACCGCTGTCAACACGCCCGGTTCATAGCTCACCTCAAACACCGCGCAGAACCGGTTCTCCTTTCCTGCCGCGGCCCTGCCAAGGCTTTTTCCGTTCAGGAACAGCTCCACCGCTTCCGCTTTGGAATACACATATACTTTCACAGGCTTTCCCGCATATTCCCCGTAATTCCAGCAGTCCGTCATCTGATTCCAGCCCCAGTTGCTGACCACTTCCTCCATTCCGTGGTACTTCGGGTGCTGGGCGAACAGCCCTGTCTCACTGCTGCCCCATACGATTTTCCGGTAGACACCCTGGGGCGTCAGGCTTCCGCCGATGGTAATGTCCGCGTCATTGGCAAGCCTCCAGGGGTACTCCGACGCGTGGGAGGAGATTGCCCAGGGGCCTTTCGCCAGATCCGGATCCCCCGGCTCAAAGAACTTGCTCTTGCCGATGCCTGCCTCTCCGATATAGTCCACCGCCGTCCATGTAAAATCGCCGATGACATAGGGAAGCCGCTCCACCAGCTCCCAGACCTTGTCGAACTGATTGGGAAAGCTCTCCGTACCCAGGATCACCCGCTCCGGGTACCGCTGCCCCGCGTATTCGTAGTGGCTGTCCATATAGTTGTACCCCACCACGTCCAGACAGTTGCAGAAGCTTTCCGTCCTGTCCTCCCAGGCTCCGTCCATTCCTCCCACATCCGCATTCTGGGCATTTCCCTGCTTCTTCGCTTTCATGCTGGCTTTGGTCTGCTCCAGGAAGCTCGCATCGTCCAGGCCGGACCACATGGAGCAGAGCCCGTTGGACACCAGCCTGGTGGAGTCCAGACCGCGCACACAGGCAGCCAATTCCTCCGCAATGGTATAGCCGTCTCCCATGCCGCCCCGCTCCTCCACCTCATTGCCCGTAGACCAGATCAAAATGCTGGGATGATTGCGGTCACGCAGGATAAAGCTTTCCATGTCCTCTTTCCAGTCGCTTGCAAAGAACTGACTGTAGTCTCCCGGCCGCTTGCTGTGGCCCCAGGCGTCAAAGGCCTCGTCGAACACGTAGAGCCCCAGGCGGTCGCAGGCCTCCAGCAGCTGCCTGGAGCCGGGATTGTGGGCCAGGCGCACTGCGTTAAAGCCCGATTCTTTCAGCAGCCGCAGCTTCCTGTACTCGCTGTCCCGCAGGGAGACAGCGCCCAGCAGCCCATTGTCATGATGGATACAGCCGCCTTTCAGCTTCACGGTCCTGCCGTTGACCTGCAGACCGTGAACTGCGTCAGCCGTGACAGTACGGATGCCGAAAAGTGTCTCCGCCTCATCGCAGATGCCCTCCAGGGCAGTGTCCTTATCCAGGCCCACGCCAAAGACGCCCATGTCTTCCACCTGCACTTTCACCCGGTACAGATTGGGGTGCTCCGCGTCCCAGGTCAAAGGACGGTCCACCGTCATGGGGATTCTGGCCACCGCCCTGCTGCCGGCCTTTACCAGGAGAATGGTATCACGTTGTATTACGGCAGATTCGCCATCCTTTTCGCTGCAATCACTCAGGGTAGCGGCAATCTCAGCTTCTGTCCGGCCCCCATCCTTGCCGGTCGCAGCTCTGCTCTCTGCCTGACAGCCGCACCCGCCGACTGCGCCCATGCTCTGTGCGCGGCAGTCATCCTTGCCAGCCCTGTTGTCTGCCTGACAGCCGCACCCGCCGGCTCCCATCTTCCCTCCGTCCAAAACCAGTCCTGCCCTCACCCGCACCTGATGGTCTTTGGTGAAATGGCTGCGCAGGGTCACTTCCACCATGACATTGGCGCTCTTAACCCGATCCGGCCTCTCCGGTTTTTTGCCGTCTCCTGCCGTTTCTACAGCTTTCCCTGCTTGTGCTTCCCTTCCTGTTTCAGTTCCATAGTCAATCCGCTTCGTATAGGCAAAAATCCCGTCCGGCTCCACATGCAGGGGCTTTACATGGGACAGTTCCACATGGCGGTAGATCCCCGCCCCGGAATACCACCGGGAGTTTGGCTGCATGCTGGGGTTCACCGTCACCGTCACCCTGTTCTCCCCGCCGAAATACAGCGCATCCGTAATATCCACGGAAAAGGGCGTGTAGCCATAGTGGTGACGCCTCACCAGACTCCCGTTCACGGACACTGACGCGTTCATCATCACGCCGTCAAAGTGCAGATAGACTCTCTCCCCCTGCCATTCCTCCGGCACGTGGAAATACTTCGTATAAGTCCCCACCGTCCCGGTGAAGTACCCCATGCAGGCTCCTGCCGGCGCGGACCTGTCCACATCGCTCTCAATCATGTAGTCATGGGGAAGCTGCACTTTCTTCCCGGCATTCATCAGGCTTCCCAGCCCCTTGGTAAAATACCAGTCCCTGTTCCAGTTCTCTCTCTTCATCCGCAGATACCTCCTTTGATTTTTCATACCTTGTTATCCTCTATGATAAAGAATCAAAAAAACAATGACAAGGACGGTATTTTGCTGTATGATAAAAAAGAGGGACGATATGCACTGTCCACTGCTCCCTAAACCATTCGGACGGAACTGTGCGGACAAACTGAAAGAACAAACCTGAAAGGAGATGCAATATGGCTGATTGGAGTTTACGGCTGGAAGAGGATGTCCTGCGCGGGAAATGCGGAATCTTCCCCTCCCTGGCAGAGCGGACAGCCGCCTATGAGAATTTCTATCTACGCCCCGCAGGCAGCGCCTCCGGCAGGGCGGGCGCTTCCTTTCCGTCCCCGAGTTCCCTGCAGGGCTTTCCGGAAAGCGCCTCCCTGGACATCCGCCAGGTCCAGTCCCCTTTCTCCACCCTGCTGTGCCTCTACGACGGCAGGGGGAACGAATATACTTTCAGCCGGGCGGGCATGCGCCATGTCAGACGCAGTCTCCCCTGGCAGGGACATTACCACACCCACGACTACATCGAGATCCTCTATGTGTTCAAGGGAAGCTTCCGGCAGATTCTCCTGGGAGAGCAGCAGACATTCTCCGCCGGGGAATTCGTGATTACGGACAGGAATCTAAAGCATGCCGACGTGCTGGAGGCCGGCGCGGATACGGCGGTGCTCTTCCTCTCCCTGCAGGACGATTATCTGGACAGGCTGCTCTCCTCCCATGATTCCCGGGACGATTTGCAGCGTTTCTTCTTCCATGCCCTCCAGAAGCAGCGAAAGGACCAGAGCTATATCCATCTCCGGCAGAGTCGAAAGCTCCCCCTCTCCCAGTCTCCCTCCGGCCCTGACCACATCGTCGACATACAGCTTTCCCGGCTTCTGGAGACGCTGATAGAGGAGGATTACTTTCCGGCTCCGGGTGGCGGGGATATCCTGCGGGGAAACCTGATCCGGCTCTTCTCTCTGCTCTGCCGCCATTTCTCCGCCAGGCTCCACAGCTCCAGTCAGGAGACCAGAGAGCGGGCTTTCCTCTATGAGCTGGAGCGGTATCTGCGCCTGCACTTCGCCACGGTCACCGTCTATGAACTGGAGGAGATCTTCCACTACCACCGCAATTTCTATAATCTGCTGCTGCGGAAATACCGCGGGATGGGCTTTCGGGATTACATACAGGACATCCGCATGAGGCATGCCGCGGAACTTTTGAAAAACACCCGCCTCCCCGTCAGGGACATTGCCCTGTCCGCCGGCTACCGCAACAACAGCCATTTCTACTATCTGTTTGAACGGCATTTCGGCATATCCCCGGCCGAGTACCGAAGACTTTCCCATAATATAGAAGAAGACTGAGACCGCATAAGCCGTCCCAGTCTTCTTCCTGCAATCCGCTCTCAGCCGCAGCCCTCTGCGCTGCAGCAAAATCCGCCGCCGGAAGCCTCCTGCCCCCGCTGCAGAATCCGGACCATCTCCTCTTTCGTATAGGTCTCGATGGACACCCTCTCACCGTTCAGGTACACCGAGGGCACCCCCGATACTTTCAGCACATCTCTGGAGTACGCCGTCTCCTCTTTCACTTTCTCCCGGTAGGTTCCCTGAAGCAGCGCCTGTCTGTAGCCCTCCGGGTCCAGCCCCGCCTCTTCTGCGATGCCGCACAGCACCTGCATTTCCCCGATGTCCAGCTCTTTCTCGAAATAGGCTCTGTACACCAGATCCCCGTACCGCTCTTCCATCCCCTGTTCCCGGGCATAGAACAGCCCCTCAAACGCAAGCCTCGTATAAGGCCGGGGACAGACCATGGGCGGCAGCTTCATGTCAAGCCCCAGGGCTTTCGCCGGCTCCACCAGAATCTGATAGCGCTTTTTGCGCTCCTGGTCATGGCAGGTATCCACCCGCTCTTTGGGCTCCGGCGTCAGCTCCAGAGGCTGCACCCGAATCTCAGCCTCCAGCCCTGTCTCCTCCAGTGCCGCCTCCAATGCCGCCTTTGCCACCAGGCAATAGGGGCATACAAAGTCCGTCACGAACAAAATGTCCAGCATCTCCTAACCTCCTTGTGGATCCGTCGCTTTCTTAAACCACTACGCCTTTCTGCAGCATCACATTGGCGTACAGCGCGCCCTCTCCCGTAGCCACGATTGCATACGCCTTTGCCGCCTCCTCGTAAAAGGCGAACCGCTCTATCTGTCCGATGGCGTCCTTGCCTCTTACATCGCTGTTCTCTAACAGTCTTTCATATTCCGACCAAATCGGCGTCTCCACATTGTCCCCCGGCATGACCTGCATCAGGTTCACGGGCTTCTCCACATAGGTGTCTAACGGAAACAGCTTAAGCACAGCCTCCAGAACCTGGCAGGTCCCATGTCCGTCCATGCGGATCACTTTGGCCCCTTTCCCCACGGATTCGCTGGGAAAATTCCCGTCCGCGATTACAATTCTGTCTCCATGCCCCATCTCGCAGAGTACTTTCAGCAGTTCAGGGGATAAAATCTTCGGTATGCCATTTAACATTATCTCTTCCTCCGTTTTCTTTTTTGTCATGCTTTCCACATAGCCATTTTCTTCCTATTTTACACCAATCCGCCTCCATATGCAATCCGATTTCTGTATAGTTCTATTTCGCTTCTATTTCTTTCCCGCTTTCCGCCGCCCCGGCGCAAAAAAGGGGAAGCCCCCTTAGGTCTTCCCCCTTTTCTCCTCACCCGAGATACTTCCTCAGAATGCCCAGGAACAGGTCTATGTCAATGGGCTTTGAGATATGGGCGTTCATTCCGCTCTTCAAAGCCGTCTCCTTATCCTCCTCCATGGCGTTGGCTGTCATGGCGATGATGGGCAGGTTCTTCACATCCTCCCTGTGCAGGGCCCGGATGTTCCTGGTGGCCTCATAGCCGTCCATCACCGGCATCTGCACATCCATCAGGACGGCGTCATAGTAGTGCTCCGGGGACTTCTGTACCATATCCACCGCGTCCGTGCCGTCCGGCGCCGCTTCCACCTGGAAGCCGGTTCCCTCCAGTATGGTCTCCGCAATCTCCCGGTTCAGCTCATTGTCCTCCACCAGCAGAATGCGCTTGCCGCCGAAGTCCACCTGGGTCCAGCTGGCCTCCTCCTCTTTCTCCAGCAGGTTGTTGGCCGCAAGCAGGACGGATTTCAGATCCGACATAAACAGGGGCTTGGCGCAGAAAGCGGTGACGCCCGACTGCTTCGCCTCCTCCTCGATGTCCGTCCAGTCATAGGCTGTCAGGATGATGATAGGCGCCTCCGGCCCGATAGCCCCGCGGATTCTCCTGGCTGTCTCGATTCCGCTCATCTCCGGCATCTGCCAGTCCACGATATAGGTGTGGTAGGAGTCCCCCTCATTGTAAGCGCTCTTGGCCCGGTACACCGCCTCTCTGCCGGAGGTGGTCCACTCTGCCCGCATGCCGATCTGCTTGAGCATCCTGCAGACGCTGTCGCAGCTGTCCAGGTCGTCGTCCACCACCATGGCCCGCAGGCCCTCCATCTCCTTGATCCTGGCCGCGTTCTTCTCCACATCCTGGAGCTTTAAGCTTAAATGTACCTGGAATTCGCTGCCCTTTCCCTTTTCGCTTTTGACCGTGATCTCTCCGCCCATCATGTCCACGATGTTCTTCGTGATTGCCATACCCAGTCCGGTGCCCTGTATCCCGGTCTTGGTGGTGCTGGCCTCCCGCTCAAAGGGCTCGAAGATATGGTCCACAAACTCCGGCGACATGCCGATGCCATTGTCCTTGACTATGAATGTGTAGTCCCCATACCCCCGGTGGAAAGTGGTCTCCTGTCTGATCCGGAAGCTGACGGTTCCCCCCGCCGGCGTATACTTCACCGCGTTGCTTAAGAGGTTCACGAATATCTGGCTCAGCTTCAGGGAATCCGCGATCACATCTTCATTGGCCACGTCGAAAGTATCGATAAACAGTTCCTGCTGCTTGGCTTTCACCTGGGGCTGGATGATGTTCACCAGGTTGTGAGTCAGCTCGGAGATATTGCACTCCTGCTCCTTGATCTGGACCTTTCCGCTTTCGATGCGGCTCATGTCCAGGATATCGTTGATCAGGCTCAGCAGATGATTGCTGGAGGACAAGACTTTCCGCAGGCAGTCCTGTACCTGGTCCTTATTGTCGATATGGCTCACCGCAATGGTGGTGAAGCCTATGATGGCGTTCATAGGGGTCCGGATGTCATGGGACATATTGGACAGGAAAGTGGTCTTGGCATTGTTGGCATGCTGAGCCTGCATCAGGGCCTCCTGGAGGGCCTGGGTCTGCTCCCTCTGCTTCTGCACCTGGGCCGTGATGTCCTTAGCCACCACCATGACCATGATATCTCCCGTGTCGTCGCTCTGTGTCATGATAAAGGACTGGCGCACGCACATCTGTTCGTCCGCGCCGACCTGGCCCCAATATTCCACGGACACCTCCGATTCCCCCCGCCCGAAGCATTCTTTCAGATACTCCAGATCGGTCACCTCCGCGTACTCCTCCAGGGACTCCTCCAGCACAAAGGATTTCCACCGCTCAAAGCATTGGCTGGCCGCACAGGGCGCCGAGAGCCCCGCTTTCTCCAGCATGGAAATCTGGCCCCCGTCCATGACCCGCACCACATCCTGTTCCACCAGATCTCTGGTCAGATTGAACTCAAAGGTACAGAAAGCGCTGGAAGCGATGGCGATCCTATACTGCCTCTCCTTGCGGTTGGCCAGGGAAATCTCCGCCTGGGCGGACAGCTCCCGCTCTTTCAGCTTTGTGATATCCTGGCGCAGGAACAAAAGCTTCACCGTCTCCCCGTCCCGGCGCTCCAGGCAGATGATGTTGATATGCTCCCATCCCTCCACGCCCTGGTGTACCACCCGGTATTCATGCTGCATCTCCGACACGCCCTCGTCCAGCTCCCCGATCAGGGCTTTGCGCTCCAGCATCTCCCGGAATCTGTCCGCGGCCTCCTGCTCCACCAGGAAAGAGCACAGATAGGAGGCGAAATCGCCGTATCTGCCGGTTGCCGGAAAGTCCTCCCGCTCCGGCCTGGTTCCCGCCAGATACCGGTAGGAATCCTCCTCTAAGTCTACCAGGATGAACCGTGAAAACAGTGTACTCACACCGCTGATCACATAGGCCATCTCCCGGTTCTCCTCTTCCAGACGCTTCTTCTCCCGCCCTGCCCGCAGCAGCACAAGTACGATATAGACCGCGAACAGTCCGATCAGGGAAGTCTGCAGGATCATCCCGGTCTGATTGGCATCCTCAACCATGGCTTCGGTCACGCTCTGGGGGAATGTCTGCACAAGCACATAATCGCTGTCAGGAATGTACAGTACGCACAAATTGTCCGTGGTGCTGCTGCCGTCACAGAGGAAAGCGCCCTCCCCCTCTCCCTTGGCCAGCAGCTTCCAGACCGCCTGCGCGGTGGCTTCGTCAATCACGTTTTCCGCCAACAGCATATCCGGCAGAGGTTCCTGGGTAAAATGGGCCCCTGAGCTGGCGAATGCATATCCCTCTCTGGTGCACAGATACACATCCGCCGTCTCCCCGAAATAGCTGGTCTTAAGCATCTCCCGCAGATAGTCCTCGGCAAAGTACAGCCCCAGCAGCAGGCCGTACACCTGGCCCTCGTGCTCCAGCGGCGCGTAAAAGGTCATCATCGTCTCGGATGTAATGCGGGACTCAAAGACTACCTCCAGTCCGTCCCCTCCCCGCATGCCGTCCGCGAAGTAATCTCTGTCGTGGATATCCGAGACATTGCCGTCGGAAGAGAGATTAATCCCCCGGGCATCCGTAAAGCAGATGGCGTCAAAGACCGAATTGGTCTCCATCTCTTCCAGCATCCGTGTCCCAATGTCCGATCCGTCCCGACTGTTGTTCAAAAAGTAGGCGTAATTGCGGATAGCCTGACCTGCGCCGTCGAACTCCCCCTCCACCCGGTGGGCGGTCTGTCTGGCGGAATCCAGCGCGTAATTCAGATTCTTATTCTTGATCCGCTGATCGTTGGCAGCGGAATACCATCCAAACAGCCCGATGACCGCCGCCAGCAGGATGCATGCATAAACGATGTTTGTCCAGGACTTTTTTGCCATATGCATATCAAAATGCCCCCCTAAATAAATTTCACTTCCCTCTTTCTCCTCTTATTCTACCATCCTCAGCCCAAAAAGTATAGCCTCTAAATTCAGGTTGACGCCTCGTCCAGGGCTTGTCTGGCCGCCCGGATATTCTTCCGGTCTGTCCGCAGGATCTCATACTCCCCGAGCCCCGGGACACCCATGGATACCTGTTCCTTTCGGTAAGCCATGCCGCTGTCCAGCACAGTCTTTCCCGACATATGAAAACAGCAGGCCCCCGTTGCGGGAATCATCCGCCGGATCACCGAAGCGTCCACGCCGCCGCCCGCCATGATATCCACCTTGGAGCCGCTCTCCCGCACCAGGCCGGCTATCAGCTCCTTTCCCTCCATGCAGCAGCCTTTCTGGCCGGATGTGAGAATGGTCCGGATTCCCAGCTCCTTTGCCCCCTCCAGGGCCTCGTAAGGGTCCCTGCACATATCGAAAGCCCGGTGGAGGGTCACGCTCATAGGGCCCGCCGCTTCCATGAGCGCTTTCATCCGCTCCATGTCCAGGGAGCCCTCGGGCAGCAGACACCCCACTACAACTCCGTCCGCTTTCAGCTCCCGAAACAGCGCCACGCTGCGCGCAATGATGTCGAACTCATGCCCGGTATACAGGAAGTCCCCGTATCGGGGGCGGATGAGCACATGGATCCTGGTATCTGTCAGCTCCCTCACTTTTTCGTATAAAGCCTGCTCCGGCGTCGTGCCTCCTATGATCAGATTCGCGCACAGTTCCAGGCGGTCTGCCCCTCCCGCTGCGGCCTCCAGCGCCGATTCTGCGGAGTCCACACAGGCCTCCAAAATATATCTCTTCAAGTGAATCCTCCTATTCCAGTTCCGTCTCTCCTCTCCCATGCCCCTGCAGGGGAGCAATTTTCAGCTGCATAGATCGCATCTGAAAATTCTCCCGGGCATGGTCGTTCCGTGACTGTTTTATTTTCTATTCCAGTTCCGTCTCTCCTCTCCCATGCCCCTGCAGTGCATGGTCGTTCCATGACTGTTTATTTTTTGATCGATATTTGTCAGTCGGATGATTCCCGGATTCCGTAAATGCCTGCCAGCCAGTAGATGACATGGGAGGCGAAGCCATGGTTACAGCTGGCAGAGGGCATATCATGCTCCCACAGCGTACCCGTCAGGGCTGCCATCTTCGCAAAATATCCCCGAATATTGTTCAGCACCTCCTCATAAAGCCCCTCCCGGTACAGCAGCTCAATGCGCAGGTAATTGCCGATGAAAGCATTGGCAAAGGCCACCCGGGGATGCAGCCCAAGCTCCTTTCGCCCGAAGCCGAAGTCCCGTAACAGCGTCTCCCAGAGCGCGGCGTCTTCTTCCTTTGTGGCCGTTCCAGTGAAGAACGCGTAATACTGACAGACCTCCGTGCAGTTGCCTGGATTCTCCAGGCCGCTTTCCGTCCTGCGCTCATTGTCTGTATAGAAAGTGCCGTTGAAAGAGCGCTCCCGGATAACCTGCCTGATGCGGGCGGCTTTCTTTCGCAGACGTTCTTCCCCGTAAAGAGAGGCCACCGCTTCCAACATACGCTTATACAGCATATTCGTAGGGAAGTTCACGTCCTGCACCACGTCAGGGTCATTGGCCCTGGACCACTCCACAAACACCCAGCTGTCCAGCTTCTCCAACAGGCCAAACTCATTCTCAAAGGCTGCAAAATAGTCCACCAGCCCCATGACCCGGGGCTTTGCCCGGTCCACCAGCTCTCTGTCCCCGCTGCGCGCCAGATATTCTTCCAGCTCCAGCACGAACCACATGGCCCAGTTGGGAATGAATGCGCAGTCGTTGTGATCCGCGGGATAGCACATGGGCAGCATTCCTTCCGGCAGATAGTCGAATTTTTCCGCCAGGATAAAGTTGTTCAGAAAAGCCCGCTCCACCAGGCATTCCCCCGTGAGCACATGCTCCACCCTGGAGGTGAAGAAGCTGTCGCAGAGCCATCCCGCCCGCTCCCTGGAAGGGCAGTCCATAAAGATGTCCACTGCGTTGGACAGATAGGACTCCCGGGCCGCACAGTAGATTTCCCGCAGATCGGAATCCTCCGGCAGATTCACCTCCCGCCCCACGGGAGGATGCTTGTACTCAACCAGCTCAAGTCCCTGCAGCAGGGCTTTTCCTTTCACGGCCGCCCGGATATATTTCATGGTGTAGGGCGCAAAGGTCATGATGCTGTGGCGGCCCGGATCCAGGGTATACTTGAAGAAATTATAGGTGCTCATGCGCCGGAAATCCAGCTTTCCCTCTGCCAGAATCTCATCGAACATCAAATAAACCGTGCATGGCTCTCCGCACTGTACCTCCAGGCGGATGAAGCCTGTGGCGTTAAAGGGCAGTCCATATAAGCCATACCCGTCTTCCAGCTGCAGCGGAAACGGCTCCTCCGGCGCGGCCTGGGAAAGCATTCCCGCTCCTGCAGACTCCGCGGGCCGGAATGTCATGCTCTGACCCTCGTCCGACAATCGCTCCTCCAGCTCCTGGGGGAGAAAGCCTTTCAAAGTCTTCCCAACACGCTCCCTCTCCCAGAAGAACACAGGTCCGGAACTCATCGGCCCGAAATCCACCATTCCCGTCTCCGCCAGAGCTTTCACGGCAAGTCTCTCGAACTTCGGCATCGGGACGCTGCGCCCCAGATAGCGCTTTCCGGGCTGGACCGCAAAGGGCAGGGACGCCGGCAGAGCTTCCCACGCCGCCTGGGTATAAAATTTACGGTTTTCCGCCCGGAGACGGTAGCACTCTCCGAACGCCCTCTGCAGGCTGTATCGCTGTATTTTCCGCACCCGCTGCTTCAGCTCATGGACCTGGATCCCCTCCCCTGCAGTGCAGGCGATCACATCCCCCTCCCGCAGAAACTCCGCCGTCAGGAAAGCCGGCTGGTCTAAAGTGTCATAGCTGTTGACATTGTATCCCACCACTTCGATCACCGCTACATTCTCCTGCTGCGTCAGTCTGCGGCCCAGACGGATTTCATCCACATTGTAATATCCGTGAGCCGCTCTGGCCGGACCTGCGCTTACGAACTCCCCGTTTATCCAGAGACGGTACACCGACGAAGCCGCCAGGTGCAGCTCCACGTCCCCCGCCGGAATCACCGCCCGAAACGCCAGCTCACAGTTCATCTCCTCTTCCCTGCCTCTGGCCCAGACAGCCTGGGCCCTTTTAAACCGATACAGTTCCATGGTCTTCCTCCTGTTTTTGTGTAACCAAGACTTTCCCCGCACCTGAGTTCCTGTGGGCCGCAGAGCTTTGCCCCCATTGTCAGTTTCCCTTATATCATCATATAAGATCAGGGCCGCCGCATTGCGGCAGCCCCTTTTATACGCACCGGCATGGCTTTCGGCGCCATGTACCTCTTGGCCGCTTAGAAATTCTCTACACACCTGCTTCGGCTGCATATCTCTTCAAGTTCTCCAGCCCGATGGCCACACCCTGAACGCAGTCCTCCATGCCCTCGAATTCAATGGCAGCATAGCCGTCATATCCCGCATTCTTCAAAGCCCGCAGGCACTGCACCACCGGTACGTCCCCGTGTCCCAGGATGGTACCGCGGAGGAAATTACCGCCCCGGGAGGTGAAGAATCCTGCGCCGGGATTCACGCCTTGACCGCTCTTTACGATGAAGTCCTTGGCGTGGACATAGAACGCGTAAGGCGCGCATCTGCCCACGGCGGTCACGGGATCGTCGTCCGCACACAGGAAATTGCCCATATCCACCAACTGACCGAAATTATCGCTCCCCACCGTATTGATCAGCTTCTCCACCCGCAGACTGTCCTGGGAGAAGTAGCCGTGGTTCTCGGTCATGGTCTTTATGCCTTTGAGGGCCGCATATTCCGTGACGGCGCGGCAGCCCTCAGCCAGACGCTCCAGCACATTGTCGTATCCCTGGTACGTCCGACCCGGAATCCCCCCTGTCACGTCATGGCGCATGGTAGGACAGCCTAAGATGGCAGCGATGTCCACTTTTTCTTTCAGCTTTTCCACCTCGGCTTCCAGATCACCGCCGCTGCCGCTTAAAAAGTCCGCCCCCACGGCAAAGTTGGATATGGCAAGCCCCACCCTGTCCGCCTCTGCCCGCAGTTTCGCCGCGTATTCTTTTGGATCCTCCTCCTTTTGGAATACGAAGTCCACGTACTCAATGGCATCGAACCCCATCTCCTTTACCTTTTCGATGCAGGTAAGCGGCGTCAGCCTGCCGTCCTGAATGTACTGCATAAAACTGTATACACTCACAGAAAATTTCATTTCCATTCCTCCTAAATAAAATCGCTGCGCGATGGCACTAAAGAGTAAAGTCTCTTCGGCGCACACTTCATGAGAGGAACTTTCATTCGATAGTGCACTCATGAAAGTTCCTCTCGTGCGCTTTCGTGACTTTACTGACTCTCTCCTCTGCTTTGTCAGTCTATAATCGCTGCGCGATGGCACAAATTGCCGTAACCGGCACAAATTGCCGTAACCGGCAATTGAGTAAAGTCTCTTCGGTACACGCCTCTACTTTATCAATCCATTCAGGAATTCCGCTGCCAGCCGGATATCTCCATCCGGATTATCGCCCACCTCACGCTCGATGGTGAGGAATCCGTGATAGCCTATCTCGTCCAGGGCTTTCAGATAGTTCTTAAAGTCCACGCCGCCCTTGCCCAGGGGAACCTCCTCAAAAGAGGGGCTTGCCAGCATCTCGGCCTCCACAAGGCCATAGACTTCCTCGGGATTGCGGTAGTAATTGCGCACGCCGTCCTTGGCATGGGTGTGCACGATGTAGTCTTTCAGATTATGTACAGCCTGTACAGGGTCGTCCCCGGTCACCATGACCAGGTTGGCGGGATCCAGGTTCACCGCCACGCCAGTGGAGTGCAGACCGTCCAGGAATCCTTTCAGCACTGCGGATGTCTCAGGCCCTGTCTCGATGGCGAAATGGGCACCCACGGAATCCGCGTATTCAGCCAGCTGAAAGCATGCCTCCTGCATGATCTTGTAGCGCTCATGGCCGGGATCCCCCGGTACCACGCCAATGTGGGTAGTCACGATGTCCGTCTCCAGGTCTTTTGCCAGATCCAGAATCCGCTTGGATTTTTCAATGAGTTCCGGATTCAGCACGGGATTGTGGAAGCCTTTCCCCAGATCCCCGCAGAGGGCGGAGAATATCAGCCCCTCGGACTTCACCATGTCCAAAAGCTCCCTCCTCTTGGCTCCTGTCAGCTCCTCCGGGGCATGCTCGCCGCTTACCGCATACATCTGTATGCCCTTAGCCCCCACCTCTCTTGCCTTTTTCAGCGCCACCTCTGTGGGCTGTCGGAATGATTCCAGCATGACGCCGATGGAAAAATCATACATTTCTCAATTCCTCTCTTTCCTTAAATTAGTCGGATTGACTTCTTTACTTCTCTTTGTGCTATCAGTATATACTATTCCGGCTAATCAGGAAAGGGGTATTTTGTATTTTTGTAAAAATACTTTACAATCCTTTACAATCCTCTGCCGACTAAAACTGCCGGGCTTTCCTTAAGCGGAAATCCCGGCAGTCGGGTGTGACTCGATGCGATACCCGGCAGAGCGGTCCTGTGGGACACCGGGCTGCCGGCTGTCCATATGCCTTGTGGGCGGTATCTGACAGAGCTATTCTGCCAAATACATCTTCAGGCTGTCCTCAATCTTTTGGATGGTGTCCTCCTTGGACTGGGAGCCGTCCAGATATCCGCCCAGGCTCTCGATCAATACCTGGCAAATCATAGCATCCTCTCCCACAGGTTTATCCAGCCCCTCGCACATGGCCACAAGCCTGTCCGCCGTCTCCCGGGAATAGGGTTTGCTCTCGAACATAATGGGGCTTCCGTCGTCCCCCTCCACGCTGGTTATCAGGCTGTATGTGGACCGGTCCTTGGAGGCCAGATACTCTAAGGACTTTTTGTTCACCGGAAAGCTGTTGTACTCCGAATTCTGGATTTCCTCCGACAGCGCGAACCGCAGAAAGTCCTTTGCCCTGTCCGTGTACTGGCTCTTGGTACAGATACCTGCCTGCAGCATCGGCTCAAAGCGATTCTCAAAGGCCGCAAAGTCCCCCTTGATGTAATCCACCATGGACATGGGGAGCAGGCAGTTCTCAAAGCCCGTAGCCTTGTCAAAGCCCAGCTTCGCTTTTCCGGTCAGATTCATGATGCCGATATCCACTTCATTCTCAGGCCGGGAGGGAATCACTCCGCAGTTGTCGCCGATTGCTTTCAGATACTCCAGGTATCTCCCCAGGGCCTCCCTGTCCAGCTTCTTTTCATCCACGATCTCGTCGCAGAAATAAGGATAAAACTTGCTCACCAGCCCTGCCACGGTCTGGGGAACCATATAGCTCTCCTGCGTCCGGGAGAGGAAGCCGGCCAGGTTCTCCATGGACGCCATGTCCTGTGCCGGAATATCCCTGCCCAGGACCAGGTTCACGACAAACTGCAGCGGCACCGCATATCTCTTTCCATCCTCTCTCCGGTATACGCCCGTGATATTGGACAGAATTTCACCGCTCTCCTCCATAGGACCCACCACATCCTCCAGATCTGTCAGCAGGCCTTTATCCGCGTAGGAATCCATATCCAGATGGTCCATCACCACAATGTCGGGCGCATCGTCTCCCATGAGCATGGTGTTCAGTTCTTGATAGACCGCATTGTAGTCGTCCTGCTCGAAGTAGTATTCGGGGTACATGCTCTGAATCTCGACGCGCACCTCGGGGTGGGCCTTGTGGTACTTGGTCGCTGCCTGGCTTAGCAGGGAACTCTCATATACCGTGTAGAGCCTGAGCACTTCCGTCACCTGGGACACCGCATCCGGGTCGTACTCGTACCGGTTCAGCTTCTGTTCCTCCCCTGTCTGGAACAGCGCATAGATACTGCCGTCACTAAATGCCGCAAAGTCCGTACAGGCATATTCCTCCATGGCAAAGTCCGTCTCCTCTCCGGGCACCAGCTGCTCCCACTGATCCTCCTGGGCTTCCCCATTTTGCTTAAACAGCCCGTCCTTGCTGCCGGCGATCAGGGTCCCGTCCGGGAGCGTCGCAAGCGCCAGACTGGCCGCTCCTCCGTAAGAGAAGACGCTGTCTGCGCCTGCGGATGCCGCCGAATCCCCTCCGGGATAGGGAATCTGCACCGCTCCCTGGGCCTTGCCTCCCTGGCGCTTCTCAATCTGCCCTCCTCCGCTGTCGGAGGACCGCAGATAGATGTTTTCGCCGTCCGATATGACGCCGCCCTCATAGTAGTTCATGGGCTTCTCGCTCTCTATTACAGTTCCATCTTCCGCTGACAGAATGTCCAGGGAGGTGTAGGAAAGTACGGCCAGCCTCCCGTCGTCCAACACGCCAAGTCCCTGGACCATTTCATAGCTGCCGAATTCCTCATCGGGAACCGTCCACTTTTGGGGTGTGATTTCCACGGCCTCCTCCCCGTTGGCTTTCCACAGATGCCCCTTAAAATCATCCTCGTCCTCCGCGATATAGCCGGCGTACAGGTACTGCCTGCCGTCCTTACCCTGTGCCAGACGAGCTTCCACCCACTCCCCGATACAGGCAATCTCCATGGAAGCCAGCCAGCTTTTGCTCACATCTGTCAGCACCTCCCCCTGCTTTTCCCACTCCCGGAGAATGACTTTCCCGTTCCGGACCTGGGTCGTGAGGAAGCGAAGTTTTTCATCTGCCGTATACATCTGTACGATTGACCAGCCGTCCAGCTCCTGCGGCAGACTCTCCTGAATTTCCACATATCTGCCCTTGCCTGTCTGCCCGGGCGAGCCGGCGTTCTCCGCCTCCGGGGATCCCTCCCTGCTCTCCCTGCTCTCCCCGCTTTCCGCGTTTTCGCCGCAGCCGCTTAGGGCGCCTGCAAGGAGCGCTGTCAGCAGCAGGGAGGCGATCCATCTTCCGCACTTTTTCCACTTCTTCATTTTCTGTTACCTCCTGATTTTGCCCGTCACCGCGAGCCTGTTTCTTTTTGGTTCGCGGCTATCATATCAGTCAAATGTCAACTGTCTGCGGACGAGTTGTGACTGACTTGTAAAATCCGGAGGGTTCACAGTTTTTTCACAAAGCCCGGGGCTTTCCTTAATCGATCGGTTCCCTGGTCTCCCAGTACAGAGCAAAACACAGCATTTCCCCGCTGTCGGTAAGGCGCGCCTGGGCGCTGACGGCATCCCCTGCCTCCAGGCGAGCGACTACCTGGTCATTCCCCAGGCGCTGCAAAAATCCCCAGCCCGCTCTTGGGCTGCCTGTGCCATGGCTTCCCGAGCCGGCTTCCATCGAATCACGGTCTCCCGAATTGCCTCCCGCCGGCTCACCGCTTCCCGCGGCTCCTCCCATCGTATCACGGTCTCCCGAATCGCCTCCCGCCGGCTCACCGCTTCCCGTGGCTCCTCCCATCGTATTATGGCTTCCCGAATCGCCTCCCGCCGGCTCACTGCTTCCCGTGGCTCCTCCCATCATATCACGGTCTCCCGAATCGCCTCCTGCCGGCTCACTGCTTCCCGCATCTCCTCCCGCCGGCCCGCTCTCTCCCGCTCCATAGCGCTCCGGCTTTTGCTTCGAATCCCCCGTCTCCCCGGCCTCCGCTATAGAAATGACATGGTCGGTCTCTATCCCGAAAGAGTCCACATAGTCCTCCAATAGCTCTGAGAGACTGTCGTCCCCCGGGTGCTCGCCCGCGGAGAACGGCAGCGCCACCCAGGCCCTCAGCACCTGCCCCGTCACGGCGTTCAGGACCAATACTGCCTCCATCTCCTCTGCGGTGACGGATACTTCCCAATAGCCAAGCAGATCATCCCCGGCTTCCCCGGCGGCCCCTGCCTCCCCGGCCCAGAGATAGCAGCTCATCCGGTACTCTTTCGGAATCGTCTCCTGGTTTAGACGGGGCAGGAAGAAATCCTTTATCCACACCATGCCGCGCTGAGCCGCCTCTGTCATGGACAGCTGTCCGGCCGTGGGCTCATGGGTATATTTCTCCGACGCACTCTCCAGGCACAGCAGCGCCTGGCGCAGCTGTGCCTGTGTCAGATTCTCCGTCTTCACTTCCACAGCCGTCATATCAAGGGTCTCCATGGATTCGATCCTCACCGGAATCTCTACATCCCCGCCCCCGGACAGCAGACTATCCCTCTCTGCGTCCAGCCGGCTCCACACCGCGAAGATTCCCCCGAACGCAATGGCAAACGCCAGCAGTATGCCTGACGCATTAACGAAAAATCGTTTATTCATCATCTTCCATCCCTATCTTTGCACAGGAAAGCAGCAGACTTACCTCGGTCCCCGTTCCTCTCCGGCTCCAAAACTCCAGCCGGCTCCCATGGAGCCTGGCGATCCTGTCGGCCAGAGAAAGTCCCAGCCCGGCGCCGTGCTGCTTCCTGCTCCTGGCCTTGTCCACCATGTAAAAAGCTTCCGTGATCCGGGAGAGTTCTTCCTCCTCCATGCCGCAGCCGTCGTCCTTTACGCATATCCTGTATTCCCCCTCCGACACGACCCGCCCCGACAGCTCCAGCCGGCTGCAGCCCGCCTTTATGGAATTGTCCATCAGGTTGATCAGAAGCGTCTTCAGCAGATCGTATTCCACCCGGATATAGGCCGGCTCCGCCGACAGTTCAAAAGCGGCGCCCTTTTCGGAAAAGAACGGCTCCAGTCCTGCCGCCACATTCTCCAGCAGCTCGTCCGCAGCCATCTCCTGCAGGGGGAAGTCCTGCCTCCCCAGCACCGTCAGGTCCATCAGCTTCAGGGACAGCGCCTCCAGACGCATCCCCTCGTTCCAGATGTACCAGGATGCTTCCCGCACTTCTTTCCTGGGAAGCTCCTTTTGATAGAGCATATCCGCGTAGCCTATTATCGACGTCATCGGAGTCTTCATCTCATGGGCAAAATTCGCCACGAAGTCTTCTTTCTCCCTGGCCGCCCTGGACAATGCCTCCACCTTTTCCTCCACCGCTTCGGCCATCTGGTTAAAGCTCTCCGCCAGTTCTCCGATCTCGTCCCTGCCCGAAACGGCCAGGCGTTCCTCATAGTCCCCCAGGGCCATGCGCCTGGCAGCCCCGGACATCCGCTTCAGGGGACCTGTCAGGAATGCTGACAGCAGGCCTAGCAGAGCCATCCCCACCGACACAGCGGCAATATAGCAGCGCAGGAAATATTGCTGCAGAATCTCCTGCTGCTTTACGGTCTTGCTCACATCCCATTGGGTCACGAAATAGATTCTGCCCTCGTCCTTATCCTCCGTGCCGTTCCACATCCAGTCCTGCATGCCCTGCGCCAGGCTTAGCCTGCCGCACTCCAGAACGCTCCCCACCAGGATAAAGCTCCCCTCCGGCGTCTCCTGGAACTGATATGCATGATTCTCCTTTGACAGCTTGTCCAGAAAAGAGGTATCCAACCCCTCTATCCCGGAATAGAGAGACATTTTGTCCTCCGTGAAAAAAGCCGCCGGAAAGCTGACTTCCTCCGCAAGGATGCCGAAGAGCTCCTCCGCCGAGGGGATCAGTTGCACCGCCCCTTTCACGGACCACTCGTCTTCCTCTATTTTGGAAATCAGCCCATGGTCCGAATAGTCCCTCCACAGGCTGGTGGACTTATTCCGGTCCGCGGAGTCCACCACCGTGAACGAAAAATCCGTATATGTCAGCAGCGCCGACTGGATCGTGAACTTGTCGTACTGATATTGTTTCAAAGCGAAATCCACTTCCCTCCCCAGACTGCTTTCCAGGGAGAAATGGAGCAGAAAATATCCTGAGACAGAGAATGCAAGACTTAGGACCACAGTCCCGCATAAAAAGATTTTCGTAAAGAGGCGCATGTCATCCCTCCAGCCTGTAGCCTATCCGAAACACTGTCCGGATCCGATCCTCCCAGCCCAGCTTCTTTCGAAGCCTCTGGATATGGCTGTCCAGTGTCCGTGTCTCCCCGTTAAAGGGCTCTTTCCAGACCTTTTCATACAATTGTTCCCGGTACAGGGCAATGTTCCTGTTCCGCATCAGCTCCACCAGCAGGTCGAATTCTTTCACCGTCAGCGTCATGGGCTGCCCGGCCTTAAACACCTGCCTGGAGTCCAGCCGCACGGACACATCCCCCACATCCAGCTGCCGTTCTCCCTTTCCCAGCCTGCGCAGCACGGCCTCCACCCTGGCCAGAAGCTCCCCGATCTGAAAAGGCTTGGTCAGATAGTCGTCCGCCCCGGCCCGCAGCCCCCGCACCTTGTCCTCAGTGCTGCCTTTGGCAGTCAGGAAGATCACCGGGGTGCCCGTAGGCTTGATATATTCCAGAAGCTCATAGCCGTCCACCTCCGGAAGCATAATGTCCAGAAGCACCAGATCAAAGGACTGCCGCTCCATGTAATCCGCGCCCTCCATCCCGTCCCGGGCACAGGCGCAGCGGTATCCCTCCGCACTTAGGTTCATGCAGATCAGATTGGCGATCGCCTCATCGTCCTCCACCACCAGAATGTCCGTCATGCCGCACCCTCCGCTTTCCATATTTTGTCCCGATTCCGTATTTTGTCCTGATTTCTACAAAAGAATGTAAATGTATGCCAGATACCGTACATTTTGCATTTCAGTTTAGCCCAAAAATGTATCCTATTTGTAAAATGCTGTCCGGACCTGCGCCGAAACCACTCTGTTTTGGCAGCAAAATCCCCGCCATGATTTTCCGTTGCGCTCATGGCGGGGAGGCATTATAACTACTCTTCAAAAACATATAACAGCCGTCCGCGGATGGTTTTCCTAGGCCCGGCTTTTATCGATCATGCCCTCTACCGCATCCCAGTCGATGTCGGGGAGGTTCTTCTGCATTACATTTGCCGTCTTTTTCGTCTTAGAGTTCATCTTAATCATATTAAAAGCCAGGAACCCAATCGCAATGACCACGGCCACCGCCATGATTCCGATGGGCACCCCCAGCTGCCAGGACTCCTCAAACCGGCCGGCCTCGCTCTTTATGTAAAAATAGCTGCCCACCGCAAAAATCAGTCCCACAATGATGCTGACGATGGAATTCTCGAAGAGCTTGTTCTTCATATTCGCCACCGCCCAGGACTGGGGCTTCCCGCAATGAGGGCAGGTATCCTTGAACGCATTTACATAGATATGCTTCTTCTCCGCGTTCTCGTAAGCCTCCTGCAAAGTGTTCTTCAGAAACTGGAAAGCCTGCTCCTGCAGCTTCGTCTCCTCTTTCTGGGAAAGAGATCTGGACATAGAATTATGGGTAGCCTCCGTCCCAACAATAGTAGCCTGCAGCGTCCCGCTGTCCTTCATGCACTGCTCACACCGGAAAGAATAAGGCACCTTAGCGCTCTCCGTCCGTTTGTGCTTGTAATAAGAGCTCATCTTCTTTCTCCTCCTTATAAATGTACGCCACACAAGGCCGCCGGTCTTTCTCCCAGCAGCCCTGCATAAACTCTCCATCTTTATATATCGGCACAAAAAACCGATTAGTACACCCCTGAAACATTCTTCAAAAACTAATATCTACCAGTCCCTAAGTCGGTGCAAATCGCGCTTTTAGCGCTGTACCCGTCCGGAAGCGTCGCCACCGGCCAGAGTCTCCACCTCTTTCCTGGAAACCAGGTTGAAGTCTCCGGGAATGGTGTGCTTCAGCGCGGAAGCCGCCACACCGTACTCCAGCGCCGCCTTGAAATCCTTGCCGTCCACCATGCCGCAGATCACGCCGCCCGCAAAGGAATCGCCGCCGCCTACCCGGTCCACGATGGGATGAATGCTGTACTCCTTGGAATGATAGAATTCCTTGGTATCCCTGGAGTAAATGCAGGCAGACCAGCCGTTGTCGGAAGCGGAATGGCTCACCCGCAGGGAGGATACACAGTATTCAAAGTTGTAGTCTGCCACCATCTGCTCAAAAATGGACTTGTAGCCCGCCAGCTCCAGATCCCCGCTGGTGACGTCCGTCTTGCCGGGCTTGTAGCCAAGCACCAGCTCCGCGTCCTCTTCGTTTCCGATGCACACGTCCACATACTGCATCAGGTTCTTCATAACTTTCTGGGCTTTCTCCGAGGACCAGAGTTTCTTGCGGAAGTTCAGGTCCACGGACACTTTCACACCATGCTTCTTCGCCGCTTTCAGAGCCTCCTCTGTGAGCACTGCCGCAGCATCGGACACAGCGGGGGTAATGCCGGTGAAGTGGAACCAGTCCGCACCCTCAAAGATTGCATCAAAATCAAAATCCGCCGCTGTAGCGGTAGAAATGGATGAGTGGGCCCTGTCATAGACCACCTTGGAGGGTCTCATGGAAGAACCGCTCTCCAGGTAATAAATGCCCAGCCTCTCGCCGCATCTGGCGATATGCTTTGTCCCCACATTGTACTTGCGCAGGGCAGCCACCGCGCACTCGCCGATCTCATTGTCCGGCACTGCCGTGACGAACTCGGCCTCATGTCCATAGTTTGCCAGAGATACTGCCACATTGGCTTCCCCGCCGCCATAGTTGACATCAAATTCGTCCGCCTGGATAAACTTCTCGAAATTGGGGGTGGACAGCCTCAGCATGATCTCACCCATCGTAATCACTTTTGCCATTGTTCTTATCCTTTCTCCTATCGAAACCGGGCCGGGGCCCATCTGTAACGACATCATGTGAACCGGTATATTCCGCTCACGCTTTCTGCAGCAGGTGCACCGCGAACCCGCCGATCTCCTCTTTCATGTAGACGGCGTTGATCCTGCCGTCAGGTTTCCGCATGGGCTCCTCGAACTCCACACCCAGCACGGTAGTCATATAGTTGATGGCCCGATCGATGTAGTTGGTCCGGATGGCAATATGCCCGTGCTTGCCTCTGCCGGGCGTGTTCAGCACCTCCACGATCCCGCCGGCAAAGCTGCCGCTGTTTCCAGCTTTCACAGGCAGGCCGAACAGGAATGCCAGACGGTTCACCGCCTTGTCGGCCTGGTCCTTGCTCTCGAGATTGATTCCCACATGGGCCAGCTCAAAGCCCAGCATGGTCTGTACCGCTTCCCTGGTCAGCTGTTCAATCTTGTCCCACGCTCCCTGATTGATCAGGTCCCCGGGCACCATCCAAGAGCCCCCGCAGGCAATGATCTTGTTAAAATCAAGGTAAGAGGTCAGATTCTTTGCATTGATGCCGCCGGTAGGCATGAACTTCATGTTCACATAGGGCGCCGCCATGGCCTTGATCTTGGCCAGTCCCCCGGACTGCTCCGCCGGGAAGAATTTTACCACATCCAGCCCCAGCTCAATGGCCTGCTCGATATCGGAAGGGCTGGAAGTGCCGGGAGTGACGGGCACGCCTTTCTCAATACAGTACTTCACCGTCCTGGGATTCAGCCCGGGGCTTACGATGAACTTGGCTCCGGCCGCCACCGCCGCGTCCACCTGTTCCGCGTTCAGTACCGTGCCTGCGCCCACGCACATGTCCGGGAAGTTAGTAGTCATGATCCCTATGGCTTCCGCCGCCGCGTCCGTGCGGAAAGTCACCTCCGCGCAGGGGAGACCTCCCGCGCACAGAGCCTTTGCCAGAGGAAGCGCATCCTCCGCCCTGTCGATCTTCACAACGGGCACGATACCGATTTTGCCGATCTGCTCTAATACTGCGTTCATTTTCCCTCTTTTCTGCATGACATTACATGCTTCTGTTTATCATTGATTGATATAACTAAACTGCACTCAGCCGTTTGGAGCCGTCGATTTCACGCACAGCGCGCCAAAGCCCGGAAACCTGCGCTTCCCTGGGGCTTTGGCGTATATGGCCACGCTCTCCCTCTTTTACGATGCCAGAACTTCCCGCACTGCCTCAGCAATCTTGTCGCATTTGCAGTTTGCGAAGAAATACTCCCTAAACTTCTCCCCTGACAGCGCTCCCTTTACCAGATCACGGTCCAGATTCTTCAAGATCGTCACCATGTCCGTGTGTGTGACTTCCTTGACCTTGTCCAGAATCTTCTTGTTGCGCTGCTCGGGCTCCACTCTCTCGGGGGGATATCCACCGCCGCCGGGAGCGCAGAAGAGCTTCTCGAAGATATACTGCAGCTTCAGCTCACCGCCCCAGCCGAAATTCTCCGCGAAAGGCAGGGCGACGCAGTTCCCGTCATTCACCTGAGAGAACAGATACGCGTCCAGCGGGGACTGGATGTGGCCGCAGAGCACTTTCGGAAAAGAGTTGCAGGCCAGCATGGCGCCCGCCCCGGTGCCGCAGCCGGTGATAACATAATCCGCCGCGCCCGCATTCAGGAGCACTGCGGCAAGGATGCCGTTCTGGACATAAGTCAGAGGATTCGGATCCTCCGCGCCGCACATTCCGTAATTGTACACCTCGTGGCCCATAGGCTCCACGGCCTTTTTAAGGGCGGTGCAAATAAGTTCGTTCTTTGCCGCCTGACTGTTTTCGTTGATCAAGGCAATTTTCATAATCGACTTCTCTCCTGTCTCATTTTCTATTGTTACAGCAATCCCAATGCGCCTGTACTGAAACACCCGGCACCCGGATACCGCCCCAAACTTCCTGCCTGCACTTCGGGCATTCCTATGTGGGTCTTCCCACACTATTCAGGCTGCTTGCCGATATAGGCCAGGATGCCTCCGTCCACATACAGGATGTGGCCGTTCACCGCATTGGAGGCCTCGGATGCCAGGAACACGGCAGGGCCTGTGAGTTCCTCGGGCTTCAGCCACCTGTTGGCAGGGGTCTTGGCACAGATGAACTGGTCGAAAGGATGCCTGCTGCCGTCCGGCTGAATCTCACGCAGAGGCGCGGTCTGAGGGGTCTCGATATAGCCGGGTCCAAGGCCATTACACTGGATGTTATACTGGCCGTACTCGGAGCAGATGTTCCGGGTCAGCATCTTAAGTCCTCCCTTTGCGGAAGCATAAGCAGACACGGTCTCGCGGCCAAGTTCGGACATCATGGAGCAGATGTTGATGATCTTACCGTGACCCTTTTTGATCATGGACGGGATGACCGCCTTGGATACGATGAACGGGCCATTTAAGTCAATGTCGATGACCTGCCTGAACTGAGCCGCAGTCATCTCGGTCATGGGAATCCGCTTAATGATGCCTGCGTTGTTCACCAGGATATCGATGACGCCCACTTCCTCCTCAATCTTCGCCACCAGCGCGTTCACAGCGTCCTCATCGGTGACGTCGCAGACATAGCCGTGGGCCTTGATGCCCTTTTCCTCATAGGCTGAGAGCCCCTTGTCCACCAGCTCCTGATTGATATCGTTAAAGCAGATGGTGGCCCCGCACTCCGCGTAGGCGGATGCAATGGCGAAGCCGATGCCGTAGGACGCGCCCGTTACCAATGCGACCTTTCCTTCCAGTGAGAAATTCGTAAATTCGGACATTTTTTGTTTCTCCTTTCTTCTGATTATACCCTGTTTTCCAGCAATTTTCCATATGATTTTTATTTTCTGAGACTGTTTTCAGAAAATTTTTCTTTTCAAAAAATTTTTCAAAAGCCTTTTCAGAACTTATACCACGCACCCGTAATACCTATCTGAAATCCGACTGCAGACCTCCGGCAAAATACCTTTGCTCGTTTTCCGACTGTAAATTCCCACAGTACGCAGTTGTACCGCCTACATCAAATCTTTCATGGCAATGCCGTCCATGTCGTCAAAGTCCTGATTCTCTCCCACCATGCCCCAGATGAAAGTATACGCCCTGGAGCCGCATCCCGAATGGATGGACCAGCTGGGGGAGATGACAGCCTCCTCGTTTCGCATGACAATGTGGCGGGTCTCCTGGGGCTCCCCCATGTAATGCATTACAAAAGCATCTTCCGGCATCTCAAAATATAGATACACCTCCATGCGCCTGTCGTGAGTGTGGCAGGGCATGGTGTTCCAGACGCTGCCGGGCGCTAACTTCGTCATGCCCATCTCCAGCTGGCAGCTCTCCACCTGGCCGGGGAGGATGTATTTGCAGATCACGCGATGATTGGCGTCCTCCAGACAGCCCAGTTCCACCTTGTTCTCGTCTTTTACGATGACCACGCCCTCCTGGGGCTCCCCTTCCGGCTTGATCAGCACAGTGGGGCATGTCCTGTGGGCAGGCGCGGAATTCAGGTAGAATTTCGCGGGATTGCCTGGGTCAGCGCTGGCAAAGACGATTTCCTTTGAGCCCATGCCGATGTACATGGCCTCCTTGAAGCCCACCTGATAGGCTCTGCCGTCCACGGTAATCGTGCCGGCGCCGCCGATATTGATGACGCCCAACTCTCTCCTCTGGCAGAAGTATTCCGCCCGCAGCTCCTCCCCCGCCGTCAGGGCAATGGGCTGCACGGGCACTGCCGCTCCTGTAATGATTCTGTCGATGTGGCTGTATACCAGCTTGATTTCCCCGGGCACGAAGAGATCCTGGATCAGAAATTCCTCCCGCAGACGTTGTGTGGTATAATGCTTCACATCCCTTGGTGATACCGCTGTTCTAAGTTCCACCTTTACACCTCTCTTTCCGGCCGAAACCTGGCTCCGGCCTGTTGTTGTCTATTTAAATTTCATAGAAAAGTATGCCAATGTAAGCTCTTACATTGTACCATATCCCGGAAAGCTTTTCCATATCTTTTCTCTAAAAGCTCCTCTTTTACGGCCCCGGTTTGTTTTGGTTGCCGGCTTTACCCATAGCTGTCCGGCTTCGGCTCCGGACCAGCCCCCGTTCCTGCCGCCCCACCTGGCCGACTGCGACTGTATTTCCAGTATATACGAAAAGATTCTCAATTTCTATTCAAATATTTCTCAGAATCTTGCAAATCTTGAAGTTTTCAGGTAAAATACCTGAATAAAGACTTAGACGGAGAAATGGATGAATCGTTTATGCGCGCCTCACCCATTCTTTCCATGACCAGATCACGGACATGTACGCCAGGCTGATCCGGCTGTAGGATTCTATGGCAGAGGTTGAAAACGTGTCGGATACCGAGGAGAGGATGCCATTCCCTGCAGCAACTATGCGAAAAGGAGCGCTACCCGCATGGAAGAACTCAATTCCTGCAAGACGGCCATAGAGCAGTGTCTTAAGACAAGGGCTTTCGCCATCGCCCATCTTTATAAAGAAGAAAAAGCCATGGAAATGCACATCCATGACTGCTATGAGCTGTACTATTCCATCTCCGGAGGGAAGCAGTTCCTGATAGACAACCGCTTCTACGCCATAGCCCCCGGGGACTTATTTATCATTAACCAGTACGAGAGCCACAAGCTGACCCAGATCGACAATAGCGTCCACGAGCGCATCGTACTGTCCATCCACCCGGACTATGTAAAGCAGATCTCCACCCCGGACACGAACCTGGACTACTGCTTCTCCAACCATGGGAACGGCTTCCAGCACAAGGTCTCCCTGGACAAATCCGCCCAGAGCCGCTTCCTCTACTATGTCAGCAAAATGACTTCCGCCAGGGGCTACGCCCACGACATCGTGGAGCAGGCCGCTTTCATGGAGCTGATGGTGCTGATCAACACCCTGTCCAATGCCAATGCCGCCCAGGCGGCCCCTGCGGAGTACAAGTACAGTCATCAGGTGGAAGACATCCTGGCCTACATCAACCAGAACATCGCCTTAGGCATTACGGTGGAGCAGCTGGCTTCCCATTTTTTCTTAAGCGAATCCTATATCTGCCGTATCTTCAAGCAGGCCACCGGCACCACTATCAACAAGTACGTCACCGCCCGCCGCATCAGTATCGCAAAGGCACATTTAAGCGCAGGAGACAGCGTAGGGGAGGCTTTTGAGAAGAGCGGGTTTGGGGACTACAGCAGTTTCTTCAAAGCTTTTACAAAGACTGTCGGTGTGTCCCCGAAGAAATATGCGAATCTGAGCGTCAGTTAGAGGGCGTAAGCTGCTGTTTTCTTGCCAAATACCGATCCGGTATAGTCAAAATATTGCTAGTATGTACCCGCTCTGTATTGCAGGCCAGTTTTCCGAAATCCATTTCTTCGATTTTGTGTTTCCTTCTGAACGCTGACGCTTCCTGCACCTTTGCGGAATTCGCTATCTTCCTGCCAAGATAAACATCCTCCACGTCATGGCAGAACCATATAAGATCATATCTATTTTCTCTGCAATATTGCTTGATTTCATACAGTTCTTTTTTATGTCCGGCATCCTTTTCATAGTCATCTGTATCGATGCAATAAATGATCCTCGTCTCCCCAATCGTGAATGCCTTGGTTTTCCAGATGATTTCTTTCAATCAGATTCTAAAAAGTCTGTTGAAGAAAATTGTCTTTCAGCGTATACTGTTATCTGAAGTATATCCCTGTTTGACAGTCGTGCGCATCCCTTGATTCAATGGTAACAAAAGTCATATACATAATCTATAAAAAGGAGTTGATAATGATGGCAAAATCTACATATATCCCGCCCGAGGATTGGACCCCGGAGCAGGTTCAGGCAAAATTACAGGACCTCATTGCCCATGTAGAGCGTTTGAATGATGACTGGTGGGACAATGATTTAAAGGGACTCATCAATGTCCATGGCATCTTCTCCCCGGAGCTGGCCCGAGCAGCCCTGGAAAAAGAGGTATTTCGCCCCAGCGAAATCTACTACCATGCCCCGGAGGACGTGCGTGACGGCCTGATTGCCAAGCTGCTGGAAACGGAGGACTCCCGGACAGCGTCAAATCTGATGTGCTGTCTGGCCATGCAGGGAGATGATAAGGCGCTGGAGACACTCTTGGAGTTGGAGCATCACCCCCGCCCCTGGCGGGAGAAGTTGTATGTGGATCCCTCGGTGTACGCCCAGTGCGGCGGCTGGACCTTTGACAAGGCTGGGAAGCGGCGGCAGCTGAATTTCGACACCTGCTACCCTCTCATCAAGGGGAACCGGGTTCAGGACGGCGCCGTTCATATTTTCCGCCCCCGCAAGGATCGATGTCCGGAGTGCGGCGGCAGGCTGTCGGATTTCCTGGTGCTGGACGGTCGGGACCAGCGTCTGCGCTTTCTGGGGATAGACGGCATCTTCACCGCTACCGCCTGCCTTGGCTGCATTCCCTGGGCCAGCCCGTCCTACTCCCGCTTCACCCTGGACGGAGGCAGTACTCCCATTTTTCCCTATGAGGGCGGCTGCGAGGAAGCTATGGAAGACGAGGACGTAGACCGGATGGGGGACAACCCCTATGTGCTGGCCCAAGAACCGGTTCCCCTCTTCTATGGGGCCGACTGGAATGAAGTCAGCACCATTGGCGGCTTTCCTTTTTGGATCCAGGACTGGGAATACACCCCCTGTCCTGACTGCGGCAGGCCCATGAAGTTCGTGGCCAAGCTTTCGTGGGAGATGCTGGACTTTATGGAGGGCAACTGCTATGTGGAAGTGTGCCCGGAGTGTCAGGTGGCCTCCATGCACCACCAACAGACCTGACAGCACAAGAGTAAGCGAGGACTTAAATATTGGCAAAATAACAGGGATGCGTCTCCAAGCTGGACGCATCCCTCGTTTTATGTTTTATATTTACTTTCAAAGTTCTGGCTTTTCTAAACCAGAATAAGACATTCATCGGAAATGGGAACTGGTCTGTACAAGCCGAATACCATACATTCCACTTATACAGATTTGTTTATCCAGAGATTGAAGTGCCTTATTCAAGTTCGTAAATAATCGCATATTATTGGGCTGATTACCTATTGCCTTTGTATCCATTATACAGGACAAATCCTGCTCTAAAGATATCTTTTCAATTTCAACAACAATTATCTTTCTATTGCCATAAATGTTTATAACCTCCAGTTCAAACAGTTTGTCCAGCAAAATTTTCACGCTTTTAAAAAACATAGGCTCATATGACTTGCCTGCTTCTTCAAAAAGCAGATTTACCGATCCAGCCATCTTTTCTAATACTTTTTGAATAGAGTACGCATCTTGATAAATCTTTATATCCGGAACATACTCCCATACTTCTTTTGCTGTTTCGATATATTTCCACTTTCCAAGAGCAACATCGTTTACCGTTTTCGCAATAATATTCAATTGATTGTCAATATGTTGCACACACGTACTAATATCAATTCGATCCCACCAATAATGCTTAGTGGCTGATTCCAACATTTCATGAAGAGGTTCTGCTGTTTCTACACCCAATTCCTTTTTGTCCAGATAGACGCTCTCTCCAGAACGCTTATATTCTCCTGGAAACCCCATTCCGAATCCTGTCAATACAATCCATACGGTTTTTGCAAACAAATATACATCCGACTTTTGATAGTCAATCTTATCTGGATTCTCTATATTCCACATTTCCGGCGGTCGAATTGCTCTGGGTCCCATATCGTCATGTATATCTGTAATATGCCTTTCGGTCTCATCAATGTTTCGAACCAATCCGAAATCTGCCAGACATACTCTATTATTGTATACCAACAAATTTTTAGGCTTAATATCCCTATGCACAAGCCCTCTCTTATGTAACTGAATAATACACTCTCCAACATCTCTCATATCCTTTAATTTTTCTTCTGTAGAACGTATTCCTTTGAAATTGTAAGTTAATGCTTTGGGCATCAAATACCATGCAAAATTTTGCTGCTCCTCCAAAAAATACGAAAAATCGTAAATTGGAATAATTCTATCAATCTCTTTCTGAATTTGATATACATATCTGATTTCTTTTTCAAAACGTTTTTCTCTTTTTTCTCGTTCTCGCTTTGAACGAGATCCATCTTTCAAAATTTTTGCCACGAAATCTTGTTTCTCAGGCAATTGTTTTTCAGTAGAAATTACTTCGACAGAAAATACCGTACCATTTCCTCCTCCACCGATATCTTTCACAAGTTTATATGTCCCAAACTTCCCCTTAATCACCATTCCAAGCTTAGGTTCTTTTCCCTCAATACTGCCCATTTTCTGCCTCCATCCGCTCCCGTTCAGATTCTCTCTTATATCTGTCGGATAGACTATAAAATATCTTCGCAGTCTCAGGGTATCTAGGATTTAAATATTCCGCATTTGCTCTGAACGCTTCCTCTATACGCTTTTCTTCTTTTCCGGCAGACGGACTGAAGACCCCGCGTCTATTAAAAACAGTGGATTCATAGCTGCTGCGCATTCTCTCATCAGAATAATCTTCTACAAGAGCCCTCACTGCCTCACATGGTTCATGTCCATCCCTTCCAATTGGTGAAAACGAAAACAACCTGCCTATCATAGAGCCAAATAAACTGCTCTGGTCATTTTGTTCCAACAGGATCCTAAATTTTTCAATCCATTGCCGAAGTTTCTCCTCATCAACTTCCCCATTCTCTTCCGCCGGGCAAAAATGTGCCTTGTCATACACGGTGTACATGTTGTGCCAATATTGTTCATCTGGTTTACAAGCTTCTTTCGATTCATGATCTTTTTTATATAGACCTGCAACCAACTGAGCAAACAGTTCCGGTGTTTTCTTGATTATATGGTGAAAGCATTTCATGTTTTCCCACTCTAAGAGATTCATAAAAAGAATTTCTATCTGGGAAATTCTCAAACATTTTTCATCATCATGACGAAATTCTTTCTGCATAATTTCAAGAAATTTCTCTATGTAGTAGCCTGTCAACTGGTCATTCTGGGCATGAGGCATATTTTCAATCCCCTGCAAACATGCAAAAATATCCTGTGCACTTAATGGGCTTACATGGTGCAGACGATACATATGCTGTAAAAAAACATCCAGACTTGAATATTTTTTGCTCTCATTTACAACCCAGCGGGCATTAACTTCTTTACAGGAGACCGGCAACTCCCAAAAGAGTCCTTTAATCCTATCAGGCGCACCAGAAATCAGAGGAATATTCTTCGTTGAAAACGCTTCTGCACGATAAATTCCTGCTATAATTTTATCCGAATAACCCAATTGATTTATCCTTGAAATGATACCAGGGTATAAGCTTACTTCTTCTCCAATCACACTTGACATATAATCAATTGCCATAGTACTGGATGGCTGGGCTTTCAATAGAATCTCAAACGTCTCAAAATCCCATTTCCCCTCTTTCCAATACTTTGCCAAATAGCGTCCCAGGGAATTGTATTGTTCTTTACCGCAAAGTTCCGCCAATGTCCCTAACCGATAGCCCTTACTCTGAAACTCCATTAGCTTCTCTTGAATCAGTTTTTCCGTTGCACGACTATTACTTTCCACTTCTCCCTCTGTTTCATATGGCACCGGATGAAGCAATGGGTACTCTCTCTTTCCAAAAAATAAATACCCATACTCATATTCAACCTGACTAGTATGAATCTCATCCAGCAAGTGCTCGTACTCCTGTAACCGTTTCTCCGGCATTGACCAGGAGGAAGAAGCAAAAAACCTATGTCTGTAAATCATTTCTAAAATATTGTTTTTGATACTTACAATCTCATAGTCATCCATTTGGGTCACTTCATACAGTAGCTTGTCGAATACGTTTATTTTTATCTCTGGTTCAAATGCATCAGTTGCTTTCAGCATTTTATTCCATCTCTCGACAGAAAAATCCATATTGTCCAAAAGAATCTTGATATAACCGATAGATACTGTCTGCATATCTCTGACAGTTACCTCTTCTTTCACGGTATAATCCCTATACTTAGGTACAGATAGCTCCCCTACCATACTTCCGCCATGATGTGGAATCGCTTCGTACAGATATGTCCATGAATTGCTGCTCAACTTAATCGCCAGTTGCGCAGCCGTAATTTTCTCCTCTGGTGTTCTAATTGCTGAGAAATTATACCATGCGCAAAATACCTTTGCAAAAATATCTTTCGGTGCATTAGATTTGTACTCATAGTTGCGACTATCCAGTTCCAGCAGCCATCGTAGGCCAGCCCAAACAAACTCTTTCTGAACTAGCAAGCGTTCTATTCCCCATAGAATATTGATATATGCATTTCGGCCAAACAAAAAATCACTACTTTGATTCTCAAACAGATTCATAAGTCCCATTGGCTCGACAAACTCTTTGCGCAATCTTTTCAGTACCGCTTTGGGAGATATCTCACACAAATCTGCCCAAAAATCAGAAATATATGACCATTTTTTTGCCGTGTCAATAAAATCCAATATCTTGCTAACTACCCTGTCCATTGCTGGCTGGCAGTCCTCCGCTTTCCTGTAGAATCCTTTCATGATCAGCGTCCTGACCATGCCCTTTCTAAGTGTTTCCGACCAGAACAGCTTTTCTCCCTTTATTTGAGCCAGCAGCTTTTCCTGCGCTGAATAGGTAAACAAATTTTCTGATTCATTCAGGACCTCCATAAAAATTTCTATAAACGTTTCCCACAACGGATCATCTAAAGATATATCCAGACATTCCCATGTGTTTTCGGTACTGGCCAGGCAATAAGATAGAGAACGGTTTCCATAATTATTTTTGATGACATAAAGAAATGGATCCTCGCCTTTTGTATACGGTAAAATCTCTGTCAGAAAATCCTCATATTTTCCTCCATAAAGAGCTTCAACAATTAGTTTATCTCCCTCGATTTCCTCCCATTTTCCTAAAAGCAGACAGACCTTTTTCACCCTATCACTGATTCCGTTCATCCATTCTGGCTGCTTCAGATACTCTCCTCTAAACATGTGCTTTTTCATTGGAATATAAAGGCCATGAGTATCTGCAATCAGCGCATACGCTTTATCCCATTCCATTCCTGCTTCATGCAGACAACGTGATAAAGTATCCTGAGTCCTTGGTCTTAATTCAATGACATCCCGCGTATATGCGGGTGTATTTTCATTCAGCACAAAGATATTGGTATTGTTTTCGATTGCCACAATTTCATCTGCATAAAACCATGGGATATATATATTGTTGTCACTGGAGATATCTTGTAACTTCTGCCAAGATTCCAGGCTTTTCACCACATAGACAGGCCTCTTTTCATTCAGCCTCCAAAGTTCGTTGAGAATACAGTAAATTATTTCCTCCCGGCACCGCCCCCTCACATAG
Organism: uncultured Acetatifactor sp.; assembly: GCA_949840885.1. Lineage (GTDB taxonomy): Bacteria > Bacillota > Clostridia > Lachnospirales > Lachnospiraceae > Acetatifactor. The sequence continues at coordinate 58,398 of CATKYJ010000007.1, forward strand.
ACTATCTCATCATATTTATGTTCTTCAAATGCCTCTTGAAAGCGTTCGTCATCCACTTCAAAAAACTCGATTCCTATGGATGGTTCAAGCGTACTTCGTCTAAGGGTAATGTCCATTTGTCCAGATGACTCGATTTTCATGTCCTGCTTTTGATATACAGCAATATCATTTGACATTTTATCCAGTTTTGCCCGCAATTCCTCATAGCACGCTTGTTGTTCTTCTTTCCATTCCTGCAGGAAGTAATGCTCATATTTATCGGGAGCAACTATTTTTACCTGTTCCAATATCACATACATTATCCGCATGCAATAGGATTCCGCCAGTTCATGCTGGATCTCGTATTTCGCCATAAAATGCATCAACATTGTATATAATCGTTTTTTTAATTCATACCCATCTGTATTTTGCAAATTCCTGGCAATCTTTACCATATTTTCTTTTGCAAGGACAAGAGATAATTCATCAAAAAACTTTGCCGCCGTATTTTCATTTTCAATAAAGAACTCTCCAGTATCTACTAATATTTTCTTCCATTCATGAGCACTTTTCACATTCTTCAAAGTGCTTTCTCCCGCAGAAACTAAAAGATTCTGTACCTCTGCAGAACCTAAGTTAGATATATCTTTTAATAATTCAAGCATAAACATGTGCTTACCTCTTTTCAATCCTTGAAACCGACTTGTCCGTTCATTAATAGCGGCAAAAGAACGGATATTTCTGATATTATTTTTTCAAAGTTATTAACTACAGATTCTTCTGGCAAAATTATCTTTACTTGTGGAACGATATTTTTTAATATTTGTGTAAATGTGAAGCCCCCCTAATAACTACAAATATACCGTTATATTCTGTAATGTATAGTAGGTAAACTCTGAACCAACTTTCTTGTTAGGAACAGTTGACTTAAAACCTTGATTAGTACCCACCTCATTTATTGCTATTCCAATACATCCTATTGGTGCCCTTGAAGTCAAAAGTACGGTTCCTCTATGCATCAGTTTTGTCGAGCTATTGCTTTCAAATTTGTATAATGTTCCACCTATCTTTTTGTACTTCATAATCCAGAATTACCACTTCCACATCTTATATATTATCAGGAGAAGTGTTCCTCTATCTTGTCCTGATAGTTCTGTATTCCAGCTGTTCGCAAACACTTTTTGTAGCTAAAAAATAATGCAAAAAATGTTTATCAGCCTTACCATCTTGAGAAATAACTTTCCCACATGTTGAATTGATACAAAGTAATTCCCTCTACAAAAGGGACAAATGTTGAATTTCCAAACAAACCAATTACCTGTTCTTTTAAAGACATTATTAAGTCTCCCTTTTTTAGAATAAACTCCTCTGGAATACCACCTCTTCGCTCGCCTGGTTGAATAAGCCATTGGTTTGGCAAATCATTTTATTTCATCAAAAATCCCCCTATTTGAACAATGACTCGATTTGTGCCACATAGACCAGAGCTCTACTGAACATAAAAGGGCAGTCAAAACAGTGACCTGCCCCTGATACCTACATCCCCATCTCCCGGTTCACGTCCTCCTCGCAGGACCGCATGGCCAGGATAGTCTTCTCCAATAGCTCGTCCAAGGTCCAGCCCAGCCGTTCTGCACCCTCCATGATCACCTCTCTGGAACAGCCCGCGGCGAACCGCTTGTCCTTGAACTTCTTTTTAAGACTTGAAAGCTCCATGTCCATGACGCTCTTGGAGGGCCGCATCCTGGCCGCTGCCCCGATCAGGCCTGTGAGCTCGTCGCAGGCGAACAGAATCTTCTCCATGAGATGCCTGGGTTCCTGGTCGCTGCAGAGGCCGTACCCATGACTGCAGACAGAGTAAATCATCTCCTCGGATACCCCGGCCTCCCGCAGAAGCTCCGGCGCTTTCACACAGTGCTGCTCCGGATATAGCTCGAAATCAATATCGTGGAGCAGACCTGTGATGCCCCAGTATTCCTCCTCCGCCTCATATCCGTTCTCCCTAGCGAAATACCGCATGACTCCCTCCACGGTCAGTCCGTGCTGAATGTGAAAAGGCTCTTTATTGTACTTTTTGAGAAGCTCCAGCGCTTCCTGTCTTGACAAATTGCTGTTCATCTTTATCCCCCTTGGCGCGCCTCGGCACGCGTATCAATCAAAATTAACGGTCTTTATATTTTACCGAAGATATTCCTGCGGATTCTCGTCGTCCGTATCGATGACACATCTCTCATACCCGTTGATCACATGGGTATCCAGATATTTGTCATACCGCTTGTGCTGTCTTCCGTATGACATGTGCACATGGCCGTGGAAAAAATACCTGGGATGATACTTTTCCATCAGGGTCTTAAAGACCTGAAACCCCTGATGGGGCAGATCCCGCCCGTCGTTTAACTCATAGGCGGGTGCATGGGTCACCAGAATGTCAAAGCCTCCCTTGCGAAACAGCCTGAACCGCAGCTTCCTGACCCGCCGCTTCATCTCGCTCTCCGTATACTGATGAGGCCCCGGCTTGTACCGCATGGAACCGCCCAGTCCCAGAATGCGGAGTCCCTGATAGACATAGATCTGATCTTCAATGCAGATACAGCCCTCCGGAGGCACCTTTTCGTACTTCTTGTCATGATTGCCGTGCACATACAGCACGGGCGCATTGGAAAGGGTCACCAGAAAAGAAAGGTATCGCGGGTCCAAATCGCCGCAGGAAATGATAAGGTCAATTCCCTCCACTTTGCTCTTTTCAAAATAATCCCACAGATATTTGGACTCCACGTCCGCGATTACCAAAATCTTCATGCCCTGTTCCCATTCCAGTCCTGCAGCACATGAAACGCTCCATGTGCTGCATTTTTATACTCCGGAAAGCTTCCGCTCCCTCAGTTTCCGCCCTTTACGCCCTGCTGCTTGATGACAGGCTCAGCCTGCTCTTTCAGTTCTTCCTTTTTCGGGATGGACCCGATGACATTCTCCGCCAGCCAGTCCATGGTCATGATCTCCTCCGGCAGCATTATCCTGTCAAGCTCCTCCTGCACCGCCCCATTCTGGGAATACAGGATGCCGGAGAAAGGATTGAACTCCTCCCTGCAGATAGTGTTCTTCAAAAGTTCCACCAAGCGCCTGGTGCCAATGGGCAGATGTCTGGAGCAGACCACATCGATGACCCCTGCCGACATGCCCCACCAGTAATTAATGGCCTTTGTGGTGGATGTGCTGTCGTCATACTTCCATGTGCCGTCCATGATGGTCCGGATCAGCTGTTCATAGAATTTGCCCCAGTGGTACAGCGGCATAGCAAGGTTCCTGGGATGTCCGCCCTCCACATGATAGATGCCGAAGAACCGGGAGGCCTCCTCGGGGATCACCATGTCCCGCCCCGAGATACAGGCCGATGCTGTCTCCCGCATCTCTTTCTCCATGTCCGTTTCTTTCATAGAAGACCAGACCAGGTAAACCTTGGCTCTTGGGTTGATCATCTTCGCCCCCAGGGCAAAGGCATTGATATTGGCAATAGAGCCAAAAATCGGATAATCCGCAATGTAAGTCAGCCTGTTGTTCTCCGCCATAGCCCCGGCGATGGCTCCCATCAAAAACTTCGCCTCATGCATCCGTGAATAGTATGTACGGATGTAGCGATGGGATGTATTCAGGGAGCAGTTTAAGATCTTGACCTCCGGGTTGGCAATGGCTGCTTTCACGCTGGCCTGTACAAAGGGCGGCGTGGTGGTAAAAATCAGGTTGCAGCCCGAATCGATAGCGTCCGCAATCAGCTCCTCCGCGTTATCCTCCGTACCGTTCTCATAGGCCACGGTACTCACCTCATCCGGGAAAGTCTGCTCCAGGTAAAGCCTGCCCAGTTCATGGGCATACGTCCAGGCGGAAGTCCCTGGGGTCTTCTCATAGATGAACGCAGCTTTCACCTTGGACGCGCTCAAAGGCAGCAGCATGCTAAACAGCGGCTTCTTCTCATGGCTGGGCTCCATCTTCAGCTCGATATCCCCCTTTCCCTGCAGAAGTTCGAACTCCTCCCAGCTCTTTTCAATCAGCTCATTCAACTCATTGGTGGTCTTCTCGTCCACCTCCTCATATCCGTACAGCGTGATAAACGCCAAAAATGCGTCCCCCTGGGTGATGGTCAGCTTGTCGCCGCCCTCTGCCTTGTATTCCGCCCCAAATCGTGTATAAAGAGCGCTGAACCGCAGCAGGTCATCCTTTGTCCACTCCTCGCCGGGCGCTTTCCCAACGATTTTCTGCAGCTTTGCAAAGCTTCCCTCTCTGGAGAACCAGATATAGTTTATAGGGGCTGCCTGGTAGAAGTCCATGAACTCATAATAAATCCGGTTCTCCTTTTCTTCGGTTCGCTGAGGCACAATGCGGATTACGTTCCCCGGAATGGAGACCGCTCCGAAATATTTCATGACACTGACCCTCTTGTTCCCCTCCTCCACATAGAACCTGTTCATGTATTCATAGGCCTTGATAGGTTCTCTGATGCCCTCTTCCCTCTGGCTATCGCTAAGGCGGGCCCATTTGGACGCAAATTCGGAAGTATCCCTCAAAATAGGCATGAAATTGCCTGCAAAGGAATTGCTCCTACCCACGGTCTTCGTCCCTGCAATGCGGTCAATGGGCACCTGTACCGTCCCTAAAGGCACTTCATGGTAATGCCCTTTCTCCGGCATAATGTCGTCCAGCACCGCCAGGGTAGGCTTCTCTCCCCGAAGCATCCTGGCCTGATAATCTTTCTTTCCTGACTTATAAGCTTTTGCATAATCCTCTCTTCCCATAATTACTTATCCTCCATTTCACTACCGCAAACAGACATAAGCGGCAAAACAACTGGTGCCAACCTGGAAGAATGCTTCTACGCAAAGCGAATATGATTCGCAAAGTGAATATGATTCGCAAAGCGAATATAATTCGCTTGGACATTCTTCCGTGTGCAACTTAGAAGTTCTTAGGCAGCGTACTATGCTGCCCTGGAACTTCTTTGCACGCTATCCTCCCTGGAAACCCGCACAACTTCGGATTCCCAGTCCTATTATATGTAAAGACAGACCGAAATGCAAGAAAAAAAGAGAATCCGGCCCTTTCGACTGGATTCTCTCATGGTTGTATGCGATAAAGACAGGGGCTCCCTCCCCTGATGTCGATTCCCTGCTGTCCCGGAAGCCGCCTGTCCTACGCGCTAAACGGTCTTGTGCTTTCCAATGTACACCGGATAGGTGGAAGTCCCCTTCATATCCCTGCCGGCCGTGATGGTGACATTCTTGTCCATCACGAGATACTCCACATTGGCGCCTGCTTCCACCACGCTGTCCTGCATCAGGATGCAATTGTTGACCTTTGCACCCTTTGCCACTTTCACGCCACGGAACAGGATGCTGTTCTCCACCTCGCCCTCAATGACGCAGCCGTCAGCCACCATGGCGTTCTGCACCTTTGCGCCCTCAATGTACCTGGTGGGGTTGTCGTCACGGATCTTGGTGTAGATGGGGCCTCCTGAGAACAGGGCGTCCAGATTGTAGTCGTCCAGAAGCTTCATATTCTCATCAAAATAACTCTTCATGTCACAGATGCGCGCGATATATCCCTCGTGCTTGTACGCCTGTACGTTCAGCTTGTTCAGCTGAGGCAGCAGCACGTCCCGCTCGAAATATTCCTGGCCTCGGACAGATGCCGTATTGATCATATCGATCAAAAGCTCCCGTTCCACCACGAAAATGTTCATGGAGAAGTTCTGGATGCCGGTGTCCTTGGCGTTCACATAGATCTTGCGGATCCGCCCTTTCTCAAGGCCGAAAGTATAGTAGTATCCCAGGTCATTGGACTTGTTCTCCAGCAGGCTTTCGGGAAGCTTCTGCTCATTGTAGGCAATGGTCACGTCCGCGCCGCTTTCAATATGCGCCCGGATCATGGCATCGAAATCAATGTTGGCCACAATATTCGTGTCCGTGATTACCACATATTTTTCCTTTTCATCCCGTAGGAAGTCCAGGATATTGGCCAATGCGCCCACACGGCCCGTATAAGGCTTTGCGCTCTTCTCCGCAAAGGGCGGGAAGATATGCAGCCCGCCGTTCTTGCGGACCAAGTCCCACTCACGGCCGGAGCCCAAGTGATCCATCAGGGAATGATAATTGTTATTCACCATCACCGAGATGTTGTCGATATCGCAGTGGCTCATGCTGGACAGGATGAAATCAATCAGGCGGTAACGGCTGGCAAAAGGAATGGAAGCCATCAAACGCACATTCACCAGATCCGGAACCCATGCGTCATAGCTGTTAGGGAAAACAATACCAAGTGCACTTGTGTTTGCATTCATCATTCTTCACCGCCTTCCACGTCATTCCTTACCATCGCATTGGGACCGATCTTCACATTGTCTCCGATGCGCACGCCCGCTCCCACAGTAGCCACCCCGTTCTCGCTCTCCGTGGGCATGGCGCCCACCACGGCATTCTCGCCGATGGTCACATTCTCCGCCACAATACAGTGCTTCACGGTAGCTCCCGACTTGATGACCGTGCCCCCCATGATCACCGCGTCCTCAACCACCGCTCCTTTTTCCACCTTAACGCCCGCAAACAGAATGGAGTGTTTTACACTGCCCTTGATTCTGCAGCCGTCCGTGATCATTGCATTCTCCACCACGGCGCCGGCGCTGATCTTGTGTCCTGTCATACCGCTGTTGCGGCTGTAGATCTTCCAATCCTCGTCGAACAGGTTGATGCCGCTGTGCTCGGGATCCAGAATCTCCATATTCGCCTCCCAGAGAGAGGAAATGGTTCCCACATCTTTCCAGTATCCGTGGAAATGGTAGGCATACATCCTGCGGTTGTCCCGCAGCAGGTTCGGAATGATATTGTTCCCGAAATCATTCTCGGACTTGGGATCCGCCTCGTCCTCCTCCAGATACTTCCTGAGAATGTCCCAATTAAAGATATATATGCCCATTGACGCCAGGTTAGACTTGGGATTCTTCGGCTTCTCCTGGAATTCCGTGATTCTGTCGTCCTTGTCCGCCACCATCAGCCCGAAGCGGGAAGCCTCCTCCCAGGGCACTTCCATGACGGCCACGCTGAATTCCGCGTTTTTCTCCTTATGGAATTTCAAAAACTCGCTGTAGTCCTGCTTGCAGATCTGGTCTCCGGAAAGAATGATCACATACTGGGGATCGTATCTTTCAATAAAGGAAATATTCTGGTAGATTGCGTTGGCCGTACCCTTGTACCAGTCAGAACCACTGGCTTTCTGGTAAGGCGGCAGCACATGCACACCCCCATAGAGACGGTCCAGATCCCAGGGCTGGCCGTTTCCTATGTACTCATTCAGCACCAGGGGCTGGTACTGGGTCAGAATGCCCACTGTATCAATTCCCGAATTGACGCAGTTAGAAAGGGGAAAATCGATGATGCGATATTTCCCGCCAAAAGGAACTGCCGGTTTTGCAAGCTTCTCTGTCAAAGCGTACAGACGGGAGCCCTGTCCGCCGGCAAGAAGCATTGCAATCATTTCTTTTGCCATATCATACCCTCCTGATTTTAGTTCTTAAGATAGATTATACAACACTTTGGTAATAAATCATAGGGTTTCTTGTCATTTTTTTAAGAAAGTTTCTGTCTGCGGTTTTGTATAGAAGTTATATTTGACAATTCCCCTGTCTCTGTCATTTCAACCCGAAAAGTGTATATTTCAGAAGTTTCCTGTTGGAACGGTGAGAATCTATGGTAAAATAAGGCCATAAAAATTACTTCCGGAAAAGAGAAGAGGCCTTATCAATGAATATAAGCTTATATTTTTCGCTGGCTGCAGCCGTCATCCTGATGCTCTGCCTGGCGTGGATGCTTTTTCTTTATGAAAAGCTTCGCAGGCGCTATGACAGTCTGGCAGAGAGTTTCGGGCAGATTCAGAAGCTGAACACCGAGCTGCGCAGCCAGCGGCACGATTATCTGAATCACATGCAGGTTGTATACGGCATGGCAGAATTGGAGGAATATGAGGAGCTACGGGGGTACCTGGAGCCCATCTACCGGGATATCATGAAGACGGGAAAGGCAATCCGTACTCTGATTCCGGCAGTGAATGCGCTGCTGATGGCGAAAATGGGTGCCGCGGAGGCCGCGGGGATTGACTTCTATGTGGAAGTAAAATCCGACTTAAAATGCATGCCCATGGAGCCCTGGGAACTGTGCAAGGTACTTTCCAATCTCATAGATAATGCCATCACCGCATTGGCCGAAAAAGAATCCGAGCGGAAAATGGTGCTGGAAATCATCGAGGACAGAGAAAATTATCTGTTCTCCGTATCCGACAACGGCATCCCTATCCCAAAGGAAAGGCAGGCCACCATCTTCCGGTCCGGCTTTACCACCAAAAAGGAGCCGGGGCATGGAATGGGGCTCTTCATCGTATCCAATGTGTTGAAGAAAAGCGGCGGCGCTATCTCGGTAAAATCCGATGAAAAAGAGACCACATTTACAGTATGTCTGAAAAAGGGCGTACCCAAAGCATAATGCGGCAAGGAGGTGAACAAACAAATGGAAACAATGGAACTGATCGGCATTATCGTACTGATCGTGGGCTTCGTGCTCATAGCCGTAGAACTGGTAGTCCCCGGATTCGGCCTGCCGGGCATCGGGGGCATCGTCTGCCTGGTATCAGGTGTATTTCTGATAACGGACTCCACGGAGGAGGGAATTCTGGTAACTATCGTGGTAATCGTTATCTTATGTATCCTGACGGCGGTTATCATGGGGCTGATGCATTACAGGAAGTTCAAATCCCCTATTATCCTGGACGCGGATGTGCATTTTGAAAATGCGCAGCTGCAGGCATCGGACCTTGACTATCTGCTCCACAGAGAAGGCACCGCGTCAACTGACTTAAGACCGGTGGGAAAAGGCAACTTTGACGGGATCGAACTGGATATCGTATCCGACGGAGTCTATATCAAAAAGGGCAGCAGAATCAGAATCAATAAAATCAGCGCAAACAGGCTGATGGTAAGCGAGGCAGAGAAGCGCAACAACTGACTCCTGCAAAATATCGGAGGAAAACGGTATACGAAGACAACGGAAAGGTGATGAAGAATATATGATTATCCAAATTATTATACTTTGTGTGATTGCGCTATTGATTGTTAGTTTTTTCGTACTTGTGCCTGTAGGACTGTGGATATCAGCGGTGGCAGCCAATGTAAAGGTGGGTATCTTCAACCTGGTGGGAATGAAGCTGCGCCGCGTGATGCCGAGAAAGATTATCTTCCCCCTGATCAAGGCCACGAAAGCAGGCATCATTGTAACCGTCAACCAGCTGGAGGCCCACTATCTGGCAGGCGGTAATGTGGACAATGTGGTCAATGCCCTGATTGCGGCGGAGCGGGCCGGCATGAATCTGTCCTTTGAAAAGGCCTCCGCCATCGACCTGGCCGGCCGCAATGTGTTCGAGGCAGTGACCATGAGCGTAACGCCCAAGGTCATTGAGACTCCCCTGATCGCCGCCGTGGCCAAAGACGGCATCGAGCTGATGGTCAAAGCCCGGGTGACGGTGCGGACGAATCTGGAAAGGCTCATCGGCGGCGCAGGAGAAGCCACCGTACTGGCCAGAATCGGAGAGGGAATCGTCACCACGGTAGGCTCCTCTCTCACCCACAGCGAGGTGCTGGAAAATCCCGATGAGATTTCCAAGCTGGTGCTGGATAAAGGTCTGGACTCCGGCACTGCTTTCGAAATCATTTCCATAGACATCGCGGACATCGATATCGGCAGAAATATCGGCGCAAACCTCCAGAGCCTCCAGGCGGAAGCGGACAATAAGATTGCACAGGCCAGAGCCGAGGAGCGCCGCGCCATGGCGGTGGCCCTGGAACAGGAAATGCGCGCCGCAGTGGTACAGGCGGAGGCGGAGGTTCCCAAAGCTATGGCACAGGCTCTCCGTGAGGGACATATCGGCGTATTGGATTATTACAAACTGCAAAATGTCCTGGCTGACACGGAAATGAAGAAGAATATCGGCAGCGGTGCCAATGCCTACGCCGAAAGCAGGAAGGACTCCTGAATATGATAAAAGTAATGCTGATTGACGACGAACCGGAAATCCGAAAGCTTCTCCACAAAATGGTGGAGAAGCAGGACGGCTATCAGGTGGTCTCCGAATGCGGCGACTTTGCCGGGGCGGTGGCGGATTTTGCCAGATACAGACCCGATGTGGTATTTGTGGATATCGATTTAAACGGCGAGGACGGCATAAACTGCGCCAGGGTGCTGACAGAGCTGAACCCGAAGTTAAAGGTAATCTTCGCCACAGCCCACAGCGAATATATGGCCAGCGCTTTTGAAATCTATGCCTTTGATTATCTGGTAAAGCCTTTCAATATGGAACGGCTGTACCGGACGCTGGAGCGGATCCGCAGCTCCATGGCCGAAAATGCCTGCCGGGACAGCGCCCAAAGCAAAATCCCGCACCCGGCCTGCGCGCCAAAGGACAGTGAAACACCCGCCGGCAGCGAAACATTAGGTGCCGCAGCGCAAAACGGCACCCGTGAAAAATCCGATTCCCAGGACCGGATATCACGCCCTGTCCGATACCTGGGAAAACTCCTGATCAAGGGAAAAGAGCAGACTTTCCTTTTGGATGTGGACGACATTCTCTTCATCGAGCGGGTGGACGGCAGCAGCAATATCGTCACCGCCTCCGGAGAGCAGTATAAGACCTCCGCCTCCCTCTCCGACTTAGAAGCCAAGCTGGATTCCGACAGCTTCATGCGCTGTCATAAATCCTATATCATCAGCCTGTCCAGAATTACCAGAATCGAACCCTACGGAAGATGGACATATGTGGCAAGATTTCGGGACTGCGAATCGTCCGCTCTGATAACCGCTCAGAAGTATGAAGAACTGAAACGACTATTTTTATAAATGCGTGCATCATCCCTTTTTGACAGTCGGGCAGATTATAAACCGCCGCAATCGCAGTATTCCTGCGGTATGCGGCGGTTTATCTGTGAAGAGTGCCAATCGCACGTTCAGGCAGTTTCTACCGGATTCATTCACACGCACTGGCAGGGACAGCCCATGGAGATGGTCTTTGCCTCCTGTGATTTGTTAAAATAATCTCTGTTTCGCTGACATGCGGTTCCTAAACAGGAGCCATCAGCTTTGCAGAGCAAAGTCTTATTCATATCGAAATCCAACATTCCCATTCTCAAATACTTTATATTGTATTCTGTATCTTCCCGCATATTTCCGTAACCTTTTCTTGATTACTTCCGCGCATCTATGCACAATTTCCTGCCGGTCAGACTCGCTATAAAAGTAATTCCCAATAATTCGCATGAGATTGTCATCATCGACTATTTCATCTACTATGTATCGCAGGGAACCTCTCGTGTAATCATCCACATAAAATGTTAGCGGAAACCACAGTTTTTTATTTACATACTCCGGATACATGTCCTCTAATTGTTTTGAAAGTTCCTCAATGGTATCCTCATCAATGATGGCATTATAGCTAAATTTCGTTTTGCCATACTTAAATGTATCACACTCCTCGCCTATGATACGATCAACAATTACATTTAGCTGGTATTCTTTATCCAATCCTTTATATCCCATATCCATCTCCCCTATCTTTCTGCATAGATTGTATAATGTATCCTGATTACTCTGCCGGAATTTCATTTGCATTTAAGGCAGCAGCCGAAGCATTATCCGTTAACTGCGCTAATAGCTTCTTTGCGTTTTCGTATTTAGGACCAAAAACCTGCTGACATTTCCCTGCCAGTAGATTCCAATATTGGATCGATTCTCGGCAAAAAGCTTCTGCCTGAAAGCGCTTCTTTTGAGACTGACACAGCACAGTTGCAAGAGCTTCGCAAGTCTTAGCCATTTCAAAAGCATAATATCCAGGATTGCTTTTCTCAAATCTGCGAAATACCTCTAATGCCATATTTAGATATTCCTCTGCCTCATCATTGCTTTCCTCAGCTCTCCCTTTGCCCTTTGCAATGAGTAAACTGCCATAATGAAAATATGCCTTAGCCAGAGTCGGCTCATGTGCTGTCCTCGTCTTATCTGCCTCTACCAATTTCTTGTTAATCCTGATAGCTTCCTGAAAACACTCTTCCGCTTTCGGATAATTATTCGCATATCCCCAAATAACTCCATATTCGCATAAAGTTTTAGCAACTACAGCTCTATAAGACGAATCTGCTGATTCAAGCTTTCTCCTGATGTCAAGCGCTTCCTGGCATAGTTCCAGTGCTCTTTCGGTTTCGCCGTTCATACAAAGCACTATCGCTAGATTAGTATACCCCATTGCTATTGACGGACGATAAACGCTGGGATTTTCTCTTACTTTCCTTTGGCAAATATGAATGGATTTTTCGTGGTACTCTATTGATTTTTGGTAATTTCCCAGCTTTTTATAAATTACGCCCAAATTGTTATATGTATTAAAAAGATTACGCAGTTCCCCTTTCCTATCCGAAAGATTCTGTTCTACCAGTCTCTCACGCACTTTTAATGCCTTATGATAATATTCCAATGCTATATGAAACTGTTTTCTCTTATTAGATATAATCCCTAAGTAATTATACGTATCAGACAGTATTTGTTGATAGTTCTCCGGTTCTTCTTGCGCCATCGGCTCTATAATATCCAAAATATCCTTGAATTTCTTATCTGCTTTTTCAAATTGATTTGTTTTCCAAAACAGTTGTGCCAATCTCAAATCCGTTTCAAGCTTTTGCTGCGTAAACGCAACAGTCAGAGACTCCTCTTCCATTATTTTAATCGCCTGCTCATAATATACCTCTGCTTGTGCATAGCCGGTATTCCAATAGTACAATTGCCCTAATAAATCAAACATCTTTACTTTATCTTCAGATGAAATGATATCATAAAGCTCATCTATCTTCCGCAATCTTTCTGCTTGATTAATCCCCTCTGGATACCTGCGCTGGTAAAACAGAAATTCGGCAAATTCGTATAATGTATCATACTCCATTTGCCATATTTCTGAACGTTTCGTAATGTCTTTATATATATTGATTATTTTTGTTTCGGACTCCCCAGTAATTCCTTTCATTTTCAAAATAGAAATCAGCATCTTCTGCCCTGAAATATACTCTACCACTTTGCTGCTTTCCTCTTCTTTATTATTTTTTACCTTTTGAGTACAAGCATCTATGTCTAATTTCCATTCCTGCGAATCTAAAGTAAAAATTGCCCTATCATAGTCCTTATGTTTTTTGATACAATCTATTGCTTCTCTTTCTCTCCTATCTATTTTCTCACGGTTTTGACCTTTATCTGCCATCATAATCATATATTCCAAAATATTCTCTTTTATCCTGCTGACCTTTGTTCTCTGTATTTCCAGTTCTTTTTTCGCATTCTCCAATTTTTTATAAGTCTCTGGATTACTATCCTTATAATAATCCTCACATAAACTGTCATACCTATCTTTTAATGCATCCTGTTTTCCTTTTTCCCTGCAAAGCGTTTCACTGTTTCGAAAGTCCGGTATAGAGTCCAAGGAAAAACATATGTCACGAGATGCCCTTATACAATTCTCTTCCACCTGCAAATCATTACATGCAATGCTCATAATTATGCTAAGTTTTATAGTATCAATATTCTTAAACTCGTTTGGCGCTGTGCCGAAGTCCTCTATATATCTATCCCTGAATGCTATTCTTGTTTTATGAGCCTGTTGGAGTTCTAAACCTGAAAGACTCTTAACCCAGAAATGTACCACAGGGAATTCAGTGCTGCAATACTGGTTACGTGCAATCTCATACGATTTCTTCATCCAATCTTCTGCTACCGTCTTGACTATTACATGATAATAATCGCAGCTTCGGATTATTTCTTCTCCGAAATTACTTTCACCCTGATAGAGCGATATATGAACTCCTTTTTTATTGGAAGTATTCCATGTATCTATAAAGCATTTTAAGGCTTCAATATAGTCTCCGCACTCATTCTGTGATGCTGCCAGATATATTTTTATTTCTTTCCCTTTTTCTCCATAAGTATTCTGTTCACTTCTTTTATTCTGTATTATCTGGACATCTACTTTTTGCTCCAGACGGCGCAGACTATCTTTTATTTTCCTTGTATTATTATACGTTTTTATTTGAACATCTTTTGTAAATTCTTCCCTTTCTGTTTCATATTTAGTTTTCAGTATCGCAGTAATGTACAATACATCCTTAATGCTTTTTTCACATTCTATTACCTTATCATTAGATTTCTCTTTACTATAAAGCTCCCATAAATACTCGTAAAAAGTTACACCATTATAACGGCAATGAGCCAATATCTCATCAATGTCTTGTATGTTGCCATATAAGCCTTTGACTTCTGCAATTGCATAATCATGATTCTCAATATTCCTTTGATTTAAGTTCTTCTCTAACGATGTCCATTTAATTCCATTTTCATCTATATAATTAAGATATTGATTATCTTTGGCAAAATACCTTTCCCATAAACCAGTAAAAGCTCTTGTAAAAAAATTTACGTCTCTTACACTTTCTTTGAAAATTTCAGGAGCTGATTGTTTTTTCCCACCACTCATTTTGTACTTTCTATCCTTTTTCCATCAAGTCATTAGATATCGGGCAACTAACAGGTTCTATCTCTTTAAGAAAACTCTATTTATTATTTTACCACAAAAACTTTTTTATTTATATAAAACATATCGACAAAATCAGACAATCGGGAGTGCCTGGCATGTCTTTCCTGTCTGCCGTTTTTTTGCCTTCTGATATATTCATAGTGTTCGCTAATTAATACTGAACATTTGTGCAAGTTATATTTGACAACTTCTCTCATCTGTATTATGATAAATGCATCAATGATTCATCTGTGAAGAGTGCTAATCGCACGTTCAGGCAGTTTCTGCCGGATTCATTCACACGCACTGGCAGGGACAGCCCATGGGGTTATGTATGTCCTCTGCCGCAGCATTTTCAGGAAGAGAGGATCGCACATGAACGCCAAGATGAAATTCGTTCCACGAAAGAGGCGGCTCTTCTGGCATACCGCCAGAAAGGCTGTTCTGTGAATCAGGCTGTGGAAAATGCGGTAACATATTGTATAGACCATGGCATCATGGTGGATATATTATAGGAAGCAAATGCGGCTTCCTATAATCGAATGCGGCGCAAAAGAATGCGCCTTTTATCGGAAGCCAAGGGATTGCTTCCGATAAGGTGTATTATTGCCCTTTCGGGCGGAGGTGACCAAAATGCTGTTGACTGAGTATAATGAGAAGAAATACATGAAAATGTTCCAGAAAGAGGCCCGGGAGGAAGGACTAAAAGAAGGATTGGAAGAGGGATTAGAAAAAGGATTGGTAAAAGGTCAGAACCGCCTGATCAATACCATGCTCCAAAATGGAGCATCACCTGAATATCTCTCGTAAATAACCGGTCTGTCTCTTTCGGAAATTAGCGAAATATCCCGCAGCAAAGACAGCCGGAATGATTTTCGCCAGACGGCAATGGGTAAAAAGAGAAAGCGATTATAGTGCCAATCGCATGTTCAAAGATACCTCTATTCTTCAAATTTATCTAAAAAAACCCTTGCTTTACTGGTAATTTCCTCTTCAGTCCAGTCCCACCACTTTATATTCTGTATCTTTTGAATTGTATCCTTTGAAAAACGATATCTTAGTATCTTAGCCGGTACCCCCCCGACTATCGCATATGCTGGCACATCATGTGTTACTACTGCTCCAGCTCCTACTACTGCTCCATCATGTATATGCACACCACTTAATATAATGGCATCCGTACAAATCAAAACGTCATTGCCAATAATTACTTTTTCATTTATATTATCTTGCTTTACTCCAAGCAAATGCTCAATCGGATATGATGTAATTCGATCCAATCGGTGTTCACTTGGATTTATTTTAACTCCACTGGAAATAGAGCAAAATTTACCTATTATTACATTTTCAATATATGAGTTACTATTTATATAACTATAAGCGCCTAAAATGACGTTATCTAAAACCGTACTTCCTTTACTTACTAGTGACATATATCCATATTGAGCCGATAAACTTGCCGATTTACTATATATCCTAACTTTATTTTCTTTTCGTAATTTTCTCGTTTGAACATGATACTTTAATAGAAATATTGTTTTATGTATTAATCTCTTTATCATAGGCATACAAATCACCTCTTAAAAATTTTTCAAAATCAACATTCCGTCTTTTTTCAATGAGTCGTTAACTTATTTTTCTTAATATTTGTTTTCAAAATATTCCATAGATAAAACCATGAATCATTTTTCATCGCAATAGAACCGCCAATATAAATCCCTGCACCCAATATTATTTGCATAAATAAAGTAATAGCAGACGGGCATCCTAACAATGGAATAAAACTTATACAGATTCCCATAAATACTGCTAATAATATGCTAAACAAAGCGTCTCTAATTTGTTCCAGAAAGCTATATCCAAATAGTTTCTTTGCGGGCAGCGCACAAATAATCAGTTCAATAATACTATCTAACAGCAAGCTATATGCAATTGCCATAACCCCAAACCACATCGCTCCTAATAGTAAAACTATCCCTATCACTTTCCGGATAATATCCTGCCTAAGATACAAATCGCTACGTCCTGTTGCCTTAATTGCATCTTGATTTGTCCAACTCAAAGGATAAAGCATATTAGAAAAGCAAAAAACACGCAAATATGGTATGCTGGCATTCCACTTATCTGTCAGAATAAAATCAACCAGTGCAGGGGCAGCAAATGCCATTCCCATTAACAGCGGAGCTGTAACATAGACCCTTAACTTTATTGATTGACGCATTATTTTCCTAACCCGCTCTACATCCTCCTGCGCCTTTGACATTAGAGGAAATAGCACACTGTCCACAGCTATGCTTAAGTTTTCAATAATCATGTTTGGAGTCTGTTTCCCACGATTATAGAAAGCCAGGTCTTTTGATGAGTACATTTTTCCAATAATCAACTGGCGTATATCATAATACCCTGCGCCTAATAATGAAGAGGCAAAAATTTTCCACCCAAATCTCAACAATCCTTTAAGACGTTTCACTGAAAATATTCTTTTCGGCCGCCATTTCACTGTTCCCCACAGTATAACCGTATCTACAGTAGTGTTAAATAAATATTGTGCAACCAAGGCCCACACACCAAATCCAAGGTAAGCCATCATAATACCAATAACCGCCGCACCAATAGTCCCTCCCAAGGTGGCCCAGAAAAAGCGTTTGAATAGCATATTTCTTGTTACATATGCCTGCTGTATATTCCTGATACCTGAAACGACAATTGTCAAACCTAAAACCCGCACTATCGCAGTCAAGTCAGCGATGCCATAAAATCCTGCAATATATGGTGCAGCAAAAAACATCCCTAAATACAAAATGCAGCATATTGTTACATTAAAATAAAAAACTGTTGAAAAATCCAATTCGTCTGCATCTTTCTTTTGAACCAACGAAACAGCCATACCACTATCTACAAAAACGTTCAGGATGGATGTAAAGACAGTTACTAAGGCAATTGTGCCATACGCTTCCGGCATTAAAAGTCTTGCAAGTATTACTGAAACAATAAGTGATACTCCTTTCGCTCCGCATCTTTCAGCAAAACGCCAGAAAACATTTGCAAGTATTTTATTTTTCTGATTATACTTATTTTTTTCTGCCATATATGTCTATCTCTTTTCTCCTGCATCATTAACTGCTTTTTTTGCACATTTTTGTAGTTTTCCGTCTTATTCAGATTTTATTTCCTATCCAACTTCAAATGACTTACAATTTGCAAGCTTCCTCTCTTCACCATAATTTTCAGTTGATGTAATTTATAATATATTTTAGCAAAACATACTGTTAATAATTTTCTGTCCACCAACTCTCCAACCTGACATGTGTTATATCCTTTCAAGCGAGCCTTATATGTAAACTCTGACAACTCTCTGATAACTCCCCAATATGATTTCTGCATATCAATAAGTTCTCTTCTCCAGCAAGTATAGCCTTGAAAATTCTTGAGATGGTTTGCTACAATGTTCTTTGACATACCATCATCTAAATATTCACAGATATAAATCCTCTCATTAAACCATCTTAATTTATAACCTCCATTAGCAATCCTGTTCCATAGAACTCCTTTCTCTACATCATTTTCCCCCGCAAAAACAGGAATCGGATAATATTGTCTTAAAACATTCGTATAATATGCTTCTGCCTTGTCTCCCCGTAATCTATATTTCTTCCTCTCCAAATTTGTTGCATCGACATAGTTCTCTTTCTGTTTCCATTTACCACCAATTGTATCGCCCCACGGAAAAGCCCTTAATCCTGATATACCTGCATATCCCTCCTTTTCCGCTATCGTATTTTCCCAATATAAAATACGTTCCAGCGCGGTATCTGTCAAATAATCATCTGAATCGACTATCATTAGCAAGTGTCCTTTTGCACACTCAATCGCCTTATTCAGCGCGGTATGCTGTCCGCCATTATCCTTTTTAATATATCTTATCTCTATTTCGTTTTCCAAAATAAATCCTTGAATCAAATTTTCTGTGTTATCAACAGAGCCATCATCTATTACCAGCCATTCAAAATCTTTGAATGTTTGTCTCTTAAGCGACTCATAAAGCTTACCAATAATATATGCTCTGTTATAGGTCGGAGTAAAAACTGTTATCATCTTTTTAGACAAATCCGCTCTCATTTCTATCTCCTTATCTCTTCTTCCACTTTTCTTTCATCTTTTCTGACAGAATTCCTTTTCTGGAATACTCTACAAAACGATACATCTTCCTATAAAATACGCATATCTTATTTGCCAGACTTTCAGGATATTTCTTTCTGATTCGTATCTCTGTATTATGAATCCTTTTGTCGCTTTCTGGAAACCATGATGCTTCATACCAGTGGATACCATATGTATTATCGGTAATAGTCACTGTTCCGGTATTAAAGTCCATTGGACAGAAATACTCACTTCCATAAATAATTGCCTCTTCACAGCGTTGTGTGATATCTTTTAGGTGATATCCCTTTTTCACAAAAAACTCTGTGTTGTACCTAGGGCAGGCTATTAAATTAAGGCTTCCATCCTCCATATAAAATGACAGCTTCTCATATAACTCCATAAGCTGTCTTAGAATCCTGTTTTCAGGAACTGCACCAAATCCAAGTCCTGTGTTTATACATAAATTCTTCTTTTCTAAAGCAAAAAACACTTCTTCTTCCAAAAAGAAATCTAGTGGCTTAATCAACTCTACATCAGTATCCAGATATATACCTCCATACTGCCACACAACATCCAGTCGCACATAATCTGAGACAAACGCCCATTTTTTTTCTTTATATGCATCCCTAATATACGGAATTTTTTCTACGTCATAATTTTGTTCATTCCACTCCTTTATTTCCCAGTCCGGACAATATTTCTTCCAGCTCTCCATGCATTTAACTGCCTTTTGTGAGAGTTCATTTCCCCCAAACCAGCAATAGTGGATTACCTTAGGTATAGCCATGTTTTTTCGCATTCCTTTCTATGCAATAGTATACTGCCTGTCCCATAAATACCATCAGAAAATTAGTTCCCACCGATACCAGCATATCCTCTTGAGTCGCCCATAAAGCAATAATCAGAGCAGCGATTACATAGTGATATCGTTTCGTTTCAATCAGATATTTCATCAACATGACAGACATTGCCATATAAATAGCTGCCACTATTAGTCCCTCTCCCTGAATCATCCACATCATACCTGAATCTAAATTGAAGTAAACCCCAGGCCATATCTGTCCATAATCCACATTTCCGCCCCATAAGGATATGCCGAATTTCTGTAAAGATGCCTCAGCTAAAGTCAGTCGACTGCTTGTGGCAACATCAATCCATCTTACCAGCTGAAAAAATGTCTGATTCACAAAATCAGGCATCCTATTTCCGATAAAGGGAACTGCGCCGTCTCTGATTGTAATTGCAAATAGGTAATTCAGGCTCAGTACAATCGGATAAATATATACCATAAACTTAGATGTCAATCTCTTTCTCATTGACTTTTTTCTAATCATAAATAAACATATAATTGCGAATCCTATCCCACATACAAAAGATGATGATTTCGTATACAATGAAAGTAAAACATAAGGCACTGATATGACAAAAAAATCAGCCGCTTTTAAGCTGCCTCCACACATACAGATATATAATAGAATAATCATGCCACCATGCAGAGCAGTACCGTTGATATGTCCATACCCTCCCATTAACATCGCCAAAAGAAACATGGGCAGTTTCGCATAAAACATAATTCGAATTGTCTTTTCAGGTTCTACATCCATTCCTATGAACATCATAAATAATGCAATTACCAGTCTTGTATCTTTGTCTCTTAAAAAACATAAGAAAAGTACGACTGTAATTGTCAGCAGAAAGAAGAAAGCTTTTTTGTTATTTCTGATATGAGGAATTTTTTCTGCAGATATCACCATTTTCCCAATACCGAAAATTAAGCCAATTAAAAGTAAAATCCTCATATGACCTGACAATAGTCTAGCATCTTTCAATGTATAGAAACTCATTGTCAGAAATAGACTGATACCATAAAACAAATTTTTCTTACTACATATCATTTAAAATCATCTCACAATTCTTATATTAAGAATGTCCCTCATATATAGTCTCAAGCTTTAAAACTTCGTTATTCAGTTCATATTTTAAGATTACTTTATTAACATTTTCCGTATTCATACGGTCATTTCCAAATATACATATCTCTTCCGCCCAAATTTCAGGCGACATCTCTAGTGATAAAAATTTGACACCTCCTGCGATGTTTACATTTCTGGACATATTCTCAGATACAATGCATCTAAGCCCGTTGACCTGTGCTTCCACCAGAACAAGCGGAAATCCCTCATAATGCGATGGCAGTACAAAGCAGTCCATAGCATGATAATAATCTGCCGCATTTTCACACTTTCCTGTGAAAATTACCTGAGAGGATATTCCGTTCTTCTCTGCCTTTTCCTCCAGGATCTCCCGTAAGCTGCCATCCCCTATTAACAATAAAACCGCATTAGGTTTTTTATCTAATATAATGCCAAAAATATCCAAAAGAAATGTTTGATTCTTTTCATATTCCAGGCGGCCAACATTACCAATGACAAAATCTCCGTCCTTTATATTCAATGCTTCCCTTATTTCATTTCGTCTCCTTAAACAATATCTATATCTGTCTGTTTCAATGGCATTGTTGACAATCCTATATTTCTTTGAGCCAATAAATTTCTTTGTATACTTACTCTCTCCCGCCATATCAGAACACGCACACCCAACATCAATGATATTTGATAACACCCACTTTAGCAGGTAGCGAGCCATGCTGTCTGCCATCGTTCCTTTCGGCTCTCCGACACTGTGAGCATGGGAGACCACCTTTACCCCCCTTGATGCAAACCCTGCTATAGCCCCTCTAAGAATTCCGAAAAAAGAGCAAGAATGACAATGGATTATATCATAATGATTTTGAGTTAAAATCTCTTTGATCTGTCTTATTTGCGAAATTAGTTTCAAATATTTGTTCTTACATTGTGTTCTACATATAAAAACCTTGCTTCCCGCCTCTATGATTTCATCATAAAAGTTCATTTTTGTATCATCACAAATTACAAAGTCTACTTGAAATCTTTCCCTGTCTATATGTCTAAAGAAATTCATTACACAGATGACGCTTCCGCCAATCCCTAAGGAATTAACTGATTGCAACACCCTGATTTTCTCCGCCATTTCCATTGCCCCCAACATTTTGTTCAAACCAGTCTGACATAAATCTCCAAGATTCCAGACGCATCTGAGACAACTTATGACCTACTGCATCCCAGTCTTCTTGCACATCAATGTCTAACCCCGCATTATCGGTAACGCGATGTCCAAGACTTACCTTGTCAAGTAATTCCATAATTCTGACCTTAGGTTTTCCCTCTTCCGTAAATCTGTGGCTGACAAACCTTTTTTCAAACAATAATGAAAAAACTGTCCCATGGAATGAATTTGTCACTACATAATCCGCATATAAAACCCACGACACAAAATCCCTCGGTGAAATATGCCTCAAAAAAGACAGACACCTTTTATTGCTGACTATGCACATTCCTTTCTCTTTTGCCAGCTTTCTTGTGTACTCAATAAGTTGCCGGGAATCATCTATCATAAACAGAAAAACATATTTATTTCTCTTTAAGCGACATGCTGCAACCTCTTTCCATTTCACACTTTCCAGCAACAGGGTAGGATCACAACACACCTTAATGCTTTCCCCAAGTGCTTCCTCTACTACCCTGCATGCTTTATCTTCCCGCAGAGTAATCAGTTGAAATTTTCTCAATAAGCACTCTTTCCTATTGTCGATCACAGCCTGTCCATCACCAAAGGAAGCGGCAAAGGCAATTTTACATTTGTCTTGTTCTACGAAGTCAAGGAAAAAAGTTTCATCATTTCCCGTCAAAACTGTATTCCATACCTGGTCGCTCCCTGTCACGAAAATATCATATGGCAGGGAAGACATCAACAAGTCCTCTCGCTGTACCCGTTTAGATATTTTCATATATCCATGCATATATTTTTCAAATGCTATTTTTTTATGCAGTCGAAAAATTAATGCAAAGATAGCCCTCACAAATTCTTTTATTGTAAAATCCTTACATGTCCAAAGTCGTAGTTCATGTTCTATTTTTTCATTTCTATAGTCCAATATTTCTACAATTTCAAATATTTCCCCCATTTTCTTTTGCAATGCGTATGCCTGAAGCACGGCTCCATAATTTCTGGAGTTATGAAATGTCAATATACAGACTCTCTTTCTTGTCATTTAACAGCACCTCTTATTCTCCTCAATATATAGCGGATGTTTAAGAAGATATTATTTCGAGCGTATTTTTCTATGATAAAAGGAAATGGTTTACTGTGATAATCATTCCAAAACTCTTCCACATTTCTATGTGGAGATGACGGATGCTGCATATTTCCCTGTTTATAGTTTTCTATGTCTATAGATTCCATCCACATAGCATCCTCAATCTGGTGTTTAAGAGTTCTTGCTTTTTCTGTATGAAACATTAATAGTGAAACTCCCCTTTTATCATAAAACTCCGGATTTTTATCCTCTACCCCCCATGCATCCCCAATCGTGAAATCACTGATTCGTCCCATCTGTGCGTAATCGCATGAAAAACAGGAATCCCGCAATGCCAGATTAGAGTAAAACAGCTTCCGATGAAGCTCATCTGATATTCGTTTTTTTTTAACAAAAAAGTAGTGACATGGCCGCGCCACCCCCCCGCATTTTTATCGCGAAATACCACTCTTTCAATCCTGCTCTTTTCTTTCTTCTCATAATATGCCATAAGATCTCTCCAAAGCCTTACGGTAGGAACCCCATGGCAAATAATATCGACTGTATATAAATTCTTTGTACCAATCCCCTTAACCTTTAGATATTTCAGCAATCCTCCAACCTGACATGGAGTGCCCGAAAATAAGACTTTTTTGTCTTTCACATCTTCCCCAACTTTAATATATATGTCTTCCATTCGGCTCTGCACATACTTTGATCCTCTCATGGCATCCCGTTCTTCCATACAGGTAGCCCGTGTATGTACCGGTTCAAAGTTTCCGTCAAGAGAAGCCCCATATACTGTCCCTCCGCTCTGCAGAATAATATCTGAAAGCGCTGTAAAGGCTCCGCCGGATTGAGAATTCAAGTATATTTTTTCGTCTTTATGCTTTGCGATGAAAGATGTTTCTACAGTACTATATTCGTTTTTTTGACTGCACGTTTTTTTACATAGTCCACAATCAATGCACAGTGAATTATCTACTCTTGGATATAAAAACCCCTTTTCATCTTCTTTCATCGAAATGGCCGAACATGGACATACGCACGCGCAGGCTGTACATCCGCAGCATTTTTTCTCGCATATATCTTTTTCATTCATAGACATCACTTCCTTATAAATGTTTTTAGCTTTACCCTAAGGCTTTTTCAGATAAATATTCTCCAGTTTTCCTACCTGCTCCTTGATATCAAACCGCTTTTTTCCTTCCCTGCTTATTTCGACTTCCAATCGGTTTATATTTTTTTGACACATTTTTCGCACTGCATCGCACCATATCTCCAGAGGAGCAGACAGTTCTATATACTGACAATTATCCGTAATTTTTGTAGCTTCCGGCACTTGCTTTGATGCAATACATGCCAAACCTGACAACTGTGCTTCAATCATCACAATGCCAAGACCTTCCTGTTTGGATGGAAAGAGAAAGAGATCCATGGCAGACATAACACCTGCCACATCGTTAGTTCCACCATAAAAAATGATGGAATCTTCCAGCCCCCTCTGTCTCACATCTCTTACAATCTCCTGCTGTTGATCTCCCTCGCCAACCAGTAACAGCTTATATGCCAGACTGTCCGTAAGCAATCGCTCAAAAAGGTCAATTATAAGCTCTTGATTTTTCAATCCATTGAAATGCCCTACATGTCCCAGCAGAATAACTGTGTCTTCAACCCCGATTTTCTTACGAATCTCTATCCGTTTCTCCTTATCAAAGCGATATCTGTGTAAGTCCATTGCGTTCTCAATTATGGAATATGCTCTGTCCCGAAATAACCATTTTCCCGCTTCTTCGGAGCATGCCAAACCGTCCGTATAGCTAATTTCGAAAAAAGGCCGCAGCATCTTATGTATTTTTTTATGAGTACATGCAGAATTGTGGCTGTGTGCTATTCTCTTCTTACACCCACAAAGCATTGCTGCACATAACTCTATGGCCATCGTACAGCTATTTCCATGCACATGCACAATATCATAGTTACCCTTTTTGATTATTGCCAAAAGGCCAAAAAAGTATTGAAACGGTTCTATGTTTCGCTCAAAGAGATAAATTCTGGATTTGCTCTTTTCCAATTCATTCCTATATTCTTTATCTATCTCCCGATTTACTACAAAATCCATATGGATTCTGCTCTTGTCAATGCTCTCAAAATAGTTCATTATAACAGTGGAAATGCCTCCTTTTGTAAAGGCCACTGTATTAATAATCAATATCCTTATTTTCGTCTTTTCTGTTTTCATCTATCTCACTCATCAGCGCATTTTGAATGACATTCCCTCTAGTCTCTCTCGGTTCAGGATTCTATCTATCCTCTTCCATCACATAGTCACATATTCTATTGATAATCTCTGCATCGTTTCTAAGAGGCTCCTCTTTCTCATCCGAACATTTCCGCAACTATCTTCATAAACTCCTCATTAAATGTATTACTGTTGCTTTTCCTCCCTATAGACATTCCATGGGACAATCTATCATAATTTTCTATGCTTTTCTGCAACTCCTCAACATTCTCCACCAAAATAATATTCCCCAACCGACTTTTCACCGCCCTGCAAAACTCCGCCTGGTGGTCGTTCACATGCTCCCCAAACTGCTTCTGTCTCGGCACGACAATCGGCACTTTCCCCATCTGCAGGGGAGCTAAAAAACTGGACGGCCCTCCATGGGTAATCACTATCCTTGCCGTTTCTACATACTCACACATCTGCTGGTACGGAAAGAGTCTCTTCCACTGGCAACGCTTGGGTTCATATGTACCGAAGCCGATCTGTGCTGCCACTTCCTCCTCTATACATCCATTTTCCCGCAGCCTGTCCACCTCTTTGATGAGCCGGTCAAACTGCTGCTCATGCGTCCCTACCGTTACAAAAATCATTTGCTCCACACCCAATATTCCAGTCAATTTCATTTTTTGTCAGTACTTTACAAACTGCAAATCAAAAATGGCTTCTATATCTTTAGCTGCTCTATCTTTTTTCCGCCGATTAAAGCAGCAGTACTCGCAAATCTGGTACTGGCATACATTCTTCCATGCACAAAATAGTAGCACTTTATCGCTTTTGCTATTAGCAAAAAGTCTAAATAATTCTTTATCTGGGACATTTCATCATTTTTATTCGCCTGATCCATATGTACTATAGTACCTGATACAATATATACATAACTTAACTTCTCCGCCTCCTGGAGGAATTTTGCTGAATCTGCAGTCACAAGAATTTTACTTATCTCCGGATTCTTTTCTTTGAGGGTTTTTATTGCATTTATGCACGCACCAATATATTCCTCTTTCACTTTTTCATTTTCTAATTCCGGAAAAATATCCGGACAATCCACAAAATCTCCAAGCAAATCGGCCAATCGAAATGAAATTGAAATATACTCCGATCCAATCGCAGATAACTGCTTTCTGACTGCTGTATCCAGTTCTGCAGACAATACAAATAGCTCACGAAAATACATGTCAAATTTTTCTTCATGTATCGTTACATTTGAATATACATGTATGATTGGCTTTTTTGAATCAAGCAGCTTTGCATAAGACTTCTCATCATTATTCATAAAAGAATACGAATTAAAAAATCTGAAATCTACAATTTTTCTATCATATACCATTTCCTCCGGCTCTATTCTCCAGTCCACCGATGCCGGAACAAAATAATTCTGTATATTTTCGGGATAGATCCACAAAATTTTGAATATATATCCTCTCTCTTTGCAATAATCATACACTGAAAACAATCCTCTCAACCGATCGCTCAGTCCACCATGTGGTGTTTTTCCGTCAACTATAAAAACATACGTTTTGCCCCCCCAATTTCTTTTAGTAATATTCTTTTGGTTATTATAACTTCCGCGAAAACTAAGTGCATATTTTAATGCCGATTGCAGCCTGCACAGATTCCTTTTTCCAATTATCTTACTTAACAGAAGCATCTTTTCATAGCGGCCCATTTTTTGTTATCCTCTCAAAATAGTAACTGCTTACGAAACCATCCCTAAGCATATATAAAGATATATTCCGCCTCCTGCATCTAAAAAATACTCCCCAAATTCACTGCTTTGGGATACACTTTCTTCATCTCCTCCCACTGGACGATGAACTTATCGACAATTGGATAGACCAGTTTCCCGGTCATGGTGGGTTTGTCGATGCGGTCGAATACCTCAATATAGACCAGCTTCGCCCCGAACAATTTGCCCAGGTAAAAGAACGGAACCGCCACTGCCGCACCGGAGGATATGATCAGATCCGGCCGTTCCTTTCTCAGAATTTTCCAGGCAAGGAATGTATTTCGGATCAGGTTTTTCAGGTTCCGGTTCGTCGGATAATAACATGGATACATTGTCTCGTCCTTTAAGAGGCTTCTGGCGTCCTCTTTATCAAAAGTAATCCAGAACCGCTCCTCTCCCTGCCAAAAGGGTTTCAGCATATATAGATGTGTGAGATGGCCTCCTGAAGATCCCACCAGACACAACTTTCTTTTCTCCTGCACAGTTCCCACGCCTCCCGATATCCGGCACTTCCGTCTATGGTTTTCCTCACCGGATGCTTCCGACCGCACTCTCCGACGGATTTCACAGTGGTGAGAGTTTCAACGCAATCTTATTATTACTTTTTACATAATAACCTGTTTATTTTAATAATGCAAGTCCCAAATTATATTTGGTGATTCTGATGCATTTTTTGATTCCTCTCATTCATTTCAAAGCAACTTGCCAGGCATTTAGACGGTTCTCCTTTTTGGACAGAGTCCTCCACACAAAAAAGTTCGCCCCGCACCGGCAAGACGAACTCTCTCCAACAGATATTCCAAAGACATTTATGAATATTTTCCCATTGATACCAAATCATTCCGCATTTCCAGACTGCCCCGGATACGCGCGCATCCTCTCTAAATCTCCAACCCCTCAAAAGGCCGATTCCGCGCCGTCTCCCGCTGTCTGTCATACCGTTCCCTGCCCCGGGCGGACGCTTCCTCCACAGCCTCACGAAATCCTGCCGCGGACAGCCTCACGGCGCCGTCCCCCCAGATGATCATCTGCTCCAGCCTGTCCGATGTGGCCACGGACACATGGTACTTCTTTCCGATCTTATGCACGGTTTTTTCGATATACTGGTCGGCAGTCTCTGCCTCCCTGGTATAGACCACATAGATATTGTGGTACTTCTGCACGGAGCCTGTGTTCCCTTTCACCTTATAGGCATCAAAGACCAGAATCAATGTGCATCCCGCGAACCCCTGATAATTACTGCAGATATCCATCAGCCGGTCCCTGGCGCTGTCGATATTCACCTCCGCCAGATCGTGGAGATCCGCCCAGGCGAAGATGATATTGTAGCCATCCACTAAAAGGTATTCTTCCTTTTTTTCGCAGCCCCGCCGCGGGGACGCCATGGACACCCCTTGCGCGTTTCTGTTCTCCCCGGAGCCGGAAAGCTGTCCCCGGCCGAAGTCCTCACGCCCAACATGGCCGCCCCCGGAATTGTCATCATCGCAGTCCCTCCCCGCCTGGTTCTCCCGGGGCAGCGCCCTGCCCGTGTTTTGCTGATAATAGCGGTAAGGCGTATAATCGCTGCTGCTTTTTCCGTAAGTCCGGGTAAAGATCTCCTCGATTTCCTCCTGCGTGATATAGTCTGAGCCGGACTGCCTCCCGCCGTCAGCCGCTCTTGCCCTGCCGGCCGCCGCTCCTCTGTCCCTGGCCGACATTCCTCTTCCGGCTCCGGTCCCGTGGGATCCGGGCCCTCCGGGCACCGACTGCGTCCTTCCGGTTCCGGACCAAGGTCCCTCTCCCCCGGCGCTGGATATGTCCTCCGCTTCGGCTCCCTCCGCCTCTGCAGCGCACATCGTCTCTTTCCACCCGCTCTCCAAATGGGCATACTCCGGCACCTGATCCCAGGGCACCACAAAGCCCGCCCCATGGGCGCAGAACACCGAGGAAGCCGGATTCTCCAGATCCGCATCCGGATAGTAGCCAAACTGCTCTATCACCTGTTCCGCGTTGTGGCAGGGCTCATATCCTTTCAGACTGCAGCTAAGCCTACCCAGCCCTCTGGTATAGGCATTCACCTCGCTCTGGTATCCTCTCATGGCCGCGGCCGGGGCGCTGCCGTTGAGAATCGCATACTCCCCCTCCATCCGGGGCGTGTCAAACCGTCCGCACATTCTCTGTATGTCGGACATTGCCCTGCCCACCTGCCCGGCAGGCACCTCCAGGATAAACGACAGCACAGGCTCCAGCAGCACGCTCTCGCTCTGCATCAGCCCCTGTCTCAGGGCCCGGTAGGTAGCCTGCCTGAAATCCCCGCCCTCGGTGTGTTTGAGATGGGCCCGGCCCGTCAGCAGCGTGATCTTCATATCCGTTATAGGCGAGCCTGTCAGCACCCCCAGATGAGAGCGCTCCTCCAAATGGGTCAAAATCAGCCGCTGCCAGTTCCTGTCCAGCACGTCCTCGCTGCAGGCGCTGGCAAACTGCAGACCGCTGCCCGCCTCTCCCGGCTCCAGCAGCAGATGCACCTCCGCATAGTGGCGCAGAGGCTCGAAATGTCCGATGCCCTCCACCGGACCCGCAATGGTCTCCTTGTACAGAATCCGGCCGTCCGTAAATCCCACCTCCAGGCCGAACCGCTCCGAAATCTGTCTTTTTAAGACCTCTATCTGCACCTCGCCCATGACCTGCACATGAATCTGCGGCACATATTCTTTTCCGATCCCATGACTTCCCTTGCCTCCCGCCGTCTTCTGCCAGACCACATGGAGCTGCGGCTCTTCCTCCTCCAGCCTGCGCAGCTGTCCCAGCACTTTCACCTCGTCGCTGCCCTCCGGCAGCACCAGGCCGTAAGTCAGCACGGGCACCAGAACAGGAAGTTCATTGCGGCTCTCCTTTCCCAGTCCCTGTCCCGCAAAAGTCTTGTCCAGCCCTGTCACGGCACAGATGCCCCCTGCGGCCACCTCCTCCACGGCCTCATATTGCGCCCCGCCGTAGATTCGCAGCTGATTCACTTTCTCCTCCCAGACCTCCGAATCCGTCCCCGCACTGTCCGCATTGCTCACGGGCATCCTCACCCGCAGAACGCCCCCTGTGACTTTCAGATGGGTCAGCCGGGTTCCCGCGCCGTCTCTGGATATCTTATACACCCTGGCGGCAAAGTCCGCCCCGTATTCCGGGCATATGACATAGCGCCTGATGCCTCCAAGCAGCTCCAAAAGCCCCTCCATCCGCAGGGCAGAGCCAAAATAACAGGGAAAAACATGACGCTTTTCTATGGCCTGCGCCACGGAAAAGTCCGCCAGCTCCCCTGTCTCCAGATACTCTTCCAGCAAGGCCTCATCACACATGGAAAGGCTCTCCCAATGAACCTCCCCTCTCTCCTCCGCCTCCGGACCGAATTCCAGGCACCCGCCGTCCAGCTTCGCCTGAAGTTCACTGAGGAGCTTTTCCTTGTCCGTATCCGGCTGATCCATCTTGTTGATAAAAAGGAAAGCCGGGATCCTGTACTGTCCCAGGAGCCGCCACAAAGTCTGCACATGTCCCTGCACGCCGTCAGACCCGCTGATAACCAGAATCGCATAGTCAAGCACCTGCAAAGTGCGTTCCATCTCCGCGCTGAAATCCACATGCCCCGGGGTATCTAACAGTGTAATATCCAGTCCCTCCCAGAACAGCTGGGCCTGCTTGGAAAATATGGTGATGCCCCGCTCCCGCTCCATGGCATAATTATCCAGAAAGGCATCCTGGTGATCCACCCTGCCCAGTTTGCGAATCCTGCCGCCTGTATATAAAAGCCCCTCCGCAAGGGTTGTTTTTCCCGCGTCCACATGGGCCAGCAGACCGATGCAAATATGTTCACCCACCTGTCTTCCTCCTTGCCGTCTCATAGTTCCTTGTGTCTTACCATACTATCATAAACCATGGGACTTTACAAGGCGGAGAAAAGAGCACGTCCTTTCACAGCCATTTTAAACGCCCTTTTCGATCCAATACAGAAATCATCCCAAAAATTCCTATGGCCAGAATTGACAGGAACATTCCCATATATACCTGCATGGGTGAGTACACAAATTCTACTGTATGTTCTCCTTCCGTCAATTCAACTCCCATCATTGCGCCTGCAATCAATGTGGCATCTTTCCTTTCCCCATCCACATACGCTTTCCACCCCCTGTCATATGGGATAGAAGTATATAGCAAGTTATCTTTTCTGACCTTTATGGTACCTTTGAGGCCTCGTGAAGTATATTCCCATACATCCAACGTTTCATCTTTAAGCCTGTCATAAGCGCGTTCGAATGCATCCTGTCGAAATATGCTTACAAATACCCTTAAGTCCCCGGATCTCCCGCCCCCTATCTCTGAGCTGACAGAAAAAATTTCACCCTTTTTATAGGTTCCTGCCGGGAAAAAACTTCCGTTTTCATAAATGATATGATCACTGGAATCTCCATTAAACAAGATACTTGCCGTATTTTCCGCCTTGCCCTCCGGCCTCAAATCCATAAAGGCATATGCACATCCATCCTCCGGCATTTCATAATTATACTTGAATTTACCCTTTTCCGACTCATCAGCATCTTCTGAGGGCTGATAATGATATATGCCGTAATCCTGTCTTGTCACATACAGATTCCGATGTCCCACATGAATCATATCCAGTGCTTCAAATACATTTTCTTCTGTTCCTGCCGCCGTTTTCAGGAGATTATTCTGTATTTCAAAGGGAGTTTCTCCTTCAAAATTAAAATCCGCCATTTCTTTCTCTACCATAAAACCGATCGGAAGGTACGCCTCATTTCGATATACATAAGTATCGCCTGACTGACTGATGGGTGTAAGATACTCCTGACACACAGCTTGGGTGCCACAGGATATAAAATATTTCAGATTCAGAAAAGCATTGTTTACCGGTGTCGAATCCAAAGCATAATACCGATTTGCCGCCTGCCATGCAACAAGCCCCATCTGCTCAAACACTTCCGTGACAGAGCCATTGGCGGTGGAAGAAAAGAAAGCTGTCCCATAATAGCCATACAAAGCCGGGTCATTCCACCCGTGCTTTTTTGCAAACTCTGTCCTATAAAAACCATTCTTTCCCTCCATAGCTTCCATATTCGTAAGAGCCTCCTTTACCTCCTCGTACCGATTGGGATAAACCGTCCTGTCCGTAGTCCCCACTGCCCCGATTCCGGACACCACAGAGGGTACCAGTTCCAA
This sequence comes from uncultured Acetatifactor sp., assembly GCA_949840885.1. GTDB lineage: Bacteria > Bacillota > Clostridia > Lachnospirales > Lachnospiraceae > Acetatifactor. Next base: position 90,516 of record CATKYJ010000007.1, read on the forward strand.
GCCGGCAGCAACTGCCAAAAGCAGCGTCGTTGCCTTTCTTTTCAGCTTCTTTTCCACCGCCAGTATAACGATAGTCATATAAATAATCAAAAGGAGCAAATTTTTCAGCAGAATCATTCCCGTCGTTTCGGATTGAAACATACCCATAAGGGATAGCGCCGTGCCATGCTCTTTTTTATACCGATAAATTTGATCTGCGGCAATCACAAAAAAGTATAAGGCTCCGCCGGCACATACAAATATTCCGTCCTTTTTTCTCAGCATATCCATGCCGGAAAACCCTTTGTAAGCCAACATCACCATAAGAAACGAAAAAAGAAAGGTGTAACGATAAGGAAGAGAATTGGTGACATGAAACCCATGCCATATATAGTCCAGCACATTCACATTGGTACTGATTAACAGCGCCATAATTGCAGCCGTATATGCTGCCTTTTCCCTTACCGATACTTTCCCCAGTCTGTAAAATGCAAAAAGCAAAATGATGCTGAGTAAGCCGCTGTATAGATAGGGATTCCCTCCCATGGCTGTCGGCTTCACATAAGCCATAGAATGAAAGATTGTCTCTGCCCAGCCTCTGACCACGGACCACCCGGTCGGTGCATTGCCGCTTTTATAAGCACTTTGAAGTCCAACCCATGCCGGCAATGTCACGATAGCCGACATCATAACAGATAAGGCAGAAAATAATATGATATTCCTGAGATTGCGCCCTAGCGCTTTCCGTTCATTTCTATGGACCGCACATTGCACAAAGAAAAAAATTACAGTAAACATGCATACCATAAACCCTATATAATAATTCATAATAATTGCTGCTGCAAGCGATATTGTATACAGCCTGTATTTTTTCTCTTTTACAAGTAAAAATATGCCAGCGGCTACCAATGGAAATACGGCGAAAGTATCAAGCCACATGATATTCCAATAATAGCCAATTGTCCAACCGCACAGTGCGTAAAACGCAGAAAAGATTATAACGGAGCAGTCATCCCTGCCGTTTATCTTATGCAGAGAATATGCGCAGAATGAACCCGCCAAGCCTATCTTAATCAATATCAGAAATGTAAATGCCTCTCTGAGCCAGTCAGCGGGAATAAATACAGTCAGCAGATTCAAAGGACTCGCCAAATAATATGCAATCAAAGACACAAAATCAGTTCCCAGACCCAGCCGCCAGCAGTAAAGCAGGGATTCCCCGCTTTTCAATTTTCTCGCTAGTTCGACTAAAAACGGATAGTATTGATTCCATGCATCTACCACCAATACCTGCCTGTCACCAAAGGGATATATCTTAAGCAGTGCAAATGTCGTAAGCATAATAATGAAAGGAACAGCAAATGCCATCAGATAAATGTGCACGGTTTTCTTCTCTTTCATTCCCATAGACACCTCATATCATAATATTGTTCGCTATTCAGCAAACTTCACAAGGAGAAAGGCTGCATAAAACTGCAGCCTTTCTATTGTTACATCATTACTTTACAACCTTTTCCTTGCTTTCTTCGCGCTTCTTAACTGCTACTGCTGCAAACGCTACATTCACAACAGCATATAAGAGCATCAGCAAAGTCCATTTGTCCACAATGACCATCGGATTGCTCATATCTTCTGTCAGTGCGAAAGTAATTACAGCCAATACTGCAGGAACAACACTGAGAATCCGGATGAATCCCTTTCTCCTTAATTCTTCCTCCTCAAACTCGTCCACATCCTTGTTCTTTCCTGTGAAATAAAGCGTCAACAGGGTAAGACTCGCAAATGCAGTAAGGATTGCCAGAATCAGGTTCAGAAGTGCCCATCCCTTTCCTACAGTTTCTCCCATTGCTGCCAGAGGTGTCTCATCTTCCTCGATATCCTGTATCTCTGTCTCTTCAACAGATTCGGCAGGTTCGTCTTCCTGTGTTTCCTCAGGCTCCTCTTCAGGTTCTGCTTCAGGTACCGGGTCATCCGGAATATCGGTCTCCTCCTCTTCAGGATCATCAGGTGTTACAGGAGTAGCCGGGATATTCACCGGCGCAGGGGCTGCATCCATCTCTGCCGGGGCAGCGGGCGCTGCTGGGACATTCGGCACTTCATTTGTCCCATCATCAGCAGGAGGAGTCCCTGGTGTCGGATTTTCCGGTGTTACCGGATTACTCGGAACTGTGGGGGCCGTCGGAGGCACAGGGGCGCTGGGCTCTGTCGGGACCGTTGGAGGCACAGGATCGCTGGGTTCTGTGGGTTCCGTCGGGTTCGTCGGCGGCTCTGTGGGCTCCGTCGGGTTCGTCGGCGGCTCTGTGGGTTCCGTCGGGTTCGTCGGCGGCTCTGTGGGTTCCGTCGGTTCCACAGGTGCACCCTCTTTCCATACCGGAATAAGCGTCAGGTCTTTCTCCGGCTCAATTTCCTGACCAGGCTCATACTCTTTACCATCCTGATCCCTCCACTTGTCCAGCTCTTTTCCCTCCGGCGGCATGATACTGTCTTTTCCAGGCAAGGTCACTTTTCCTTCATCAAGTGTCAGCACCTTATCCGCATCAGTACCATCATTCCATGTACCTTTGCCATCTGCCGTTCCGTCACTGTCTTTCACCGTCACTGTAATCTGCTTCCACTGAGCAACATAAATAATTTCATCTTGCTCATTTGCATCTTTTGCACCTACCGTAGGCCGCAGTCCCACAGTCCCATTATACTGATTGCCTGTAGTCAATTTCCAGCCGATAAAAGTATAGCCTTTTCGATTCACATTACCTGAAAATCCTGGAGTTTTGTCTCCTGCGTTCAGCCCTCCGTGAGACTCATCACCGAAAAATTCCCCATCTGCACCGTCACGATAAATAACTGTATATGTTTTAGCGTAAACATATTTTAACGTAATAACGTTGCTTTCAGGTTCTTTCACCAATACCAATGGCTCCGGATTGCTGTCCGAAAAAGTAAATCCATACCTCTCATCATCTACTGTATAAAAGTTCCAGCCGGGATTTTCATCTGCAAGCTTCTGCCCATATACCTCGTCGCCAACAGACCCGTCCCGTGCAGCTCCTGAAACCGTTGCTACTTTAGTGCCATCAATATAATACTCTCGTACTACTTTGTAAGTCGTAGGATCTGCTTTCTTCCATACAGCATAAAGTGTCTTACTGACCGGGTTGGCTACGCTGCCTTTCCCCTCTTCCCAATTTAGACGAATGCTTTCGCCTCCTGTATAAGCAGCTTTCTGGGCATTGGGATCTTCACTCCATCCCAGGAACTTGTAACCAGTTTTTGAGGGAGTTGCAGACGTAACTACTAAATCAGTACTGGTATTAGCAACCTTTCTGCGCGTTGAAGCAACCGTTGTACCCCCCCGGGTATCATAGTTCAATACATAATCAGCGTTGACAGTCACTTTAAAATCAACAATGTCATAATAGGTATTGAAGTTACCAGGAATTGTATGATAATGTCCACAAGATCCCCATCCGCTCTCTGCACTATAATAATAGCCATATTCAAAATATAGTCTTACGGATGTCCTTCCCGGTTTAACAGCCGTATAGTTAAATTGGAGACACGGCGTCCCTATATAAGAATTACCATAGTCGTTTCCCGCAAATTTGCCCCAGGCGTAATCACCGGAAATAATGTCATCATGTGTGGCATCTAGATTATTATACTCATCAGGAATATATTCGCTTAATACAATCCATGGAAACGTATTACAAGTATTGGTAGAACGTGGTAATCTCTGATAAAACCCTTCCTCTCCAACTTGTTTAGTTGCTGTTCCTGCATTTATCTTTTTACCAAGTATTGCCTGATTGTAAGCTGCCGATACAGAAATACTCGGTATGCTAAGGCACATTGCAACAGTTAGCAATAAGGTAACCGCCCTCCTGCATAGAGCTTTAGCACAACATCTCTTAGATCTCATAATTCCATTCCTTTCTTTACCAGCAATTGCAGCTACAAAGCATCTGGCAGCCAGACATAGTATCATAGTACCCTTTGCTTTGCGTCCTGTTATTTCTAACGCTTTGCCGAAATTTCCACCGCTTTCCTTTCCGCTCTGCCGCCCGCGATGGCGATGGCCGCAGAGCCTCCTAAACTGGCGGTGCGTTTCCTGCCATAATCGATACACTCATGCTTTCTCTCCTTTCTTTTCTATTATGCAATCACAGTTCCTGCCCCCGGGCTGATTTCCTGCCACAGGATTTTCAATTTCCCAAGTGCCGGAAACCTGTGAAAACATCCCCCTCTTTCTTCGCATTCAAAAACCGTACCTGTCATGATAGCATATCCGCTTTCAAAAGCAGCCTGCTTTGTATCATTTCAGCGTACGGTCATTCAAAAGCATCAGGCAAAAGTTATGGTTTTCTTCCGCCTTTCTGCCAAACTATTCATGGCATAAGAGGACACCTGTAGCTTAAATACAGCAAGTTTCCTTGTTCGCAAAGCTGTGTGCCTCTATGTGTCATGCGCAAAATCTACCTGGTAAAAATATCAGGCATATAACCGCCGCATACACAAAGCAGTCAACTTTATTAAAAATCCTATAATGCCTATATAAATATCCGCATTTCCTATTTTTTTCAATTAGCGTCAAAGATATTGTATCATAAACCGCTCCATTATTCAATCTTAGATTCTTTTTCCCATTGCCATCCCCGGAACACGGAATGCTTGACATCTGGAATCCCTGGAGGCGGGAGAGGAGCCCTTTGCCGAAAAATGCCCCTACTATGAATACTATCATTTCGTAAAAGGCAACCCCGGCTCCAATACCTGGTACCAGGTGGGTTCTACGGATTATTACTACGAGGGTGTATTCTGGAGTGGCATGCCCGATGTGAACTTTGAAAGCCAGGCATTGCGGAAAGAATTTAAGGGAATCGTGGATTTCTGGCTGGCCAAAGGTGTAGGCGGATTCCGACTGGATGCGGTAAAGGAATTTTACAGCGGAGCCGCCGGTAAGAACGTGGAAGTGCTGACCTGGCTCAACGACCATGTAAGCCTCCGCCCCGGACACTTACCTTCCTACAGTGTCATGGTTCTGCGGTAAAGGACTCGGTAAAAGAAACAGACTGATTCGCTGCGAAAAAGCTTGACACCGGCATCAAAATCCTTTATATTAAGCTATAAACACAGCGGCGGATTCATTCTTGGATTTTCTGCTGTCATACATCCCGCGGCAGGAGCCATACGCCGGAGAGCGGATCTTTGTCATTTTGATTCTGCTTTGCCGCCAAAGGACTCATTGCGCGGGAATCATTGCTAGGGGAGCACATCGCTGAGATTGAGACGGAGCCAGATCCTCTCTAACCCTCACTACTTGAACCGGATAATACCGGCGTAAGGAAGCATAGCAGCAGACATTTTGTACTTTTTTATGTCTCCGGCTGCCGATGTCGTTCCTCCTTAGCTAAAAATAAGGAGGATTTTTTATGTTGTACAATGTCATTCGAGACGGGGATGCCGTGAGCTACATTCCCACCGCCTTAGGAAAGGTTTTACTGACAGTCCTTTTCGCCGCGCTTCTGGCTGCGGCAGTGTTCTTTGCCGGGAAAAAAGCTTCCCGGACCACCCCCCTGCCTGACGGCGAAGCATCCGGCGGAAATGCGGTAAAACGAAAAGGCGCTTCCGCCAGACTTACCGCAAAGCAGCTGGCATTCTGCGCCATGGCCATTGCCCTGGGCACAGTGCTCTCCAACCTGAAAATCTACGAGTTTCCCTTTGGCGGCTCCGTCACCCTGCTCTCCATGCTGATCATCTGCCTCCCGGGCTATTGGTTCGGACTGCAGGCCGGTCTGATCGCCAGCGTGGCTTACGGTGTGCTGCAGCTGATCATTGACCCCTATGTGATCCACCCGGTGCAGCTTCTCGTGGACTATCCCCTGGCTTTCGGCGCTTTCGGGCTCTCCGGACTGTTCACAGATCGGAAGAACGGACTTTTGAAAGGATACGCCGCAGGCATCGTCGGACGGTGGCTCTTCACCACTGTCTCCGGCTGGATCTTCTTTGCGGAGTACGCCTGGGCAGGCTGGTCTCCCTTTGTCTACTCCCTTACCTACAACGGCATATACATTTTCGCCGAGGCTGCCATCACGTGCCTTGTCCTGGCCATCCCCTATGTGCGGAAAACCTTTGCAAGAATCAGACAGCTAACGATCCAGGCATAATCTCCCCGGATACTTACTTTCGCCCGGATCCGCCGCCTGTCCGGACAGTTTCCGCAGCAAAAAGCAGCCGCCCATTCGACAGCTGCTTTTTGCTTTCACAGACAATACCGCAAAGACCTGCTTTTTCGCCTCTCTTCAGCGCCGGCTCTCATCCTATTTCCCGGAGACCTTGATACTGCCGCTGCCGGTGTTGGCTTTCACTTTGCATGCACTGTTTCCGTAGGTATAGGTGCCGTTCTTGACTTTCACGGCCTCTTCCTCCCCCCATGCGATATGGGCGCTGCCGGAACTCGTCCTGACGGTTGCCTCCATGCCCTCTGCGCCCTCCAGTTCTAGCTTGACGCTGCCGCTTCCGGCGGACATATTCACGACTTCTGCGGCTCCCACAGCCTTTACCTTAATGTTTCCGCTGCCAGTGCCCAGATGATACTCCGCCACCGCGGCATCTACTTTGATATTGCCGCTGCCGGCACCGCATCGGAGCTCCTTGCCCTTGATCCGCTCCAGACTGATATTGCCGCTGCCAGCGCCCAAGTCTGCGGATATGAATTCCGTGTGATTCACCGCAAGGTTCCCGCTGCCGGTATGCCCCTTGACCCTGTCCGTCACCAGTTCCCTGATTTCCACGTTTCCGCTGCCGCTGGCGCTATCTACGGATTCCAGTTCCAGTCCGGAGACCTGTATGTTCCCGCTGCCCGTCTTGGCGGTAAGCTTAGGGAGCCCCTGGGGAATCCTCACTGTCAGTGTGATATACTGTCCGCCGCCAAAGCCTCCCACGGTTCCGTAGGAGATGATAGTGCGGCCAAACAGCGTCACCTTTACCATCTTCTCCTCGCCCTGATCCTCCTCCCGCAGATTCTTTCTGTGCTTGACACCGGCGTAGAAGATGCCGTCCTCTTCATACTGGTAATATTCATAGTTCAGCTGGCTGCTGACGCCCTTTGCCTCATAGTCCACATGGATTTTTTCGTCCTTTGAACGCTCCACATGTATATTTGCCACCTTGCCCTCCAGGACTACGGCCCTATAGCTTCCGGAGTAGGTAAAGTGTCCCTCTGCCCCGGCATTGGCGCTGCCTCGCTCTTCCTTATCCTCCTGCCGCGCCGGTTCTTTTGTGCCCCTCTCTGCCACAGCACCGGATTCCATAGCTCTCTGGGCGAATTCGCCGGGCAGATCTTCCTCGGCCAGTTCTCTGATCATCTCCTCGATATTGCCCAACTCCTCGATAATCTCCTCTTCAGATTTTCCCTCATTGACTCCCTCTGCAAAATGCTGCCTGTAATCCTCCAGGATCTCCTCCTGCAGTTCTCTTCCGAAACGCTCCAGCTTCTCCTGCAACTTTTCCATATATTCCTGCTTCGTCATCGTCCATCCCTCCTATTCCATGATCAATTGATTCACTGCTTTGGTAAATGCTTCCCACTCCTGGCTCACGTCCGCCTGGTACTGCTTTCCCTTATCGGTCAGCTTATAGTACTTCCTGGCCGGGCCGGATTCCGACTCCACCAGATATGTGGTCACATAATCGTCCGCTTTCAGCTTCCTTAAGATGGGATACATCGTGCCGCTGGCAATGGACATCACGCCGGATATCTTTTCCGTCAGCTCATATCCGTACTTGTCCCCTCTCACAAGCTGGGAGAGCACGCAGAGTTCCAGGGCGCCTTTTTTAAATTGTGTGTTCATGTATGTCCTCCTTTCTGGTCTCCAGTACTTATCTTTGACAGGTTCAGTCTATCACATGCTATTATATATTGCAATATACTATTTTAAAATAAATATTAATAATTTATAAACTTTTATCCCTATACATAGTTTAAGGCCGAAAATCCGGTGATTTCGACCTTAAACTATGTACAAGGGGGAAAAATGTTACGCAGGTCCCTCTACGACAACAAGTTCTGTATAGCTTCCACAGATATACTTGCGGTAATAAATATCCGGTTGACAGCTCCCTCTCAGATGATACCAGGCATCCTCCGGCACATTTCTGTACTGCCGCACTTTTCCATCATTCACCAATTTGATTTCCAGAAGGGCTCTCTGTGGGTCATATCCCACTGTTTCAATAAGTCCGCTGTAAAAGCCAATGTGTTTCATTGGTCTGCACCACCTTGCAGTCCTGCCATTTTTCATCATCCTTTCTCATTTGTTATTTGAGAGATCCTTTCCCTCCTTTCTCCTTAAATATGCTGTTTAAGTGACCCCTCTACTATATATATGACTTCAAATCCCCCTGATATTACATGTAAATCTTATTTTTCGTCAAAAATTCCAACATTTCATTCCGTCCTTTAGCTTTTTTCTGACACGGAACAGCCGTACACGCATATTGTTCTCTGTCACCGCTTCCGACTCCGCCATCTCCGAAATGGTGTTTCCAAACACATGATAGGCCTTGATGGCCCGCCATTCCTCCTTTCCAAGGGTAGCCAGCGCCGATAGGTTCAGTTCCACCTCGCCATAATGGCAGTCCTGCGCCTCAAGCTCCTGATGCTTCTCCAGCGGCTCCAGGCCCCACCGCTTCGCTTTCCTGTATGCCTCAAGCATCTTGTAATGCGCGGTGCGAAGCAACCATAGCTTCGGCTCCGGATGTCGCAGGAAATCCTCGCCCAGTCTGAAAGCTACGACAAAGGTGTCCTGCGTAATGTCCTCCGCTATCTGCCTGTTGGCAATTCTATGGTACACCGCTTTAAATACCACCTCATAATACGCCTTATAAACTTCCGTGAATGCATCTGTCTGTTTTTCCATTGGTCTGTCCTCCTTTTTTCGTATAGTATTTTCTTATAATTAATAATTTACCATTTGTCCCTATACATATATCCGTTTTTCCACTATATGCGAAATTATTCCTTTCCTTTTCATTATCCCTAAATCTCTTGCGGAATAGGGGGGATTATATTATAATAGAATCCAAGACAGGATTCTATTATCTAGTTTCTATAATAGAATCCGAGACAGGATTCTATGGTGACATCTGCCCATACTTTGCAGAAAGGATTGCCGCACAAAGGAATTGTGCGGCAGAGAAAATACTATGAGTTTCAAATTCATAACACACCTGCCCACTCCTGACCAGATTAGGCAGGAGCATCCGCTCCCCGAAAGGTTCGCTGAGATCAAAAGGAAGAGAGATGCCGAGATCAGAGATGTGATCACAGGAAAAAGCAACAAGTTCCTGGTCATCATTGGCCCCTGTTCCGCAGACAACGAGGACTCTGTGTGTGACTACATCAGCAGGCTGGCACAGATAAACGACCGAGTAAAAGACAAGCTGATCCTGATTCCCAGGATCTACACCAACAAGCCCCGGACCACCGGTGAGGGCTACAAGGGCATTGTCCACCAGCCGGATCCGGAAAAAAAGCCCGACTTCCTGGCCGGTCTCATCGCCATGCGTAAAATGCACATCCGAGCCATTGAAGAATCCGGGCTGACTGCGGCAGATGAGATGCTATATCCCGAGAACTGGGGATACATCTCCGATATCCTCTCCTATGTAGCCATCGGCGCCCGCTCCGTTGAAGATCAGCAGCACCGCCTCACCGCCAGCGGCTTTGACGTGGCCGCCGGCATGAAGAACCCTACCAGCGGAGACATGTCCGTAATGCTCAATTCCGTCTACGCAGCCCAGCATCCCCATTCCTTTACCTACAGGGGCTGGGAGGTGGAAACCACGGGCAACGAGCTGACCCACACAGTTCTGCGGGGCGCGGTAAACAAGCATGGCAACAATGTGCCCAACTACCATTACGAGGATCTGAATCTCCTGCTGGAGCTCTATGGCAAAATGGAGCTGATGTACCCGGCCTGCGTCATAGACGCTAACCACTCCAACTCCGGCAAGCAGTTTGAGCAGCAGATCCGCATCACCAAAGAGGTCATGCACAGCCGCAAGCTAAACCACGACATCCACAATCTGGTAAAAGGCGTCATGATCGAGAGCTATATCGAGGAGGGCTGCCAGAAAGTGGGCGGCGGAGTATACGGCAAGTCCATTACGGATCCCTGCCTTGGCTGGGCGGATTCGGAGAAGCTGATCTACGAAATCGCGGAATATGAGTAGGCCGAAATGCATAAGGCATGGAAGAAACATAGAAAAAAGCCATGAAAGAAACATACAAAAAAAGCCATAAAAGAAATATAGTAAAAAGCCATAAAAGAACCAGGATTGCGCAGATTCGCAGTCCTGGTTCTTTCATACAAGCACAAACTTCTTATAAACATCCCGGCATAACGCCTATGGTCAGTACCGTTCTCACTTCATCAAAATATCTTCAAAAACCCCAGCAGCAGATAGGGATTCAGATATCCCTCCATGAGACATCCCGCCGTGGTTACACCCAGGATGAGCAGAAGCTTTCCTGCTTTTTTCAGGAGAAACCCCTTGTCCTGGGCATTGAATTCCCCCCGCACATAGATGCCCCGAAACAGCTCCTGACACCAGACCAAAAGCAGCAATATTGCCGGCACATAGAGCAGGTAATGGGGAAATAGGCTGACGGCAGCCAAAAGGATCCCTTTCAGTCCATAGCGCAACGCCAGTGATGTCAAAAAAGCCCCTGCGGATATGCCGTACCAGAAAGCCGCTCCCATATAGACCACCAGCCCCAGATAGGTGCTGGACAGCACCGCCAGGATCAGTATCCTGCCCATGCGCTTCCGTAGGATATAGCAGAAAAGAGCATTGCAGTCCACGGTCATATATTTCATATGATACAGGGTATATTCATCGAACAACCCTGTCTCCCCCAGCAAAATGCTCTTTCCTATGTTTATCAGAATAATGCCAAGCAGCAGCCCTGCCCCGAAACAGGCCAGGAAATTCCGCTGTCTGGACAAAAACTGCCGCCCTGCAAGCTGCATCCGCCCCACCGCCCTTTTGAAGTTGCGGCACTCCGCCAGAGCACGCCTCCTCTATGGAATGCCTCTCTTCCATGGAATGCCTCTCTTCCATGGAATGCCTCTCTTCCATGGAATGCCTCTCTTCCATGGAATGCCTCTCTTCCATAGTATGCGGGCAGGCTGTCATCTATGCACGGTCTTCCAGGAAGCCACGCTCCGGGTTCTTACGTCTATCTCTATCCCGCCAGCCTCTCGCCAAATTCCTTTGCGTCCCGGCCATATTGCTCCAGCAGCTTCTCCACGCTCACCAGCTTGACGCAGAGCACGAACAGATCAGTGGCCAGCGCCAGTTCCTCCGGCGACGGATATGTGGGTGCAATACGGATATTGCTGTCTTTGGGGTCTCTGCCATAAGGGTAGGTGGCGCCGGCGCCGGTCAGTGTGACTCCGGCTTCCTTGCATTTGGCAACGATAGCCTTTGCGCAGCCCTCCATGGACTCAAAGGAGATAAAGTACCCCCCGTTGGGCCTGGTCCATTCCCCGATTCCCGTTCCGGCCAGCTCCTCCTCCAATACCTTAAGCACGGCTTCAAACTTAGGCCGCATCAGGGCGGCGTGCTTCCTCATATGGGCTTTGATGCCCTCAAAATCTTTAAAATAGCGCACATGGCGCAGCTGATTGATCTTGTCATAGCCAATGGTCTGTATGGTCAGCGTCTTCTTGATGCACTCCAGATTGCCTTTTGAGGTAGCGATGGCTGCCACGCCGGCACCGGAAAAGCTGATCTTAGAGGTGGAGGCAAACTCGTATACCATATCGGGATTGCCCGCTTTCTCGCACTCGCTCAATATCTCCAGAATCTTGTCCTGCCGCTCTTCCTCCTCGTAGAGATGGTGCACCGAATAGGCATTGTCCCAAAAAATACGGAAATCCTTTGCCGCAGGCTTCAGGTTAGCAAATCTCCTTACAGTCTCATCGCTGTAGCTGTAGCCCTGGGGATTGGAATACTTTGGCACGCACCAGATACCCTTGATGCTTTCGTCCGAGGCCACCAGCCTCTCCACCAGATCCATATCCGGTCCCTGGGGAGTCATGGGCACCGTAATCATCTCGATGCCGAAATGCTGGGTGATGGCAAAGTGCCTGTCATACCCGGGAACCGGACAGAGAAACTTCACTGCGGAATGCCCGTCTTCCGTGTTCAACTTGCACCATGGCGTACACCCCATGACGCCATGGGTCACTGCGCTGGAAACAGCGTCATACATCACGTTCAGGCTGGCATTGCCGTATACGATCACATTTTCTGCCTTGACTCCCATAATGTCCGCCATCATATGCTTCGCCTCGGAGAGACCGTCCAGTACGCCGTAATTGCGCACATCCACACCCTCCTTGCTCGTCATGTCGCTCTGCGAATTCAGGACATCGAAGATATCCATTCCCATATCCAGCTGAGCCACGGAGGGCTTTCCCCTGGACATGTCCAGCTTCAGTCCTTTTCCTTTCACATCCTCATATTCTTTCTCCAGCCCCGCTTTCAGCGCCAACAGTTCTTTTTTGCTCAGTTCCTGATATGCTTTCATGTCATCCTCCATCCCATGCGCTCTAGGGCGCTCAATATTATCCCATAATGCTCGCACCCATGTATCATTGTATACAATTAGGCGCTTGCATTATCATACTATAAGCAGTCCGGATGCACAAGAGGTAATGTAACAAATTTAGCGAAAAAATTTTACGGCAATTAGTGAAAATGTATAAGAGACGCCAGCCCGTAGGCCTGACGTCTCTTCTGTCACATTTTCTCTATTCAATTTTAATGATTATTTGGCATAATCAATGACTCGGCTCTCGCGGATAACGTTTACCTTGATCTGTCCGGGATATTCCAACTCAGCCTCAATCTGTTTGGAGATATCGCGTGCCAACAGAACCATATCAGTATCCGAAATCTGCTCCGGAACTACCATTACCCGGACTTCCCGGCCTGCCTGAATAGCAAAAGACTTGTCTACACCTTTGAAATTGTTTGTGATTTCTTCCAGCTTTGTCAACCTGCTGGTATAGGTCTCCAGGGTCTCCCTCCTTGCCCCGGGTCTTGCGGCGGATATCGTGTCTGCAGCCTGTACGATACACGCGATCAGGGTCGTAGGCTCCACATCGCCGTGGTGGGATTCCACGGCATTGATGACTGTGGCATTTTCCTTATACCTGCGGCAGAGCTCCACGCCCAGTTGGATATGGGAACCTTCCATCTCATGATCCACGGACTTTCCAATGTCATGGAGCAGTCCGGCCCTCTTCGCGATCCGGACATCCAGTCCAAGCTCCGCTGCCAGAAGTCCTGACAAATGGGCCACTTCGATGGAATGCTTCAATGCATTCTGGCCATAACTGGTCCTGAACTTCATCTTGCCCAGCAGCCTGACCAGTTCGGGATGGATGCCATGCACGCCTACCTCCAGCGTGGCAGCCTCTCCCTCTTCCTTAATCATGATCTCCACTTCTTTCTGCGCTTTCTCCACCATCTCTTCAATTCTGGCAGGATGGATACGTCCGTCTACAATCAGCTTTTCCAGCGCAATTCTTGCCACCTCCCGGCGGATGGGATCAAAGCCTGAGAGAATCACCGCCTCCGGCGTGTCATCAATGATCAGATCCACGCCCGTCATGGTCTCCAGAGTACGGATGTTGCGGCCCTCTCGTCCAATGATTCTTCCCTTCATCTCATCGTTAGGGAGCTGAACGACGGAAATTGTGGTCTCAGAGACATGGTCTGCAGCACATCTCTGGATCGCTGATACCACATATTCCCTCGCTTTCTTGTCTGCTTCTTCTTTGGCCCGACTCTCCATTTCCTTGATTATCACGGCCGTTTCATGCTTCACTTCGTCTTCAACAATTTTCAATAAGTAGTCTTTTGCCTGTTCAGAGGTCAATCCGGAAATACGTTCCAGTTCCTGTAGCCGCTGCTCGTTCAATTTAGAGACCTCTACTTTGATCTTGTTCAAAGCCTCTTCCTTGGCCGTCAGATTAGTCTCTCGCCGTTCGAGGGCCTCGGTCTTCTTGTCAATGTTCTCTTCTTTCTGCTGAATCCTGCGTTCCGAGCGCTGTACCTCTGCCCGGCGTTCCTTGATTTCCTTGTCCAGTTCATTCTTGGTGCGAATGGACTCTTCCTTTACCTCAAGGAGCGACTCGCGTTTCTTGGACTCTGCAGTCTTGAGAGCTTCATCGATGATTTCCCTGGCCTGATCCTGTGCGTTTCCGATGGTCGCTTCCGTCGTCTTCTTGTAATGGTTCAAGACAATGAATGCGGTCACCACGGCTGTCACCGGCACAGCGATCACAATCGCGATAATAATCCCAAGCATTACAGGAGCACCTCCTATTCCATTTTCATTGTACATGTACATATAAGTCATGGAGCATCGCCACTGCCCCACGGCCTTTAGAATGTATACCCACAATCAGGAGTGAGTATATGTACAACATTCTAACAAGCAATTTGCAACAAACTTAATTTTATACGCAAATGAAGCTAATGTCAAGCATAAGTGTACATATTTTCAGAAGAAAATCCTGTAACTATGGAATTTTCTTGTAGCATTTGCACAAAATCCCTCTGTTGCGACATTTTCAGGCATCCTCGAAAAGCGGGGGCGCTGACCGCAGGGCTCTCCTCACCTGTTCGCCGGAAAAGCCTTTCCGCAGGAGGAATCCATACATTTTCCGGCTTTCCTTTGGGGATGCCGATTCGCAGTCAAAACCTTTTTTCGCCAGGAGTGCCCGGATCATGGCCTGCTCGTCCTGCTCTCCGCCCTCTGCCTCCCACTCGCTCCAAGCCCTCTCCAGGGTATCCCTGTGTATCCCCCTGCCGAGGAGATCCTGTTCTATGCGCCGGCGGCTTCTGTCCTGCACATGGTTCCGGATGAAGTTCACTGCATAGCGGCAATCGTCTGTATAGTGGAAGCTTTCTACGTAGCTCAGCGCTTCCTCTATGACCACTTCCGGATAGCCGCCCTCTTTCAGCTTGTCGTAAAGCTGCCTTGCCGTGTAGTCCCGGTTCTTTAACAGGTTCATGGCGCGCAGCTTCGCCCTCTTTGGCAGAATCTCCTCCATGATATCGCGCAGGACGGTCTCCTCGATCTCCTGGCCCTCACGGATATGGAACCTGCGCATTTCCCCTTTATATAGTACAAAAACCGCTTCCTCGTCCGTGGTTATCCTGACCCGGGATTTGGAGACCTCCGTCATCTGCGTCACTTTCATAGATATATGCTCCTGTTTTGTCAGCCCTCGCTTCCGGCTGCTTTCTCCTCAGCCTTGGCAGCCGCACTTGCCTTGCCGCCTGCCCGGCCTCCGGTCTTCGTCTCGGCTTTCGGGGCAGAGCCGCTCTCCGCCTTTACAGCTTCTGCGCCCGCAGCCGACCCTGCAGCCTCGTCACCGCCAAAGCCGTAGTGCGCCCGCACCTTGTCCTCGATGGCCTTGCATGCCTCCGGATTGTCCCTCAGGTACTGCTTTGCATTCTCTCTGCCCTGGCCGATCTTGTTCCCATCGTAGGCGTACCAGGCGCCGGACTTCACCACGATGTTCAAATCCGCTGCCAGGTCCAGGATGTCCCCCTCTTTGGAAATGCCCTTGCCGAACATGATGTCGAACTCAGCCTCCTTGAAAGGAGGGGCCACCTTGTTCTTCACCACCTTGACACGGGTATGGTTTCCGATCACCTCGCCGCCCTGCTTTAAGGCTTCCACCCGGCGCACGTCCATGCGCACGGAAGCGTAGAACTTCAGCGCCCGGCCGCCGGTGGTGGTCTCCGGATTGCCGAACATGACGCCGATCTTCTCGCGCAGCTGGTTGATGAACACCACCGCGCAATTGGACTTGCTGATAATGGAGGTGAGCTTGCGCAGAGCCTGGGACATCAGGCGGGCCTGCAGGCCCACATGGCTCTCTCCCATGTCCCCATCAATCTCGGCCTTGGGCACCAGCGCCGCCACAGAGTCCACCACCACGATGTCGATGGCACCGGAGCGCACCATGGTCTCGGCGATCTCCAGCGCCTGCTCCCCGTTGTCCGGCTGGGAGATATAGAGATTGTCGATGTCCACGCCGATATTCTTCGCATACACAGGATCCAGGGCATGCTCCGCATCAATGAATCCGGCGATGCCGCCTTTTTTCTGCACCTCTGCGATCATATGCAGGGTCACCGTGGTCTTGCCACTGGACTCGGGCCCATATATCTCCACAATCCTGCCCTTGGGGATCCCCCCCAGCCCCAGGGCGATGTCCAGGCTTAAGGAGCCTGTGGGGACTGTCTCCACATTCATCTGGGTGGTAGGGTCGCCAAGCTTCATCACTGCACCCTTTCCGTACTGCTTCTCAATCTGGCTGATGGCCGCATCCAATGCTTTTAATTTTTCTTCTCTTTCCATCTGGAATCTCCTTTTTCTACAAGAACAAATGTTCTTCCCTTTTCTTAGGATAAGACATCCGCTCGCATTTGTCAACTACATTTTACCTTATTTTAAGTACCTTAAAACTCCCTCAAAGGCATCCCACCTCTCCGTCCGGAACTTTTCTGAATCTGAAACCTGTGGCGAATCCGCCGGAATCTACGAATGATACATATTCTCGAAACATCAGATATGGAATCAGACAAAAAGATCATACCATGAAAAGCGCTCCTTTGCAATAAAAAAAGGAGCTCAAGACTCCTTTTTTCCAAATGTCACCTTACTGAAATATTCCAGCACACAGCTGCGGGTCAGGGTGAGGGCAGAGGACACGGCAGCCTCCCTGATCTTACCCCTGTTTCCGGAGAACTGGCATTTCTTTACTGTGGTCTTCCCCTTGACGAAGCATGCGATGTAAACCAGGCCCACAGGCTTTTCCGGCGTGCCGCCCTCCGGACCTGCAATGCCCGTGATGGCCACCGCAACATCCGCCTTGCTCTCCAGCGCCGCCCCCTTTGCCATCTCCTCCGCCGTCTTCTCGCTGACAGCGCCGTGCTTCTGGAGGGTGCTCTTCTTGACGCCCAGGAAGCGCCTCTTGGCCTTATTGGAATAAGTCACCATGCCGAATTTGTACACTTCGGAAATGCCCGGCACGTTCACCAGCCTGGCGGAAAGCAGTCCCCCCGTGCAGGACTCTGCGCAGGTAATGGTCAGGTCGTTGGCAAGCAGCAGATCCGCAACGGACTTCTCCAGCGTCACGGACTCGTCCGTGGTGTACACATGATTGCCGAACCTGGCTTTCAGTTCTTTTACCACGGGCTTAATAAGCTTCCCGGCGCACTTTTTGTCCTCCGCCCCGGCCGTGACACGGATGTGCACCTCTCCGGTCTTGGCATAGGTGGCGATGGTAGGGTTGGTCTGGGTATCGATCAGGTCTTTCACCATGGTCTCCGCCTTGCTCTCCCCCACGCCGCAGACTTTTACGGTGGTGGAGCAAATGACCTGGGAATTCAGGGAAGCCAGGTAGGGTGCCACGCTCTCCTCGAACATGGGGTAGAGCTCGTTCGGCGGGCCCGGGAGCAGAATCACCCTGGCGCTTTCCGTCTCTATGATGGCCCCGGGCGCGGTGCCATTGTGGTTCTCCAAGACAATGGCGCCCTCGGGCAGCATGGCCTGTTTCCAGTTATTGTCCGTGGGCTCTATGCCTCTACCGGCAAAATAGTTCCCGATGGCCTCTCTGCTGGGCTCGTGGAGATACAGCGGCCTGCCGCAGACCTTTGCCGCCGTCTCCTTTGTCAGATCGTCCTCCGTAGGCCCCAGGCCTCCGGACAGGATCACGATGTCGGAGCGCCCCACCGCGGTCTCCAGCGCCTGGGTCAGCCTCTCCTCATTGTCTCCCACCACAGTCTGGAAATAACAGGAAAGCCCCAGCCCTGCGCACTTCTCCGACAGATATGCAGCGTTTGTATTGACGATATTCCCCAGCAAAATCTCCGTTCCAACGGAAATCAATTCCACTTTCATCTTCTTTCTCCTCCCTGCCGCATGGCGGCAATGCTCCTATTTCATCTCCCGCATCACGTCCTTGTTTTTCATCAGATAATCCGCCAGGGACACTACTGTAAGGATCAGCGCCACCCACATTACAATATCGGTCACAAGCTGAAGCTGCGGAATGTCCGCGATCATCAGGCATACCATCACCATCTGGAACGTGGTCTTGAACTTTCCCCAGTAGCTGGCCGCAATGACTACTCCATTGTCTGCTGCTACCAGCCGAAATCCGCTGATAATGAACTCCCTGCTGATAATGACAATGACCACCCAGGCCGGAATCCGCCCCAGTTCCACCAATGCGATCATAGCCGCGCTGACCAGCAGCTTGTCGGCCAGAGGATCCATGAACTTGCCGAAGTTGGTCACCAGATTGTATTTCCTGGCAATCTTTCCGTCTATCAGGTCCGTCAGGCTGGCAATGATGAAAATGGCCAGTGCGATATAGTCCACATATTCAAGGATGCCCCCGAACAATGCCTTATACCACCCCCAGCCCCCGCTTTCGCCCAGCAAAAGCAGTATAAAAGGCAGAATCAGGAAAATGCGAAATATGGTCAGTTTGTTTGGCAGATTCATCTTTTTCATATTAGTTCCTCCCCATGGTCCACCATTTTTCCGATCAGGTCATACTCGTTGAAGTCCGTCACCCTGACCCGGACGAAATCCCCGCTCATTAGCTGTGCGTCCGTGTGCAGGAACAGGTATCCGTCCACCTCCGGCGCGTCCCGGTAGGTCCGCGTCACATACACGTCCTCCCCCGTCACCTTTCCCTCCACCATCACCTCCAGTTCCCGGCCGATCATGGTCTCGGCTTTCTCAAAGGCAATGGCCTGCTGCAGCTCCATCAGCTCATCCCGCCTTGCCAGCTTTGTCTCCTCCGGAATCTGGCCGGACATCCTGGCGGCCGCCGTATCCTCCTCCTGAGAATAAGCGAACACCCCCAGCCTGTCGAATTCCATCTCATTGACAAACCGGTACAGTTCCTCGAAATCCTCCTGAGTCTCTCCCGGAAAGCCGCTGATCAGCGTGGTCCGAAGACAGATATCCGGAATCCGCTCCCGCAGCCTGTCTATCTGCCGGCGCAGCTGCTCCTCACTGGTGCGCCTGCCCATGCGCCGCAGGATCTCATCCGAGGCATGCTGGATGGGAATGTCCAGATAGCGGCATATCTTTGGCTCCTTTTCCATCACGTCCAGCAGTTCCTCCGTGATCTCCTCCGGATAGCAGTACAGTACCCGGATCCAGTGTATGCCGGGGATGGCAGCCAGCTTTATAAGCAGCGCCGGCAGGCTTTTTCTTCCATATAAATCCACGCCGTAGAGAGTAGTCTCCTGGGCTACCAGGATCAGTTCCTTTACGCCGCCCTCTGCAAGCACCCGGGCCTGTTCCGCAAGGCTCTCCATGGGAATGCTGCGGTACTTTCCCCGCACTTTGGGGATGATGCAGTAGGTGCAGTTCTTCTCGCACCCCTCTGCGATCTTCAGGTAGGCGTAGTGGCCGCCTGTGGTCAGGATCCGATCCCGGCAGGCGGCGGGAGGCGCGTCCAGTTTTCCGTAATGGTTCCTCCCATGGCCTGAGAGCACCTCCTCCAGCACATCCCCGATCTCTTCGATGGAGGCCGTGCCCACCAGCGCATCCACCTGGGGGATCTCTTTTTGGATCTCCTCCTGATAGCGCTGGGACAGGCATCCAGTGGCAATCAGAGCCTTTAGCTTCCCGCTTTCCCGACGCTCTCCCATTTCCAGCAGCGTATTTATGCTTTCTTCCTTGGCGTCCCCGATAAAGCAGCAGGTATTGACTATGCATATGTCTGCTTTTTCTTCATCATCCGTAAAGCCAAAGCCCCTTTTTTGCAAAATGCCCAGCATCAG
Organism: uncultured Acetatifactor sp.; assembly: GCA_949840885.1. Classification (GTDB taxonomy): domain Bacteria; phylum Bacillota; class Clostridia; order Lachnospirales; family Lachnospiraceae; genus Acetatifactor. The sequence goes on from CATKYJ010000007.1 coordinate 110,397, forward strand.
CTCGGTGTCGGCGAGATTCTTGTCGCAGCCCAGCGATATAAATAAAATTTCCATAATACCTCCGGCAAATCCCCGAACTTTCTCACGTTTCAAGCGCAGGGGGATCCGCTATGAAAATAGCTGGCAAAACTACCAGCTACCTCTGCACCTTTATTCGCTGCCCAGTATCTTGATCTTGCCCTGATTGAGCTCCTCCACCGCCACGGACAGCGGCTTCTTGTCCTTGCTCTCCACCATGGCCTCCTCGCCGGCGATCAGCTGCCTGGCCCTTTTGGATGTAGCCATGACGATGGAATAACGGCTGCTCACCACAGGGGCCTCGCCCTGCTCTACCTCTTTGTTCACTACTTTCATCAAATCTGAATAGGATGGATGTAACATTACTTTTGCGCTCCTTTCGCGAAACTGTGCAGTTCCTCTCTGATCTCTTTTACAAATTCTTCCCTTCGCACCGGAGCCCTGCGGGCCGCGGCCACCAAATGGTGAACCTCCTCCGCGCTCTCCTCCAGCTTGTCGTTTACTACCAGGTAGTCATAGAACTCCACGCCCCGGGACTCCTCTGCGGCTCTGGCAAGGCGGTTTGCGATTGCCTCCTCACTCTCCGTGCCTCTTCCCTCCAGCCTGCGCTTGAGCTCCTCCGCGTTGGGAGGCGTCACGAAGATCAACAGGCTCTCCGGAAACCTTTCCTTGATCTTCAGGGCTCCCTGGATCTCGATCTCCAGGATGACATTGCGCCCACGGGCCAGCTGCTCCTCCACATAAACTCTTGGCGTGCCGTAGTAATTCCCGCAGTAAGACGCGTATTCGATGAGTCCGTCATGGGCTATGGTCTCCTCGAAATGCTCTCTGTCCGTGAAAAAGTATTCCACGCCCTCCCGCTCCCCCGGCCTGGGCGCCCTGGTGGTCATGGACACTGACAGCACATAGTCCTTTTCATGCCTGCGCAGCAGTTCCTTTACCAGTGTACCCTTTCCTGCGCCGGAAAAACCGGATATGACGATCAGAATTCCCTTTTTATTCTCTTTCATCCTGCCCCTCCACAATGCTTTCCTCCTGCATCTGCGCGCTTCCCACACGGCCCGCGATGGTCTCCGGCAAAAGCGCAGACAGCACCACCTGACTGTTCTCCATGACCAGCACGGATTTTGTCTTGCGCCCCTGGGTGGCGTCAATGGCTGTCCCTTTTTCCCTGGCGCCCTGCACCATTCTTTTCACAGGTGCGGAGTCCGGGCTGACAATGGCGATGATCTTGGAGGAATTCACGATATTTCCAAATCCTATATGAATCAGCATCCTGCCACCCCTACTCTATGTTCTGAATCTGCTCTCTGACCTTTTCGATCTCAGTCTTTAGTTCGATGGCGCAGTTGGAAATCTCCAGGTCGCTTGTCTTTGACAGGATGGTATTGGCCTCTCTGTTCATCTCCTGGGCGATGAAATCCAGCTTGCGTCCGATGGAACCTCCCTCCAAAAGGGCATTCCTGGTGGTGTCGATATGGCTGGCAAGCCGCACGATCTCCTCGTCCACGCACACCTTATCGGCGAAAATCGTGACCTCGGTAAGGAGCCGTCCCTCGTCCACGGCAGCATCTCCCAAAAGCTCCCTGACCCTTTCCTCCAGTCTGCGGCGGTACTCCGCCACGATCTGGGGCGAGTGTTCAGAGATGAAGTCCACCCTCTTACGCATGCCCTCCAGCTTCTCTGTCAGGTCTTCCCTCAAATGTTCCCCCTCCGCCACGCGGCTGTCCACGAACATCTTCGCCGCGCCGGTGAGAGCCTGGCACAGTTCTTTCCACAACTCCCCCTGATCCGCCGCGGCCTCTTCCATGGTAAATATCTCCGGAAACCGGGACAGGGCGGAGACCCTGATATCGTTCTCCAGGTGGAATTCTTCCGCCATCTGGCGCAGATATCCCAGATATTCCGCCGCCACCTCCCTGTTGTAGCGCACCACGGAGGTCTTTTCGGAAAAGTCCTCATAGGAGACAAAAACGTCCACCTTGCCCCGGGAGATATAGTTCTTCAGTTCGCTGCGGATGGATGATTCAAAGAAGTTGAGCGCCTTGGGCATCTTGATATTGATATCCAGGTAGCGGTGATTCACCGATTTTATCTCCACCGTGAATTTTCTGTCTCTCTCAGCCGCTTCGCATCTGCCAAAGCCTGTCATGCTCTTAATCATAGGCGCTCCTGTCCGGGAAAATTTCCCTGCTGCATACTCCCTTTTATTATAGAATAAGTTTCGGGAAGCGTCAAGGGTTCGGCAAGAGATTTTCCCGCGCCCATTTTGCCCACCCCGCTTTTGTCCAGCCAAACCCTTGCCAAACCCCAGGAAATATGAGATACTTGACAATAGAAAGCCCTAGAAATCCAACCAACACGGAGGAAACAAAAATGGCCTTTGACGGCGTGACCATAGCAAATGTGGTATCAGAACTGAAAAGGGAACTTACGGGAGGCAGGCTCTACAAAATCGCCCAGCCCGAGACGGACGAGCTGCTGCTCACTGTCAAGCAGCCCACCGGCACCAAAAAGCTGCTGCTTTCCGCGGAGGCTTCCCTGCCCCTGCTCTACCTCACCGAAACCAATAAGCCCAGCCCCATGACTGCGCCCAATTTCTGCATGCTTCTGCGAAAGCACCTCCAAAACGGCCGCATCGTGGACATCTCTCAGCCCGGGCTGGAGCGCATCGTCCATATCCACATAGAGCATCTGGACGAAATGGGCGATCTGCGTAAAAAGACCCTTGTGGTGGAAATCATGGGAAAGCACAGCAACATCATCTTCTGCGATGAAGACAACACTATCATAGACAGCATCAAGCATGTGTCCGCTGCCGTCAGTTCCCTCCGGGAGGTGCTTCCCGGCAAGCCCTATTTCGTGGTGTGCACCCAGGACAAGCTGGATGCCCTGACAACGGGGCGGGAGGAATTTCAAAAGACCCTTTCCGCCAAGCCCCAATCCGTGTTCAAGGCCTTGTATGGCAGCTTTACCGGCATCTCCCCCATCCTGGCCCAGGAGCTTTGTCATGAGGCGGATATTGACGCAGATCTGCCCGCGGCAGCATTAACCGAAAAGGATTACGGCAGGCTCTATGGGGCCTTTTCCCATATGTGTGCCTCCATCCGGGAAGAGCGCTTCTCTCCTAATATCGCTTATACAGGCTCCAAACCGGTGGAATTCTGCGCCCTGCCCCTGACCATGTATGGATACAGCTCCGGGTATGACGCGTCCCGGGCGCCTCTGCCAGAAGCTTTTTCCGGGCAGGATCCCATTTCGACCAAATCGGTCAATAAAGAATGCCTCGCCAAAGACCATGTAGTCCTCTACGACTCCATGTCCGCGCTGCTGGAGCACTACTACGCGGAGAGAAACGTCCTGACCCGCATCCGCCAGAAATCCGCGGACCTGCGCCGCATCGTCCAAACCGCCCTGGAGCGGAATGTGAAAAAATACGACCTGCAGCTGCGCCAGATGAAAGACACCGAAAAGCGGGAGACCTGCCGCGTATACGGCGAGCTGCTGAACACCTACGGCTACAGCGCCCAGCCCGGCGCAAAATCCTTTGAGGCTCTAAACTACTACACAGGCGAGACCGTGACCATCCCTCTGGATCCCACCCTGACAGCTACGGAGAACGCTCAGAAATACTTTGACAAATACGGAAAGATGAAACGCACCTATGAGGCTCTGTCTCAGTTGACCATGGAAGTCAAAGAGGAAATCCAGCATCTGGAGTCCGTCTCCAATGCTTTGGACATCGCCCTGCACGAGGAGGATCTGGCCCAGATCAAGGAGGAGCTCACCGAAAGCGGCTACATCCGCAGAAAGGCCGCGGACCGCAAGGGAAAGAAGCCAAAGATCACAAGCAGGCCGTTCCACTATATGAGCAGCGACGGCTTCCATATGTATGTGGGAAAGAACAATTTCCAGAATGATGAACTTACTTTCAAATTCGCCACGGGAAACGACTGGTGGTTCCACGCCAAGCAGATTCCGGGCTCCCATGTCATCGTAAAAATGGACAATGCGGCCGAACTGCCCGACCGCACCTTTGAGGAGGCGGCCCGCCTGGCAGCCTACTACTCCAAGGGCCGCGGGCAGGATAAAGTGGAAATCGACTATATCCAGAAAAAGCATGTAAAAAAGCCAAACGGCGCAAAGCCGGGCTTCGTGGTGTACTACACCAATTTCTCCATGGCCACGGGCAGCGACATCTCCGGAATCCGGCTTATCGGTGAAGAGACCCGGTAGGAGGATGGCAGGAGGATATCTGCCCTGGAGCCATGTCCACGAACCCGGGCAATCAGGCAGGGAGTTTTCCCTCTGCCGCCGCTGGGCCAGACCCGCATCCTGCGCCGGCGGCAGATCAAGCGGCAGACTTCTATGTGTGAGTCTGCGCATAAAACGAGGGCGGAATCTTCCGCCCTCTCCTTATTTCATCAGTCGCATTTTTTTCGCCAGTCCCACCAGTAGATATCCTTTGGGGAATCCCCGCAGTTCCTCCTCCGAAAGCCCCCGGAACAAAAGCAGCAGCGCAAGGTACACGCAAGCCGCTATGCAAATGGCAATGACCACGGAAATCTTCGGGGATGCCGTCAGCATCAAAAAGCTTTCATAAACCGCCCATGCCACTCCGCCCATACAGGCCGAGGCCAAAAGCGGCGCCAGAAAGGTCTTCTTTATTTCCTGCCGGTATCCCACTGCCCTGCACACGGCCACCTGGTTCAACACGCAGACGCACACGGCGTACAGAGTATTGGCAATGACAATGGCATACAGATCCAAATCCGTAAAAAGCAAAAGCACCACCGCAGCAGCCGTCTGCAGTACCAACGCAATGCCCGAATTGATGATAGGGATGCTGACCTTGCCCAGTCCCTGCAGGATCTGGCTGGTCAGGGAAGACAGGGCATTCAGCACAATATAGAGGGCCAGCGCCATCAAAAGTTTGGTAGCCAGATCTTCCTCCTCAGGAGTATTCTTAAAAAGCAGAGCCGTCACCGGGCGGGCCAGGGCGAAAAGCCCTACGGCGCAGGGAATGGAAATGACCATGGTGCTCTTGATGGACAGGCCTATCTTCTCCCTGGCCTTTTCCTGATTTGCCGAAGCCATCAGCTGGGCCACCAGAGGAATGATGGCCGCCGCCATGGCCGCCGCAAAGGCATTGGGGATATTGGATATGGTTACGGCCTCTGTCTGGAAGACGCCCCATCGCTCGCTGATCTCCAGCTCGTTCACTTCCCGCAGGGCAGGCAGCATTTTTAAGTAAATGCTGTTGTTCACGGCAGTCGCCATATTGGCCACTGCCGTGCTTAAGATAAAGGGCATCACCACCATGGTGATCATTTTGAAGACAGTTGCATAGGAATCCACTCTTCTATGCCTGTCGTTTTTGACGCGCCTATTGATGAGGCCCCGGTTCATCCCATAGACTGCAGCCATGAACAAAAGCGCCACCAGGACTCCCGCCCCTGTTCCCAGGGCGCTGCCGGCGGCTCCGTACACGGCCCGCTCCACACGGCCCGCCTCGTCCACAGGCATCTCCAAAGTCCCCATCTGGGTCCTGATCAGCAGATATGCCGCGCCGATGCTGACAATGGCATTGGAAATCTGCTCCAGAATCTGGGATACCGAGGTCTGCACCATACTTTCATGGGCCTGAAAATATCCCCGCAGCACCCCCAGAATCCCATAGATAAAAATCGTGGGGGCAAATGTCCGCAGCACGGGCACCGCATTGTCAGGCACAAAAAAACCCGCCCCGAAAAACAGGACCAGGCTGGCCACGCCTCCCACTGCCAGCACATAGCCGATGGCACCCAGGAAAATCCGGTGGGCGTTGCGGTACTCCTTTACGGCCAGCTTCTGGGCGATGACCTTGGACATGGCGGCCGGGATGCTGTAGGAGGAAATCATCAGAATGATAGAGTAGTAATTGAATGCGGAGTTGTAGTACCCCATTCCCAGAGCACCCACCACATTGTACAAAGGGCTCCTGTAAAGGAGCCCGATGATTCTGCTGATGATCCCGGCAGCTGCCAGAATCCCTGCCTGTACGATGAAATCATTTCTCTTTTCGTTACCGGACATGATTTTACCCTATCAGCCAATCGTACATTTCCTGGTACTTCCTGGCAGACACATGCCAGGAGAAATCTGCTGCCATGGCCCTGTCGATCAGCTTATTCCATTCACGCTTCTTATCATAATAGATACGCTCCGCATACCGGATTGTATTCAGCATTTCGTGGGCATTGTAGTTGGTAAAGCTAAAACCGGTGCCGGTGCTTTCGTATTCATTGTAGGGCTGTACCGTATCCTTAAGGCCTCCTGTCTCCCGGACGATGGGGATGGTCCCATAGCGCAGGGCCATAAGCTGGCTCAGGCCGCAGGGCTCGAACAGGGAAGGCATCAGGAACGCATCGCAGGACGCGTAGATCTTGTGGGACAGGGGATCGGAGTAGTAAATATTGGCCGATACCTTGTCACCGTACTTCCAGTCAAAATGGCGGAACATGTTCTCATAGCGGGGATCGCCGGTTCCCAGCACCACCAGCTGGATGTCGTCCTGGCACAGTTCATCCAGACAATAGGCGATCAGATCAAAGCCTTTCTGATCCGTCAGCCTGGACACCACGCCGATCATCATCTTCCTGTCGTCCTGGCAAAGCCCCAGTTCCTGCTGCAGGGCGCGCTTGTTCTTCACCTTTTCCTTGCGGAAGTTCACGGCATTATAGGGTTTGACGATGTTGGGATCCGTCTCAGGGTTGAAGTCCGTATAGTCGATGCCGTTTACGATGCCCCGCAGGTCACCGCTTCTGGCCCGCAGCAGACCGTCCAGCCCTTCCCCATAGAAAGGAGTCTTGATCTCCTCCGCATAGGTGTCGCTCACCGTAGTCACCGCGTCCGCATAGACAATACCGCCCTTTAGGAGATTGGCATCCTTATAGGCCTCCAGCTTGTCGGCGGCAAAGAAATAGTCTGACAATCCGGTGATGCCCCGCACGGTCTTGATGTCCCACTTGCCCTGGAACTTCAGGTTGTGGATGGTGATGACGGATTTCATGCGGCAGAAGAACTCTCCTCCCCGGAAGCGCTCTTTCATATAGACAGGAATCAGGCCTGTCTGCCAGTCATGGCAGTGAACCACGTCCGGCTGGAAATTTATCACCGGCAGGGCGGAAAGCACTGCCTTGCTAAAGTATGCGTAGCGCTCGATCTCCCATTTGGGATCGTCCGTGTAGACCTTGTCCCCGCTGAAGTAGTATTCATTATCAATGAAATAATAATGGCCCCCCTCCTCCTCGGCCTCAAAGATTCCCACATAGGCGCTTGTCCAGTTAAAATCCATGTAGAAATGGGTCACGTATCTCAGCTTGTCTTTCATCTGCTGCTTCATGCAAGCGTACTTGGGGATCATGACCCTTACGTCAAAATACTCTTTGTCGATACATTTCGGCAGGGAACCCACCACATCGGCCAGACCTCCGGTCTTGATGAACGGAACTCCCTCTGATGCCGCGAATAGAATTTTTTTCATCGGAAACCTCCATTGATTCTGATACACTTGTACAAACCTGTATTTATTATACAACAATATCGGTTCCGTGGAAAGTACTTTTTTCGCATCCGAGTGGCATTTGTCCCCTTTCTGCGCTTATTTCGTACGGTAGGAAAGCCGTATCCTGTCCGCTATCAGGGCAATGAACTCCGAATTGGTGGGCTTGCCTTTCCCCGTGTCAATGGTGTAGCCGAACAGCGCGTCCAAAGTCTCCATCTTCCCCCTGTTCCAGGCCACTTCAATGGCATGGCGGATGGCCCGCTCCACCCGGCTGGGCGTAGTCTGAAAGCGCTTTGCTATGGTGGGATAGAGAATCTTGGTAATGGAGCTGATCATGGTCGGATCCTCCACGGACATCATGATGGCCTCCCTCAGGTACTGGTATCCTTTGATATGGGCGGGAACGCCTATCTCATGGATCATATCAGTGACATCCTGCTCCAAATTGCCCAGCGCCACCGGGGTTTTGGGCGGCTCCTGGGGGCTGCTTTTGTGGACAGGCCCTTTCCCTGAGGGCACCGTGATCATAATCTGGAATTCCTTGTCCCCGTTCATCAGATCCCCCAGGATCTTGTATATCTTTTCATTGTCTTTCGTAGCTGTGATATTCAGCTGTTCCATGAACCTACCTCCTCGCGAAATTCGTGGACTTTCTTAGTTCTTCGATTACAAATTGTCTAATTTCGTCCTTTCCCATTATAAAAGACAACCCATTATTACAGCAACCGATACCCGCCGCGGGATTCGGGAGAACGAACCAAATAGATACAAGAACGATAATACTTCTACGGCATTTTGCAAGAAAAAATAGAAAGATGCATAATAATTGATATTTCCGGAATTGTTTTGAAATTCTGATAAAATGCGACTTTTCCAATTTCTGCTTGACATTCCGATAAATTAAAGGGAAAATAAAAACATCAGCCAGGAAGTCCGCAGGCCCGGGCAGGGGGATTGGCAGAAAGGGATTGACATGAGACAGATCAACGAAGATATCAGACAGGGGAACTTCAGGCAAGTCTATCTTTTGTACGGCGAGGAGCGGTATCTGCGCAGACAGTACCGGGAAAAGCTGAAAAGCGCCCTCTGTGAGGAGGGCGACACCATGAATGCCCATTTCTTCGAGGGAAAGGACGTCAACCTGGGGGAAATCATCGATCTGGCGGAGACCATGCCCTTTTTTGCTGATAAGCGCGTCATCTTCATCACCGACAGCGGCCTTTTCAAGTCCGGCGGGGAAAAAATGGCGGAATATCTGTCGAATCCAAGCCCCACTGTCTATTTCATCTTCACGGAGAGCGAGGTGGACAAGCGCAGCAAGCTGTACAAAGCCGTACAGGCAAAGGGCTATGCCACGGAATTCGCCGGGCAGGACGAGAATACCTTAAAGCGATGGGTGGCAGGACTTCTTGCCAGGGAGAACCTGAAGATCACGGAGAGCACGGTGCAGCTCTTCCTCAGTAAGACCGGCACGGACATGGAGAATGTCCAGATGGAACTGGAAAAACTCATATGCTACTGCCTGGGGCGGGAGGTGGTCACCCCGGAGGATGTGGAAGCCGTCTGCACCGTCCGGGTCAGCAACCAAATTTTCGACATGATTAATGCCATTGCCGCCAGGCAGCAAAAAAAGGCTTTGGAGCTGTACTATGACCTGCTGGCCTTAAAGGAGCCTCCCATGCGCATCCTGTTTTTGATCGCCAGACAGTGCAATATGCTGCTCCAGGTAAAGGAACTGAGCTCCAAGGGCTTTGACGGCCGGGCAATCGCCCCCAAGATCGGAGTCCCTCCCTTTGTGGCCGGGAAGTATATAGCCCAGGCCGCAAAGTTTAAGACGTCCGTCCTGCGAACTGCCGTGGAAAAATGCGTGGAGGCGGAGGAGGCCGTGAAGACCGGCCGCATGAATGACAAGATGAGCGTGGAGATATTGATCTTGTCGGTGCTGTAGGCCAAAACAGCTACAGCCCTGCTTTCAGCAGCCCTATATCATAGGTGTGCCTGCACAGTTCCTGCATATCCTGGCTGTAATGGGATGTGAGGAGAATGGTCACCCTTTCCTTTTCGTTCAATTCCCGGAAAAGCTTCCTGAAATATGGCGCAGACTTGATATCAATGGCATTAAACGGCTCGTCCAGCACCAATAGCGAGGGCTTTTCCATCAAGGCCTGGGCAATGGCAAGCCGCTGCCTCATTCCCTGGGAATATTTTCCCACTTTCACCTCCAGTTCCGGTTTCAGCCCTACCCGCCTCATGGTCTCTTCCACCTCCGCCCTGCCCGTTTTCCCCCGAATGGAAGCCAAAAGCAGGAGATTGTCAAGCCCCGTCTCCCCCGGTAAAAAACCGGTGCAATCCAGGATCACCCCGATGTCCTGAGGGAATTTGCCCTTTTCGATTCTTTCGCCCCCTACAAAAATCTCCCCTGCATCCGGCAGTGCAAAGCCGCATATCATCTTCAGCAGCACGCTTTTCCCGGAGCCGTTCTCCCCCAGGATTCCGCAGATGTCCCCGCGGGGAATCGTTAAGTTTAAATTGGTAAACAGTACATTGTTCTTATATGCCTTTGACACATTCCGCAGCTCTACCATATTTCTTCTCCTTGCTTGCTGTCCCGGTTCCAAATCCGTTTTTCCGAATCTGTTTTATTGCATTTCCCTCTCAAAAATAAAATCCTTTCTCCTATGCAGCGTATTTGCCAGACACAGCAGAAACATAATAACGCCCAGCCAATACCACCAGTAAAACTGATACTGTCCCAGCTTTTCCACCTCCTCCGGCGGCGTTCCCAGGATCTCTTCGATTTTATAGCTGATTTTCCCCCAGGGTGTCCATTCCAGGGCCCGCACAGCCACGCCTTTGGCCAGAATGTAATTTCCCAAAGGCACAAGCGTGGTTATTGCCAGATCAAGCATAGTATCGTTTAGAATGCTCTGCAGGATTTCGTGCAGCAGGAGCAGGGCGCTCCAGAAGCAGAATATATTCAGGCACTGCCTTACACAAATGCCTGCAAAATCCTCCGATACCATAAAGGCATGCCTTGTCTCCACAGGCATTCCCCGCCTGAAAAAGAGCAGCATGGCTGCAAGAGCCAACAGGCACAGCATTACAAATCCTGTCCTCACGGCTATTTTGACGGTAAAAAACTCGTTCCTGTCCCGGTATCTGATCAGCACAAGATACCGGGAGCCTTGGGACTGCGCGCCGCTGGTGGCAGCCAGCAGCAGCAAGGGGAACAATACCAGAATGACATGATAATTGTTGAATACCCAGACCATAAATTCCCCCTGACAGCCCGCAGGATATTTCTTCAAAAAACTCACAGCCATAACATAACTCACCACAAGAGCGCAAAGCAGCCAAAAAACCAGCCCCCTCACCAGACGGCATTCCCTGATCTCCACTCTAAGCTTTGCCGGCATGACAATCCCCTCCTATGAACAAAAGACAGCCCACTGTAAACACCGCCAGCTCATACAAGGGAATCCCCAGGCACCCCAGCGCAGGGTTGTAATAGACTGCCGGGTCAATGAGCTTAAACGCCTCCCAGGCCCTGGGGGCGGCCACCCCCGTGAACACACAGTAACATACCGGTATCAGTAGCGCCAGATACCGGTTGCGGACAACCGCGCTTAAGCCCAGCCCCCATACCGCAAATACCGCCCCCAGCACGCCTGCGTTTACGGCGTACATCATTCCGTACAGAAACGGAAAACTCTCGGCAAATTCCGGCATAAACCGAATAGGGTTGACCACCTTTCCCGAACCCAGGATGAATTTGCAGAAAAGCAGCCAGCCTGTCATGGGCAAAAACAATGACAGGAACCCGCTGCAGGCCACAGCGGCGATCTTCGCCGTCCTGTATTGCCCTCTTGAAGCTTTCAGCACCATCAGCCGTCCAAAGCCGCTGTCCCTTTCTTTCCGGTAGGACAGCACAAAGGGGAACATGACCGTGATAGGCCAGAGGATTGTCAGCGGCGTAAACCTCAAGCTGTTCAAAAACTTGCTCAGATACGGTTGGCTATCGCCAAAAATATTCCCGTTTGTCTGATCCAGGCGCCCCTCCACCATCATAAAAAAGCCGAATGCCATCGTGAGGGCAAAGGCCCTGGAGCGCAGCGCCCTCTTTATTTCCTTTGTTACCATATGCACTCCCCCTCTTGTGGATTCTCCTGTTTGATATATCCGATTCAGAGAGGTTTCGTTACAGATGAAATAAAAACGCAGCTTCTTTCGAGAGGTCAGCCAAAATCCTGTTGTGCCAGCAGCAGAAATATCTTATAATCTATAATAAAAAGACGATTATATAACCAATAAGAAAGGAACCCGATAAACATGAAACCCATGACCAAAGACATCCGCAAACGTCGGCTTGTATCAATTGTGGTATTCGCGTTGATACAGGCTCTCACGCTAGTCTCGCCCTACCTGATGGGAGCCATCATAGATGATTACATTCCCGGCAGGAAGACCGGGCAGATCGCAGCGGGGATTTTCTTTTTTGTGCTGATCCCTTTCGTGACGATCCTGCTTCAGACTTTATACAATTACCTCACCATTAAATATGTGCGGAAAAAAGGCAATGAGATAGCCCTGCAGATCATGGAACGGCTGGTGTATCAGGAGAAATCCTATTTTGACAGGGAGAACTCCCTGGAGCTCCTTTCCTATGCCAGCAAGGAGACGGTGGGGTATATCAATTTCTATATAGCGGAACTGAGTCAATATTATGTAAGCATTGTGATTGCGGCAATTGTCTTGGGCATTCTCTGCTTTCTCCACCCTGCCCTGGGGGGACTTCAGCTTTTGTATCTGCCCATAGCCTATTTCCCGGTGCGCCTGATTATGAAGAACGTGGATCGGGAGATTCAGGCCGTGGTGGCGGAGAACGCAAAGATCAATCAGGTGAAAGGGGATATCTTCCAGGCCATCGAATTCATCAAGCTTTCCAGGCTTGAACAGAGGAAGCTGGCGGAAGTGGACCGGAAGAACCAGTCCGTCAACGGCATCTGGGGAAAGATTTCCGCCCTGGACACCCTGTGCGGCATCTGGACCAGCGGATTTGCCACGGTGCTGTTCACCGGGCTTACTTTCGGTGCAGGGGCGATGCTTATCCTGCTTGGAGAAAGGGGCCTGCAGGTAGGCCAGCTGGTCTCCGTGATCTCCTACTGCGGCATTTACTATGCAAAGGTAAATTTCATCCAGCGTACAGTGGTAGATAAAAAGAAGAAAGAGAATGAATACAAAAACGTCTTCTCATACCTGGAACTGGAAGGGGAGCGGGAAAAGGAAAAAGGCAAGAGGCCTTTTGAACTGGCAGCAAAAATCGAATTCCGGAACTGTACATTCGGGTACAATGAAACGGAACCTATCCTGCAGGGACTTAACATTTCCTTGGAAAAGGGAAAGTGGACAGGAATCGTGGGTGCTTCCGGAAGCGGCAAAAGTACCATGTTCGACATCATCATGAAGCTGTACGGCGTATCGGATGGGGAAGTGTATGTGGACGGCACGGACATCAACCAGATCGACTGCTTTTCCGTCCGCGGCCAGGTCACGAAGATATCCCAGAATGTCTTCCTGTTCCCCGGGACGCTGGAGGACAATCTAAGACTGGTGCGCCCTGACGCCACGCAGGAGGACATCCTCCGGGCCCTGGACTTTGCCTGCCTGAGCGACTACGTAAGCACCCTGCCGGAGGGGATCCGGACAGATGTGGGAGAAGCAGGGAAGCTGATGAGCGGCGGCGAAAAACAGCGTCTGAGCATTGCCATGGGCATCCTGCGGGACAATAAAGTCCTGCTGCTGGACGAAGTGAGTTCCAATCTGGATCCGAAAGTGGAGGATATCCTGGCAGAACATTTCCATTCCCTGGCAGAACGTGGATATACCATCATTTCCATCAGCCACCGTATGGAATTTCTGAAATATGCAGACGTCATCTATGAGATTAAAAAAGGACAGGCGACAGAACTTTCCCGGGGCTTTGCCAACTAGCGTAAGCCCCGGATTTTTCCGTTCGCCCATCCTGTGCTGTATGCTGCTTCTATATCCGGTCTTTCAGCCCTTGCCTTTCGTCTTTCAGGCCTTTAGTCTTTCAGCATCAGATTGCGGAAATACTGAATGGTATAGTCGATTCCCTTTTCGCCCAGCTCTCCTGTCCAGTTGGCGGAATGGGGCTCGATGCTTAAGCCCTTGTCATATCCCTTGGCGTACAGGATGGCCAGGAAAGCGCCCCAGTTGGTCTGGTCCATGCCTGCGGGCGGGTCGTCGTAGTGCTCCCCATTTATGATCAGAGTGCCTTTCAGATGCACATGCAGGAAACGGTCTCCCCAATCCCTGGCCTCCTGGAGATAGTCTCCTCCTGCGCAAATGCAGTGGGAGGGATCATATTTAATGTAGAGATCCTTTAAGTATCCCATGATCAGGGTGTATGCCATAGGGTCGCAGACGAAATTATTCCATCTGCAGTTGTACACCGCAATCTTCACTCCCTTTTCCTTTCCGTAGGCGATCAGCTTCTCGAAATAGGATATGGCCAAAGTGCAGTTCTCATAATAAGACAGCTCCTCCACCTTGTTGCAGCCCGTAATGTATACGCCGCAGTCCAGCAGAGACGCCGCGTCAATAAGCTTATATTCCAGTTCCAGCTCTTCTTCCCGGATGCCGTCCTTGCAGATCCGGTCGCTTCCCCATCTGCCTACAGCGCCCACGGGCATCTCATATCTTAAGCTTCTCTCCCGGATGGTCTCCACATTGTCCAGAAACTCCTGGGCTCTGTCATTGACATCTACTTCGATGAACGCCATGCCCCGCTCCTTTGCGCTCCGGAAATCATTCTCTTCAAACCATGCGATTCTTCCAAGCTTCATCTTTCTGCTCCTTTCTTATCCTTTCTCTTTCTGACAAAACAGCCAGCCTTTCGGCATCCATCACCGGCAAAACGGTATCCTATGATGAGCGCTTCCAGGCTGGCCGCTGTCTTACCATGCTATCCTTTATCCGGATGCAAATTAGTCAAAAAATACAGGTTTCCCGGTCTTTCCGGACTCGTAGATGGCCTCCAGGATCTGGGTCACTACCATGGCCTGTCTGGGCTCCACGGTCAGAGGCTCACCGTTTACTACAGCATTATAGAATACTCTCTGCTCGATATCCTCAGCGTTCTCTGTCTTTCCGTCAAAGAATGCCGCGCCGCCTGCTGCCAACTCGGGCTTCTCCACGCACTGTCTGCCGTAGTTTACACGGTTGATGCGGAGTCCGTCCAGCATATCCGCTCCCGCCTTGGTACCGCACAGGGAGGTTTTGGCCTCATTCACATCCAGGGTATTCAGGGCCCAGGAGGACTCCAGGACGATGGTGGCGCCATTCTTCATCCGGACGAATCCAAAAGCGGAATCCTCTACCGTATAAGTCTCCGGATCCCAGTCGCCCCAGGCATTGCCGGTGTCCCCTTTCTGATCCGCAAGTTTGCGGTATACGGAGCCTACCACCATTTCAGGCTCGTAATTGTCCATCATCCACAAGGTCAGATCCAGAGCATGGGTTCCGATGTCGATGAGGGGACCGCCGCCCTGCTTCTCCGCATCCAGGAACACACCCCAGGTGGGAACCGCTCTCCTGCGGATGGCATGGGCCTTTGCGTAATAAATCTCTCCCAGATCTCCGTTCATGCAGGCTCTCTTCAGATAAGCGGAATCCCCGCGGTAACGGCTCTGATATCCAATGGTAAGGATTTTGCCTGTGCGCTCTGCAGTCTCCACCATTTTCTTTGCCTCTGCAAAGGTCTTCGCCATGGGCTTCTCGCACATAACGTTCTTGCCGGCTTCCATGGCGGCAATGCTCACGGGCGCGTGCACGCTGTTGGACGTCAGCACGTAGACAGCCTCCACATCCTCTTTGATGAGTTCATTGTAGTCCGTGTACACCCTTGCGTCCTCTGTGCCGTACTCTTCCTTTGCTTTCTGGGCTCTCTCCTCGATCAGGTCACAGAACGCCACGATCTCAAAGTTCCCGTTCTTCTTCATGGCGGGAAGATGCTTTGCGTTGGCGATTCCGCCGCAGCCTACGATTCCTACTCTTAATTTTCTCATTTTGAACCTCCTGTTTTATCTTCACCCCGATGGGACACCTATTCTGATTTTGTGGAACTGTCGCTATGCAGTTCCAATATCTGCAGACACCGGATTTTTCTTCCGATGCTGCAGCGGCTCTTATCCCAGAATCCCTTTCAGATACCGGGCGCTCTCCTCCATGTTCTCCATGGGTTCGCCGTAAGGATGGTCGTCCTGTTCCACCACCAGCCAGCGGGTGCCGCATTCTTCGGCTTTCTTTACAATGGCGGCATTGTCCTGCTCGCCTCCGCCTAAGGCCACCTGCTCCACCGCTTTGTTACTCCTGCGGAAATCTTTCATGTGCACCACAGGACAGCGGCCTTTGTATTTCTCCAGATATGCCACCGGATCCTCCCCGCCT
This sequence comes from uncultured Acetatifactor sp., assembly GCA_949840885.1. Lineage (GTDB taxonomy): Bacteria > Bacillota > Clostridia > Lachnospirales > Lachnospiraceae > Acetatifactor. The sequence goes on from CATKYJ010000007.1 coordinate 126,430, forward strand.
ACGTTCACCCAGCAGGTATCCTGTTCTGTCTGCAGCCATTTCGCGTCCACTGCGGCAAAGAGTTCGTCCAGGAAGTAAGTCCCCTTATCCGTCCTCTTAAATTCAAAGTCGTGGTTGTGGTACATAAGGACAATTCCCTGTTCTGCACAGCAGGCGCCCAGCTTCTCTATGAAACTGCAGGTCTCCTCAAACTTCTCTCCGCCGTAGTGGCGATCCATACCCATCCCGGGAATGCCGATATAGGAGCAGCCTATGGTCTTGTAGGCTTTCACCATGCCCTCCATGTCCTCCTGGAAAGGCTCCAGGCCCACATGGGCGCTGACCGCCTCAAGCCCTGTCTCTCTCAGGCAGTCGCGGACCGTCTCCGGGCTCAAACCATACAATCCTGCCAGTTCCACGCCCTCATAGCCGCATGCTTTCAGTGCTTTCATGGTTCCTGCAAAATCTTTTTCCGCCGCTTCCCTCACGGAATATACCTGAGCGGCGATTCCCATCTTTCCCATACTCAGTCACCATCCCTTTCCCGTATTTATATGGCCTCTTTGATGATCTCTCCCGTCTCCGCCGACCGGTGAACGGCCTCCATCAGCTTCATGACCCGCATCACTTCCGGCAGACGGATCAGGCTCTCTTCCCTGCCCTCCATCACAGCCATTACATTTAAGTAAAATTCCCTAACGTCGCTCTTCACCTTGGGCAGTTCCTCGGTAAAGATGCTGTCGTCTCTCCTGGGTGCCATGGTCTTGGTCAGACCTGCCGCAGTGATGACAGGCGCCACATCCTTTTCGTCCACACCGGAGGCACGGACGATTTTTCCGTTCAGAGCCCAATCCTCAATGACAGCGGTTCCGTCCGCTCCCATCACATACCATCTGGGAAGCGCGATGAAATTGCTGGTACCCACTTCCACCAATGCGGTGACACCATTCTCAAACGTAATCTCCGTATAGAATCCGTCGTCCACCAGCTGATTGGTCACATGGGTTTCCACTCCATAGACGCTCTTAACAGGCACATTTGCAAACATCTGCAGCATCTGGTCCAGAAGATGCACGCCCCAGTCCAGGATCATGCCGCCGCCATGTTCCTTTTCCTGGCGCCAGTCCCCGGGAATCCCTCTGGAGCCATGGACTCTGGATTCGATCCGGAACAGCTCTCCCAGCTTTCCCTCCTCCAGAATCTTCTTCACCGTCAGGAAATCCTCATCCCATCGTCTGTTCTGATGGACCGTCAGGAATCTCCCGGTCCGTTCGGAGGCGTCGATCATCTCCTGCAGATCCTCGGAACTTAAAGTAATCGGCTTCTCGCTGATCACGTTCTTGCCCGCCTCCATAGCCGCGATCGCCACAGGCTTATGTACGTCATTGGGCGTGGCGATCAGCACCAGATCCGTCTGAGGATCCGCCAAAAGGTCTTCCAGGCTCTCGTACACATGAAGCCCTTTCTCCTGTTCGGCACAGACTCTCCTCTCCTCCTTAATGTCCCAGATGCCGGCAATCTCCAGCCCCTCAATGGTCTGGATCTCATTGTAATGCCAGCCCGCCATTCCTCCAAATCCCACAATGGCCATCTTATGCGTCATATCAATACCTCCTGCCCGTTAAGGCATCCTATCCTTTTTTCCGCAGAGCAATTGGCGCGGTCCGGAAGAATGCCCGCCTTTCTGGCATTCTTCCGTGCGAGACCGGATTGCAAAGCAAATGAGATTCGCCTGCGAATATCATTCGCTTGCAATCCTGGAAGTTCTTAGGCAGCGTCCTAAAGAGGTGTGCCTTGCACCCTCTTTGCTGCCTTAGAACTTCTTCTCGCACTATGCCCAGTACATTGCACCTCTGTCTTCATAAATAAGTACATTCTTTAAGAAGCTGATCGCTTTCTCCAGTCCCTCTTTGCCGGACATCAGACCGTCCTCATGCTCGATGCTGATGGCGTAGTCATACCCCACCATGCGCAGCTGGGAGATGATGTCTCTCCAGTAAGCCTCGCCGTTGCCATAGCCTACTGTGCGGAAGATCCAGGATCTGTCAAGCTCCTTGCCGTAATGATCCGTATCCAGTACCCCGTTGACCGCCGTATTCCTGGCGTCTATGCGGGTGTCCTTTGCGTGGAAATGGAAAATGGCATTCTCCTTTCCAAGCTCCCTGATGGCTGCGCAGGGATCCATCCCCTGCCAGATCAGATGGCTGGGGTCAAAGTTGGCGCCGATCTGGGGGCCAACCTCCCTGCGGATGCGCAGCATGGTCTTGGTATTGTAGACACAGAAGCCGGGGTGGAGCTCAAAGGCGATCTTGGAAACGCCATGGGCCTCGGCAAAGGCCGCTTTCTTCTTCCAGTAGGGGATCAGCACTTCATTCCACTGGTACTCCAGGATCTCGCCGAAGTCATCCGGCCAGGGGCAGGTAACCCAGTTGGGGGTCTTGTCGTCTCTGCTTCCTCCCGGGCAGCCGGAGAATGTGTTTACCACCGGCACGTTCAGCTTCTCAGCCAGCAGAATGGCATTGTCGAAGTCTCTCTCAAAGCTCTCCGCAACCGCAGGGTTGGGATGAACCATGTTCCCATGGCTGCTCAGGGCGCTGATCTGCAAATGGTACTTGTCCAGGGTCTCCATGAACTTGTCCCTTTTTCCCTGGTCGGCCAGAAGCTCCGCCGCATCACAGTGCGCTTTCCCCGGGAAACCGCCGCATCCGATCTCCACCATCTGCACGCCTCTCTCGGAGAGGAATTTGCACGCCTCCTCGAAAGGCAGATCTCCCAATGCCGCCGTCAATGTTCCTAATTTCATGATATCTCCTCCATTCTTTTTATACATTTTTTCTATTGTACTGATTATAAAAAAAGACAGCAGAAGAAGATAGATTCTTTCTGCTGTTTATTCATATGATTCTGCTGTTTGTTGTGCATGACAAATCCATTTGCAGTTACGTTACAGCGAAAGACCACCAGCCATACTTTTGCCATATGAAACGTTGTAACTTCCGGCGGTCCCGAGTCTGTTTAAACGCTTTACCGGCTCCTACTTCTTCAGGATCTCCGATGGGGTGCAGCCGTAATACCGCCTGAATTGCCTGCCGAAATGATTGTAGTCCGTGAACCCCACGCGATCCGCTATCTCCACCACAGTGCCCTCTTTTCGCTTGAGCAGATTCATGGCTTTCTTCATGCGAATCTCGTTAATGTACTGAAGCGGCGGTATTCCCATACTTTCCTTAAAGAGATGGTTGAATCTGTCCTCACTTAAATGGATGATGTCGGCCAGCTCCCCGTTGCTGATCTGTCTGGTGTAATTGTCCTGGATATAGTTCAGCACTGTATTGAGCCGCTCCAAGCGTCTCTTTCTGCTATCGCTCTCCCGCTCTGTCAGCACCTCCACAGCGTACTCCCGGGCCAGATGTACGACTAAATGCAACAGTTCCCCCTTGCAGATTAAGCGGTAGCCGATTTTCTGTTCGCTGTATTCTTTCTGGATGGCGGACATGATATGGTCTATATCCGCGTCCTTTTCCACCAGGGATTGGAAGATGACGTTTTTGTCCGCCAGTTCCCGGTAAAAGTCCACCATGTCAAAAATAATTACTAATACCCTCATATGGGTTCCATCGCAGTATCCCGCATGGAGCTCATTGCTGTTGACAATGACCAGGTTCCCCTCCTGAGCCAGGATCTCCCTCTGGCCCAGCCGTAGGATAGTCCTCCCCTCCAGCACATAGTGAAGCTCAATGTGCTCATGCCAGTGCTGCGTGAAATACCAGGCTTTCTTGTCCAGGTCATTGACAAACATCTGCACTGGAAATTCCGAATCGCTGATAATCTTCTGCTCATATAATTCTAACGACTGCATATTCTTCCCCTTGCCTTAGCCATACATACTGCACAATAATATAATTTGCTGCAAATCCTGACTTGTGTTCCTCCATTTAGTTATATTATATTACAAACTTGTGAGTTTTGCAAACTTTTCCGTTAAGGCGAAGAGATTCAGGCGGAATAATGTGGAATACTACAAATATGACGAAAATTACCTGGGCTGCAGCCTGCAAAAGACCGTTACCAGCACTCCCTCCCGACTGTATTTTACTGTAATCGCGCCGGAAAGTGCGGTCTGGACGATGGTGGTGCCGGATTCCTCCAGACGCTTTAGCAGTTCGGCGTGCGGGTGGCCGTAGCGGTTGTTCCTGCCGCTGGAGATCACGGTGAGCCTGGGGGAAAGGGCTTCCAGCAGCTTTTCCGGAGTGGAATTCTTCGAGCCATGGTGGGCTGCTTTCAATACCGTGATGTCCCGGATGTCCCTGGACTCCAGTTCCTTCTGCAAAGCCTCCTCCCCGCGGTTCTGCACATCCCCTGTCAGTAGCATGGTCCAGCCCCTCCGGCTCTCCGACAGGGAATCCTTTTCCAGAAATTCCACATAGAAGCACAGGGAGCAGGCATTGATGTCCTCTGCGTCAAACCCCTCCCGCGGATGCAGACAGGTGAAGCGCGCGCTGCCGCACTCCCAGGCATCCCCGGCTTTCAGATAGCCTACCGAAATGGGAGCATCCTGGGAGGCTGCCCCGGCAGCCTCCTCCAGTTCGCCCAGTTTTTCTTTCCTGTCCCGCACTGCAATGGCAGGGAGCAGAAGCTGGCCAACGGTGATATTGTTGTCGCCGCCTGCCTCGAACAGTTCCACTGCCCCGTTTATATGGTCCGCATCGGGATGGGAGAGGAACACGGCATCAATGTCCCGTATGCCATAGTACTTTAGACAGGGAAGCAGCAGATACTTTCCCACGCTGCTTCGGCTGCTGCTGCCGCAGTCAAAGAGATAATTCTGGCCGGATGCGGTCCGCACCAAAATGCAGTCCCCCTGCCCTACGTCCAGGAATGTGACGCTGTTTTCTGCCGGCGGGCGGATGGCAAAGAGGAGGACGGCTGCACACAGGGCACATGTTTGTACCGCCGTTCCCAGCCCCCCTATCCCGCCTTTCCAGGCGCAGATTTTCCCCAGCGCCCCTGCGCCTGCGGGCAGGCCGGCACCCTCTCCCCCGGACTCCTCCGCGTCCCCCTCCCTTTTGCGCTTGGCAAGGCTCCTTGCCAGGATCACCCCCGCAAGCAGCAGATAGTACGCCACGATCTGCCAGACTGCGGGGCAGCCCGGATTCCAGGTGCGGAAGGGCAGCCTGTCGAAACAGCCGCAGGCAAGCTCATAGGCTTTCAGGATGAAATAGTCCACAATTCCCAGGATACCCAGTCCCGGTACCAGCATGGCAAGCAGACCTGTAATCATCATGGGTTTCATCAGAGGCAAGATAAACAGATTCAGGAACACGGAATAGACTGGAATTTCATAGTAGAACCAAAGCTGGACAGGCAGCGTGGCCAGGGTAATGGACAGGCTGGCCATGACGGACTGCAGCAGGGATTTTCCCAGATTGGCGGCTTTTTCCGCCCCTTTCGGCGACCCCTTAAAAAAATCCGGCGACAGGGCAGGGCTTACCACCCCGATTCCCAGCACGGAGGAAAAGGACAGGAGAAAGCCGCTGTTTTGCAGATACCATGGATTAGCCGCCACCATGCCCGCCCCCATCACCCCCAGAGCCGTAAGCATGTCATAGGTTCTGCCCGCCACCTCCCCAAACATCCGGATCAGGTACATGCCGATAGCCCTGCAGGCGGAAACGCTAAAGCCCGTCATGCCGCCGTACAGCAATAGCAGGACGCTTCCCCCAATGGCAGCCGGCCAGACAGGCAGCCCAATCTTTCTCAGCAGCTTATAGACGCTCATGCCGATAATGGTGATGTGCAGGGAGGAGATGGACAGGATGTGCAGTATGCCATTCCTCTTATACAGATCCTTTAGCTCGCTGTCCAGATCTTTTTTGTCTCCCAGAAGCAGCGCGCTCATCACGGCTGCCTCCTTTTCCGGAAAGATGCCGTACAGCCGCTCTTTCAGAAAGCATTTCAGTTCATAAAGGCCATTGCGCACAGGCCAGGAATCCTCCCCGGCAGCTACAAGCTGCGCCTTTCGCAGTCTCCCACCGATTCCTATAGTCCGGTAGTACACCGCAGAATCGAATTCTCCCGGATTGGTGGCTTGGGAACAGGGATAAAAACGCCCCTCCAGCGCCACTGTCCTCCCCAGGGGAAGATCGGCCTCCTCCTTTAGCTCGCATATGATATTTTCCGCACATGGAATGCTTTGCGGCAAATCCGCCGCAGGATGCCCGAGGGCATCGGAATTTAAGAGCATGACTGATTTCAGATAAATAGATGTCTCATCCTTTTGGTACACCTGTCCCACAATCCGCAGTTCCTCTCCGGACTTCATCTGGGCGGCGCTAACCGCCTCCGGCGGTGCTGCAGCCCCTCCGGCTCCCAGCCGGAGAGCGGCAGCGATTACCAGGAACAGGGCCACCGCAAACAGCGGCCTCCTCATACGGTTCCCTCCTGATTTCGTGCTTTCTAATGCAGCTTCCGCTCCCTGTGCTTCAGGGTGAAGAACATCAGTATGCCGGCCAGGGCGGCCATCAGCAGATAGGCCTGCAGCATGGGCATGAAGTTATAGTTCTCCCCTTTCCACACGGTATAGAAATCCCGGTTAATGTAAGTCACCGGCAATAGCTTTGCCACCGCCTGTACCGGCTCCGGCATGTTGTCAAAGCTGATGCCCATCATGCCTCCCAAAATCATCATAACAAAATACAGCAGCATAGTCACGCAGTAGGTCAGCGAGAATTTCCGCAGCAGAGAGGAGATTGCATAGGACAGGCAGAACAGAATTACGCTCAGGGCCAGGATGCAGACCACATACAGCAATGCGCCCAAGGCTTTGGGCGCTTTCATCCCCACCACCGCATATCCTGCCACGAAGTAGACCGCAAACGCCATGGTCATGAAGATGGTCTCCGAGAGGATGCGGTTGCAGATGGTCATTCCGGGCGTGATGCCAAACAGCTCCATCCGCTGGGGGATCCCTTTCTCGATCTCTTGGGCGTTGGACACCCCGTAGCCCATAAAAATGGTAGCCATGGGAATCAATGCGCCTATCCCTAAGAACACGGAAGTATTGGCCTCCATGCGTATGGCTGCGTCCGCTACCTGGCTCATCACGGCCCGGGTGACGATGATCATCATCAGCACAGGCATGCCCACCCCGAAAATGTGCACATAGGGATTCCCGATGGTCTTGCGGAATTCAAATAAAAGCATCTGAAGTGATACGGTTTTTCGTCTGTTATTCTGCATCGAAGCATCCCCCTTTCACAGTCTTTGCGTTGGTATACAATATCTCAATGTCATTGTTACTGCGCTTGTAATTCACATCATTTTTCTGCAAGAGCTCCGTGACTTCTTTTTCCATCTCCTCACTCTCGCAGGAAACGGCGATGAGGTGGGCCGGGGCACAGAGCCTTTTGCACTTTGACAGCAGTTTTTCGTTTTTCTCACAGTGGTTTACCACGATCACCGCCCTGCCGCAGTATTTCCGGAACAGTTCATCCTTTCTGCCGTAGTCCACCACCTGTCCTTTGTCCAGGATCAGCAGCTTGTCGGCCAGCTGATCCAGTTCCTCATAGTAATGGGACACCACCACCAGGCTCTCCCGCTTCCCCCGGTACCACTCCACCAGCTTCTCCACCAGCTTCTGTCTGGTCTCGAAGTCCAGGCCGGAGGTGACTTCATCATAAAAAGTCAGCGCAGCCTCCTGCATCATGACCATAATGATAGTAAAGCGCTGTTTCTGGCCGCCGGAAAGCTTTGTATACTTCTTGCGCAGACAGTCCCCGAACTCAAAAAAGTCGATAAGTTCCCGAAGCTTTTCATTCCGGGAGATCTTTGTCCCCAGAACCGCCTCCATGATGTACTTCACAGGCATAGCATCCGTGTACTCGTTGAACTGCATGTGCACTGCCATCTGCTTTGGCCTAAGCTTTGTCCGGATCACTCCCTCATAGGGTACAAGTCCCAGGATACTTTTTATCAGCGTGGTCTTTCCCGCGCCGTTGGAACCGATGACGCCCACCCGGTCTCCCTCCTGGATTTCTATGGGCGAGGAAATGCCCAGAGCCGTATCCGCTCCATAGCGCACGGTAAGATTTTGAATGGATAACAGCATAGCGAACTCCTTTCCATATCTTTTGTTGATTTTGTGGCTATGGATATCCTAACAGATTCAGATGAATTTCAGATGAAGAGGAGATGAAACTTTATGGCTCATTCTCATTTGGAAAGAGAAGCCTCGCCGCCACGCCGTCCTGGGTATTTCCCACTTCCAGGGAAATACCCAGCTTTTTCGCATAAAAAGAAGCGATATACAGCCCCAGCCCATGGCTGCGCACCCCGCAGGCGTCCCTCTGATGGCTGCCGCTGACAAAAGGCTCCAGGATATGGGGCGCCAACTCCTTTGGAATGGTCACGCCGAAATTTTCGATGATCAGACTTTGCTCTTTTTCCTGCAGCACAATCCGGATACGGCCTCCCCAGGGCGTGTACCGCACCGCATTGGACAATAGGTTGTCCAGTATCTGGGAAATCATCCTTTCGTCCGTATACGCCCCAAATCCCATATCCGTCGGAATGTCCAAGTTTATCTCTTTGTCCGCTATTGCCACCCGGCAGGATTTCAGACATTCCGCCAACACCTCTCCCACATCTATCCGCCGGATTCTCATATCCTCCGCGCAGTGGTTCAGGTATAAAATGTCCTCCACCATCCTGCGCATGGACAGAAGTTCTTCCTTTACCCTGGGCAGATAGGTCTTCGTGTCCCTGTACCTGCCGATTTCGTTCATCATGCCGTCCACCAGAAGAAGCGCTGCTGCGATGGGGGTCTTCAGCTGATGGGAGGAGGAGCGCAGGAAAATCTCCTGCCTCCTGTTCTCCTCCTCCAGTTCCCTGTTCTTCTCCTCCAGCTGGCCGTAGCTTACTTTGATCTGTTCATAGAGATCGTCCAGAGTGTCCCCCAGCTTTTGGATTTCGTCCCCGGTATCCGGCCGTTTTTCCGCAAAACGCTTTACGCAGAAATCTTTCGCATGCTTCATTTCCTCCGCATGCCACACCAGTTCCACCACAGGCCGCACGATGCCCCTGGAGTACATCCTGGAGGACAAAAGCACCAGAAACAGTATCACGGCCCCCAACATGGGGAGGCTCTGCAGCACCACAGGGCGGATTTCGTCCGCTCCCGGCGCCACCACCGGCAGAACCGACAAAATCACTCTGTCCTCCGTCTTCTCCACAGCCATATAATTGGTGTATCGGTTGTTTGCGTCCTCTATGCCTGACTCGAAGATGATAAGGCTGTCGGAATAGGTATGGATTTTTACAGATTCGTTGAAAAACTCCCCCTCCATGTCCTGGAGGTAGCGCCATTTCAGGCTCACAGGAAAAGAGGTGTCCCCCTGAACCAGTTCCCGGAAGACTTCCCCCAGTTCCCGAATCTCTTCCTGCAGACTGTCCATATCCTCCCTGTCCGCCTCGCCGGCATCTCTGAAAATCTGCCTGCGGCAGCTGTCCAGGATCCGGGCAAGCCTCTCGTCCTCAAAGGAAAGCTCCGCCGAAAAGGCTTTCCCCGTGACGAGGATATAGTCCCCCTCCCTGGGAAGCTCCAAAGAGACGCAGGCCGTGGAATTTTTGACGCTGACGCCCTCGTAGGAGCCCTGTTCCACATAAGCCTCGTGCTGCCTGCGGATGGATTGCAGGTTCTGTTCCATCACATAGTCCACATAGAGAGAGGGCAGCATATAGATAAAGTACCCCACCAGAAAGATCAGCACGAACCCGGACAGGGCCATGCTGTACCACAGATTCTTTTGTCCCAGACGCATAAAACTCTCCTGTCCCTGCAACAAGGCCGGTTCCCGCCCTGCGGCTCTCCTTTGGCAAGGGCAAACCCCGCCCTGCCGCTGCCCAAGCTGTGGGGCATGCCATCTGCATACCCGCAATTACCGCACCATCTATACCGCATCCCTGTCGAACTGATAGCCCACGCCGATCACTGTCCGGATGCAGGAAACGGGCAGTTTTTTGCGCAGATTCTTCACATGGGCATCGATGATCCTGTCATTTCCGATATAGTCCTCGTTAAAGATGCTCAGGATCAGCTGCTCCCTGGTAAAGACCATGCCGGGATGCTGCATCAAAGTCTGCAGCAGCAGAAATTCGCTGAGGGTAAGGGGCAGCTTTTCCCCCTGGTAATAGGCGCAGTACTCCTCCTCCCGCAGCACAAGTCCCTGTCTGGCCCCCTGCTCTCCCCCGCCGGGGGCGGTGCGCCGCAGAATCGTCTCCATCCTTTTGAGCAGAATAATGGGGGATACCGGTTTGATGACATAGTCATCTGCGTACAGATTAAAGGCCCTGACCTGGGTCTGCTCATCCTCCAGGGCTGTCAGCATAATCACTGCCATCCCTTTTTTGCTGTTCCTGATATCCTGCAGCACCTCAAAGCCGTCCGCCCCCGGCACACAGATGTCCAGAACCGCCAGGTCGAAATCCTGCTCCCGCATCAGCTCCATTGCCGCATCGCCCCGCTCCACTCCTGTCACATGGTATCCGGAGATGGTCATATATTCCGTCAAAACCTCACGGATGGTGGGCTCGTCCTCCAGAAACAGAACCCTGTACGCTGCCTCTTTCATTCCATCCTCCTTATATCCTGTTTCGAATGCTATAAGTATACCACTCCCATATGAATGGCTCCTATTAGGAACACTGTAATATCAAGGCTTTTCGGAGCCTGCAACCACAAAAAAATAAAATTAGAGCTATCACATTACGCAGAAAGCCGTCCGGGAAGAAAAAACGGGCGGCTTTTTTGCGTGGATAGCCGGGAGGGAGGCGAAAAAATAGTAACAAACTTTTAACACAAAATTTGTGCAACATTCACGAAAATAAAAAGGAGGTAACGAATGGCAGACGAAAAGCTGAACACGAGCCCGGAGGAAAATCCCCAGCCCAGCCTGTTCGATACGGGCCCGGCTGAGGCTCCCACGCCGGAGCCCCCGGCCCCGGAGAAAGCCCCCGAGCAGGCCGCCGGGGAACCACCCGCGCAGGATGCCCCCGCTGGGGCCCCCGGCGAGGTGAACGTATCCGCTGACCAGATTGAAAAGCTGATGGCGGAGCGCCGGGCGGCGGAACGTGCGGAGGTGGAGAAGAACGAGCCGCCCGAACCGGAACAGCCGCCCACCCCGGCCCCGGAGGAAAAGGCCCCCGCCAAAAAGGGAAAGGCCGCCGAGGAAAAAACGCCCGCCCCGGAGGATAAGCCCAAGGGCAGGCGTGGCCGCAAGCCGAAGGAGGAAAAAGCGGAGCCCGGCAAGGGGCCCAAAACCAAAAAATCGAAATTCCGCATGGAAAGCGAACAAGAGAAAATCAGCAAGTCCAAGCTCCGCATGGAGACGCGGGAGGATAAGCTGAACCGGGCCCGGAAGAAGCTGGAGGGCAAAAAGCCGCCAAAACCCCGGGGCCCGGTGCGCCGGGTGCTGGGGGCCGCCGGGTGGAGCGCACACGGTTTTGTGCATGGCAATCTGCAACCAGAAAGGCGGAGTTGGAAAAACTGTAACAACGGTCAATTTGGGAATCGGGCTGGCACGGGAAGGCAAGAAGGTCCTCCTGGTGGACGTAGACCCACAAGGTTCGCTTACCGCC
>CATKYJ010000008.1 GCA_949840885.1 uncultured Acetatifactor sp.
TATAGCCCTTAGATAATAGAATCCGTTCTTTCGGATTCTATTATAACCCTTAGATAATAGAATCCGTTCTTTCGGATTCTATTATAACCCTTAGATAATAGAATCCGTTCTTTCGGATTCTATTATATTAACATCACCATAAAATAGGTAGATAGTAAAAGCAGGAATCGAAATCGAAACACCCAAGAAGTTAAAAAATGACAGCAAAATTGGATAAGAATTGCAAATGTAAAACGTTTGAGTTCCTCCTGCAATGACAAAAACCATGCTTTAGCGCAGAAAGTGGAGGGTGCCTCACACAGACAGCCCTCCACTTCAAATATACTCATACATTCAGCTCCATAACGAAAGGTTCTGCCACCCTGCAGGGGTTCCACTGGGGATGGACGCCAGTATTGGGATTTCCAGTTTTCATAAAGCCGGCCCAGTAGTCCAGCATTTTCTCGCTGAGGGAATAGTCTGCTTCCGTCCAGGGACGCCAGCACCGCCGTAAAGTTCCCATCATGTACCACAGTTCGGCGGAGTGCCAGGCTCCCTGACTGTCACCCGGCAGCTCCCGGGTGAAATGATAGACATAGGCAGGCTTTCTGCCCAATTCCTCCAGCTTCTGGCTGAACGCCATGCTGCCCTTATATAAAGGAGCTTCTTTTTTGTCCTCCAGTTCCGGAGAAACCAGGATATCGTCTTTGGTACTGCCCAACAGATAAGGAATATCCCTGATTTTGCCCTGTTCCATCAGCTCGTAGTAGCCCCCGGTCAGGAGATAGCCGTCCAGGGTGGGAGTCAGGAACAGGCCCTTAGCCCTGGGCATTGCCCTTTCAAAAAGCGGCCCCATGGCGGCAAAGACTTCCGCGGCCGGCTTTGCCCGCATTTCGTCCAGGCTGTGGGCCCGGAGTATTTCCGAGAAGAGCAGGCCGTATTCCTCCTGTTCGGAAAGGGGGATATCCCGATGCAGTCCGCCTCCGTAAGTGCCGCCGCTCTGCAGGATGGCTTTGGCGATCCTGTTGCCGGTAAGAGGGGAGGAGACCAAAGTCTGGACGCTCATGGCCCCGGCGCTTTGGCCGAATACTGTTATATTGTCCGGGTTGCCGCCGAAGCAGGCAATGTTCTCATAGACCCAGTCCAGGGCGGCGATCTGATCCAGAGTGCCATAATTGCCGGACCGTCCGCTTTCCGTGGTCAGCCAGGGGTGGGCCAGATAGCCGAATACATTGCAGCGGTACTCTACACTGACAAAAATGATGCCGCGCCTGCAGTAGGCGGCGCCGTCGAATTCTTTTTCGCTTGCCCAGCCGCCAAGGAATGCGCCGCCGTGAAGCCAGAATGCCACCGGACATTCTTTCCCGTCTTTCGGCGCCCAGATATGGAGATAGAGGCAGTCCTCGCTCATAGGTCGGTCATAGGAGGGATCATCATAGAAATCCCTGTCCCAGGGGGGACCGGAACCCTCCGCCTGGATACATTTATTGCGGAAGTTCAAAGCTGAATACACGCCGTCAAAGGCTTCTGGCTTTTGAGGGGCTTTCCAGCGCAGTTCCCCAATGGGGGGCTTGGCATAGGGAATCCCCCGGTATTCCACATAGTCTCCCATGTCCGTTCCGACCATTTTACCGTATGCTGTTTCGACCATAAGGTATCCTCCTGTCGCTCTTATTTTTTCAACTCTATCGCTCTTTTCAGTCATATGTCCCGGGCTGTCTGGCATGTATGTTTTTGTTTAATTTGTGTAATAGTATAAGGGAAGAACAGAGAGAATGCAACATAATTCACACTGTTTTTCAAAAAATGGAGGCACTTTTTAACGATATAACAACATAAGTTAAATTATGACAGTGCGTAGGTTAAACTGTACAATGTAATGGATATAAAAGATTTGCTATACTACAAACAATGAAAAGAATCTGAAAAAGATTCAAAAAAATAAACAATGCGACAGGGAGAACGGTGTTATGGCTAAACAAAATGTAAAACATGCACAAAACAAGAAAAAACTCTCGCCGGCTTTGCTCTGGAGACAGCGGTATCTGCTTATGATGTCTCTGCCATTTGTAATATGGCTCATCATCTTTAAGTACATACCGCTGTGGGGATGGACCATGGCGTTCCAGGAAGTGAAGCCCGCTACATTTGCCGTGCCTATCTGGGAACGGACCTTTGTGGGATTCGAGAATTTTATGAATGCATTTAAAGACAGGCTGTTTGCACAGACCATCATCAATACGCTGGGCATCAGCATCCTGCAGATTGCAGTGGGAACCATTGTGGCGATTCTGTTCGCAGTGTTCCTCAATGAACTTGCTTTCTTTCTGGGCTTCAAGAAGCTGACCCAGACGATCTCCTATCTGCCCCACTTTGTGTCGTGGGTTATCATCGCCAGCTTGGCGAAGAACATCTTCAATGACGGCGGCGTGCTGGATACCATATTTGGCAAGAACCTGCGCCTGATGAGCACGAACTCACCGCTGATCTGGATCATCATCGTAATCATCGACTGTTGGAAAGAAATGGGCTGGAACGCCATCATCTATATGTCCGCCATGGCCGGCATAGACACTGGTCTGTACGAGGCGGCCGAGATGGACGGCGCCAACCGCTTCCGAAAAATGTGGCATATCACGCTTCCGGGCATCCGCTCCACAATCGTTGTGCTTTTGATCATGAGCATCGGTGGCGCGCTGAACGTGGGGATGGAGCGTCAGATGCTTTTGAGCAACGCTACGGTTCAGGATCATACCATGGTTCTCTCCTGGTTCTCCTACCTGAGAGGTATCGGAAACAGCGATTACGGCTTAGGTACGGCTCTGGGCGTGTTCCAGTCTGTGGTAGGCGTGACTTTGCTTTTGATTGCCAATAAGATTGCCGGTCTGATCAGCGATGATAAGTTGGTTTAGGAGGTGTAAAATCAGATGAAACATTTAAAGAAAACATGGTTTGATTATTTCCTGGTGCTTTTTTTCGTAATGATCCTGATTGTCACGCTGTATCCGTTCCTGAATGTGCTGGCAATTTCCCTGAATGACGCCACGGATACGCTGAGAAATGTGAATTTCATCATTCCGCGCCAATTTACCTTATACAATTACAACTATGTATTCAAAGAGGGCGGCATCCTGATGCCATTATTGCTCTCCATTGCCAAGACCGTGGTGGGAACCGTGGTAGGCGTGATTTCCACGGCTATGCTGGCTTATGTCCTGAGCAGAAGAGACTTTGTCTTCCAGAAGCTTTTTACCATTATGTTCGTTATCACCATGTATGTGGGAGGAGGCCTGATTCCCGAGTATCTGCTGATCATGCGTACGCTCCATCTGGGCAATAATTTCATGGTCTATATCCTGCCCGGACTTCTGTGGGTGTACAACATGATCCTGGTCAGATCCTACATTGACGGTCTGCCCATGGCGCTTCAGGAGGCGGCTAAGCTGGACGGAGCCAATGATTTCCAGATATGGTACATTGTGATAATGCCTCTGTGCGCGCCTGTGATCGCCACCATAGCCTTGTTCTATGCGGTGGGACAGTGGAACTCCTTTATGGATACTTATCTTTATGCAAAGAATCTGCCCACCCTGCAGTATAAGCTGTACGAGATCATGTCCCAGGCCACCATGCAGCTGGATCCCCATTCCACCGGTACTATGTCCAAGACGGTGACACCCATGGCCATCCGTATGGCGGTTACCGTGGTGGCTACCGTGCCCATCATTATTGTCTATCCTTTTGTGCAGAAGTATTTTGTGGGCGGCATGACAGTGGGATCAGTAAAGAGCTGATCCGCGTGGAATCTTTTCGGTATAGGGCTTCTGACTCAGAAGCATTATATACATAATTTAAAAACAGGAGGAATGTATATGAAAAGGCGTAAATTAATTGCTGTGCTCATGGCGTCGCTTCTTTCGTTAGGGCTATTGGCAGGATGCGGATCTGGTTCAGATTCAGGCTCGAGTGGTTCCGAAGGCGGCGAAAGCAGTAATGAACCCATCACGTTAACCTACTATAATGCTGACACCAACAACGATGTCTGGGACAATCCGGTGGGCAGAGCCATTACAGAGGCAACGGGCGTGACTCTGGAGATCAGCTATCCGGTAGGATCCACCGGCGATGCGGCTCAGGACGTTGCCCTGATGATAGCGGAGGGCAAATATCCCGACCTTATATACGCAAAGGCCAGCGCTACCAATCTGTATGAGGCAGGCGCATTGATCGACATGACGGATCTCATCGAGCAGTACGGCCCGAACATCAAGAAAATGTATGGAGATGAGTTCAAGAAGCTGAAATGGGGCAATGGCGATGAGGGCATTTACCAGCTGTCCGCTTACGGCGTCAACGCCTCTACTCTGAACGAGAGCGGCACCTGCCAGATTCAGTGGGCGGTTCTGAAAGAGAACGATTACAAATATCCCACCACGCTGGCTGAGTATGAGAAGATGATCAAGGATTATCTGGCAGCCCATCCCACCACGGAAAACGGCCTTGAAACCATCGGTATCTCCATGAGCGCCTCGGACTGGCACTGGATGATCACACTGGGGAATCCTGCCGGCTTTATCGCTGACGCGCAGCCTGACAACGGCCAGTGGATCATTGATGAGAACTATCAGTGCCACTATAAGCATCAGACAGAGGAGGAAAAGGAGTATTTCAAATGGCTCAGCCGTATGTATGACGAGGGCGTCCTGGATCCCCAGTTCGATACCCAGACGGATGAGGACTATATTGCCAAGCTGTCCAACGGCCAGGTGCTGGCCATTACAGACTCCCTTTGGCATTATGCGTATGGTGCTCATGTAGCGCTGAAGCAGGCAGGCATGCTGGATAAGACCTATGCAGGACTTCCGGTCACGCTGAGGGAGGACCAGAAAGCGCCTACTCTTCAGTATCAGGGTCTGCAGGTAGGCTGGGGCATTGCCATCAGCACCAGCTGTAAGGATCCCGTGCGTGCCATTAAATTCCTGGACTATATCTGCTCTGATGAGGGAGCTGTCCTTTACAGATGGGGTATTGAGGGCGAGAACTATGAGCTGGACGAGAATGGTATAAGATATCGTCCTCAGGAAGAGATCGACAAGTCTAAGTCCGATCCCGACTATTCCAAGAAAACCGGTATCGGCAATTATCAGGGCTTCCCGATTTGGGGCGACGGTGCGGAAGACGAAAACGGCAATCCTTATACGCCTACTACCAGAGCCTCCATTATCGAGCAGTATAATGAGGAACAGCAGGCCGCCTGTAAGGCATGGGGCGTTGAGATGGTAACGGACATCTTCCCTCAGCCGGACGAGTTCCCCAGTCTTCCTTACTCCGCGCTTTGGGCATACCAGATTCCTCAGGATCTGTCCAATGCGGAAGCTCTCCTGAATGAGATCGCATGGCCCGGCCTGGTGAAGTGTGTCAAGGGCGGCGAGGCGAATTTTGACGCCAACTGGGATGCCATGGTCGCCGAAATGGAAGCTAACGGCCTTAGGGATACAGAGAAGATGATGACGGAATTCCTGGCAGACAAGATCAATTAATCCGGGATATGAGCAACATGAATAAATGGGCTGCGGGAGAATAGGCAGTCCAGGCAAAAGAGAGGTGGGGCGGTGACTTGCACGAGTCGCCGCCTCATCTGTAAAATGCAGGAAGATAGAATTCTATTGCAGAAGAACCCTGCAATACAGGAGATTCTGCAGAAAGAGCCATGAAACTCTATTGTAGATCCCCCAATACACTACACGTAAGACTCCTCAGAAAGAGATTTTATGCCTATACAGAAGAACCCTTGCCAAGTATAATACAGAATAGAAACAGATATAAAACTCAGATAAAATAATTTAGATAAGACAGGAGGCTGACATGGAAAACAGGAACACACCATTCTGGGACAGCGCGCTGCCCATAGAGAAGCGCCTGGACTGGCTTATGGCCGAGATGACCATTGAGGAGAAGCTGGAATGCCTGGCATCCAGGATGAAGCCCATAGAGCGGCTGGGGATTCCCGCCATGTCCCTGGGCGGGGAGGCAGCCCACGGGGTGGAGGCCAGAAACGACCAGAACGAGTTAAAAGAGCCCGAACCCACCACCTCTTTCGTACAGCCCATCGGCATGAGCGCCACCTGGGATCCGGATTTGATCCGCCAGGCCGGGGCTGTGACAGGGACGGAAAGCCGGGTCATCTACCACCGCCATCCGGACAGGGGACTGAGCCGCTGGGCGCCTACGGTGGACCTGGAGCGGGACCCCAGGTGGGGCAGGACCGAGGAGGGCTACGGGGAAGACCCTTACCTCACCGGAGAGATGGCCTCCGCCTATGTGCAGGGCATGCAGGGGGACCACCCCAAATATCTGCGGGTGGCCGCCACCTTAAAGCACTTCTACGGCAACAATACAGAGGCGGGCAGGGGATGGAAGAACGCTTCCATTGACCCCAGGAACCAGTATGAACTGTACCTGGAGCCTTTCCGCCGAGTCATAGAAAAAGGCCGGGCGGAGGCAATAATGACAGCCTACAATGCCATCAACGGCATTCCGGGGATGCTCAACCCCCAGGTGCGGCACATTCTGAAAGAAGAGTATGGCCTGAAGCACGCGGTTTGCGACGGAGGAGCCATGGCGCTGCTGACGGCCCTGCACCATTATTACGGCACGGACGCGGAGGCCGTAGCGGGCTCCGTAAAGGCCGGGGTGGATGCCATGTCCGACAATCCGACCATGGTGGAGAATGCCGCCAGGGAAGCCTGGGAGCTGGGGCTTCTCACCCAGGAGGAGATCGACGAGGCCCTGCGCAATGCTTTTTGCACCAGGCTGCGCCTGGGCATTTACGACAGGGAGCCTGGGAACCCTTATGACCGGGTGACAGAGGAGGATCTGGACTGTGAGGAGAACAGGGCGGTGTGCCGCCAGGTGTCCAGAGAGGCCGTGGTGCTTTTGAAAAATGAGAAAAGCTTTCTGCCCCTGAACCCGGAAAAGGCTAAGTCCCTGGCAGTGGTAGGCCCTCTGGGGAACGCCTGGTATCCGGACTGGTACGGCGGGACGCCTCCCTTTGCCCAAACCCTTCTGGAGGGCATCCGGGAGGAGACGGGAAAAGCGCTTTCCTTTGAGGACAGCCTGGACAGAGTGGTATTCCGCCTGGGAGACCGGGGCATTGCCGTGTCCAAGGACGGTGCGCTGTGTATCAGAGACGAACCGGATGTCTTCATCCATGAAGACTGGGGCGAGGGGAGCCATACTTTCCGCTGCGCCCGCACGGGAAAATATATGAACACCAGGCTGTATCCCCAGCCTGGCAGCCAGGAACCGAAAGAGGCGCCCGGGCGGATCGCCGCGGAGAAAGACAATACGCTGAACTGGTTCGTTATGGAGATTTTCCATGTGGAAGAGCAGGAGGACGGAAGCGTAATCCTGACCAACCGGTTCGGGTCGCCTGTGCAGGTCTGTGAGGACGGACAGCTCTGGTCCATGAAGCCCGGGGAGGGAACGCCTCTGCGGATGGAAGTGGTAAGGGACGGCAGGGCTGCTGCGGCGGAACTGGCAAAGGGGAAAGAGACAGTCATCCTGGCCCTGGGCTGCAATTCCATGATCAACGCCAAGGAGGAAGTGGACAGGGGCACCATCGAACTTCCGCCTGCCCAGAGACGGCTGATGGAGGCCGTGTATGAGGCCAATCCGAATGTGGTTCTGGTGCTGTATTCCAATTATCCCTATGCCATAGGCTGGGCCCAGGAGAAACTTCCGGCCATTGTCTGGAGCGCCACCGGGGCCCAGGATATGGGAAAAGCCATGGCGGAGACGTTGTTTGGAAAGAACAATCCCGCCGGGCGGCTGAACATGACCTGGTATCGGGAGGACGGGCAGCTGCCGGATATCGATGATTATGACATCATAGGAGGCGGGCGCACTTACCGGTATTTTCAGGGAGATGTGCTGTATCCTTTCGGATACGGGATGAGTTATACCCGGTTCGCGTATTCGGATTTGAAAGTAGAGGCTGCAGACGGGGGGAACCTGCAGGTGACTTTTTTGGTGAAGAATACGGGAGACCGGGAGGGGGACGAGGTGGCCCAGGTATATGGCATCGCTCCCGCATCCCGGGTGAAAAAGCCCCTGCGCCAGCTTCTGGGATTCAGGCGCCTGAAAGGAATGAAGCCCGGGGAGAGCCGTCTGGTGGAGATAACGGTGGACAGGGAAGAGTTCCGCTTCTACGATGTCATCACCAGGAGGCTGATGGTGGAGGAGGGGCGCTACCGGATATTCGCAGGGCCCTCCAGCGCAGAGGAGGCAGTCTGCGCCTGGGCAGATCTGCCCGGAGAGAGTACCGGGCAGCGTAGTACCTCGCAGAAAATTGCGGCCGACCATTATGACGGATATGAGAACATTGTCCTCACCCAGGGCCATTTCGGGTTTACGGCGGCAGCGGTGAAAGACGCTTCCCGGAAAGGCGTGCTTTGGTATGGGGACTGTGTAAGGGACAGTGAGGCATCGGAGATGGTGCTGCACTTAATAAGCGAAAAAGGCGGCAGCGTCACAGTCTTCTTAGATGGCCGTCAGGCAGCCCGCTGGGAGGGAGACACTGCAACCTATGAGCGAGGCGCCATGCCGCCTATGGACGAGAAAGCCAGGAAAGAGGCTAAGGAGCGCAGGGCAGGGTGGAAGCCCGTCTATGCGGACGTATGCCTCCCCCTGGAGGAAAGCGTCCTGCAGGATGCACAGGGCAAGGCTGTGGAAATCCGCATCGAGCTCACGGGAGATATCAGGCTGTGCTATTTCCGGACACAGAAGCCTCGGCCCCGCGGCAGATGACGGAGGGCGCGGGTTTTTTCTGTAGATGTAAACGGCAGGGTGGGAATCTGATTCTTTCAGATTCCCACCCTGCTGTTTTAAGGATCCGTCTATTCCCCCATGCCCTCACTTGCCAGGAACTCCGCAACTGTCATACATTTTGGATGCTCCATATCCAGGCTTAAAAAATCTTTATCCCCCGTCAGAACAATATCCACATCGAACACAATCGCTGCATTTAAGATTGGCTGGTCTGCAATGCGTCCGGAACCATATTTCGTCAATATATACATACAATACTGGAAATACCACGAAAAAGTATATCATTTACCATAAAAGTATAGTATTTACAATATCTATGTCCCCGGAAAGATGCTAAACTGGAAACAGATAGAGGTTGAACTCGAACAAAAGCTATAAAAACTGCCGAAGAATGGGAGAGACGAAATGGAGCGTTGGAGAAAAGGGTTTGGGAGGCTATGGAAAGACCGGACATTGATTCTGATGTCGCTGCCTGCGGTGGCGATGCTGATTCTGTTTTCCTATGTGCCCATGAGCGGGCTGGTTCTGGCCTTTAAGAAATTCGACTATTCCTTAGGGCTGTACAAAAGTCCTTGGTGCGGACTGCAGAATTTCCGGCTGCTGTTTTTGAACGGGGGGACATATTGGAGGATTACCCGCAACACCATCGGATATTATCTGCTGTTCACGGTGGTGGGGACGGTGTGCGAGGTGGGGCTGGCCATAGCTGTCTATGAACTGGTGTTCAAAAAGGCCGGCAAGGCGCTGCAGAGCGTGCTGATCTTGCCCACGTTCATCTCCTGGGTGGCGGTGTCCTACCTGGTATCCGCATTCCTCCAGACCAACACAGGGCTCATCAACCAACTGCTGGCGGCATTGGGGAAAGCGAACATTCCCTTTTATCTGGAGAGCAAATACTGGCCCATGATTTTGCTGATTGTGAAAATCTGGAAAGGGACGGGGTACGGATCGGTGCTGTATCTGGCGGCCCTCACCGGTATCGACACGGAGCTTTACGAGGCTGCTACCCTGGACGGAGCCAACCGCAGACAGCAGCGCCGATATATCACGCTTCCCATGCTGCTGCCCATGGTGACGATCATGACGCTTTTAGGCGTGGGCGGCATCCTGCATTCGGATACAGGCCTGTTTTATCAGGTTACCAAGAATACCGGGGCGCTGTACGAGACCACCCAGGTGCTGGACAGCTATCTGCTCAATGCGCTTACCACTTCCTCGGATTACAGCGCCATGGCAGCCATGACCTTTTACCAGTCCGTGGTGGGATGTATTCTGGTGGTAGTCACCAACCTGATCGTGCGCAGGATATCGCCGGAAAATTCACTGTTTTAAAGGAGCGGTTATGAAGAAAAAGACTGTGGGACAGATTGTGCTTCTCGTGGTGCTGGCGGTTTTGGCGCTGGCTTGTCTCTTGCCCATGCTGCTGGTACTGGCGGCATCTTTCAGCAGCGACCATAGCCTGCGGGTGAAAGGGTTTTCCTTTGTGCCGCTGGAATGGTCCACGGAGGGATGGGAGTATGTGCTGAGCATGGGTTCCCAGCTTCTGCTATCCTACCGGAATACCATTTGCGTTACCATCGTGGGGACGGCGGTGAGCCTGTTTTTCATGAGCATGCTGGCCTATGCCTTAAGCCACAGGAACTTTGTGCTGCGCAAGGCGCTGTCCATTCTTCTGTTGGGGACCATGTTGTTTTCCGGCGGGCAGCTGTCCCATTATATGATTAACACCACGGTCTATCATCTCAAGGACAATATGTTGATTCTGTTCCTGCCGGCGATTTCGGCCATGCATGTGATTATTCTGCGTACATACATCCAGGGCAACATTGCCGAGGCCCTGGTGGAATCCGCCAAGATAGACGGTGCGGGGGAATTCCGCATCTACGCACAGGTGGTCATGCCCCTGCTGCTTCCCGCTCTGGCTTCGGTGGGATTCATGGTGGCGATTGGGTACTGGAACAACTGGGAGACAGGTTACCTCTATATCAAGACCCAGGGGAAGCTTCCGCTGCAGACGCTTTTGATGCAGATTGAGAAAAAGATTGAGATGCTGAACAATCCCAATATGAACGATGCGGTTGCAGCGCAGATGTGGGAGACAGTTCCGGAAATCTCTGCCCGGATGGCTATGCTGGTAACCGTCATCGGTCCTATCATGATCGCTTATCCCTTCTTCCAGAAATACTTTGTCCAGGGGTTGACAGTGGGGTCAGTGAAAGGGTGAAAAGGTTTAAGCCGTACATAGACTGGCGGTTTAGATAGATACTATTTATTATTTGTACAAGAAAAGGAGAAAGGAATAAGGGATGAAAAAGAGAGCAGGCAGAATCATGGCGTTGTTACTGGCATGTAGTATGATGGCGGGATGCGGAAGCACCCCCCAGGAGACGTCAAAGGACACCCAGGAAGCGGAAAAGAGTACACAGGAGACTCAAAAGGGCACCCAGGAGACAGAGAGCGGCGACGCCGGGCAGGAAGAGACGCAGCAGTCTTCTGGCGAAACGGTGAATATCAAATGGTATGTTACCAACAATAACGGAGATGACAATCCGGATAAGGCGGAGATAGAGGCCGCTATCAACGAGTACATTGAGCCGTTCATCGGTGTGACAGTTACCATGATAAACCCGAAAGAGGAGCCGGAACTGCCTCTGGCGCTGGCTTCCGGGGAGGATATCGATTTGTTCTGGACAGCAAATTGGGCCAATGGAAACAACTATATCAGCGGAAACAGTGCCATGGATTTAACGGATTTGCTGCAGGATTACCCGGATTTATATGGCTCCATGCCGGAAAATATCTGGCAGGCAGCACAGCAGGGGGGGCGCAACTACTATGTCCCCATCTATAAGGAAGCAGCGGTGGGCCACGGTTTCGTTTACTCTGTGGAGAAAGCAGGGAAAAACGGTTGGGATTTTTCCAATGTGAAAAGCTATGCCGATTTGACTCCATTTTTAAAGGAAGCTTACGAAGCAGGAGCCACGAATGCATGGCTGCCTGTGAGCAATTCCTGGATGGCAGCTATCGAGGACGTGTATGCGCTGGTGACTGTATGCGCAACGCAAGGAATTGTGGGAATTCGCATTGATGAGGGCGTGACAGTAGAGAACATGATAGAGTCTGATCTGTTTAAGGAACATGTTTCCCTGATGTATGAGTGGAATCAAGCTGGCTATATCAATCCGGAACGAGCGTCTTCAACGCTTTTCTCCTTTGAGGAAATCGGGAAGATGATGGTTGACGGAGACACCGTATGCGCTATGTGGACTACTGTGCCGGATAATATTGCAAATGCCTCCCTTCGCTATGGAGTTCCGGTTGGGACCTTACTGGAGTCGAAAAATTACCTATCCAATGACGGCACGTTTGGCTCTGCGTATATGGTAAATGCAAGAACCAAAAAGGCAGATGCCTGCCTAAAGTTTCTGGGGCTGTTGAGCACGGATCAGACGCTGGCAGATTTGTTGTGCTATGGTATCGAGGATAAGCACTATACCAGGGATGCGGAGGGGTATGTCACTGTGAATGCGGACGCCGGTTGGAAGAATAGCGTCTGGAGCTGCTGTAATGTTATGGTACCCTCTCTGCAGAAAGGCGAGTCGGCGGACAAGAAAGAGCAGTACGATATTTTCAATAGAAACGCAGAAATGAGCATTCTGGCACACTTCCTGTTCGATGACTCGAAAGTGGAGGCGGAATGTGCAGCGGTGAACGCTGTTTGCGTAGAATACTTCCGTTTGCTGGACACCGGATTCTATGACCCCGATGAGTATCTTCCGAAATTTCAGAAAGCATTAAAAGACGCTGGTATCGATAAAATCGTGGAGGAAGCCCAGGCCCAGTATGACGCATACCGTTCTCAGCGTTAAGGTACAGGAGGTCTTTGATACCGGATTTTTGCAGGGCGGCGGATTCCTATGGGAAAAGAGGGAATCCGCCGCCTTTTTTGGAGGTTTTACCTGAAAGTACAATATGCTATAATATTGACCCAGAAAGGCGCTGTGCCAACTTCTGACTATGGCATAGTATCCTTATGCATGGGAAAAAGGAGGCTGCGCACATGAAAGTGCTGATTGTAGACGACGACCATATGAGCTGCCAGTGTCTGCGGCAGCTCATCGACTGGGCATCGCTGGGATGCGAAGAGCCTATCTGCGCTTTCAACGGCGCGGAGGCCTTAAAGCTTATTGAGGACAGACGTCCGGACATTGTGGTCAGCGATGTGAAGATGCCGGTGATGGACGGCAGGGAGCTGTGCCGGCAGATTTATGAAAAATACCCGGACATCAACCTTTTCTTTGTCAGCGCATACGGAGACTTTGAGACGGCGCAGATGGCGCTGCGGTATCATGTAAAGGGATATGTGCTCAAGCCCCTGGACGGCGATGCTCTGCTCACTTTGCAGGACATGATCCGGGAGACGGCCATCCGGCAGGAGAGCGCCTCCTTTTTTGTAAAAATCTGCGGGGACGAGTACAGGGACGTGCTCAAATGCGCCATAGAGGAAAAGGACAGGGAGATGGTGGACTGTTTTTTCCACCGGGTGGAACGGCTGCAGGAGACATTGAGCCTGGAGGATATAGGACTGTGGCAGCATTTGATCGCGCCGTTAATCGATTACCGCAATACCTGCCTGAAAATGGACTATGGGCTTTTGTTTGAAACCCAAAGACGCCTGCAGGCGGAAATCATGGCTTGCCCTGTGTCGGAGCGCACGGCGTGGCTGCGGGGGCAGTTCGACCAGGCCATGCAGCAGGAGAAGCCCGACAGCAGCCTGGTGGTATGGGAAATGCAGAAAGCCATTCAGGAGCGTTTTTCCTCCCCGGATTTGGACATTAATATGCTGGCCAGGGAGCTGTCCATGTCCCCGGTGTACTTGGGGCGGCTGTTCCTGGAACAGACGGGCATGAAAGTCACGGACTACATTCAGGAGAAAAGGCTGCGCTTTGCCTGTGAGCAGCTGCAGCACAGCGTCAGGCCCGTCAAAGAGATCGCCGGACTTTCGGGATATAGGGATGCCGGCTATTTCAACAAGGTATTCAGACGCAGCATGAACATGACGCCTGGGGAATACCGGGAGAAGTACTGGCATCGCACCGATTGATCTTGACAACAGAACTATGTTTTGCTGTATGTGTCGGCCGCGCCGACATGAAAGGAATGTTGAAAGGTTATTGGCATTGCGCTTGTGTGGGGAGGGATGAGGGTGAAAAGGGGATATCGGGACATGAGCCTGAGGAAAAAGATGTCGGTGCTGTTCTGCGGGCTGCTTTTGCTGCTGATTTTTGCGGCGGGAGTTTTTCTTTTTCAATATTATCATAATGTGTTCGTGCAGTATTTCCAAGGGAATTTTTCTATGGCTATCACCACCAATGCCAACGGGATCAGGGAAATCTTTCGCTCTGTGGAGGATGCCATGGACGTGGTGTGCGATAACGAAAATGCTTATATTACGGACGGCAGGAAGAACGTGTCCAGTATCGCTGAGCGGATCATTTTTACGGATCCCCGGGAAAAGGGATTCAATTTCAGCGTCATGGTGGAGGAGCGCAATGTCCATGAGGCCATGCTGAAAGTGCTGTTTTATTCCACAGATATATATGCCTTACTGGTACCGGAGGCTTATCCTATGGCTGTGTATCTGGAGAAGTGGCATGACTTTGAAAACGGTTTTTTTCGGGATACCGGCATGGAGGATTGGGACTGGTATCAGGAGGTCGTGAAGCGGGGCGGGGAGAGCTATTGGTTTGCGGACGAGGCAGCCCCGGGAAAGCTGTTTGGGGCAAAGCTTCTGCGGTATCAGTATTTCACCTGGCAGGAGGGATATGAGGTCAAGGACCTGGGCGTGATGGTGGCGGGCATCGACTTCGCGGAGATTGAAAACCGCATCGATATGTCGGAAATGCCGGAGAGGGCCCAGCTTGCCATTCTGGACGAAACGGGGAACATTTTGTATACCAATCAGGAGAGGGAGGGGCTTTTGTCCGGGGAAAGCCTGATTTCTGTCTGGAAATCCATGGCGAAAGAGACGGACTACTGCGACTATGAGGGAAAGCAATACCTGGTGCAAAAGGACGGGGTGGCCCGGGGGATGGAACTTTTGACCGTCATCCCGGCGGACGACATCAACAGGATGTCCTTTCATATGCTGTGGGTTCTGCCGGTGCTCCTGGCGCTTGCCTTTTTGGTAGGGATATTCTTCATCAGTCTATTGAGCCGCACTATCACCGCGCCCATCGTCCGCCTGGCCGGGCAGATGGAGCAGGGGATTGTGGAGCCTGTGGAGGAGCAGGCATTTGGAAAGGATGAAATCGGCATTCTCTACCGGGGCTACAACCGGATGCAGGAGAAAATCCGGGAGATGCTGGAAGACGTGTGGGAGAGTGCGGAAAAGCAGAAAAACGCGGAACTGCAGCTTTTGCAGGCGCAGATCAACCCGCATTTCGTCTATAATACTTTGGGAACCATCAGCAGCCACGCCCTTTTGTGCAGACAGGAGACCATCGCCAAGCAGATCAACCGGCTGGTGCAGATCATGCGCTACAATACCAGGGAGCCAAACGGGCTGGTTCCTCTGGAAAAGGAAATCGGAATCATACGCCAGTATGAAGAGCTTCAGAAGATGAGCGGGGGCGGGACGGTCTGCTTTGTATACTCCATTGCGCCGGAATGCCAGGCGGTGCTGATTCCCAAGCTGATCATCCAGCCGTTGGTGGAAAACTGTATCATTCACGGTTTCGACTCTGTCCGGGAGGACTGCCGGATTGAGATTTGCGCCGAAATAGCAGGACAGGGTGAAATCAGAATCTCCGTCACCGACAACGGGCGGGGCGGGGACATGGACGCGGTCAACCGTTATATACACGGGGAGGGCCAGACGGACAGCGCCCACGACAGCCTTGGGGTGAAAAATGTCTACGACCGCATCCGGCGGGTATACGGACCGGCCGGAGGGCTGGAATACAGCGCAGGACCCGGAGGCGGCGCCAGGGCTATCATTACCATCCGCATGCGGGAAGAGGAAGTGGAATAATGAGATTGACTGACAAGATGAGGGAAAAGAAGATGGGCGAATTATTTGCAGACATGGAGAAAATGGATATACAGGCGGAGCGATGCAATACAGCCAATGCGATGAAGCGGAAGAGAAAGCCACATACAAATTATCGAAACAGGTTGTAATGGAACGTTGCATATGATAAAATCACTTTATAAGCATACTTTTTCAGGATGGGGAAGCATATTTTTGCTTATGAGAAAGACTTTTTGAATTTGAGTAACAAAATAATCGAAATACAGGAAAAATAAATATGGATATAAAAAGATATATAGATAGTGATATTCTAGATAAATTTGAATTTTACAATTATGGGCATGCTCTGGAGATACTGCATGATGCATTTCCAATGGAATGGAACGAATTACAGGAATGTTTGCGCAGATTAAAGCTTACTTTGGCAGATATTAAGAAAGCTGGGGGCAATGAATCTCCAATCCCTAAAAAGTTCGATGACGTTTTATACCCATATGGATGGAGAGAGATCAGGATAAGTGGCGATTTAATTGTAAAAAAATATCCCAGGCAGACTGCTCAAAGAAGAGGACATTTTGCAGATGAGCCATATGAAATTGAGACAATTGAGGGATATATTGATGGCCATAATATAGATTTCCTAAAAAACAGAGTTGCTTTTGATTTGGAATGGAACAGTAAAGATCAGACATTTGATCGGGATTTGCTAGCAATGAGAACCTACTTTGATTGTGGATTAATTGATGTAGGGATAATTGTAACAAGAGCAGAAAACCTTAATGAGATATTCAAACAGGAAAAAGATGATAATGGGCAATCTTTAATTAAAAAATATGGAGCAAGCACCACATGGATGGGAAAACTGAGATATAGACTAGATTCACGTCGCAATGGGGGCTGTCCAATTTTAGCTGTTGGTATAGGAAAGGAATGTGTTGAAGAATATGGCAGACTTAATAAGTACCATACAGGACTTAAAGGAATTTTCGAAAGGGAAAAAGTATAATACAATTTATGCAGATCCGCCATGGCAATTTCGTAACAGGACAGGGAAAGTTGCTCCAGAACATAAACGTCTGACTAGGTATGAGACGATGGAGATTTCGGATATAATGGCATTACCAGTTGCAGATATTGCTGGAGATAAAGCACATCTCTATTTATGGGTTCCAAATGCATTGCTTCCAGAAGGGTTGGAGGTAATGAAAGCATGGGGGTTCGAATATAAAGGTAATATCGTATGGGAGAAAGTAAGAAAAGACGGAGGACCTGACGGTAGAGGTGTAGGATTTTATTTCAGAAATGTAACCGAATTGATTTTATTTGGGATTAAAAAGAAAAGTGCGCCTAATAGGACATTACAGCCGGCACGGTCGCAAGTCAATATTGTCAGGGCTATAAAGCGGGAGCATAGCCGCAAACCTGATGAGATTGTATCAATTATCGAAGCATGCAGTCAGGGGCCAAGAATCGAACTTTTTGCCAGAGGAGTTAGAGAGGGATGGGATATGTGGGGGAACCAGGCTTCTGCGGATTATGAACCAACATGGGACACTTATTCAAATCATACGACAGCATATACAAAACAACATGCATAACTGCTTGAGGTAATTTGCAAATGATAGGGGAAAAATTATGTATAAATATATAGAAAATTATAGAGGGTGTACAGAATTGATTGAACTATATGGAGATAATTCACTGTTACTTTATGCATTACAATTGAGATATGATATAGAGGATATTATAGCAGTTGCATCTGATGCATTAACAGATGGTAGTGATGACAAAAAGTGTGATTTGATTTATATTGATCGGGATTCTGGATTTGCTGTTGTTGCACAAGCATATATGAAAAGGGAGCCACAAGAAACTGATTTGGCCAAAGTAAATAAGGCGAGTGACTTAAGTGTTGCTGCTTCATGGATTTTTACGCGAGATATTGAAGATGTTCCGGAGAGAATAAAGGGTGCTGTGAGAGAACTGCAAGATGCAATTAAAGAAGGTGATATTAATACAATAAATTTTTGGTATGTACATAATATGAACGAAAAAAATAATCCAGAGGTACAGGAAGAACTAAACACAGTACAGATTGCTGCGCAAAAGCTAGTTAATTCTTTAGCAGGAGATAATTCTGTTAAAGTAGTAGCGCTAGAAGTAGGAAATAATACTATTGAGAAATGGTATAATAGTTCGAACAAACGTATTATGGTTGAAGATACGATTGCTATTGATGGACCTGGGAATGTATTTGAAATTAGTGGGAGAAAATGGAGAGCTTGTGTGACTGCTGTTAAAGGTTCTTGGATTCGAAGATTATATTTGAAGTATAAAGATGACCTTTTTTCGGGAAATCCAAGAAACTTTCTAGGGGCGGGAAAGCGGAAGAATAAAATTAATTTAGGTATTATGGATACAGTAGAAAAGCAACCTGAAAATTTTTGGGCATATAATAACGGACTAACGGCTTTGGTAAACGATTATAGTATTGAGAATGAAATGTTAAAATCTGTAACAGGAATTACGGTAATAAATGGGGCGCAGTCTACAGGTGCAATAGGAGCAGTGGAGTCTCTGAAAGCAGATTTTTTGGTACCTATACGTTTCATTGTGTGCAGTGATCCGAAGATAATTGAAGAAATAATAAATAACAATAATAAACAGAATGAGATACTTCCATCGGATTTGAGAAGTAATGATAAACAGCAGATTAGGTTAAGAAATGAGTTTAAGAAGTTCCCTCAGTTGTATTATAGTGGGGGAAGAAGGGATAACACACGAGTAAGAAATAAAGAAGTTTTTGACCCATACTTAGTAGCACAAACTTTGGTGGCCTTTCATGGTGATTGTGTAACAGCGTACAATTCAAAGAAAATAATTTGGGATGAAGACAAAGAATATAGCAATATTTTCTCCGATCAGCTTTCAGCAGAACATATTATTTTTGTTTATTCTCTTGGTAGAGCGATCGATGAATATAAGATTTATTTAAAAAACAAGAAAGAAGAACGGACAGATGTTGAAGAAGGAGAGTTTAATTTTTTAAGTAGACGTGGGGCAAAAATGCTTCTAATTTATGCAATAAGTATTTGTATGGAAAGCTTAATAGGTAAAAAAATTTTAGATTCTTGGAAACTTTTTTATAAAGATAATAAAGATTTTGAAGCTTTAGTAGGGAAATGGAACCAAGTTATTAATATTCTATTACCATTTCATGGAACATTGGAACCAGCATTGATTGGAGGATTGAAAAGCAGTCAAACTTCAAAGAACGCTGCAATGCAACTTCGTGCAGTAGTGTCATCATTAGGAATGGTATATACTAAGCAACTTCATGAATTTATTAAGAGTATTAATACAGATATGTAAAATGTGGATTTGGATATTATTTAGTATTGTAGTGTGATCAGAGCAATGAGAAGCGGTTTGAGAAATAAAAATTTTTCTGTGGAATTCCTTGGGACAGTTCGTTGACTCCATAACGGATGTGCGGAGATTTTTCCTGTAGAAAAGGGGCTGTATAGTCTTTCATACGAATCTGCCTTATGATTGGTATGCCAGGATATGATGCTGTAAAGAAACTCGTGTAAAAATGTTAAGCTAAGAGGCAATCCAAAAGGAATCAGTTTTTAAAAAAAGGATATATTCGCCTGTTCGCTCAGAGGGAATGGATATAGGCATCCAAGCCGATTATCCATTCCCTTTCACTTCCGGCCCACCTCCTACAAAAGGGCTTTCAGCTTCTCCGTCTCTGTGTCTATGGCTTTTTTGTCAATCCTGCGGAACAGAATCTCCACCTGCGGAAGCCGGAAGCCGCCCGGAACAGACTGCTTTTCCCATCGGTTTGTCAGGCCTAACCACCTGCACACTTTTTCCGAGGAAAAGGGCAGAAAAGGCGCCAGCAGCACGGCCAGGTTCCCGATGATCTGCACGCACTGATAAAGCGTGTCTTCGCAGGCGGCCCGGTCGGCGGTTCTGGTGACCCAGGGCTGCCTGGTATCGAAGAATTTATTCGCTCCCCTCACGAAATCAAATATCTGTTCCAGGGCGTCCTTGAAAGCCCCTTTTTCAATCAGACTGCCCACTGCCGGATACAGCGCCCCGATTCGCGCGTCCAGCTCCGGGTCAGGCTTTCCGCTTGGCACGGTTTTGTCAAGGTACTTCTCGATGAACGCCAGGGAGCGGTTCACGAAATTCCCGTAGCCCCCCAACAGCTCCCCGTTGTGGCTGTGGACGAATTCCCGCCAGGAGAAATCCGCATCTTTCTTCTCCGGGCCGTTTGCCAGGAAAAAATAGCGGATGGAGTCGGCTTCGTAGCAGGCCAGCAGATCCTTTACCCAGATGGCGAAATTCTGGCTGGTGGATATCTTGCGCCCCTCCAAGGTCAGGTATTCGCTGGACACGATCCGGTCCGGCAGGTGCCACCCCTGGCCGTTTCCAAGTAAAAGGGCGGGCAGGATGATGGTGTGGAAAGGGATGTTGTCCTTTCCGTGCACATAATAATGGATGGCGTCTCTGCCCCAGAGCGCGCCGAAATCCGTGCCCCTTTCCCCGGCGGCAGTTTTGCTGGCGGAGAGATACCCCAGCACGTTTTCCGCCCAGATATAGATGGTCTTGTTTTCATACTCTGCTTTCGGAACCGGAATCCCCCATTCCAGGTCCCTGGTCAGGGCCCGGTCCCGCAGGCCGTCCCGGATATAATTGTTGGTAAAGGCAATGGCATTTTTCCGCCACTCGGGGTGTGCGTCCACCAGGGCCTGAAGCTGCTTTTCCAGACGGGAGACGGCGATATAGAGGTGCCTCGCTTTGCGGAAACTCACGGGTTTCCCGCAGGAGGCGCACACGGGCTCCGCAAGGGTCTCCGGTTCCAGCACCGCGCCGCAGACGTCGCACTGATCGCCTCTGGCCTCTTTCCCGCACCGGGGACATTTTCCCAGCACGAAACGGTCTGCCAGAGCGGAGCCGCAGTCCTGGCAATAGGCCTGCGGGGCTTCCTTTTCGTACACATATTCGCTCTCATACAGCTTTCTGTGGAATTGTGTCACGAAGCGCTTGTGCTCTTCGGAGGAGGTCTTCGTATATACATCATAGCTAAACCCAAGTCTGCGGAAGCAATCCGTAAATTCTGCATGGTAAAAATCGCTGATTTCCCGGGGCGTCCGCCCCTCCTGCCTTGCCCGAATCGCCACAGGCGTCCCGTGGCAGTCGCTCCCCGACACAAAGTACACATTGTCCCCAACTGCCCTGTGATACCTTGCCAGCACGTCTCCGGGCAGCAGGCCTGCGATATGGCCGATGTGCAGGGAGCCGTTTGCGTAGGGCCATGCCCCGCCGATTAAAATATTTCTACTCATTCTGTTTCCCTCATTTCCAAATTTGATATTCGCCGAATACGTGGCGACAATACTGTAATCAATACCCGTTCCGGGCGCTGTTCCTTTTCTTGCCCGTTCTATTTATATTTATCCGTCAAAATTTTCCATGAAAAAAGCCCTCCTCTCTGAAAAATTTCTTTTTCAGGGACGAGAGCTACGCTTCGTGTTACCACCCTAAATTCACCCATGCCTCACGACATGAGCCTTACCGGCTGCGGACGGGAAATGACCCGTCGATAGCCCGGCACTGTAACGGGTGCACCCGTCGCAGCCTTGGCCCGGGGGCTTCGGTGCGCGGCTCCGAGACCATTTTCAGCGGTTCCTTCCGTGCCTGTTCCCACCTCTCCAGGCTCTCTGTGACCTATCTAACCGCTTACTTTTCTCTTCACAGCCTTTGTTTTTTGTATGGAGAAGTATATCGCCGATTTGGCAGTTTGTCAATCTTTTTTTCGCCGAAATCAATGGCCGTTCTTAAAGCCGATTGCCAGAGCGTCAATCATGATTCCTGTAGGCATAGAGTGGTTCTCCTTTCCGGTGCTATGTAAGTGTATCGACAGCAAAGTTGCCGAAGTTGCAGAGCAACTTCCAAGTGCCGCTTACTTGCGGCACTTTGCTTACTTGCGGCACTTTTACCCTTTGTCAGGGCAGCTCTCCCGGGGAATATAAGTGACGGGTATCACTTTGGAGGTGACTTTGTATCCGGCGGTATGTATCTGGCGGTACATCATCCTGGTACACTCCGAGGCCACCGCCTCCAGGGGCAGATATACCACCGAGAGGGCCGGGATGCAGACTTCACTGAAATCCAGGGCCGAATCCGCGATGGCGATGAACTCCAGCTTCCCGGGGAAAGGAATCCGAAGTTCTGAGAAGACCCGCAGCGACCCCAAAGCCAACCCCTCCCGCATATAGAGGATGCAGTCCGTCTCCGGATGGTTCTCCAAAAGCTGTAAGGTGGTTTCGCAGCCGCTTCTGCCGGTGGGCTGACAGCAGTATACCACAGGCTCGTCCATACCCCGGGAGCGGCAGGTGTAGGCGAAGAGGTTCCGCCGGATGCTCATGCCGCTGAAAGTGGGCAGGGTGGTGATCACCGCCGGATGTTTTTTGCCGTGGGAGGCGAAGATTTCTCCGGGAATGGAGCCGATAGAGCGGTCGTCCATGACCACATTGGAATATTTCTTGGAATAGCGGTTGTAAAGGATTATGGGGCGGGGGAATTGGTTTGCATCCAAATATTCCAGATCCGCTTCCGCCGCATTGCACACCAAGACGCCATGACAGGACAGCAGCAGCTCCTGCTTCATGGCAGTCTGAAGTGCCCCGGCCTTATAGGGCTGGAGCAGTATCTCGAAAGGCAGGCTGTCCTCCTCGATGGTGGCTTCGATCCCCCGGAAGAAGCGCAGCATGGTATGGGCCCTGGTGTCCGCCACCCAGAACACCAATATGCGGTAGGAAAACTGTCCGCCGCCTTTTTTCAGCCCCACTGCCTGCAGATTGGGAAGATAGCCCATGCGGGCGGCAATCTCCAGCACTTTCTGCTCTGTCAGGGGGGAGATTTTCCGCTCCTTGGATTTATGGTTCAGAATCAGGGAGACAGTGGTAGGCGATACGTTTGCCTCCCTGGCGATTTCTTTGATTGTGACCATGATGATACTCCTCTTGCTTACCCACTGTGTTTAAAAGAGCCGTTCTTTGGCGTTACAGTCAGGATGAACGATTGAGTTTTCACTTATTATGCTACAATGAAATTCGTTCCTGGTCAAGGGGGACAATACTCCCATAGCTCTGAAAAAGGCTATTTGACCGAAAAAGGATATTATCTGATAGACAAGAGGACAAATGAAGAAATTGACAATAATACAAAAATAATTTTATAATGAAACGGAAAAACTAAAACGTTAAACCTGACATGGGAAAATGAAGAATCCATATAGAGAGCCAATGTGAATATAAAAACGCAGAGGAACCATTGGAACATGAAAGAAACGGAACCGAAACGGAAGGAGGGAGAAGAAGCCATGGGAAAAGTGATTATCGGGGGCGGACAGGGCTTCTGGGGGGACAGCAATGACGCCGCTATCCACATGGTGCGAAACAGCGACATCAACTACATGGCCTGCGACTATCTGGCGGAGCTGACAATGTCCATCCTGGCCAGGCAGAAGCTCAAGAACCCTAAGGCCGGGTATGCCAGGGATTTTTTAGGGATGATGAAAGAGTGCGGGAAAGAGGCCTATGAGAAAGGCATCCGCGTGCTGACCAACGCCGGGGGCATGAACATTGAGGGGCTGGTGGAGGCCCTTGCGGCCCAGGCATCGGAACAGGGTCTTTCCGGCATGAAGATCGGCTATGTCACCGGGGACGAGATTTCGGACAGGATTCCTGCGCTTCTGAAAGAGGGAGTCACCTTTGAAAATATGGACGATACCGGAGACTTTCGGGACATTCAGGACAAGGTTTTCAATGCCAATGTCTATTTCGGCCACGAGCCCACCTTGGAATGCTTAAGGCAGGGCGCGGACATGGTCATCACCGGCCGCTCCACGGACTCCGCCCTGTTCCTGGCCCCGTGCATGCACGAGCTGGGGTGGGAGGCGGACGACTGGGACAATCTGGCCAGGGGCATCATGGCAGGGCATCTGCTGGAATGCGGCGGCCAGGGCGCAGGCGGGAACTATGACTACGGATGGCGGGATGTATCCCGGATGGACGAACTGGGCTTTCCCATCGCGGAGGTCAGCGAGGACAATTTTGTCATCACCAAAGCACCGGACTGCGGCGGCATCATCTGCGAGCAGTCCTGCAAGGAGCAGTTCCTTTACGAGGTGCACGACCCGGCCAATTACCTGACGCCGGACGTGAACGTGGACATCAGCCAGGCCACTTTGACCCAAATCGGGGAGAACCGTGTGCGGGTAGGGAATATCCGCGGCAGGCGCAGGCCCGATATGCTGAAGCTGTCTTTGGGGTATCATGCCGGATACAAGGTGGCGGGGATGTTGAGCTTCGCCTGGCCGGATGCCTATGAGAAAGCGCAGTACGCCGCGGATATCATCATGAAGAAGATGAAGCGTAAAAATCTGGCCGCGGAGGAAGTCCGAATCGATTACATAGGCGTAAATGCCCTGCACCTTGGGGTGGCGGAGACGGATCCGGAGAAATTGAAAGATTTGAACGAGGTGGTGCTGCGCATAGCAATACGTACTCTGACCAAGGAGGAAGCCTATAAGCTGGTGCCGGAGATTGCGCCTCTGCAGCTGAACGGACCGCCCGGAGCAAGCTTCTTCGGCGGCAGGGCAAAGGTACAGGAGGTGCTGGGACTGTGGCCCTGCCTGATTCCCAGGGATGCGGTGAAGCTGGAGAGCCATATTCTGGAAGTGGTTTGAGGGAGAGGAGGTATCGACAAAAAATGCAGATATATCTGAATCAGATTGCTCACGGCAGATCCGGGGACAAGGGCGACACCAGCAATGTGTGCGTGTTTGCCAGGAAGCCGGAGTATTACGGTATCATCGCCAGAGAAGTGACTCCGGAGCGGGTGAAAGCCCATTTCGGTGACATGGTCAGAGGCGAGATCGTCCGCTATGACGTACCCTCCCTGCAGGGCTTCAATTTCGTCATGAAGCATGCCTTAGGCGGCGGCGCCACTCACTCCCTGCGGCTGGACAGCCTGGGGAAGTCCATGGGCAGCGCTTTCCTGCGGATGAAAATAGAAGTGGCCGAGGACGAACTGGGCTGAACCTTGCGGGGAACAAGACAGACGCATAAGGAGTTGACGTAAAAATGGCAGAGCATGCAGCATTGGAGAACCTGGTGGTGCTTGACCTGTGCCGCGTGATTGCGGGCCCTTTCTGCGGGGCCATGCTGGCGGATCTGGGCGCTACCGTCATCAAGATAGAACGGCCCGGCAAAGGGGACGATGCCAGGGCCTACGCTCCCTACATAAACGGCGAGAGCCTGTACTATTCCAATCTGAACCGGAATAAATACGGCATGACCCTGGACATGAAGCAGGAGGCGGGGAAAGAAATCCTGCGGGAGCTGGTGAAGAAAACGGACATCCTCATAGAGAACTTCCGCCCCGGGGTCATGGACAGGATGGGGCTGGGCTATGAGGAGCTGAAAAAGGAAAATCCCAGGCTGATCTACGGGGCAGTCAGCGGCTTCGGCAGCTACGGCCGCTACCATGACAGGCCCGGCTACGACATCATTGCCCAGGCTATGGGGGGCCTCATGAGCATCACGGGCCAGAAAGATAATCCTCCCACCCGCTCCGGCAATGCCATGGGCGACATCCTGGGTGGACTGAACCTGACCATAGGCATCCTGGCCGCAGTAAACGCCCGAAATATCACAGGAGAGGGGCAGAGGGTGGACGTCTCCCTCACCGACTGTGTGGTGGCCAGCCTGGAGCAGGCCGTACAGCGCTACTTCGTCTCCGGCAAAGTCCCGGAGCGCCGAGGCAATTCCTACGAAGCCATAGCCCCCTACGACACCTACGAGGCGAAAGACGGACATGTAGTTATCGGCTGCGGGAACCAGAAGCTGTATGAGCATTTCTGTGAAACGATTCTCCACAGGCCTGAGCTGATAAAGGATGAACGGTTCCTCACTGTGCCACTGCGGGTGGAGAACAACCTGATTTTAAAGGAATATTTTGAGGAGTGGACAAAAGACAGATCCGTGGCGGAGGTGACAGAGCTTCTGTTAAAGGAGGGCATCCCCGCAGGCCCTATCTATGACCTGGAGGATATCTTTCAGGACGGGCATATCGCTGAGGACAGGGAAATGCTGGTACATACCACCCACCCGGTGATGGGGGACATCGTGTTAAACGGCAATCCGGTAAAGCTTCTGGGCACCAGGACTGATGTGACCAGGAAGCCATCGCCCACTTTGGGGGAGGACAACCGGAAAATCCTCATGGAGTTCCTGGAAAAATCCGAGAAAGAATGCCGGGCGCTGGAGGAGGCGAGAGTCATTTGATTTATGGTAATCCGTGCAGAAAAAGTTTCCTTTCCGCAATTGCATGTCTATTTAAAATAGGTTAAAATTTGTTTATCTAAAAGAAACTAAAAAAGAAACGGAGGCAGTAACTTATGGAGAAAAAATTCATCTACGACGAGCAGACAGCCGTGGTGGACACCGACAAAGGAAAGGTACGTGGCTATTTCTATGACGACATGTACATTTTCAAGGGAATCCCCTACGCCAAGGCAAAGCGCTTCCACGCGCCGGAACCCGTAGAGCCCTGGGAGGGCGTGTTCCAGGCCACCAGCTACGGCTATGTGTGCCCCCTTATGGATCTGGGCAAGCCCGGCGGCGAGCTGATGGTGCCCCATCGATTCTGGGTCATGAACGAGGATTGCCAGAACCTGAACGTCTGGAGCCCGGGACTGGACGGGGAGAAGCGTCCCGTCATGGTATGGCTCCACGGCGGCGGATTCTTCGCAGGCTCCTCCATCGAGCAGATCGCCTATGAGGGCGAGAACATGTGCAAGCTGGGCCAGGTAGTGGTGGTGTCCGTAAACCACAGGCTTAACGTCCTGGGCTACTGCGACCTGTCTCCTTTCGGGGAGGAGTACGCAAACTCCGGCAACGCAGGCACAGACGACCTGGTGGCGGCCCTGCAGTGGATTCATGACAATATCGAAAGCTTCGGCGGAGATCCGTCGAACGTGACCATCTTCGGACAGTCCGGCGGCGGCGCCAAAGTCACCACTTTGCTCCAGACCCCGGCGGCAGACGGCCTGTTTGCCAAAGGCATCAACATGAGCGGCGTCCTGGGCGGCCTGATGTCCGACTGCACCGGAAACGGCGAGAAGCTGGGCAGGGCACTGATGGAAGAGTTGAAAGTGGAGGACGTGAAAGCCCTGGAGACAGTGCCCTATGACGACCTGGCGGCTGCCTACAACAAGGTGAAGCCCGCCCTGGAGCAGGCCGGCGAGTACGTAGGCGGATCGCCCTACAAGAACGGCTTCTATGTGGGGGATCCCGTGATCAACGGCTTCCGCAAGGAGACGGAGCATGTGCCCATGATGGTGGGCAGCGTGTTCGGGGAATTCGCTTCCTTTGCCCCTACCCCTTACAAGAAAGCGGAGATGACCAGAGAACAGGGCGCGGCCTATGTGGAAGAGCAAGTGGGCAAGGAAGGGGCTGGAGAACTGTTGGATCTGTTCCGGAAAGCCTATCCGGAGCGCAACCCTGTGGACATCATGACCATGGACTTCATGTTCCGGGGGCCGGAGATCCAGTATATCAAAACCAGGGCGAACTGCAGCGGCGGCGTATGGCCCTATCTGTTCAACCTGGACATGAACTTTGACGGCGGGCGCACGCCCTGGCACTGCGCGGACATCCCCTACTTCTTCCACAACACGGAGCTTGCCCCCTACACCCAGGAAGAGGGCGTCACCGAACGGGTGGAGAAGCTGATCTTCGATTCCGTCATGGCCTTTGCCAAGACCGGCAGCCCCCAGAATCCGGAGGTGCCTGATTGGCCCGCTTCTACCCCGGAGAAAGAGTACACTTTGGTCATCGGCAAGGACAGCCAGGTAAAGGAGAACTACGACCATGAGCTGGTTCCCGTCCTGGGCAAGTGCATGGGTCCCGTGCTGGCCAGGATGATGGCGA
This sequence comes from uncultured Acetatifactor sp., assembly GCA_949840885.1. Classification (GTDB taxonomy): domain Bacteria; phylum Bacillota; class Clostridia; order Lachnospirales; family Lachnospiraceae; genus Acetatifactor. The sequence goes on from CATKYJ010000008.1 coordinate 27,853, forward strand.
AGCAGAAGCCGGAGATACAGCACTAATAGACAGATAATATGAGACAAATGAGAGGAAGCACCTGCAAGGACGGTGCTTCCTCTCATGTCTTTCTGGCAATGCTTGATAAAGCGGTGGCTGAGTATCGCGCTATCTTCTAAAAAAGCGGAATTTGTTTCAGGAGTATCATCGGATCCATGGGAACCTTATTGCGTCCTGAGTTCTGCGCCCATTCCCTTGCGCAGCTTTTTCATCACCTGTTCCGCCACGTTCTCGATCTCCTGGGAGGTCAATGTCTTCTCCCCGGACCCAATGGTCAGGCGGATGGTCACGGACTTCTTTCCTGCCGGAACCTGTTTCCCTCTGTATTCATCCACGAAAGCAGCGTCTTTCAACAGGGCGCTTGCTTTCTTCTTGCCCAGGATGGCCTCATAGATATCCGTCCAGCTGGCATCCGGGTCAAAGAGCATGGAAATGTCATAGTCTGTCTCCGGATACTCCGCAAGATGGGCGAAGCGGTTCGTCCGGGATTTCAGCGGCACAAGTCTTGCGGCGTCCAGTTCAAAGAGCATGACAGAGAGGTTCTTGATGCCGCATTCCATGGACACCTTTTTGGCCAGAAGCCCCATGTCGCCAATGTGTTCCTCCCCCAGGAAGAGATTCAGCCACACCACATCGTCCGCCCAGCCCGGCTTTTCCGCTTTCCGGAACGTGAAGCTTTCCATATGCGTATAGCGGGGCATGTACGCAAGGACACCCTTGGCCTCTCTAAAAAGCTGGGTGATGTCTTTTTTGCTGCTTGCAAAAGCCCCTCCAATATGCCTGCGCTGTTTCGGCAGAGATTCGGATTCGTCATAGGGAGAACTGTAGCTTCCGTCAAAGAACACCTGGGCCTCCTCGAAAATGGAGAAGTCGTTGAAATAGCGTTCATTCTTTACCACTGCCTCGCAGAGGTTGGGCAGCAGGGTAGAGCGGATGCAGCTTAAATCCGGCGCAGGCGGCGTGGACAGCTTCAGCACGCCCTCTCTGCCTGGCAGCAGGGCGTCCACGAACACATCGTTCATCCAGGGGTATGTGTAGACCTCCTGCATGCCGCAGCGGATCGCCAGGTACTCCTTGATATTTCTAAGGAGCTCCTGATCCTTTTGATTGATGGCGCCTGTAAATGTGGTGGTGAATTCAGTGGCCTCGAAATGGTCGTAGCCGTACATCCTGGCCACCTCTTCCATCACGTCGTCTTTCATGGAGATGTCGCCGGTGGAGCGCCAGGTGGGGGCGACTGCATGCATCTTGTCGCCATTGATTTCTACTTCGAAGCCCAGCAGTTCCAGCTTTCTGCGGATTTCTTCATTGGATAGCGTCTTTCCCAGGCGCTTGGCCAGCCATGTGAGGCTTACGTCCACCTCTGCCCGTTTCAGCTTCTTTTCATATCTGTCGCAGTAACCGGTGACTTTCAGGTCCGGGTACAGCTCCCTGAAATACTGCATGGAGAGAGCCAGCGCCTGAGCGCAGCGTTCCGGGTCAACGGCTTTCTCATAGCGGGAGGAGGCTTCGGTTCTGTTGTCGTAGCGAAGCGCTGTCCGCCGGATTCCCGTGGACTCAAAATTTGCCACCTCCAGGATGACCCGCCTGGTGTCAGGCAGGATAGAATCCTTGGAGCCGCCCATGACTCCGGCCAGGGCAACGGGCTCCTGGGAATCTGCGATTACAAGGTCATCTTCGCAAAGGGTAAGTTCCCTGCCGTTTAAGAGGCTCAGTGTCTCCCCCTGGGAGGCGCGCCTGACTGTGATGTGCCCTTTGATTTGGTCTGCATCAAATGCGTGGGTGGGGTTCCCGGTGGCCAGCATGGCGTAGTTCGTGATATCCACCAGGGCATTGATGGGGCGCATTCCGGCTTTCCAGATGCGGCTCTGTATCCGGTAGGGGGAGGGCTTGACCTCCACGCCGGACATTTCCACGCCGATGTATCTGGGACATCTGTCCGCATCGGAAATCTCCACTTTGAACTCGGACTCTGTATCCGCCGCAAAAGGTTTGATTTCCGCCAGGGGCAGATCGTAGAGAGCCGCAATCTCCCGGGCGATGCCGTAATGCCCCCAGAGATCCGGGCGGTTGGTCATGGATTTGTTGTCGATTTCCAGCAGCACGTCATCCATGTCCAGGGCCTGCGCCAGGGAAGTGCCCGCCGGCACGTCAAAGGCCGACAGGTCCAGAATCTCCGCCTCCTGGGATGCGGGGAACAGGTCGCCTAAGCCGATTTCGTCCGAGGCGCAGATCATGCCGAAAGACTCCACGCCCCTCAGCTTGGAATTCTTGATCACCACGGGATCTCCCTCTCCGTGCCAGCGCACAACGGCGCCGGGGCAGGAGACTGCCACACGCATCCCCTCCCGCAGGTTGATGCCGCCGCAGACGATCTCCTTGACGTCGCCGCCGATATCCACTTTGCACACCCGAAGCTTATCCGCATTGGGATGGGCCTGGATTTCCAAAATCACGCCAACTACCATGTGTTCAAAGCGGCCTGCCAGGTATTCCACGTCCTCCACTTCCACGGTGGACATGGTCAGATCATATGCCAGTTTCTTCAAATCTATATTTTCCGGGATAGCCACATAATCCCGAATCCATGATAATGATAATTTCATCTTACACCTCCATTAAAAATCGCTGCGCGAGTAGCACAAATTGCCATACATGGCAATTGAGTAAAGTCTCTTGGGCGCACACCTCATGAGAGGATCTTTCATTTCGAAAGTGCACTCATGAAAGTATCTCTCGTGCGCTTTCGAGACTTTACTGTTCAACTAACAATTTATAAATCTCTTGCCACTTCTTAGCTTATTTAAACTGGTTCAGGAATCTGAGATCGGCGCTGTGGAACAGCCGCACATCGTCCACGCCGTAGCGCATCATGACCAGCCTGTCCAGACCGATGTTCACATAGAATCCGGTATACTCGTCCGGATCCAGTCCCGCCGCACGGAGTACATTCGGATGGGGCGAGCCGCCGGGCATGACCTCGATCCAGCCCACATGCTTGCAGACGCTGCAGCCTTTGCCGCCGCAGACCTGGCACTGCATGTCTATCTCGAACCCGGGCTCCACAAATGGGAAGAAGCCGGAGCGCATCCGTACCGGCACGTCCGTGCCGAATACTTTGCTCAGGATGCTCTTGATCATCACCTTGCCGGAGGTAAACGTGATATCCTTGTCCACGATCAGCGCCTCGTATTGGAAGAAAGCCCTCTCGTGATGGGCGTCCGTGGTCTCATTGCGGTACACCCGCCCGGGATAGACAAAACGGTAGGGGGGCTTGTGGGTCTGCATGTAGCGCACGCTGCCGCCGGTTAAGTGGGGGCGCAGGCACAGCTTCTCGTTGGTATTCCCGCTGTCATGCCCCTCCAGCCAGTAGGTATCCATGCTTTCCCTGGCCGGGTGGTTTGGAGGGAAGTTCAGCTTGTCAAAGGCGTACATCTCGCTGGTAATATCATCCTCCTGAAAAATCTCGAAGCCCATGGAACGGAAAGTGTCGTTTAAGTCATAGCACATCTGGGTGATGGGATGGAGGCCGCCCCGGCGGGGCAGGATACCCGGAACGGAACAGTCAAAATCCGGGGATACTTGCGAGGCTTTCAGCTTCAGCTCCGTCCTTTTTGTCTCCACCAGCTCTGTCACCTGGTTCTTGGCCTGGTTCAGCAGGGAACCGATCTGGGGGCGAAGCTCTGCCGCCAGGCCGGGAAGTTCTTTCATCAGCAGGCTCAATGCTCCCTGTTTGCCGATATAGGCGCTTTTTACGCTCTGCAGCTCGTTTTCGCTTGCCGCTGCAGATATCTTGGTTTTTACTTCAGACAGAATACCGTTGATTCTCTCTTTCATTGCCATGCTCCTTTCTGGTCTTCGGCGGGGGTTGGGAAACTGTCAGACTTAAGGCAGCATCTGACAGTAAAAAACATCGCCGCCTGTCGTTGATTGGACAAGGGACGATGTTGAATCGCGGTACCACCCTATTTCAGGGTATTATGTCTACCCTGCGCTCATTTTGTGCACTGTAATCTGCTGCACGGACATCCGGCTTAACGCATCCTGGCAGACGCTTTTCGCAGGAAAGCTCCCATGCTGAAACTTCCAAAAGAACCGTATGGAACGCTTTCAGCCGGCGACATTCCATCTCTGCTTTTACGGATACTTTTGTACTCACGCATGTTCATGGCCTGATTAGTGATTATTCTAATACCAATACTGTCTCTTGTCAAGCGGGAAATTTGCCGGCTTTGCCTGGATTTGACTCAAAAATCCTTTCGTCCGCGCGCTCTGCCGATGACTTGTACCAGAAGTTAAAATCCCAACAACCCCAGCCGCCTCAGGACGCTGAGAAAGACCTCTATCAGAACTATGAGGCCCACGACTCCCAAAAGCTGATGCGCCTTGCCCATCTTTCTGTTGCTGTTTTCAATCTGAGCGCTGTCCCCTGCTTGAAGCCGCAGGTTGCTGTCCTGGGGCAGTTTGCTGATCAGTTCTTTCTCCAGCTTGGACACAAGGTCGGTGTAAGGCTCCTTTGTCTGCCAGAGATACCACCCCGTCAACCCTACTTCTTTCTTCTTTCCGTCCCTTAGCCAAGCCTCGAAATGCAGCTTCCCGTTTTCGTATGTATAATCAAAAAAATATATCCCGGTATTCGCCTTTGTGACCCTTAAGGGAGTGAACAGCGTATTTATCCCAAAGTCGGCTGTCCAGCATATCTTTCCCTGCCACTCTCCTATATAAAATCCGTTCTCTTTCAGAAAACCGTCTATCAGTTCCCGCACCTCATTCTCCGGAAGCTGCAGATCCATCTCTCTGATATACCTGCTCATCATATCCCCCTCTCAATCTGTGTTCCGCAAAACAAACGCCGCCTGTTTTTATGAAAACTATACTTTTTATATTCTAGCACATGTACTTGTTTCTGTTCAAGAGATGGAGTGGAAAATTTATAAGGGATTAGGAGTATCAGAAAGCCGCAGATCAAAATGAATACTGGCAAAGCATTGTAAAGAAAACGCTTGGCATAAATTATAGCTATGGTATATAATGGCCTTATTCAAGGCATGAAGCTAGGAAACAATAACCCGCTGATTTTTGTGGGATTCTGTGAGGACGGTGTCTATAGCCTGCAGAAGATCCATTCCATCCCTGCCCCTGCTACACAGGAGGACTGGGAATCCCGCTTTAACCGGAAGTGAGCAACGATTGACGAGGTCGCGAACGTCTCGTTGGCGCTACCGCTTTTGCGCTCTTTGGCGGGTATGACCGCACGCGGGATAAATGGCAGTTGTCCGACAAGCTTTTTGAGGTTGCCGCGAAAGCTGTGAGCGATGAGCGTTCCGGCAGGCAGCAATCCATCAGACAGTTCAAGGAGGAATGGGAGGAATCACGATGAAACCAATCATAGCAATTCCCATGGGCGATCCGGCGGGAATCGGCCCGGAAATCGTAATCAAGGCTCTGGCGGATCCGGAGGTGACAGAGCGCGCTGCTTGTCTGGTAGTGGGAGACGGCACTGTCTTGGAACAGGCCATGACCTTTCCGGGCATGCCGGATCTGGCCATCCGCCGGGTAGAGTCGCCGAAAGAAGGGGACTACCGCCCTGGCATCCTGAACCTGATAGACATGGAAATGATCCGTATGGCGGATTTCTGCCTGGGGAAAGTGTCGGGAGCCTGCGGAAAGGCGGCATACGCATATATAGAAAAGAGCGCCAGGCTCTGCCTTTCGGGCCAGGCGGACGCCATGGCCACGCCGCCCGTCAACAAGGAATCCCTGCGGGCGGGAAGCGTGGAATTTATCGGCCATACGGAGATTTTAGGAGCCCTGTCCGGTACAGAGGATCCCCTGACCATGTTTGAGGTTCGCGGCATGCGGGTCTTTTTCCTGACACGCCATGTATCCCTGCGGCAGGCATGCGATGATATAACAAAGGAGCGGGTCATGGACTATATCTGCCGCTGCAGCCAGGCCCTTGAGAAGCTGGGCGTTCGGGAGGGTACCATGGCAGTGGCAGGCCTGAATCCCCACAGCGGGGAGCATGGGCTGTTCGGCTGGGAGGAAGTGGAGGAAATAGCGCCGGCGGTGGAGGAAATGCGCGGGCGGGGATACCGGGTGGAGGGCCCCATCGGGGCGGATTCCGTATTTCATCTGGCGCTCCAGGGCAGGTACAACAGCGTGCTCTCCCTGTACCATGACCAGGGACATATAGCCACCAAGACCCTGGATTTTGCCCGTACCATTGCCATTACCAATGGCATGCCCTTTCTGCGCACCTCCGTGGACCACGGCACGGCCATGGACATCGCGGGACAGGGAATCGCGGACGCGGTCAGCATGAAAGAAGCCATCCGCCTGGCTGTGAAATACGCGCCCGCCTTTACCGGGAAAGAACAGACTCCTGAGGATTTGCAGCGGCCCTGTCCGAGAGCCGGGAAAAGGAACTGAAAGCATTCCGTGATTTTATGAAAAAATCAAATACCCCGCTGCAAGCAACGGGGTATTTGACCCTCGCGGCATTCGTCAAATGTGCATGCAAGCATGCCCACTTGACTCATTGCTCGCGGGAATAAAAAGAACAGGAACGGTTTCCTGTCCTCTGTCTGTATATCTATTATACCAAAAAAACAGCGAAATTACAAGTCTTGTATTGAGGCGCTCCCATGGACTATAATGCTGAACTATAATCGCAGCAATATGCAAGACAGTATCCCTTTTCTGCCCATAACCGTAAGAAAGTGACCGGAAGAAAGGGGATAGGTTTCAGGGAAAGGAGCGCGGCAATGGAGAAAAGCGAATTTCGCAGCGAGGTGGAGCATTTAGGTCGGGTGGAGGGAATCATCCAAAACAAGCTGGAGAAGCTGTACAGGGAGAAGAACCCGCTGCGGGAGCGAGTTCTGCAGGAGCGAAAGGAAATGTGGGCGGAAAACCGGCATGGGATTGGCGATTTTGACGATGTCGTCTTTATGAGCTCGCAGGAGACGGCAGTGAGCTTTGCGGAGAAGCAGTTTGAATGGAACGACCTGGAGACCCAGAGGATGAAGAAAATGGAGAAATCCCCTTACTTCGGCCGCGTGGACTTTGAGGAGAGCGAAACGGGGGAAAAGGACAGAATCTACATCGGAATTTACAGCCTCACACAGGAGGAGACTCAGGAAATCGTCATCGTTGACTGGAGGGCTCCCATTGCCTCCATGTTCTACCAGTTCGACCTGGGCCCCGCCTGGTATCAGGTTCATGACTACAAAAATGAAGTAGAAATCACAGGGAAAAGGCAGTACAAAATAGAGAAGGGGCGCCTCCTTTCCGTGTACGACACCGACTCGTCCATGTATGACGATATCCTGGGGGATGTCCTTTCAAAGCATTCCGACCATAAGCTCAAGGTCATCATCGGGAGCATCCAAAAGGAGCAGAACGCGGCGATACGAAGCGATACAAAGAAATCCTGCCTGATCTACGGCCTGGCGGGCAGCGGGAAGACCAGCATAGGGCTCCACCGCCTGGCCTATGTACTTTACTGCAACAGGGATACCATAAAATCCGAGAACATATTGATATTGTCAAACAACCATATATTCGGCTCCTATATTTCCACCATTCTTCCTGACTTGGGAGAGAAACCTGCGCAGACCAAGGTTTTCGCCGACCTCCTGAGGGCAGGATTAGGGGAGGGGCTGGAGGTGGAGGATTATTACAGCCAGCTTAAGAGCATCGAAACCCCTTTTGCAGAGGAGCGGAAAAGGTGGATTCGGGTCAAGTATTCTGCAGATCTGCTGGAATATTGCATCCGCTATTTTGCCGATTTTCCTTTCCAGATACCTGAAATCCGGTACGGGGAGGATATATTGGCAACGCCGGAAGAAATCCGGAAGAAACTGGACGCCCAGCACTTCCCGGATTTTTCGTCCCGCATGGAACGGCTCAAAGTTCTGGTCAGAAAGGCCATAGAGGACTATTTTACGCTGCAAAAAGAGGAAATGTGCAGGGAATTCCTGGAGAGCCAGGGGGATGTGCTCTCGGAAAAGGAGGCCAAAGTTCTTTACAGAAGAACCATGTATGAGACGATACAGTCGGCCCAGGAGGAAGTAATCCGTCTGAACAGGCTAAAGGCCGGGAAACAGATGACAGAGGTCTATGGGGAGTATCTGCGCCAGACGGGGGAGGGAGACCGGGAGGACAGGGAGCAGGAGGTGGTAAGGCTGTCCGATTCCCTGGAACGGGGGAGGCTCCTGTACGAGGATGCGCTTTTTTACCTGTTCATCAAGGTGCTGATGGGGGAGGTGGCCCCGTTCCCTGCTATCTATCATACCGTGATTGACGAGTCCCAGGATTATAATCTGCTTCAGCTCTACATCATGAAGCGCCTGTTCCCCAAAAGCAGCTTTACCTTGCTGGGAGATATCTATCAGACCGTCAATTCATTGACGACCATCCAGCGGTACGAGGAGTATGAAAGGGTTTTCGGAGCTGGCCTGATTCAGATTCGGCTCAGCAAATGCTATCGCTCTTCCAGCGACATCAATGCGCTGGCATTCCGACTCATCGATGAGGCCGCGCACCCCATAGCGGAGAATTACTCGTATTTTGCCCGGCCAGTCAAAAAGCCCCAGTATATCATAAGCCGGGATATGCTTTCCTGTCTTGTGCCCATCTTAAAGCAGTTGGAGAACCATCATTCCGTGGCGGTGATTGTAAACGGCGATGAGGAAGCCTTTGCGGTAAAATCCTATCTGCACAAGCACATGGAGGCACAACTGATTATTTCGCCTGAGGATGAGATGAAAGACAGGTTAGTGATAATGCCTCTGCTGCTGGCAAAGGGACTGGAATTTGACGCCGTGATCCTGTTTGGCCTCATCCATTCCAATGAGGCCAAGGAATCCGGGGAAGACAGCCCCCTGTTTAGGCGCAAGGTGTACCTGGGATGTACAAGGGCCCTGCATGAACTGTATTTTATCGAAAGAGAGGCGCTGCCGGATTCCCTGGGGGAGTGCGCGCCTTATCTGGAAATGACAGAATTTATTGCCGGTTGATTTCCCCGCACAGCTCCTATATAATGAAAAAGGAAACTGGTATCGTTTTTCGAAAATAAGCAAGAAGGGGGCGGCGGAATGGGGCAGCAGACAAGAGAACAAATAGACGATAGAATACGGACGGAATTATGGGAACTACAGGATAAAGAATACAAGGATTTCCATGCAAAACTGATACCCACCGTGCCGCCGGAGACCATCATCGGCGTGCGAACCCCACAGGTGCGAAAGCTGGCGAAGAAGTGGGCGAAAGACCCGCAGATTGGGGAATTCCTGGCACGGCTTCCCCATAAGTACTATGACGAGAACAATGTCCATGCCTTTATCGTGGAGCAGTTTCGGGATTATGGGCAATGTCTGGAGCAGACCGAGCGCTTTCTCCCCTATATCGACAATTGGGCCACCTGTGACATGATGGCCCCGAAAGTGTTCGCCAGGCACACAGAGGAGCTTTTAGAGCCCATCCGCCGGTGGATTTCCTCCACGGAAACCTACACCATCCGCTTTGGGATTGGGATGCTGATGCGCTTCTACCTGGACGATGCGTTCCGGGCGGAGTACCCGGAGTGGGTGGCGGAGGTCCGTTCGGAAGAGTATTATGTCAATATGATGCGGGCATGGTATTTCGCTACGGCCCTGGCCAAGCAGTACGAAGCGGCGCTCCCGTTCCTGGAGGAGAAGCGGCTGGATGCCTGGACGCACAACAAGGCCATCCAGAAAGCCCGCGAGAGCAACCGGGTGACAGCGGAGCACAAAGAGTATCTGAAAGGTTGTATTCGCCGTCTGAGGCCGCCCTTTCCTGATACCTGATTGAGAGGCTGATGAAAAGAAGACATGCATCCTGAGAGGATACATGTCTTCCTGCAATTTTGTATGGCAACAGGGCAGGACTATTTATCGCCGTCCAACAATTCACGGATATAGACATACGCCCGCTCATCATGTGTCTTCATCCGTTCAATCTGCCCGGCGAAGAGGCGGCGGTTTTCAGGTTTGGCCAGCCGGCGCGTCTGGGCCTCGCCCCGCTCCCAGCCGCCCAGGACGGGAATCATTTCTTTCCAGAGGATTTCCGATATGGCCTCCAGCTCCGCCGCGGCGGCATGCAGCCCGCAGGCCCACTCAGGACATTGCTCCGCCAGCCTGTGCAGGTACTTTGCCGCATGGTAACGCCCGTCGGAGAGGCAGTCCATGGCGTCGCCGTGGCACATCATCCGCTCCACCAGCAGAGGAAAGACGGCATCTGTGGGGAAGTCCTGGTCGCGCAAAAGGGCGTCTCTCCAGGCGTTGTAGGCAAAGGTCCCTTTGGCAAAGGTGCCGCACATACGCCCCTCCAGGGCTTCTGCGGCGTTTTGGAGCGCTTCCCTGGGGGTGAAAGGAGGGAGGCTGTGTGTGCCGGTGGCGATCAGGGCGGTGGTGTCCGGGTTCTCCCACCAGTGGTTGGTGAGAAAATAACCGTTGTTCTCGAACCGGACGCTTGCCTGATACTCCGGATATTCCTGGAACACATTCCAGCCCAGCAGCACATTGCCGCCCTCCCGGTAGCCGGTGATGACGCAGGCCTCCGGCGGGCCGATGATGCCCAGGGCGATGACAGGGTTCCCGGCATCAATTTCCGTGCGGATGAATTCCATAAAGCTTTCTTTTTTCGTCTCCGGTGTGCGGTTAAGGCACTTGAACTCCCGTTCCATGGCCCGCATGCCGCAGCGCAACACCTTTTCGGGGTCGTCAAAGGAAAAGACAGCATCCACATTTCCCCCGTCCCAACAGGCGGTGTTCCAGGTCAGCCGGAAAGCTGCGCCGCTTTCGGCCATGGCTCTGGTGTAGTCGACGGGGAGCCCCAGGTACTTCGCGCAGGAGCGCACGCACATGGGAAAAGGGGTGCATCCGTCCTGGCCGTAGGCTACTTTTGGTACGCCGTATAGAATAGCATTGTCTTGTTTTTCCATATTATTTTCTCGACTTTCTTTGTTATTTTTTCGATGGCTTCGGGATTTCCTTTGGTTCTTTCCCGGGGGTTTGTGAATGATTCCGCAGTTCGTTCCCTGGCCTTTTCTTTGTTTTTCGGGTGGCTGTTTTTATGTATCTTGGCCAGGATCTGCACGCTTACTGTTCCGGCGGTGCGGCAGACGGAGCAGTGTCTCCTGCGCTACAACGTGCATCCGGAAGCGACACACCGAACACCCCGGCACAGAGCCGCACCCGGGCCAGCACAGGGGCCTCGGCGCGGAACCGGGAGGGCGTATAGCCGGTATGCCGCCTGAAAGCCCGGGAAAAGACCGTCCTGCCGGAGAATCCGTACTGTACGGCGATGTCAAGGATTGTCCTGTCCGTGTCCAGAAGCTCCTGCGCGGCATTGGCAATCCTGCGTTCCTGCACATACCGGGCCAGAGGCTTCCCGGTACATTCGCGGAACACATCCCGGATATGCGCCAGGGAGAACCCGGTCTGGCGGACAAGCTCGTCCATGTGGATTTCCCCCCGCACACGGCTTTCTATAAAGGTGCATACAGACCAGATTAAGATATAGTGATTCATAGCTTTCCCGTTCCCCTCCTGTCCGTATTGCTTCGAAGCAATTTCAGTATAGCACAGTCCCGGGATAACTGCGCAACGATTTTGAGGAACTTGGGTTACTCTGGCGGCCGGCGTAACACCAATCATTTTTTTGACAGAAAGCTCTTGTCCGTGGTAGACTTATAAAAAGACATTTGCTGCCGGGGAGGAGCCATGGACAAAGCCAACGAAACAGTTTCCATACTGGCCGGAGAAGTCATGCGCCTGTCTCGTGACGATATTCTGATGCATCTTCGCTTTTTCCACAGGGCGCTGTGGGCCCTGCGCCTGGAGGAAAAGCCGGGGACGGAAAGTTTTGCCACGGACGGGCGTTCCGGCTTCTATGATCCGTTCTGGGTCCTGAAGCGCTACCGGGAGAACCCTGCATGGATTACCCGGGCCTATCTCCACATGCTGCTGCACTGCATCTTTGCCCATCAGTTCCGTTATGACAGACTGGACAGGGCGGTGTGGGATCTGGCGGCGGATCTGGCCGTGGAGAATGTCATCCTGGAGCTGGGGCTGCAAGGCGCGGCGCTGGAGCGGGACGCGCTGCTGGCACGTAAGCTGGAGGGCCTGAAAGCGAAGGCGGGAGGCCTTACCGCGGAGCGGCTGTACCGATATTTCGATACTCATTCCCTGCCTGGGGAGGAGGAGAGGGAACTGCGGCAGCTTTTCTTCCGGGATGCCCATTCACTCTGGACTGCGGGGGAGCGCCTGGAAGTGACGCAGAAGCAGTGGGAGAAAATCAGCCGCCTGGCCAGGACTGAACTGAAAGCATTTGCCAGGCGCAAATCCGGCATGGGGAGCCTGGAGAAGAACCTGGAGGAAGCCACAAGGGAGCAGTATGACTACGGCGAGATCCTGCGCCGGTTCGCGGTGCCTGGGGAGGAGATGGCGGTTAGCGATGAGGAGTTCGACTATGTCTATTACACCTACGGCCTGGCCCGTTACGGCAATCTGCCCCTGATAGAGCCCCTGGAATACAGGGAGAGCAGAAAGGTGAAAGAATTCGTCATCGCCATCGACACCTCCGCGTCCTGCAGCGGCGCTGCGGTGGGGGAGTTCCTGCGAAAGACCTACGCTATCCTGAAAGGGACTGAAAACTTTTTTCATACGATAAATGTGCATATCATACAGTGCGACAGCCAGGTACAGCAGGATACCAGAATCGCCTGTATGGAGGAACTGGAGGAATTCCTGCGAAAGGGCAAGCTGGCGGGAGGCGGGGCCACGGATTTCCGCCCTGTCTTCACCTATGTGGAACAGCTGCGGGAGCAGGGGGAATTCGAGAACCTGAGAGGCCTGATCTATTTCACGGACGGTTACGGCGTCTATCCGGAGCGGCCGCCACAGTACCAGGTCATCTTCGCATTCCTGGAGGAGGACGAGAACCGGGGCCCGGTGCCTCCATGGAGCATGAAAGTGGTAGTGTGAACAGCGAGCATGAATTATAGCCATTAAGAATTCCGGCGGGACGGGAAGCCGTGTTGAATACATTTTCAGAAATCCACATTGAGGATTGGCCAGAAGACGATGAAAAATGTTTTGATTTTACGGAAGATATCACGTATCTGAGACGGAAAAGCAGAAAGGTTCTGCAGGAGGGATAAAATGAGAATCCTGAATTTAATCGAAAACACAGAGGGCACCCCGGGCTGCCAGTGTGAGCATGGCCTGAGCTTCTACATCGAGACAGGAGGGCACAGGATTCTGGCGGACACAGGGGCCTCCGGGGCCTTTCTCACTAACGCGGAAAAGCTGGGCATCGACCTGGGCCAGGTGGACACCGTGATCATCAGCCATGGGCACTATGACCATGCCGGAGGGCTCCTGGCCTTTGCGGAGCGCAACGCAGAGGCCCGGATATGGATCAGGCGCCTGGCCGGGGAGCCCTATTACCATATAAACGAAACGAAAGAGAGATACATCGGCATGGATCCACGGATCAAGGCCCTGCCCCAGGTGGAATGGGTGGAGGGGGACCGGAAAATTGATGAGGGAATCTCTCTCTTCGGCCAAGCTCTTGGGCGGCGGCTGTGGCCAGACGGCAACCGGGAGCTGATGCGGAAGACGGAAGAGGGATTCGTACAGGACGACTTCCTGCATGAGCAGTACCTTGTCCTGGAGGAAAGGGGAAAACGGATACTGATCTCTGGCTGCGCTCACAACGGCATCCTGAACATCCTGGACAGATACCGGGAAATCTATGGAGAAGACGCAGATATAGTCATAAGCGGATTCCATATGAGCAGGAAGTCCCATTACAGCGAGGCGGATTACGCTCTGGTTAGGGACACCGCCAGGGAACTGCAAAAGCTCCGTACCCGCTTTTTCACCGGGCATTGCACCGGAGAGCAGCCCTATGAGATTCTGCGGGAAATCATGGGAGAGCAGATTGCCTATGTGCACAGCGGGGAGGAAATCCCGCTGGAGGGTATTTTCTAGGAAAAGCAAAAGCAATGAGACAAGTTTGGAAATTGATTGGTATGCGCGCCGAAGTGCATTAGGGGTATGAATATGAATATCAAACAGGCCAAGGAATATATAGAAAACACGGTAAAGCTTTACCTGAAAAAGGACGAATTCGGCGAATACAGGATACCATTGGTGCGCCAGCGCCCCATTTTCCTGCTGGGCGCCCCCGGCATCGGCAAGACAGCCATCATGGAGCAGATCGCCCAGGACATGGGCATCGCCCTGGTATCCTACTCCATGACCCACCACACCAGGCAGTCCGCCCTGGGACTTCCCTTTATCGCCAGGAAAGACTACGGCGGAACTTCCGTCAGCGTCTCGGAATACACCATGAGCGAAATCATTGCCTCCGTCTACGACACCTGTGAGGCCAGCGGCATCAAAGAGGGCATCCTGTTCCTGGACGAGATCAACTGCGTGTCCGAGACCCTGGCCCCCGCCATGCTCCAGTTCCTCCAGTACAAGACCTTTGGTCGCCATCAGGTGCCCCAGGGCTGGGTCATCGTCACCGCGGGCAATCCGCCGGAGTATAACAAATCCGTCCGGGAATTCGACGTGGCCACCCTGGACCGCCTGAAAGTGATGGAAGTGGAGCCGGATTACGGCGTCTGGAAAGAATACGCCTCTGGGAAGCACATCCACAATGCCGTCACCAGCTACCTGGATTTGAAAAAGGAGCATTTCTATCGGATAGAAATGACGGCAAAGGGCCGCAGCTATGTCACGGCCAGGGGCTGGGAGGATCTATCCGAAATCCTCATCCTCCACGAGGAGGAGGGTCTGCCCGTGGACGTGAACCTGGTAGGCCAGTATCTGCGAAATCACAGCGTGACGGAGGAATTCTGCGCCTATTACGAACTGTACCAGAAATATAAAAATGACTACAAGATCGAGGATATCTTAAACGGCCAATTTTCCGGCGCAGTATCGAAAGCGAAAAAGGCTGCCTTTGACGAGAGGCTTTCTCTGCTGGGAATGCTGCTGGATGCGGTGCAGGGAGACATGAAAGAGGTCATGGAACAGGCCGCGCTCCTGACGGATTTGAAGAATGTGCTGAAAGGAATAGGCAGTCTGACAGAGAAAGAGGACTGCTCCAAAACCCGGATCCTAGAGCGGCTGGAGGCCCTGTCCCAGGGACGGATAAAAGCGCTGGAAAGCCTGCGAAGCGCCGGCGCCCTGTCGGACGCGGACAAAAGGAAGCACAAAAACGTCATCCGCTTCCTGCAGGATGCCCACAGAGAACTGCGGACGCGCGACATCAGCCAGGGAGAAGAGGCCTACAGCTATTTGAAAGAATCTTTTCATGCAAAAGTAGCCGGGACGAAATGCCAGACACAGAGAGCCCAGGACAGGCTTAAAGCGCTCTTTGCCTTTGTGGAAGAGGCCTTTGGCCAGGGAAACGAAGTGCTGATCCTGCTCACCGAACTCACCGTAAGCAGCGCCGGCTCCCGGTTCATCGCCGCTTTCGGAAGTCCGGAGTATGCCCGGCTCAGTCAGGATATGATGCTGGCGGGACGCAGGGATGAACTGCAGGAGCGGATTGCGCAACTCGATCTGTAAGAGAGCAGGGAGAAAGAATTCTGTCAGATAGTCACCTTAAATTTTAAAACTTACTACCGAAAAGATGCATCCGATTCTCTTTCCAATTACATCATTGCAAGAGAAATGTCACGCAATTGTAAGGTTTTTTCGTTTCTCATATGATACAATGGTCTTATCCAAGACATGAAAAGGCTTTATTCAAGGAGGCGGACGGATATGTGGCAGATTTCATTTTTTTTAGTTGGGATATCATTGTGCGTGTTTGCGGGCATCATGATACATGACCCCAGGACCCTTTGGAGCGGCGTCTCGTTCTTTTGGATGATGGTGTGCCTGGCCATTGCCATGTGCTTCACTTTGATGAGCTACTGGGACTGGCTGTCATCCCACAATGTCCTGATGGGGCTTCTGACTGCAGCGCTTATCATGGCCGTGGGATGCGTGATTGCTTTTCCCATAGCTCTGATCATTACATTTTTCGTGGAGGGAGTCAAAATCATCCGTCATGAGGGGATGAAGCCGGCAAATCTGCTGTCCATGGCATTTTCCATCATGCTCTTTGGGTATCTGGTGATCTGGCCGGCCATGGGCAGCATGGGAAGAAGAACGCTGGGGACAAGGCTGTATATCCTCATCAGTCTGCTGGCGGCATATCTGCTGTCCCTGCTGGCAATCTATTCCCTTTCTTCCGTGCTGAATCTGATCCATTTGAAAAAACGCAGAAAAGCAGATTACATTGTAGTCCTGGGAGCGGGTCTGATGGGTGAGCGGGTCACGCCGCTGCTCGCCGCCCGGATTGAAAAGGGGATGAAACTGCTGGAACGCAATCCCAAAGCGGTACTGCTGATGTCCGGGGGCCAGGGGCCCGGGGAGGAGATTTCAGAGGGCAGGGCCATGGCCGACTACGCAATCAGCCATGGAGTCCCGGCTGAGAGGATCCTGGTGGAGGAGAAGTCGAAATCCACCCAGGAGAATCTGCTGTTTGCAAGGGAATTGATGGATGAGACCAATCCCCGGGTATTGATAGTCACTACTTCCTACCATGTATTCCGGGCGCTGCTTTTGGCCAGGCAGCAGGGGCTTCGGTGCGTGGGCTTCGGTTCAAAGACGAAATGGTATTTTACCCTGAACGCTCTGCTTCGGGAATTTGCCGGATATCTGAGCCTGACGTGGAAAAGGCATGCCGCAATAGCCCTGCTGACCGCGGGGATAGTGGCCGTCATATATCATTGATATGCCGGAATTGCTGAATTGCCATGATAATGATACGATTTTTACTTTTAAGCTTTACTTAATGAGAAAACAGGTGCTAATATAAGAAATAAGGTAGCCTTTGTATAACAGCAATGATAATAATTTATTCATCTGCCGCAGAGATGAAAACGGAGCAATTATGTCCGAAAGACAATTCGACACGGAAAACGGAACCATCAGCTATAAAATAGAGAAAGAGAAAGCCCTTATCACAGGCTTTGGGGGATTTGCGGCAAGCCTGTGGCTGCCGCCCCGGATAGAGGGCTGTCCCGTGGCCGCCGTTGACAGAAAGGCATTCTTAAGCCAAAAGACCCTAAGCCGCCTGTGGCTGCCCGATTGCCTGGAGGAGGTGGGCGACTGGGCCTTTGCCCACTGCGGCAGTCTCAGGGAGGTTTCCTTTCCCAGGCGGGAAGTGCGCTTTGGCAGGGCGGTGTTTAAAGACTGCAAAAGCCTGGAACGGATAGTGGTGCGGGAGACGGACCCTTGGGAAAGCACATCTGCGGCAGACACCGGAGAGAAAGCGCCTGCGGCAGAAAACGGGGCAAAATCTCCCTGCGCCAATCTCCTGGCAGCAGCCGTGACCATGCTGGATGCCCCTTACCTGCTTGAACTCCAGGCAGCAGGCAGCAGCGAATGGCTGGAGCAGTGGGACATCCGGCTCCTTTCCATCCTCCGGGCCGCGGATTCGGACGGATACATCAGCCAGTCCGTCTACGGAGAGGAGGACTACATCGGCACTGACCTGGAGGAATTCACCAGCGAAAGGCGCAAGGTCAAGGTGCGGCTGTCTTTCTTACGCCTCCTCCACCCCCAGGGCCTGTCCCCCGCTCTTAAGAATGAGTTGGAGCGGTATCTGAGGAGCCTGACCAAAGGACAGCTTACGGAAGAGACCTGGCAGGTCATCCGGCAGGAGCATGACAGCCACCGGGAGTACTACAGCCTGTTCGCACAGCTTGGGTGCATCACGGCGGACAATTTCCAGGGAATCCTTGCGGACATGGGGGAGGACAGCCCTGAAATGAAAGCCTTTTTCCTGAAATACAGGGAAGAGCAGCGGGAAGAAGAGACGGACTTCTTTGAAAGCCTGGAGCTTTGACGAAACTTTACGGACAGAATTTGAACGAGGTACAGAAAGAGCAGCCTTTTGGAGCGTTGAAATCAATGGATAATTCTGGTATAGTGGAGGCAGAAAGCTGCAAATAAAAATGCAATATCCCATACAAGAAAGGAAAGGAAGAAAACATGAGCATGACATTGGCACGGGCAAAGGAGAAACTGCAAAAGTACGGTCAGGAGCATGTCCTGAAATTCTACCACGAGCTGTCGGAGCAGGAACAGGCAAATCTGCTGGAGCAGATAGAAAACTCCGACATGGACATCTTAGACTCCTGCATGCACCAGGAGAAACTCCAGGAAAGGGGTGTCATCACTCCCCTTGCTGCCATGGAGATTCCGGAGATTGCCGCCAATCGGGAATCCTTTACCGCTACCGGGCTGGAAGCCATCCGGGCGGGCAAAGTGGGCGCTGTCCTGCTGGCCGGCGGCATGGGTACGCGTTTAGGATCGGATGCTCCCAAGGGTGTGTATAATGTGGGCATTACCAGGGAAATCTACATCTTCGAATGCCTGGTGAACAACCTGATGGAGGTGGTGCGCCAGGCGGATGCCTGGATCCATCTCTTCGTCATGACCAGCGACAAGAACCACGAGGCTACCGTAAAGTTCCTGACGGACCACGAATTCTTCGGCTACAAGGCGGAATATGTACATTTCTTCCAGCAGAAAATGGCTCTGGCAGTGGACTATAAAGGAAAGGTCTACCTGGAGGATAAAGCCAGGATGGCCAGCTCCCCCAACGGCAACGGCGGCTGGTTCATCTCCATGAAGGAAGCAGGGCTGGTGGACCTGGCGCACAGGGAGGGCATAGAGTGGCTCAATGCTTTCTCCGTGGACAACGTGCTCCAGAGGATCGCAGATCCCTGTTTCGTGGGCGCTACGATCCGGAAAGAATGCGTGGCAGGGGCCAAGGTGGTGGCCAAGGTTACCCCGGACGAGAAAGTGGGGGCCATCTGCCTGGAGGACGGCAGACCCTCCATCGTGGAATACTATGACATGACCCCGGAACTGATGGAGGCAAAGGACGCCCAGGGAAAGCCCGCCTACCACTTCGGCGTCATCTTAAACTACCTGTTCAATGTGAAAGAACTGGAGCGCATCGTGTCCCAGAGCCTGCCCCTGCATGTGGTGGAGAAGAAGATTCCCTACCTGAATGAGGAGGGGGAGATGGTGAAGCCCGAAGCCCCCAACGGCTATAAATTCGAGAACCTGATCCTGGACATGATCCACCAGATGGGGAGCTGCCTGCCTTACGAGGTGGTGCGGGAGAAAGAGTTTGCCCCCATCAAGAACAGGACGGGCATTGACTCCGTGGAGAGCGCCAGGGAGCTGCTGCAGCGAAACGGAGTCACGCTGTAAGGTATGGGCGGGAGCGTTTTGGCTTTGCCGTCTGACTGCTTATCTGCGGACATCCCCATCCCGGCAAGGCTGCCTTGCCGGGAAAGCAAGAAATGTTCTGCTAAGTTGACAGTCAGTAAGCCATATAACATTTCGACAGATTCATGCAACATATAAATATTGAGAAAACAAGGATAAAGCGGTATTCTGAAAATGTAAAGAAAACAAATCACAATAAGCGCGGTGCGCAGGCTCCATTCCGGGCCTGGGTATGGAAAGCATGACAGAAAGCAGATGAATGCGGCGGCAGGATTCCATACATGTCCGGATGCACAGATTCAGAGAATGGCCTGCGAACCCGTGCGGAAAAGAGGATGCTATGAAGATTTTGGTGACAGGCGGCGCCGGGTTCATCGGCAGCCACACAGTGGTAGAACTGCAGCAGGCGGGCTACGAAGTAGTAGTACTGGACAATCTGTGCAATTCCAGCGAGAAATCCCTGGCAAGGGTGGAGGCGATCACCGGGAAGAAAGTTCCTTTCTACAAAGCGGACATCCTGGACAGGGGGGCCCTGGAGGAAATCTTCTCCAAAGAAGAGATCGGCGCAGTCATCCATTTCGCGGGCTTGAAAGCGGTGGGCGAATCCGTGCAGAAGCCATGGGAATACTATGAGAACAATATTGCGGGTACATTGACTTTGGTGGATGTCATGAGAAAGCACAATGTGAAGAATATTATCTTTTCCTCCAGCGCCACGGTATACGGCAATCCCGCCATTATCCCCATCACCGAGGAATGTCCCAAGGGCCAGTGCACCAACCCCTACGGCTGGACGAAATCCATGCTGGAGCAGATCCTCTCCGACATCCAGAAAGCGGACAATGAGTGGAACGTAATACTGCTTCGCTACTTCAACCCCATAGGAGCCCACAAGAGCGGCACCATGGGCGAGAACCCCAACGGCATTCCCAACAACCTGATGCCCTACATCACCCAGGTGGCTGTGGGCAAGCTTCCCCAGCTTGGGGTCTTCGGCAACGACTATGACACGCCTGACGGCACCGGTGTGCGTGACTATATCCATGTAGTAGATCTTGCCACAGGCCATGTCAAAGCCCTGAAGAAAATAGAGGAAAAAGCCGGCCTGAAGATCTACAATCTTGGCACCGGCGTAGGCTACAGCGTGCTGGACATCGTAAAGAACTTCGAGGAAGCCACCGGAGTAAAAATCCCCTACGCCATAAAGCCCAGAAGAGCCGGCGACATAGCAACCTGCTACGCGGATGCCGCCCTGGCAAAAGAAGAGCTGGGCTGGGAGGCCCGGTACGGAATCCGCGAAATGTGCGAAGACTCCTGGAGATGGCAGAAAAACAACCCCAACGGATACGAAGATTAAAAAAGAACCAACAACCCGGAAAAAGCGGTAGAAAATGAATGAACTGTGAGACTGGCTCGTCAGGCGAATTCGTTCGCCCACGAGCCAGTTTCACACTTTCCGACATGCCGCCTGCGGCGGCACAAACAATCTTTGCACACTTCACACGACATAACAATACATAAAGACAAAATGGCAAAAGCTTCCTGCTATGACGAACAGATGGAACACCTCATGGGAGCCGAACTCCTTGTGCCTGGAATTGAACAGCGGGAGCTTCAGCGCATAGATGATACCGCCCACGGTATAGATGATTCCCCCGGCCAGCAGCCACAGGAAAGCGGGAGTAGACAGGGTGTCGAACAGCCTGCCGAACACCAGCACACACACCCAGCCCATGGCGATATAGATCGCGGAAGAAAACCATTTCGGACAATTGATCCAGAAAGCCTTGACCATCATCCCGGCCAGGGCAATCCCCCAGACCAAAGCCAGCAAAGTATATCCCAGTTCCCCGCCCAGCACGATCAGACATACCGGCGTATAAGACCCGGCGATCAGCACGAAGATCATCATATGATCCAGCTTGCGGAAGATGCGCAAGTATTTCCCCGCCAGGTTCACCGAATGGTAGGTGGCGCTGGCACCGTAGAGCAGTATCATGCTGGCCATGAAGATGGCCATGGCAGCGAAATGCTCCCCGCCCGAGATGCCTGCCTTGATCAGCAGCGGCACCGCGGCAAACACTGCCAGCATCATGCCGATGAAATGAGTGATGGCGCTTCCGGGTTCTCTGATTGTAATCTGCATAACGATACCTCCTGATTTGATGTATTATGATAGAAATATTATCTGCAATAGAGATAAAAACTACGACAAGCATTCCTTGAATACATAACATAGTTTTTAAAACTACATCCTGATATTTCTATATTATACTCAGTTCAGGAGAAATGTCAACATCAATCTTCTTCGATCACCTGAATTTCCAGATAATCGAATTCCACGTTTTCCACAAAATTGTCCTGGGTGAACCGGGCTTTGCGGTGCCTTTTGAATTCCGAAACGGTCTTGTCCAGCCAGATAGGCCTGGGCAGATCGAACTGGCAGCATACCTCATCCAGCGCCCGGAAGATTTTATGAGTGCGGGTGTCCTTGGTGCCATCGCTGATGCAGGTATCCTGAAGCATGTGGTTATCCTTAAAGGTTCTTGCCCATAAACGAAACATAGTATCCGCCTTTCCGAAATAAAATATGTAAAGTATCCGCCTCGCGGGATGATTCTATGGTAATAGATTTTAGACGCAAAAGCAAGAAACAAAAAAGGATTAATTTTTTAAGAATCATATATATTTGTGGCGGAATCTATGGTATAATCACATTGTTCTTAATCTATACGGACGGCTACTAAAATTTGCCGAGCCACTCGACTCACGAGAGGCAGATGCTATAAACTGGTGGCAAACGTTATCGCTCGTGAGTATAAAACGGTCGAATGGCCGGCCCTGACAAAAGGAGCAAACATATAGGATATGGAATGGAAAGAAGACAATGGGGACGGAATTGACAGCTGGAAAGAAGTGACATTGATTTACAATGCCGCACTGAAGATGATGGAGACCAAGATGGAGATATTAAACGATGAGTTCCAGCATGTCCATCGCTACAACCCCATCGAACATATCAAGGCCCGCATCAAGACACCGGAGAGCATCGTAAAGAAACTCAAACGGGACGGGCATGAATCCACCATTGACAATATGGTGAAATATGTAAACGACATTGCGGGCATCCGCATCATTTGCTCCTTTACTTCCGATATCTACCGCATCGTGGATATGATCAGCGAGCAGCGGGACATCAAGGTCATCGGGGTCAAGGACTATATCACCTTTCCCAAGGTCAGCGGATACAAGAGCTACCATATGATCGTGACGGTGCCGGTCTATCTGTCCGACCGGACAGTGGATACTAAGGTGGAGATCCAGATCCGGACAGTTGCAATGGACTTCTGGGCCAGCTTAGAGCACAAGATCCATTATAAGTTCGAGGGGGATGTGCCGGAGAATATCAAGAGCGAACTGGTGGAGTGCGCCAAGATGGTGTCGGATCTGGACGTCAGGATGCTGAAGCTCAATGAGGAAATACTGGCCATCACCAGGGAGCGGGGAAAATAGACGTTCCTTTTGCAGCAGGCAGATACAGCTGTCCGCCCGTGTGGCTGGCAGGATAAGAATACGATGTCCCCCGTAAGGCGGGCGTGGAGGGTACATATGGATATGTTTATGGACAAACTGGCACAGAAACTGACGGCCCAGGAAATTATCAAGGCCAATACCGCAGCGGATGTTGAGGAACTGAACAAGCTGAAGAACCAGATAGCCGAATACAATGAGTGCCTGGCAAAGATGCAGAAGCTGATAGACGACGGATTCGCAAAACTCTCCTGCATAAGGACCGGCGAGGAGGAAATGGCCAAAGCCCTGGAAGATGGAACGGGGAAAACGGAAGCCTTGCGGCAGGATGTGGAGGGCCTGAAAGAACTGATAGAACAGCAGCAGGAGCGGCTGGACAGAATAGACAGATCTGCCGCCCAGCAGATGGAATCCTTAGGCGGCCAGGTCAAATCCCTGACCGCGGGTATGGGAACCAGGCTGGAGACCCTGGCAGGCCAGACGGAAGGCCTTTCCGCCTCCGTAGGGGAGAGGATAGACCAGCTGTGCGGACAGCTGGAGGCCCAGGCTTCCGGCGGGCTGTCGGAGCGGCTGGATCTGATGGAAGAAAACGTGCACAAGGAGTGCGTGAAAGTATACCGCAATGTGCAGGCCGTGATGGTGGAGGAGAGCGGCAGGCAGAGCGAGGCGCTGTCCGGGACAAAGGCGGACGTGGCGGCAGTTAAGGGAAAGCTTGGCGCGGTGCTTGGCATTTCCGTGGCGGCATTGATCCTGTCTTTGGCGGGTGTGGCGCTCCAGGTTCTTAGCGGGCTGCACATGCTGCCCTTTTAACGGCGTCCGGTGGGTGCGAATATGGCAAAGGAAATTTGGAAACCCGGGAATATGCTCTATCCCCTGCCGGCAGTCATGGTGAGCATGGCGGACCGGGACGGAAAGCGCAATATCATCACCATAGGCTGGGCAGGGACTGTGTGCACCAATCCGCCCATGGTCAGCATTTCTGTGCGCCCGGAAAGGCATTCTTATGAGATTCTGCGCCGGACGGGAGAATTTGTCATCAATCTGACCACCAGAGAGCTTGCTTTTGCCACGGATTACTGTGGCGTGAAAAGCGGCAGGGATGTGGACAAATTCAAAGAACTGGGACTGACGCCGCTGCCGGCAAGGGAGGTAAAGGCTCCTCTGATCGGGGAGAGTCCGGTGAACATCGAATGCAGGGTGCGTCAGGTGATGCCCCTTGGCTCCCACCATATGTTTCTGGCCGATGTGGCCGCGGTTCATGCCGACGGGAAATATATGGACGAAAAGCACAAATTTCATCTGGAACAGGCAGACCCCATTGTCTATTCGCACGGGGTCTATTACGCGTGTGGAGAAGCGGTGGGGAAATTTGGATTCAGTGTGAAAAAGAAATAGATGCATAGGATTGCGCGATCAGGACATGCTATGTAAGAAAGCGGCCTTTTACGCAAATAAAAACCAAAAGTGAAAGATTCAGGAAAACCATGGAAAAGAAGAAAAGCAATCATAAAAAATACAGATTTACATATATTAAAGCTACGGTAGGCACCCTCTTTCTGTGCCTGCTTTTCCTGAGAGGCTATACGGCCTTTGAGGAGACGGGGGAGAACATGTTCCACATCCGGGTAAACGGACAGGACGTGGGCACTTTGGGGGATAAGGAGAGAATAGACGAGCTCCTGCTCCAGGCCAGGAAGAATGTGGTATCCGGCAGCGATGAACTGGTGTTCATGCAGGCGGACATGACTGTGGTGGGAGAGCAGGTCCTCTGGGGGGATGTGGACAGGGAAGAGGATGTGGCCAGGAGAATGGAAGAGGCCCTGCGGGCCAGCATTCAGGAGACCCTGCACCGCTCTTATACCCTGAAAGTAGACGAATATATCGTCAACCTCTCCAGCATGGAAGAAGTACAAGCGCTTCTTCAGGCCGCCATTGATAAATACGGCAATGCGGGTAAGTTTACCATAGCCCTCACAAACGATGGAAACCGGGAGTTCGGCGTGCTCGCCGCGGATATAGTGACGGCAGCGCCTAAGGAGGAAGACACCCTGCATACCTACACCCAGGCCGGCGTCCAGACGCTTATCGCCGGCATCGACGGGCAGCAGAAGGCGGAGGGGGAAAAGGATTTTGGGGATTATGAGCTGGGAATCCAAAGCATGTCCTTTGCGGACAGCGTGGAGATCGTGGAAGCCTATCTTCCGGAGAGCCAGCTGACGGATTTGGAGCAGGCTATTAACCTGGTGATCATGGAACAGGAGACCCCCAGTGTCTACGAGGTGGTGGCCGGGGACACTTTGTCGGAAATCGCCATTAAGGTGAATATCCCTATGGACACCATTGTGGAGATGAACGATCAGCTGGAGGACATAAACTCCACGCTGCAGATCGGCGACGAACTGCTGATCACGGTGCCGGAGCCGGAACTCTCCGTGACCAGGGTGGAGGAGCAGTACTATGAGGAAATTTACGATGCCGACATCATCTACATCGAGAATGACGACTGGTTTACCAACCAGATCCAGGTGCACCGGCAGCCATCGGCAGGATTCCGAAAGGTCGTGGCCGATGTCACCTACTTAAACGACAAGGAGGTTGGCCGGGAAATCCTGAAGCAGGAAATTGTCATGGAGGCGGTGCCGAAGATCGTGGAGCGGGGGACCAAGATACCGCCCACCTATATCAGGCCGATTTCCGGAGGCGTCCAGACTTCAAGCTTCGGACGCAGGAACGCGCCTACCAGGGGTGCAAGTTCCTACCACAAGGGAGTGGACTGGGCTACGCCCACAGGCACGCCTGTCTATGCCTCCTGCGGCGGCACGGTGGTAAAAGCCGGTTGGGGAAGCGGCTACGGATATGTAGTCTATATCAACCACGAGGATGGCAGGCAGACCAGGTACGCGCACTTGAGCAAGGTATTGGTAAGCGCCGGGCAGACCGTGAGACAGGGCGACCGTATCGCTCTCAGCGGAAACACCGGCATCAGCACAGGCCCTCATCTGCATTTTGAGATCCTGATAAACGGCGTACAGGTAAATCCCCTGAATCACCTGGATCGGTGACGGGAAAATACGTTCTGTTTACAAACGAGGGAAAATGTGGTAAGATAGTCTCCATGTGAAAAGGCTGGGGCCGCACTGGGGCAGACAGCCGGATAATACAATGATCCCAGGCAGAGGAAAATCAGATGGAAGAATATGTAATCAAAGGCGGAAATCCGCTGGTGGGCGATGTAGAGATAGCGGGCGCGAAAAACGCTGCGCTTCCCATCTTCGCCGCGGCAGCCATGACGGATGAGACTGTATATATAGATAATATCCCTGATGTGCGGGACATGGACGTGATGCTGGAGGCAATGGTCAGCATCGGAGCCACCGTAAAGCGCATCAATCGTCACAGAGTCCTGATCAATGCAGGCAATATCCACAACCTGACAGTGGAGCATGAAGGGTGTAAGAAAATCAGAGGTTCCTATTATCTTTTGGGAGCGTTTCTGGGAAAGTACAAGCAGGGCGAGGTAGTCCTGCCCGGGGGCTGCGATATCGGCAGCCGGGCCGTGGACCAGCATATCAAAGGGTTTCGCGCTCTGGGCGCCGAGGTGATCATCGAGCACGGCCTGATCAAGGCAAAAGCAGAGCATCTTAGGGGGAGCCATATCTATATGGACAAGGTCAGCGTGGGAGCTACCATCAATGTGATGATGGCAGCCACCATGGCAGAAGGAATGACCATCATCGAAAACTGTGCCAAGGAACCCCATGTGGTGGACGTGGCCAGCTTTCTCAATAGCTGCGGAGCCAATATCAGGGGCGCGGGCACGGATGTGATCAAAATCCGGGGCGTGGCAAAGCTCCACGGCACGGAGTACACCATTATCCCCGATCAGATCGAGGCAGGCACCTTTATGTTTGCCGCCGCGGTCACCAAAGGGGACGTGACCGTGAAAAACGTTATCCCGAAGCATCTGGAATCCATTACGGCAAAGCTGCTGGAGATAGGGTGCGAGGTGGAGGAGGCGGACGACTGTATCCGGGTGGTGGCATCCAAGCCGCTGGTGCACACTCAGGTGAGGACCCTGCCCTATCCGGGATTTCCCACGGATATGCAGCCCCAGATGACAGTGGCCCTGGCGCTGGCCAAGGGAACCAGCATCGTGACAGAGAGCGTATTTGAAAACCGCTTCAAATATGTGGACGAACTGGCAAGGATGGGAGCCGATGTGAAGGTAGAGGGCGGAGACACAGCTATCATCGATGGCGTGGAGCGTTATACCGGAGCCAGCATTACAGTGCCTGATCTGCGGGGCGGCGCCGCCCTGGTGATTGCTGCCCTGGCCGCGGAGGGGTTCAGCACGGTGGATGACATCAGGTATATTGCCAGAGGCTATGAGGATTTCCATATCAAACTCCAGAATCTGGGGGCACAGATCGAGCTGGTGGAGGCGGATAAGGATATCCAGAAGTTTAAGCTGAAAGTGGGATGAACGTTGGTTTTTGCGGGCATCCTGCCGGAACTGTATTTTGACCGGAGCGGTATTTTGTCTGCAGGTCACGATATAGTATAGAAAGGATGGAGATGGGTCTTGTCATTGAGTGATAAGGCCTTTTTGGTAAAAGCAGGAAATAAGCAGGAAATCTTTCGGGATCGCGAAACAGGGAGAGGCGGTGAAATCTATGCGGCGCGGCGAATGGCGTATGTTTATGCCGGTCATGCTAATGTCACTGTTCATAGGCGGATGCGGCGGCCCTGCCACGGCGCAGGAGGCGCCTGCTGAAAGTGGGGGGGAAAGTCCGTCTTCCATGGAAGACATGTCACAGGTTTCCATGGTGGTGGAGAATCAGGAATATGAGGCGGCTCCGGGCGGCGCCTCCACGGGGAAGAAAGAGGAGTTTGTGCCCTATCAGGCGCCGGAATTCCTGGATTCTGCCTATCACGAAGAGCATGCCCAGGGAAAGGGGCAGGTAAAGCTGGATCTGGAGCATGTAAGCGAGGGCTACATAGGGGTTTGGGGGAAGTCCGATGCCAGGCTCAAACTCCAGGTGTTCATAGGGGACATGGAATACCGCTATGAGGTGCCTGCGGACGGGACATCGGCAATCTTTCCGCTTCAGGAGGGGGACGGCACCTATACTTTCAAGGCCCTGGAGAACGTGGAAAGCACAAAATACAGGCCGCTCTTTACCGTGGACTGTGAGGTAGAACTGAAAGACGAGTTTCAGCCGTTTCTGCGGCCCAGTGCCTATGTGGACTATGACCAGGATTCGGAATGCGTAAAGCTGGCCGCCCGGCTGGCTGCAGAGGAAGAGGATGCCTTGGGGGTGGTGGGAGCAGTTTTTGAGTATGTCTGCGACAATGTCGTATACGACAAGGAAAAAGCGCAGAAAGTGCAGACCACTACAGGCTATATGCCTGTGCTGGACGATACGCTGCGGACCGGGAAAGGGATCTGTTTTGACTATGCTTCCCTTGCGGCCGGTATGCTGCGCAGCCAGGGGATTCCTACCAAGATGGTCTTCGGCGATGTATCGCCGGACGACATTTACCACGCCTGGAACATGTTCTATACCGAGGAGACCGGCTGGGTGACAGTGAAGTATGAGGTAAAGGCCGGGAGCTGGAACCGGCTGGATCTGACGTTCTCGGCCAATGGCGCGGACTCTTCATTCATCGGGGACGGCAGCAATTACCTGGATGAAAAATATTATTGAGATTCTGTACAATGAATGAGATAGATAAAAGGAGGGGCGCTATGAAACAGGGGAAACTGGACAGTCTTGGGGTCAGTGCTTTCTGTGAGAGCATGGCGATGATGGTGCAGTCCGGAATCCAGATGGACGAGGCTGTGGCACTGCTTAGGGCCGGCAGCGGACAGGGAGGTCCTTTGGAAGAGGGACTTGTAGTCATGCAGGCGCAGACTCAGGCCGGAAATGGACTTTCCGCCGCCATGGAAGCTACGGGCATTTTTCCGGAATATGCCATACACATGGTTCAGGCAGGAGAGAGCGCGGGACGGCTGGAGGATGTGCTGTTCCAGCTGGCGCGGTATTATGAGGAGCAGAAGACCATGACGGGGAAGCTCAGGAACGCAGTGATTTATCCGGTGGCCATGCTGGGCATCATCATCATCGTGCTGGCAGTCATGCTGGCCACAGTGCTGCCCGCCTTTGCGGACGTGTACGACAACCTGACCGGAAGCCTGGCGGCTTCCTCCTACGCATATGTGAAATGGGCTTATCTGCTCTGTGAAGCGGCGCTGGCCGTGATGTTGGCGCTGGCTGTCGTGTTGAGCCTTGGATTCATTCTCTGGAACAGCAAAAAGCGCAGTGCCGTAGAAAAGCTGCTTCACAAAATCCCTTTCTGCGCCTCTATCCTGGAAAGCCTGGGGATGTTCCGCTTTACAGCGGCGCTTTCTACTTTCCTGGCCAGCGGCGAGATTCAGGACATCGCGGTGGCGGAGAGCAGGAAGATGGCATCCTGCAAGCCCGTGGAGGAGCGGATCGACCGCTGTATGGGCCGCATGGATCAGGGACACGGCATCGCCCAGGCAGCATATGAGGAGGGGCTTTTCGAACCTGTCTACGGCAGGATGCTTCTGGCAGGGGAGCGCAGCGGCAGCCTGGAGTCAGTGCTTCGCAAACTCTCTGGCCTGCTGGCAGACCATTGCTCGGATCTGGTGGATCGGCTGGTGGGTATCGTGGATCCCCTGCTTTCGGGCATTCTGATGCTGGCGGTAGGATTGTCCCTGTTAAGCGTCATGCTGCCTTTGATCGGTATGATGAATTCCATGGGCTAGGCCATATGGCCGGCTGTATGGGGATTTGGGTACATAGTCCAGTGAGGTGGAGCGGATGTATATAGATAAAAAGAGGAAGAAATGGCCCGGCCCGGCACTGGCGGGAGCGCTGCTTTTGACAGTGCTGTGCGCATGGCGTTTTGTCCTGCCCGCATCCGGCGGGGACATGGAGGAAGAAAGTGTCAAAGCCATAAAGGCCGCGGTGGAGCGCTGCGCCCTGCAGTGCTATGTGGTGGAGGGAGCCTATCCCTCCAGCCTGGATTATCTGGTGGAAAACTATGGGCTCCAGATCAATGAAAAGGAGTTCTATGTGAGTTATGACATTTTTGCGTCCAATGTGCCGCCGGCGGTGAAAGTCATTAGCCGGGACTGACGCAAAGAGGCGGCAGTCCGAAGACGGCTGCTGTTTACGAGGCCGTGAGCAGTATCCGGAAATGGGACGGACTTGGCCTAAAAAGGGCATTGTTTCGATGCCCGGGGAGAGGAGGCATGGGCTTTGAAGCGAAATAGCGATTTGCCCGGGTTCTATACGATGGCAGTAGCCGGGATCTTTCTGGCAGGTTTTTTTCTGACGGTGATTTTCGGCGCCAGAGTCTATGGCGACATCGCAGCGGGACAGGCGGGGAACAATGAGAAGAGAGCGCTGCTGTCCTATCTGTCTACCTGCGTGAGGATGAACGACACGGCAGGGGCGGTGTCCGTTGGCCAGGCCCAGGGAGAGCCTGTGCTGGTCATCGCGGACGGCCACAGCGGATATGCCCTGCGTATCTACCTGTATGGGGACAGCCTGGTGGAGGACTACGGAGAGTTGGACGGAGAGCTGTATCCGGACATGGCCCAGGTGATCGGGAAGACAGAGGAATTCTCAATTGAGAATTTGGGAAACGACGTCTATGCGGTAGTCACAGATGCCGGAAGAGTGGTATTTGGACTGCGGAGCGGGGATGAAAAGGGGGTGGCCGCGGATGATTGAGGACGGCGGCAGAGCCGGAGGGCGTTTCGGGCACCGTGGAACCGCCTTTTATATAGAAGCATTGCTTCTGACAGGGGTACTGGCCGTGGTGGCCCTGATGCTGACCCGGGTCTTTGTCCGTTCCGGGCAGTTGGGAAAGGATGCGGCGCTTCTGACGAACGCAGTGCATTTGGCGGAAAACGGAGCCGAGGCAGTGGCATCGTCAAAGAGCCTGGAAGGAGTGAGGGGGCTTTTGGAGGAAAACGGAAACGCGGAGATTTTTCCGGATTCCGTCATGGGAGAAAATGGGGACATTTCCGGAAGCGCTTCAGGGGAGAATGGATCGGGCATTCTGCGGCTCTATTATGACGATGACCTGAATCCTGTCTTAAAAGGCGCCATCTGTTTGGAGATTCAGTGGATGCCGGAAGCATCGGGAGAGTCATCGGAGGATGTTTTCCGGAAAGAGGGGCTTGTGAAAAGCGTTATCACTGTGAACAGGGCAGGCCGGGCAGAGCCGGTCTACGCCATTGAGACAGAAGTGTACATCGGCCTGGATTAACGGCTGGCTTGCGGGCAGACATCGGTTTGCCCCAATATCCGACTTATGAGCGGAAGACATCATGAATCGGCGGCAGATTTGACCGCTTGTGAGTAGCAGTATAGAGGAAAGAGAGGGAGGACGGCTATGAGACATGTACCCATTAAGCTGGGCCCGCTTGCGCTCCTTTTGACGGTGATCAGCATCTGCATGACAGTGCTGGGAACCCTTGCGTTTGCCACGGCCCGGGCGGACTGGAACCTGGCACAGAAATATGCCGATACAGTGCAGCTCAGGTATATGCTTGAGGCAGAGGGACAGCGCTTCCTCGGGACTGCCGCGCAGGCTTTGGCAAAGGGAGAGGATCCGGGGGAGCTGGATGGCGCAGAAAGGGACGAGGACGGCATTGTCTGGAGAACGTTTGAAAAAGGCGATTTCAGGCTGCGTGTGGGAATGTCTGACGATGGCGGACATCTGTGCGTAGTGAGCTGGCGGATACAAAGAGACTGGGAGCCGGAGACAGATATGGATCTGTGGCTGACCGAATAGCGCGAGAAGAAGTTCTGGGGTGCAAGAGGGGACATGCGCCGATAGGCGGGAAAGGTGGACAGGGGTATGAAATTACAGGAAATTCTGGAGCAGGCAGTGCGGGATGAGGATGTGTCGGACATCTTCCTGGTAGCCGGATTGCCGGTGACAATGAAACGAAACGGCGTACAGGCAAGGGTTGAGATGCCGTTTTTGATGCCAAAGGATATCGGAGAACTGGTGGAGCAGATCTATGAGGAGGCAAAAAGGAAGAAGACCAGGCTGGAGAATGGGGAAGACGATGATTTCTCGCTCTCCATGTCCAGACGGGAGAATTTTCCAGGCGGGCGCTTTCGCGTCAATGTGTTTCGGCAGAGGGGGTCGTTAGCGGCTGTGATCCGTGTG
Source organism: uncultured Acetatifactor sp. (assembly GCA_949840885.1). Lineage (GTDB taxonomy): Bacteria > Bacillota > Clostridia > Lachnospirales > Lachnospiraceae > Acetatifactor. Next base: position 59,964 of record CATKYJ010000008.1, read on the forward strand.
ATCCGCTTCGAACTGCCAGACCCCGGGAAGCTTGGGATACCGGAGGACATCCTGGCTCTGACAGACGATTCCCAAGGCAGGAATAATAAAAACGGAGGGCTGGTGCTGGTGACCGGGGCTGCCGGCACGGGCAAGACCACCACCCTGGCCTGTATGATCGACAGGATCAACAATAATCGGGACTGCCATATCATTACCATGGAAGACCCCATTGAATACATCCACAGACATAAGAGGGCCATCGTGACCCAGCGGGAGATTTCCATTGACACGCCGGGATATTTAAGCGCCCTGCGCTCTGCCCTGCGTGAGAGCCCGGATGTGATTTTGCTGGGAGAGATGCGGGATTACGACACCATTTCGGCAGCTCTCATCGCCGCGGAGACAGGCATTTTGGTGTTCAGCACCCTCCATACCAACAGCGCGGCGGACACCATCAACCGCATCGTGGACGTGTTCCCGGAAAAGGAACAGGCCAGAACCCAGCTGGCCCAGGTCTTAAAAGCTGTGGTCTGCCAGCAGCTGGTGCCCTCCACCTTGGAGGACGGGGACGGCAATCTGATAAGGATCCCTGTGTTCGAGGTGATGAAGTCCACGGATGCCATCCAGAACATGATCCGGGAGAACAAGGTAAACCAGCTGGGCGCAGCCATGCAGGCCGGAGCAAGCCAGGGCATGTGCACCATGGACGGAAGCCTGATCGGGCTGTACCGGGAGGGGAAGATCACAAAGTCCACGGCATTAAAATACCGCACCCACTATGGGTACGAATACATGGAGAAGCGGCTTGACCAGAATTGACTGGAATTGGCTGGAATTAAAAAATTCCTGTTGACAATGGCCCGCGTTCGTAGTAAAGTAGGAGACGGATAGAAGATATCGGCGGATATCATGGAAGAAAGGCATTCCGGAGGATATCCCCCCACAATTTTATATGATTTCTCTTATTCAGAGTCGGTGGAGATACATAGGATCGATGAAGCCGCGGCAACCCCATTTGAGGAAGGTGCCCACCTGAGCGAGTGTTTTTCGAACAATAAGAGGATTTGAAATCAACAGATCAGAGTCCGCTTATTATGGAAGAAAGGCATTCCATAGTAAGCGGACTTTTTTCTATGCGCAGGCCTATAGGGAATTTGCTGCCAAGACGGCATGCGGGCCGCGCGGCGGGCATGGAAGAAAGGCATTCCAGTGGAGAGAGGCATCTTTCCGGCCCGATTGCACAAATGACTGGCATACATAAAAGAAAGGAAGAGACAAATGGAAAAGCATTTATTTACCTCAGAATCTGTGACAGAGGGACATCCCGACAAACTCTGCGACGCCGTGTCGGATGCCATCCTGGATGCCTGCATGGAGCAGGATCCTATGAGCCGTGTGGCCTGCGAGACCGCAAGCTGCACCGGCTTTGTACTGGTGACGGGTGAGATCACCACAACAGCCAATCTGGATATTCCTGCCATTGTGAGAAAGACCGTGAATGAGATCGGATACAATGATTCCAAAGTGGGATTCGATGGGAACACCTGTGCCGTCATGGTGGCGCTGGATAAGCAGTCCCCGGACATCGCCATGGGCGTGGACAGGGCCCTGGAGGCCAGAGAAGCCCAGATGACGGACGAGCAGCTGGAGGCCATCGGCGCCGGAGACCAGGGCATGATGTTCGGTTATGCTACCAATGAGACACCGGAACTGATGCCCTACCCTATCTCTCTGGCCCACAAGCTGGCAAGGCAATTGGCGAAAGTCCGCAAGGACGGCACCCTCTCCTATCTGCGCCCGGACGGCAAGAGCCAGGTGTCCGTGGAGTACGATGAGAACGGAAAGCCCATCCGCTTAGAGGCCGTGGTGCTCTCCACCCAGCATGACGAGAATGTGACCCAGGAGCAGATTCATGAGGATATCAAAAAATATGTCTTCGACCCCATTCTGCCCGGGGAACTGGTTGATGAAGACACTAAAATCTTCATCAATCCCACGGGACGTTTCGTCATCGGCGGGCCCCAGGGAGACGCAGGCCTCACCGGACGTAAGATTATCGTCGACACTTACGGCGGAGCTGCCCGTCACGGCGGCGGCGCTTTCTCCGGCAAGGACTGCACGAAAGTGGACAGGAGCGCTGCCTACGCGGCCCGCTACGTGGCCAAGAACATCGTGGCTGCCGGCCTGGCGGAGAAGTGCGAGATTCAGCTGTCCTACGCCATCGGCGTGGCTCAGCCCACTTCCATAATGGTGAGCACATTCGGCACAGGGAAAGTAAGCAACGAGAAGCTGGAGGAGATCATCCGGGAGAACTTTGATCTGCGCCCCGCGGGCATCATCAAGATGCTTGACCTGCGCAGGCCCATCTACCGCCAGACAGCAGCCTACGGCCACTTTGGCAGGGATGATGTGGCGCTGCCCTGGGAGGCCACGGACAGGGCGGAGGTTCTGAAGAAATATCTGTAATACTGGGAGACGGAAAATGCAGAGAAAGAGACAGCTTTATCTGGACGGAATCAGAGTGGGGGGGCCGGGATGATTGTGATGCTCCACACCATGAGCAATTCGATGAATGCAGGCGGATTTTATGTTTCGGATTTCCGTATACAGGTGTGGTATGTCCTGCACCAGTTCCTGTTTACGGCTGTCCCCCTGTTCATTATGGCTACCGGAGTCGTTTTTTTATCCACAGGGCGCTCCTGCGGCTACAGGGACATGGGGAGGTATATTGCCAGAATCGTATGCTGTATCCTGTTTTTCGGAGCTCTGTTTTATGTGGCGCGGATGTTGGTAGAAAGGAATCCGTTCGGGCCTGCGGACCTGGTCCTGGCTATCCTTCAGGACAATACATGGTCACATATGTGGTATCTGTACCGTTTGCTGGGACTCTACTGTTTTATGCCGTTATTGTGGGCTTTCATGAATGTCTCAAAGATGTGGGAACAGATTGTTTTTGCAGGGGCATTATTGTTTTTTGCCTCTGTCTATCCCTATGTCTGCGGGATGTTGGGATTTATTCCGGCCAGGATTCTGCCTGTTTCCGGCACATGGCTTTTCTGTGCTGTGGCGGGGGGGATCCTGGGCAGGATTCCCGTCAAAAAAATGAGAAAATACCGGGTTCTGATTCTGGCAGGGATTCTGGCAGGCCTTGGAGGAGTAGTCTGGGAAGGGATGCGGCAGACGGTGATGTCGGAGGAGCACCCTTTCTTGCTGTTTCTGGCGATGAGCCTGTTTGCCGGGATGAAGCTTTGGTGCGGTGAAAAGGAAAGTTTCCCCGGGATGGAGAAACTGGCCGCAAATATGCTGGGCGTATACATTATCCATCCTGTGTTCATTCATACATGCGTGAAAGTGCTGAGGTTTAACCCCCAGCTTTATCTGCCGGTGTTGACCGTCCCGCTGACAGCGGCGGCGATTTATGCCCTGACAGTGGCAACGGTGTGGTTTTTGCGCAAAATTCCGATTGTCAGAAGATATCTACTGTGAAATTCCCCTGTAATCTTTTTCACCCAAATCTTTACAAACCTCCTGAATTTCAGTATAGTATATCGTAGGCAAGTTTGTTTGCAGAAGACAAAAGGAGGTTCCTTATATGGCATTCGTGCATCTTCACGTCCACACAGAATACTCTCTTCTGGACGGTTCCAATAAAATAAAAGAATACGTCGCCCGTGTGAAAGAACTGGGCATGGACAGCGCCGCCATCACGGATCACGGCGTCATGTACGGTGTCATCGATTTCTACCGGGCGGCCAAGGAGGCGGGCATCAACCCGGTTATCGGCTGCGAAGTCTATGTGGCTCCGAATTCCCGCTTCGACAAGGAGACCATCGGCGGTGAGGATAGATACTACCATCTTGTCTTACTGGCAGAGAACAACACCGGCTACGCCAATCTGATGAAGATCGTAAGCCGAGGTTTTACGGAAGGATATTACTACAGGCCCCGGGTGGACATGGAAGTCCTGAACCGCTACCATGATGGGTTAATCGCCCTGTCGGCCTGCCTGGCGGGAGAGGTGCAGCGCTATATCGCAAAGAACCTGCCGGATGAGGCCAGGAAAGCTGCCCGCAAATACCAGGAGTGCTTTGGCAAGGGCAATTACTTTCTGGAACTCCAGGATCATGGGATCCCCCAGCAGCGCATGGTGAACACGGAACTTTTGAAGATGAGCAGGGAACTGGACATCCCCCTTGTGGCCACCAATGATGTCCATTACACCTACGAAAAGGACGCGGACTCCCACGACATATTGCTGTGCCTCCAGACCAACAAGAAGCTGGCGGACGAGGACAGGCTGCGCTATGAGGGGGGCCAGTACTTTGTCAAGAGCGAGGAGGAGATGAAAGCCTTGTTCCCCTATGCCTGGGAGGCTCTGGAGAACACCCAGCGCATAGCCGACAGATGCCATGTGGAGATCGAGTTCGGGGTTACCAAGCTGCCCCGGTTCGAGGTGCCGGAAGGGTACGATTCCTGGAAATACCTCAACAAGCTCTGCGATGACGGCCTTGCGGAGCGCTATGGGGACGGGACGCAGCCCGCAGGGGATACGGGACAGACTTTGCGGGAGCGGCTTGACTATGAGCTTGACGTTATTCGCCGCATGGGGTATGTGGATTATTTCCTGATCGTGTGGGACTTTATCAATTATGCCAGGAGAGGTGGCATCCCCGTGGGTCCGGGCAGGGGTTCCGCCGCGGGGAGCATCGTGTCCTACTGCCTGAAAATCACCAATATCGAGCCTATCCGGTATAACCTGCTCTTCGAGCGGTTCCTGAACCCGGAGCGGGTGTCCATGCCGGACATCGACATCGACTTCTGCTACAACCGCAGGCAGGAGGTCATCGACTATGTGGACAGAAAGTACGGCTCCGACAAGGTGGTGCAGATCGTGACTTTCGGTACCCTGGCAGCCAAGGGCGTCATCCGGGACGTGGGCCGCGTCATGGATCTGCCTTATGCTTTTGTGGACTCCATCGCCAAGATGATACCGGGGGAACCGAACATCACCATCGACAAGGCGCTGGAAAAGAACTCGGAGCTGCGTAAGGCCTATCAGGAGGACGAGCAGGTGCGGCACCTGATAGACATGTGCAAACGGCTGGAGGGCCTGCCCAGACATACCTCCATGCACGCGGCAGGAGTGGTGATCTGCCCGGAGGCGGCGGACGAGTTCGTGCCCCTGTCCAGGGGAAGCGACGGTTCCATTACCACCCAGTTTACCATGACTACCCTAGAGGAACTGGGGCTTTTGAAAATGGATTTCCTGGGGCTACGGACGCTGACGGTGATCCACGATGCCGTGGAATTCGTGGCAAAGAGCACAGGAGAGCATATCGACATCGACAACATCGACTATAATGATGCGGACGTGCTGGCTGTATTGGGCACAGGGAAGACAGACGGGGTGTTCCAGCTGGAGAGTGGGGGGATGCGGGGATTTATGAAAGAACTGCGTCCCAAAAGCCTGGAGGACATCATCGCCGGGATCTCCCTGTACCGCCCGGGCCCCATGGATTTCATCCCCAAATATATCAAGGGCAAGAATGACCATAAAAATATAGTCTATTCCTGCCCCCAGCTGGAGCCCATCCTGGCTCCCACCTATGGCTGTATCGTCTATCAGGAGCAGGTGATGCAGATCGTCCGGGATCTGGGCGGCTACACTTTGGGCCGCAGCGACCTGGTGCGCCGGGCCATGAGCAAGAAAAAGCAGTCTGTCATGGAAAAGGAGAGGGCAAACTTTATCTATGGAAACGCGGAAGAGGGGGTGCCGGGCTGCTTGTCCAGGGGGATCAGCGAGCAGGTGGCCAGCGGCATATTTGACGACATGACTGACTTTGCCAAATATGCCTTTAACAAATCCCATGCTGCCTGCTACGCGGTGGTGGCCTACCAGACCGCCTGGCTGAAATACTATTATCCCGTGGAATTCATGGCGGCCCTGATGACCTCCGTCATCGACAACTCCAAGAAAGTGTCCGAGTACATCCTGACCTGCAGGAACATGGGCATCCGGCTTCTGCCCCCTGACATCAATCATGGGCAGAGGGGATTTTCGGTGGACGGGAAGTGCATCCGCTATGCCCTGACGGCCATCAAGGGCGTGGGACAGACCGCTATCGACGATCTGGTGGAGGAGCGGAAAGCCAGAGGCGCCTTTACTAATCTGAAAGATTTCCTCACCCGCATTTCGGACAAAGACGTGAATAAGCGGGCCGTGGAGAACTTCATTAAGGCAGGGGCCCTGGACGGCCTGGGCGGCACCAGGAAACAGTTCATGAGCGTCTATGTACAGATCATGGATCATGTGACAAAGGAGAGAAAGAGCAATCTGGCCGGGCAGATGTCCCTGTTCGACATTGCGGAGGAGTCCCAGAAAGAGGAGTTCGATATCCGCATGCCGGATGTGGGCGAGTACCCCAAGGAGATGCTCCTGAACTTTGAAAAAGAGGTGCTGGGCATTTACTTAAGCGGCCATCCTCTGGAAGCGGACCAGGAGCTGTGGCAGAGGCATATTACCAACACCACCACCGACTTCGCCTTAGACGAGGAGACGGGGAGCACCCAGGTGCAGGATCAGGCCCGGGTGGTGGTAGGAGGGATGATCGCGGACAGAAGCATCAAATATACCAAAAACGACAAGGTGATGGCTTTTCTGAATCTGGAGGATCTGGTGGGAAACGTGGAAGTGGTGGTATTCCCCAGGGATTACGAAAAATATGGCAGCCAGCTGGTGGAGGAGGCAAAGGTCTTCATCCAGGGCAGGGTCAATGTGGAGGAGGAAAAGGACGGCAAGCTGATCTGCGAGCAGGTGGTGAACTTTGAGGAGGCGGCCCAGGCAGCAGCAGGCACCCTGTTCAGGAACCGGTATAAGAGCGGCGGCTATGGCTGGGGCGGCGGACAGTACCAGGGCGGCAACAGCAGCGCAGGTGCGGCAAACAAGACGGCAGGCCCAGGGAGGACTTTGGCAGGCGGGAACAATGCTTCCGAGGCCGGACAGAGCGCCCAACCTGTCAAAAAAGTGCCGGACGGCATCTGGATACAGTTTCCGGACGCGGACAAATATCTTGCCAGAGAGCAGGAACTGCTGGCCGCCACCGGGGACTCTGATGGAAACGATGACATAGTCATCTATTTAAAGGACACCAGGGCATTCAAAATCCTGCCCCCCAATCGCAGGGTGCATGCGGACAGGGAACTGGAAGAGAAGCTTGGGGACCTGTTTGGACGGGAAAATGTAAAAATACGGCAATAGGTATTGAAAACCGTTTGTAAATGGATTAAAATAAATCCGGACAGTGCAGAAACGTAGGCAGGAGGGTTGAAATATGGCTAAGGAAATCAAGACAATTGCGGTTTTGACCAGCGGCGGGGATGCGCCGGGCATGAATGCCGCCATCCGTGCGGTGGTACGTACCGCTATTTACAGAGGCGTGAAAGTAAAGGGAATCAAAAAGGGATATAATGGTCTGCTGAACGAGGACATTGTGGATATGGAACCCCGCAGCGTGTCGGATATCATTCAGAGGGGCGGCACCGTATTGGGAACGGCCAGATGCCTGGAGTTCAAGAAAACGGAGTATCAGGAAAAGGCTGCGGAGATCTGCAGGAAGCATGGCATAGACGGCATTGTAGTCATCGGCGGCGACGGCTCGTACCGCGGCGCCCAGGCGCTCTCCAGGCAGGGCATCAACGCGGTGGGCATTCCGGGCACCATCGACTTAGACATCGCCTGCACGGAGTACACCATAGGTTTTGACACGGCTGTGAATACGGCTATGGAGGCAATCGACAAGGTAAAGGACACCTCGTCCTCCCATGAGCGCTGCAGCATTATCGAGGTCATGGGGCGGCACGCGGGCTATATCGCTTTGTGGTGCGGTGTTGCCAATGGGGCAGAGGACATTCTGCTGCCTGAAAACTACGACTATAACGAGCAGGAGATCATCAATCATATCATCGCCAGCCGCAAGAAAGGCAAGATCCACCATCTGATCATCAATGCGGAAGGCATCGGCCACTCCACTTCCATGGCCAAGCGCATCGAAGCGGCCACGGGCATTGAGACGAGGGCCACTATCTTGGGCTACATGCAAAGAGGCGGCAGCCCTACGGCCAGGGACCGCTACTACGCCTCCATCATGGGCTCCTATGCGGTGGACATCATGCTGGAGGGCAAGACCAACCGGGTGGTGGGCTACCGGTACGGGGAGTTTACGGACTTCGGCATCGAGGAGGCCCTGCAGATGCAAAAGGATATCGACAGATATCAGTACGATGTGGCAAGGATACTGACAATTTAACGGGGAATGCGAGAGGCGGCTGTTTATGGAAAATGGCCGCCTTTGTGCGTTAAGCCGGCCTGAGGCAAGAGACTTTTGCAGGCAGGGAGGGCATATGATCAGCAGTCTTTCTAATCCAAAGGTAAAGCAGATAGTGCAGTGGCAGACAAGCGCAGCCAGGCGGCGGGAGGAGGGGGGCTTTCTGGTGGAGGGCTTCAAGATGTTTGAGGAGGCTCCCTTGGAGGCTGTCCGGGAAATCTATGCCACGGCCCAGGCGCTGGAAAAAATCGGACAGAGCCCCGTTTTGCGGGAAAAGCTGGAGCGGATCTGCCATGAGGAAGTGACTGGCGAGGTGCTTCGGAAAATGTCGGACACCCAGACGCCCCAGGGGATCCTGTGCGTAGTGGAGCGGCCGGCCTATGAGCTGGGACACCTCCTGGAAGCGCCGGATCCTTTGTTTGTGGTGCTGGAGGATCTGCAGGATCCCGGCAATCTGGGAACCATCATAAGAACCGCAGAGGGCGCAGGGGTCACAGGGGTCCTCATGAGCGAAAGAACCGTGGATATCTACAATCCCAAAACCATCCGCGCCACCATGGGATCCATCTACCGGGTGCCCTTTGTACATGTGGAGGATCTGCCCGGGGCAGTGAAGCGGATGCAGGAAAAAGGGATTACGGTCTATGCGGCCCATCTTGCCGGGGAAACCTATTATGACAGCTTTGACTTCCGGAAAGGCACGGCATTTTTGATCGGAAACGAGGGCAGAGGCTTAAGCAGGGAGCTGACAGACTGCGCTGACAGCCTGTTAAAAATCCCCATGGAGGGGAAAGTGGAGTCCCTCAATGCCGCTGTCAGTGCGGCTTTGTTGATATATGAGGCCCATCGCCAAAGATAATTAACGAAAAACTTGACATTTTTATGAACATCTGTTATGATACTCTCGTAACAAATTTAATAACTTTGTAATAAGTTTATGTAGAAAATGGAATAACTTAATACAAAGTCTTAATAATTTGTTTATGGAGGGAAAAATCATGACGAAATGCAGAAAGCTGATCACCACAGCGGCAGCAGTATTGATGTCATTATGCCTGCTCTTTGAGGCGGGTATGTCCGTTCATGCCAGTGGGGATGCCTATGAAAAGACCCGCGGCGGTGTGGCGGCAGTGTTTAATCCGGGCGCAGCAAGCTCGGAGGATGTGGTGATCGCTATGGCCAGGGAGCTGAACCTGGATCTCACGGCAGAGGAGAAAAAGCCGGAGGAAAGCAAGCTGGTGATGGCCAATGTACAGAATGCACTGAACGTAAGGAGCGATGCCAGCCAGGATGCTGACAAGGTAGGAATGCTGTACAAGGATTGCGGAGGCACGATCCTTGAGCGCAGGGACGGATGGACCAAGCTTCAGTCGGGCAATATCATCGGATGGGCCTCGGACGAGTATCTGTTGTTTGGAGAAGAGGCGCTTGCCTTGGCGAGCAGCGTGGGCAAGATGGTAGCCACGGTGGATACGGAGACGTTGCGGGTAAGAATGGAGCCCAGCACGGAGGCAGGGATATGGGGACTGCTCCCGGGGGGCGAGGTGGTGGAGGTGCTCAACCAGTATGACGATGGCTGGGTGCGCATTGACTTCGAGGGGGAAGACGGCTATGTATCCACGGATTTTCTGGTGCAGGACTTCCTCATCGATGCCGGGGAGACCATGGAGGAAATCCAGGCCCGCATAGAGAAAGAAAAGGAGGAGTCGCGCCACAAGAATTACGGCGAGTACACCACGGACGCAGATACCACCTTGCTGCTGGCAGCTCTGATCTACTGCGAGGCAGGGTGCGAGAGTTATGAGGGAAAGGTGGCAGTGGGCGCAGTGGTGATGAACCGTGTCAGAAGCGCGGCGTATCCCAACTCCATCCACGGTGTGATTTACGCTTCCGGCCAGTTCACGCCGGCCATGACTGGCAAGCTGGATAGAGTGTACGAGTCCGGCGGCTACGATGCCAGTTGTATCCAGGCGGCCCAGGAGGCGCTCTCGGGCGTGTCCAATGTAGGCGACCTGACCCATTTCCGCCGCAACAACGGGCGCGAGGGGTTGGTCATCGGCAACCATGTATTCTATTGATTCCAAGATTAAGAACAGGGGCGGCAGGCATAAAAATGCTTTGCCGTCCCTGTTGTACATTAGACCTTTGTATCGTGCAAAGAAAAAGATTGCTTTAAGGCTGTTTTTATAGTAAAATGTAATTATATTTCAGGAACCTCTTCGCAAACCCTGTAATCAAAGGGCTGTTTTGGCAGGAATCTATGTATAGAGTCCGGGGTAAAGATAAGGAAATAGGAGGATAATTTATGGATGGGGTGCTGATTTTCTGGATGGTTGTGCTGATTTTGTGCATCGGGATCGAAGTGCTGACCCTGGGGCTGACCACGATCTGGTTCGCGGCGGGGGCATTGGTGGCCATCTTTGCAGCCTTATTGTACGCTCCGATTTTCGTGCAGGTGATCCTGTTCCTTGCGGTCTCACTGGTGCTTCTGTTCTTTACAAGGCCCATTGCGGTGAAGTATTTCAATAAGGACCGGGTGAAGACCAACGTGGAGAGCATGGTAGGCCGTCAGGCCATTGTCACCGGGCAGATCGACAATGTGCAGGCCACTGGACAGGTGACGGTAAGCGGACAGGAGTGGAGTGCCAGGAGCTGGGACGACAGGGTGCAGATTCCTGTGGGAGCGGTAGTCACCGTGGCTGCCATCAGCGGCGTAAAGCTGATCGTGCGCTTGAAGCCGCAGCCCGTGGAAGAAGCTGCCGGTGGGAGTGCACAACGAGCGGGCGCGCCGGAGAATGAGGCGAAAAGGATGAGCGAGCCGGAAGCGGTAAATGCGGCGGATCCTGTAAGCGGATCGAAAGCGGCAAATGCGGCGGATCCGGTGGACGGGCAGACACCGGAGCATAAGCCGGAGCCGGAGAATATGTCAGAGCCGGAGAATGTGGTGGAGACAGCAGAGGCTGCAGCCCCGGTGAAGAGGCCGGATTTGGAAGAGGCTTATGATCAGGCAAAGGGGCCGGAGCCAATGACAGAGGTGGAGGGCTGAACGTTCGGAGACGGGCCGGGGAACGGGTAAATACCCTGTAGATTGTGAACGGATAAATTTAAAATTTTATAAAAAGTGCTCTGAACAAAGGGCACGGAAAGAGGTAAAGTTATGATAATGGGGTGGATTTTGATTGTACTGATTGTGGTGGTTCTTGCGATCTTGGTATCCTGTCTGAAGATCGTTCCTCAGGCTCAGGCCTATGTCATTGAAAGACTGGGCGCTTACCAGGGCACATGGTCAGTAGGTTTCCATGTGAAAGTTCCTTTCGTGGACAAAGTGGCCAGAAAAGTGAACCTGAAAGAGCAGGTGGCGGATTTCCCGCCCCAGCCAGTGATCACCAAGGACAATGTTACCATGCGGATCGACACGGTAGTATTCTACCAGATCACGGATCCCAAGCTGTTCACCTACGGCGTGGAGAATCCCATGATGGCTATCGAGAACCTGACGGCAACTACGCTTCGTAACATCATCGGCGATCTGGAGTTGGATCAGACATTGACGTCCCGCGAGACCATCAACACCAAGATGCGCGCAAACCTGGACATCGCCACGGATCCCTGGGGCATCAAGGTGAACCGCGTGGAACTGAAGAACATCATTCCTCCCGCTGAGATCCAGAACGCCATGGAGAAGCAAATGAAAGCAGAACGCGAGAGACGTGAGGCCGTGACACGTGCGGAAGGCGAGAAGAAAGCCAAGATCCTGGAGGCAGAGGGCGCCAAGGAATCTGCCATCCTGCGTGCTGAGGCTGACAAGCAGTCTGCTATCCTGCGTGCTGAGGCTCAGAAAGAGAAGATGATCCGTGAGGCAGAAGGTGAGGCGGAGGCTATCCTCAAGGTGCAGCAGGCAAATGCAGACGGTATCCGTATGCTGAAAGAAGCAGGAGCCGATGAGCCTGTGCTGAAGATCAAGAGCCTGGAGGCCTTTGAGAAAGTGGCAGACGGCCAGGCCACAACGATTCTGCTTCCCGCAGAGCTGCAGGGCATTGCAAGCCTGGCAGCAGCGTGGAAAGAGGGATCCAAAAACTAGCATTTCGGGTAAGAATTATGATGCGGCGGAAATCAACGGGATTTCCGCCGTGTTTTTTTATGGGCATTGACCCCTATTCTGTTTTGTGGTAAAATGAAAAAATCATTACTTTTGCTAACCTTAGCAGAAAGAAAGGGGTTGCATGAAGACACTTTTTCGGAAGAAGAAATTAAAGTGGGGATTTTATTTCCTATGCTTTTTTGTACTGTGCCTATGCGATCAGCAAATCGGCAGCGCTTCCGGGGAAATGCAGCTTGTCTGTCCCAATATTGTCTTTTGTGTTTTGAATTTGATAGTGCTAAGCCATTATCCGCTTTCCGCCTATGGCAAATGCCGGTTCTGGCTATTGGCCTTGCCATGTGCGGCTGTGGCAGGTATTGTCTTTTGCCTGAAATGGCCGGGATATTATTACCCCTGGCAGCTGACGAGCGGAGCGATTGCCGCTATTTTGTATTGCTGTGTGATGATACAGACAGGGTTTGCCATATATTCCGCGAAAGGCATTCCCCGGGGCAGACGTCCGGGCATCGGAATGCTGCTTTTACTGTTTACGTGCATGCTCCTGTCCCGTCATGACCAATATAACGGGCCGCTGCTTTGTCTTGCGGTTATTCTGGTCTACTTGACGGATTTTACGGATCAGGAGTTCAAAGAGATGATAAAGGCTCTGGGCAGTGCCATCCTGGCAGCTTTTTTCGTGGTTCAGGGTTTGGCTTTTGTGTTCCGGCCTTACGATACATTACGCTACCTTGGCATGTATGCCAATACGAACATGAATGCACTGTTTTACCAGATAGTCTATTGCGCATTTCTTGCCTGTTTTTGCAGAATGGAAAGTAAGAGAGAACATCCTTTTTTGCGGTGGACAAGCTTTTGCTTTGCCTGTGCCATGTGGGGATTTGTCCTGTTGACCATGTGCCGGAGCGCTATGCTTGGCATGGCGGTTGCCACACTGCTCGGCATTGCCCTTATAGTGTGGAAACAAAAGGGAAGATGGCTTCGGAAAGGCTTTCTCTATGTGGGCGGGTTTGTTCTTTGTTCCCTGCTTGCCTTTCCGGTGGTATATGGAGCCGTAAGATACCTGCCGCCCGTGTTTCATCATCCCATTTGGTTTATGGAGGAGTATTCTGAGGACAAAGTACATTCATGGGATCCTTATGACTCTGAGAAATATACGGACTGGCGGGATGTGATTCAGGGGAACTTCGGGAGGCTGCTTATGATGAAGATTTCTCCCCAGGCAAAGCTGAATATCGGAGCGCCTCTTTCTCTGAAAGGGCAGAATCCGGTTATTTTTGCAGCGCCCCAGCCGCCTGTGATATTGTGTTCAGGGGGAAGTGCCGCTGACGTTCCAGGGGCAGTTCCTGCTGCAGCGGAGGAAAATCCGCTGGAGGGAAACTCGGTGCTCGGCAGATTCAAGATCTACAGGCATTATATGTCACAGCTGAATCTGCTGGGACATAAGGAATCGGAAAACGGGATTCAGTTAACGGAAAATTTCTTTGCACCCCATGCCCACAATATAATCTTACAGTATGCTTTTAACTATGGCGTGCCGGCAGGGCTTATTATGCTGGTCTATCTGATTGCCTCGGGGATCCGTCTGCTGATGCTTTGCCTGCGGGATGATACAGAAATGACCAATCTTCTGCCGCTGCTTTTGTTTGCGTCCGTCGCCGCATTTGGTATGCTGGAAGTCGTATGGAGATTTGGACAGCTTTCTTATACATTAGTGCTGTTGCTGCCCTGTTTTGCCTGGAGAGGGGCTGCGGATTCTCATAGACAGTCGCTGTCTGCAGATTGCGGCTAAGCTATCTGCCTGACAGGTTTTCCGGAAATGGAGTTCGGTAACCATGCGAAAAAAGTATCCTTTTTATTGTATTTTGGTGTTGCTGATTTTGCTGTCGCTTTTAGCGACAATCAAAATCTGGTTTTTGAATTTGAATGTAGACGAAGAATATGCCATTACCCTATCCTGCCGGATTTTATCGGAAGACAGGATGTTCCGTGAAATCTGGGAGCCCCATCAGACGTCCGGCTTCCTGACGGCAGGGCTGTGCTGGCTTTATCAGACGGTTACAGGTACTTCGGAATACTTGGTATTGTATCTTCGCATCTGCGGCGCGGTGCTGCAGGCAGCGATCAGCGTTTTTCTGTATCGGACGCTGAAGCCATTTTCCCGCTTTGGAGCGCTTATAGCTGCTTTCTTTTTTTACAATACGCTTCCAAAGCAGATCCAGACGCCGGAATTCTCCAATATGCTGGTGTGGTTCAGCGTATTGGCCATGTTATGCTTTTTCAGGGCCTGCCATTCAGAAAACTCTCGAAGGTGGCTGGTTGCCGCAGGAGGTTTCGTCTGCGGGCTGATTCTGTCCTACCCCTCCTGTATCCTGGCAGTTCCGGCATATTTTCTGTGCCTGAAAAAACTGCGGCCCAAAACCTTTCGGAAAGATGCGGGAACTTTGCTCCTTGTCTGCGCCGTTTTTGGGATAGGTTATCTGGCATTTTTTCTGTCCCATATGTCATTGTCTGAATTCCTGTTTGGCTTGCGGCAGATGATGACTGACGGTTCCCATGCAGATTCCCTGGGGCAGAGAGCGGCTGCCTATGGGCGGGAATTATGGGATTTGATGCCGCATTTGTGCCTTATTGTATTTGTGTCATGCCTGTTTTTCTTTCTGTATCGCAGGGGGGCTTTGAGGCATGGAGGCAAAGTTGCCGGTGGGCATCTGTATGCCTGCTGCATATTATGTGTCAGCCTTTTGGAACAGATTTTTGTCTGGCTGGCGGAGGGGATGTATTTTCATTATCCACTGCTTCACTTTTATATTTTATATGGCATTGGCATAGCAGCCTTTTGGAAAAAAAGGGATCAGGGCAGGCCGCGTACCCTGTTCTGGTTCGGCTCTGTCTGCGGCGGCTGTGTCTGGCTTGCGGCGCTTATTGTCACAAACACTACCATAAGCGTGACGGGATCTTATCTTATGAGCGGCCTTATACCGGCCATTGTGCTGCTGATGGAGGAGTCGGATTTTTGTTGTGAGGGGCAGGAGAAGTCCGGAATCTGGCATCGGATTCCCGTTCTTTTGGCGGCAGTGGGACTGCTTGGGACGACATTGTTTGCAAAAGGATTCCTGGTATGTATGTATGAGGGGAAACTTGACGATGTTTTTGTAGTCAGGCAAAAGTATTTGGAGGGACCGGCCAAAAATATTTATGGCGTTTACATGGAGGGATATACCTATAATTCCTACACAGAGCTGCTGGACGGGCTCTGTTCTCCTGATGATTCGCTTTTATATGTAGGGCAGCACAGTCTGTATTATCTGCTGACAGAAAGCAGGATTGCAGTTCATTCTACGATCAGCACGCCTACTTTTGACAGCCGTCTGCTGGAATACTGGTCCTGTTTTCCGGAACATTATCCCACATTGGTGGTAATCCCTCAGGACTACGGCAAGGTCAGCGGCACTGAATTTATCAAGGATGTATTAGGTCTGGAAGAACCGATTTGTGAAAATGCAGAATTTGCTGTATATAGAACCAAGCGGCTCTCCCCGGAAGAGTAGTTGGCAAGGTTATTCAAAAAGGAAGCGGAAAGGCAGGTCATGGAGAGACATGGACAAAAAAGCAGACTTAAAAGGACGGGATTTTTTGAAATTACTGGATTTTACCACAGAGGAAATCACGTATCTGCTGGATCTGGCGGCGGAATTAAAAGATAAAAAGAAGAAAGGGATTCCGGTAGATACCCTGCGGGGGAAGAATGTGGCGCTGATTTTCGAGAAGACCAGCACACGCACCAGATGCGCTTTTGAGGTGGCGGCTCATGACTTAGGGATGGGCACCACTTATCTGGATCCCGCGGGATCCCAGATCGGCAAGAAAGAGAGCATAGCGGACACGGCCAGAGTCCTGTCCGGTATGTTCGAGGGAATCGAGTACCGGGGATTTGGGCAGGATATCGTGGAGGAGCTGGCAAAATACGCGAAAGTGCCGGTGTGGAACGGGCTTACCAATGAGTTCCATCCCACCCAGATGCTGGCGGACCTCCTGACCGTCAGGGAGCATTTCGGACGCTTAAAAGGCATCCGGCTGGCCTATATGGGAGACGCCCGCTATAACATGGGCAATTCCCTGATGGTGGTCTGCGCCAAGATGGGGATGCATTTCACGGCCTGCACCACGGAAAAATATTTCCCGGAGGCCGAATTGGTATCCCGGTGCCGGGAGATTGCGGCTTGGACTGGCGGCAGCATTACGCTGACGGAGGACGTGGCTGCCGGGACAAAAGACAAGGATGTAATCTATACGGATGTATGGGTGTCCATGGGAGAGCCGGATGAAATCTGGGAGGAGCGCATCCGGGAGCTTTCCCCTTATCAGGTGAATCGGGCAGTCATGGAGAACGCAGGGGAAAAGGCCGTTTTTATGCACTGTCTGCCCGCTTTCCATGATCTGCATACCAAGATCGGCGCCCAGATGGGAGAGCGCTTCGGCATTACGGAGATGGAGGTCACGGACCAGGTATTCGAGTCCGGGCAGTCGCTGGTGTTTGAAGAGGCGGAGAACAGGATGCATACCATCAAAGCGGTAATGCTTGCTACCATAGGGGAATGAAGAAAACTGAGAGGTGAAGCATAGAGCGGTTTGAAGGAAAGCCGGAGCCGGCGCTGATGACGGGAAAGATGCTTTGGCGGGTTTTAGTTATGCCGGAACGGAGTTACAAAGAGAAGCGGAACGGGTAGGAAGAGATGAAAGCAAAGATATTGGCACTTCTGCGGCAGCGGGAGGATTATGTCTCCGGACAGGAGCTGTGCGAACGCTTCGGGGTGTCGCGGACAGCGGTATGGAAAGCCATTGGGCAGCTGAAAAAGGAAGGCTACCGGATAGAGGCGGTGCAGAATCGGGGATACCGGCTGGCCTCCCGGCAGCAGGTCTACGGGCAGCACGAGTTGGTGAGCCGCATGGATACCCTATGGGCCGGAAAGCCGGTGTACTTCTATGATGAGTTAGGCTCCACGAACCTCCGGGCCAAGCTGGATGCGGAGAACGGGGCGAAAGAGGGTACTTTGATCGTGGCTGACATGCAGACTGCCGGGCGGGGACGCAGGGGCAGGACCTGGAGCAGCCCGCCTGGGACCAATGTGTATTTTACGCTGATTCTGAAGCCGGATTTTCGGGTGGAGCTGGCTTCCATGGTGACGCTGGTGATGGGACTGGCTGTGGCGGAGGGGATAGAAAAGACCTGCGGCCTGGAGGCCCGGATCAAATGGCCCAATGATATTGTGGTGAATGGGAAAAAGGTCTGCGGGATGCTGGCGGAGATGAGCACGGAGCGGGATTTCATCCACTATGTGGTCATGGGCGTGGGCATCAATGTGGGGCGGCAGGATTTCCCGGCAGAGATTGCCCGGACCGCGGCCTGCCTGGAGCAGGAGTGCGGGTGCGCGGTATCCAGAGCGGAACTCATCGTCAATGTGATAAAAGCTTTCGAGGGGTATTATGAGATATTTCAAAGAGACGGCAGCCTGACAGGGCTTTTGGAGGGCTACAACGGGATGCTTGCCGGAAAGGACGGGGAAGTGCGGGTCCTTGACCCTAAGGGGGAATACCGCGGCATATCCAGAGGCATCAATGCTGCCGGCGAGCTGCTGGTGGAGCGGCAGGACGGCAGAGTGGAAGCTGTGTATGCCGGAGAGGTGTCCGTAAGGGGTGTGTATGGGTATGTGTGACGCAGGGAGTCGGATGCTCTGCGTCGCCTCCTGTATTACAGCATAGATGCCGCCTGCAGCGGTTTGGCGGCACAGGTCCGCGGTTTCCGGGCCGCGGCGGGAGGCCGGTATATAGCATATGGACAAAAAGGGGGAGGCAGATGGAAAGCGAAAAATTGGTTCTGTGCGCAGCCAACGCATATGAGCAAAAATATTATTTCAATGAGCGGTTTGCCGGAATTCCGGAATCCATCAAGGAGGAGCTGCGCATTCTGTGCGTGCTCTTTACCCGGGAGGTAGGCGGCGTGTTTGCCATAGCCTTTGAGGATGACGGCAGCGTGGTACTGGAGACCAACGCCGATGACGATGACATCACTTATGACGAGGTCAGCAGCGGCCTGCTGGTGGGCGAGATCAGGCGCAGACGCCAGGAACTGTTTGAGTCCCTGCAGATTTACTATAGGGTGTTCATTCTGAAAGAGGACATGTCGGAGTACTTAGGAGAGGTATGAAGAAAGAATTAAGTCGCCTTTTCCTATGGAAGAAAGGGCGACTGGGGTGATTAGAATGGTGAGAATCGAAAGGGTGAATGGAAAAAATGTCTGGGACATTCTGCGGCTCCGGGTCAGGGATGAACAGAAGAGCTTTGTGGCAAGTAATGACAAAAGCATCATTGAGGCCTACACGGCAATCACCGGAGGGGGATACGCGTTTCCTTTCGGCATTTATGACGACGATACCCCTGTGGGATTTCTGATGGTGGGGTATGATACGGACGAGTATTGGGAGAATCCGCCAGAGATAGCCCGAAAGAATTATAATCTGTGGCGGTTCATGATAGATGAGCGCTGTCAGCACAGGGGATATGGACGGGCGGCGATGGAGCTTGCGCTGGAATTTATACGGACGTGGCCCTGCGGAAGCGCAGAGTACTGCTGGCTATCCTATGAGCCGGAGAATGCAGTGGCCAGAGAGTTGTACCATTCATTCGGATTCCGGGAGACCGGTGAGATGGACGAGGATGAAGTGATCGCGGTACTGCGGCTGTGAAGAGGTGTGGATATGATACTAGTGATAGACGTAGGCAATACGAATATGGCGCTGGGCGTGTACGAAAAGGAAGAACTGCTTGCCACTTTCCGCATCATGACCAAGATGCCCAGGACTTCGGACGAGTACGGGGTACTGATTACCCAGATGCTGCTGAATCGGGGAATAGAGGCAACTGACCTGGAGGGCTCTATCGTAGCCAGTGTGGTACCGGACGTGATGCACGCCCTCATGGGGGCCCTGGTCCGCTATACAAAGACCCGGCCTATGAATGTGGGCCCGGGCATGAAGACAGGCATCCGCATCGTCACCGAGGATCCCAGGGCCATCGGGGCGGACCGCATCGTAGACGCGGTGGCGGCCTACGAGAAGTACGGCGGCCCGGTGCTGGTGCTGGATTTTGCCACGGCCACCACCTACGATCTGATTACGGAGAAAGGGGAGTTTGCAGCCGGCATCACGGCCCCGGGCATGGGCATCAGCTCCGAGGCTCTCTGGACCCAGGCGGCCAAGCTGCCAAAGATCGAGATCCGCAAGCCCAAATCCATCCTGGCCCAGGAGACGATCAGCAGCATGCAGGCAGGGCTGGTCTACGGCCAGATAGGACAGACCGAGTATATCATCCAAAAGGTAAAGGAAGAGAGCGGCCTAAAAAGCCTGAAAGTGGTGGCTACCGGCGGCCTGGGGCGACTTATAGCCCAGGAGACGGAGGCCATTGACATCTACGACAGCCACCTGACCATGGAGGGGCTGCGGATTCTTTATGAGAAAAACAAAAAGCCGATATAAGACATGGATGTAATGGAATGGCAAAAGAGAAACTGCATGTATGAGAAGGAATAAAAGCGATGGGAAAGCTTACAATCGGCAGCGTGACGCTGGACAATAATGTGATACTGGCTCCCATGGCAGGCGTGACAGACCTGCCGTTTCGTCTGCTCTGCAGGAGAGAGGGAGCCGGGCTGGTCTGTATGGAGATGGTCAGCGCCAAGGCCATTTTTTATAACAACAAAAATACGGAGGAGCTCCTGGAAATCCACCCGGAGGAAACCCCGGCGTCCCTGCAGCTGTTCGGCTCGGATCCGGAGATTCTGGCGGACATGGCAAAGCGCATTGAGGAGCGCCCTTTTTCCATTCTGGATTTCAACATGGGATGCCCGGTGCCCAAGGTGGTGAACAATGGGGAGGGCTCTGCTCTGATGAAATCGCCGGAGCTTGTGAGGGAGATTCTGACGGCGCTGGTGAAAGCCGTGGATAAGCCCGTGACAGTGAAGATCCGGAAAGGCTTTGGCGAAAACAGCGCAGGCGCCGTGGAGATTGCCAGAATTGCGGAGGACTGCGGCGTGGCTGCCATTGCAGTGCACGGGCGCACCAGGGAGCAGTACTACAGCGGTCATGCGGACTGGGACATCATCGCCCGGGTGAAGCAGGCGGTAAAGATTCCCGTCATCGGCAACGGAGACGTGAACAGCCCTCAGGCGGCGAAAGCTATGCTGGAGCAGACGGGATGCGACGGGGTCATGATCGGCCGGGCGGCACAGGGGAATCCGTGGATTTTTCGGGATACGGTGCAGTATCTGGAGACCGGGACAGTGCCAGCACCGCCGGACAGACAGGAGAAGAAGCGGATGGTGCTGGAACATGCACAACTGCAGTTGAAGACAAAGGGAGAGTACACTGCGGTGCGGGAGATGAGAAAGCACTTGGCCTGGTATACTACAGGGATGCCCCATTCTGCCAGATTCCGGCAGACTATCAATTCTTTGGAGACTTTTGGAGAGCTGATAGAGGGAGTGGAGACTATTTTTCAGTGAAGCCGCATATATTGTGGCATGGACACCATTTTATATTTTTATAAAAAGAGGGGGCTTGCAAGACCCGAGACAGAGCCCGTGGGGCTGAAAGCCTATCTGCTGATACGAATAGGTCTGGATGTGGAGGAGGGCAGGTGGTTTGACAAAAGGCTGGAGGAAAGCCCGGCCGGAGGGCAGACAGGGAAGATTGCGGAGTCCGCAGGTGCGGCGGCTGGCGCTGGGGTCGTGCAGGGAAAGGGGAAAGTCCGGGAATCCGGTGGAGACAGAACTGTCCCGCATATGCCGAGAAGTCCATGGAAAGCGTTCCGGCAGAGGCGGATGGAGCGGAAAAGGCGCCAGGAGGAGCAGATACAGCAATATGCGCGGCAGCAGGAGGAAAGCCGCCGGCTGGCAGCCAGAGCGCAGATGTTGGAAGAGGTGGAAGCTTCGATGGAGCGGCTGGCTTCGGAGGTGGCGGAACTTGCCGGGGATATGGATAGATGCTCTTGCGTGTATGAGGACAACATCCGAAAGGCGCTGGCAGGAGCGGGCTTATATGGGAGAGATTCCGGCTGGCGCGCACAGGAAGAATCAGATCGGGAAAGCCGGGGAGACATCCGATATGGCGAAGACGATCCAGGACGGGGACAAAGGATACCAAAGGAAATCCGGTAAACCGGCCAGATGCAGACAGACTGTGGGGAGCGGGCTGCGGATATAGGTTTGCCGGGTTTGTGGCAAAAGCATTTCCCGCTGAAAGAATTCCATGACTATACGAATCAATTCTGGGTGGAACAATTGTTCCGGCGGGCCACTCTCCCCCATTTTATCATACTGGGGACGGCAGAGGGGATTTTTCCCATAATAGAGGCATATGCTGCCCGGATGAAGAGCCTGCGCTGGATTCTTACGGAGGCAGAGTATGACCAGGATCTGGCCGATTTTGTGGAGGACTTCTACACGGAATACGGCCTGGCCATCGAACTGGAACTTCTGGAGGATGTGGCGGCTTTGAAGCGCCTGCGCCTCTTTTGTAAGGAGGCCGTGAATATGGTGGATTTCACCGGGGAAGCCTATATGGCGGCTCAGGCAGTGCCGGAGGGGAGCATCTGGCTGGATATGTTCTCTGTGGAGGAGAAAAAGCGCAGGATTCTGGCAAGGGATAAAAAAGTTGCATATATTTCCATGAAAGAACTATGGAAAATCGCACAAAAACGATGCAACTGCCCTGTACTGCCTTGACACTGTCAGAAAACAAGCGTATACTAGATGGAGTTTAAAAGCTGCGGCGAAAACGTCCTGCCAACAGGGATATGACAGGACTTTAAAAAGACAGCAGGGAAGAGACAGACAAAATTTAAGAGCAGTCCGCAGGGCGGAAGCTTTCCATGAAAAATACGGGATATGGAAAGAAATGGAAGAATAGAAGAGGAAGGATGTAAGCAAAATGCAGGAGAAAAAGAATATTCTGACCTATGAGGGGCTCAGAAAATATGAGGACGAGTTACATGAACTGAAAGTCGTGCGCCGCCAGGAGGTGGCCCAGAAGATTAAGGAGGCCAGGGAGCAGGGCGATCTGTCCGAGAACGCAGAGTACGATGCGGCCAAGGATGAGCAGCGCGACATCGAGGCCAGGATTGAGGAATTGGAGAAGATTCTGAAGAATGCCGAGGTGGTAGTAGAGGATGAAGTGGATCTGGACAAGATCAACATTGGCTGCGTAGTGAGGCTCTTGGACATTGAGTACAGCGAGGAACTGGAGTACAAGATCGTAGGCTCCACTGAGGCAGACAGCCTGAAAGGCAAGATTTCCAACGAAAGCCCCGTGGGCAAGGCGCTGATCGGCTGCAAGGTGGGGGACAATGTGGAGGTTGAGACTGCGGCCGGCATGTTCACTTACAAGGTGCTGGAGATCCAGAGGAGCAGATAGAGTAAGAGAAAGACAAAAGGAGCTGTTGCACGGGATAATCCGTGTACAGCTCCTTTTTGTGCATATGGGCAGCCAAGGATGAATGCTCTGTCGGTGGTACCCTTGTCAGGACGCTTTCTTCTGAAGAATCCTGGTGAGGATGAGGCTGGCGGCGATGCCCAGGATGCCGGCGGCAAGGGGCTCCAAAGTATCCTTGAGGATGGCCGCTTTCAGGGTTTCGAAAGAATCCATATGTTTCATCCATATATCGTAATTGATCATGAGAAAGATCCCTGTCATGTTCAGGGTCAGCAGCCAGCCACAGTTTTTGTCCTGCCTGAGGATGGCCCACAGATTGCAGCCAAAGAACACCACCTGAGCCACAAAGGCCAGGATGAGCTGCCGTTCCAGAAAGGGGCCTATACGCATGAGTTCCATGCCGAACAGGCTTTGGGCATCCCGAGCCAGGCTATGGGCTAAGTAAACGAACAGAGATAAAAAGTACAGATCCAGGAGAAAGGATGCGGCTCCCAACAGGTACATGGTCTTTCCGGGGCTGTTTTTGGCTTTATATCCCAGGGAAGCCAAAAGGTTTGCCAGGATGCAGATGACCAGAAGCACCGTGGTGTTGTTAAACAGGATGTAGTTGGTATGGTTGGCGAAGAACGCCTCAATGCCGCAGTACACCAAAAATGCCAGCACCAGATAGCAGACAATGGCTTGGAGTTTCATTTTCTTCTTTATTTTCTTCAAGCCATCCAGCCCCCTGCGCTCCAGCTTCTCACCGGTCAGTACCTGGCTCTTATACGTTTTCAGCATCTGGCGGCATCCGTCGCAGGCTGCGATGTGTTCCTCTACGCAGCGCTTTGTGGCCTCGGAGCACACGCCGTCCGCATAGGACGGGAGCAGGTCGCGTATGATTTCACAATTGATTTTTTCCATGATTTACCTCCTTTATTCCCGCGAGCAATGAGTCAAGTGGGCATGCTTGCATGCACATTTGACGAATGCCGCGAGGGTCAAATGTTTTCGGCAGTCAGTATAATCTGTTCCTGTCAGGGCGGATATTTCTGTTATATGGGACGGTTTGCGCCTGGCTGGGAGTCTGGCTTTTGGGGTGTATGGGGCTGACCTGTTTCCCGGCTGTCCTGGATCAGGAAAAGCTTCGCCCGGTAGAAAGTGACCCTTGCCCAGTTTTCGCTTCTTCCCAGCAGTTCTCCGATTTCGCGGAAAGACAGGTCGCCGAGCACCCGCAGCTCCACAGTCTTTTGGGCATCGGGCGAAAGCGTCTGGAGCCTGTCCCAGACATCTGCCAGTTCTACCTTTGCGATGGCTGCCTGCTCGGTGTCATGCCCGGATGTCAACGACTCGTCCAGTTCCGCAAGCTGCATCCGTCCGACTTTGGCCCAGTGCTGGTAGAGCAGGTGCTTTGCGATCTGGCACAGCCAGGTGGAGAGCTTGCAGCTTTGGTCGTAGCTGTCCAGGCGTTCCAGGGCTTTCAGAAAAGTCTCCTGGGTCAGGTCTTCCGCAAGGTCAGAGTCCTTACATTTTTTGTACAGAAAGTGGTATACGATCTGCGAGTATTGCCGGTACAGTTCTTCCATGCCTCCTCCTTTTGTTCTGCCTTATTCCCGGGATTTTTGGCGCGTTCAACTGATATATCCGCTTTGGAGCGGTTTCGTTACAGATAACCTGGAAAAAAAAGCCCGGTCCCTTTACGCGGGAAATGCGAAAGGGACCGGGCTTTTCATTAGTCGTAAAGCGACATTCCGTATTTTATTTTCCGATATATTTTATATCCGATGGTTGCGAACAGGGATACAATGATGTACAAGGTGGAAAGCAATCCTATGGATCCACCAAAAATAATTAAAATAAGATATCCGATATTCATAGCATGATTCTCCTTTTTTAACTGCCTGGGCGGCTCCTGCCGGACTGATATGCCGGCGGCCGGCACCGCAAACAGACCCTTGCAGCACAAGAGTAAATTTGACAGGTTTTGGTTTCTGGTTTCTAATGCCGGAAACAGAATCATGCTTTCTTTCCGTCCTGATTGTGGATATAGCTTATAATGACGATGTTGCTACGGATTTCGTGAAAATCCGTACAGGCATCTGCCGAACGCAAGAATGTAGACTGTGGGGAGCAAAAAGCCGCCAGCAGGGCAGCAATGGCAAGACTGCGGCCGGGACGGCTGAGACTCCTGCGCGGAGTCTGTGAGAGGGAAAGCCCCCTTTCCCCATAGCTTAGTTTTTTGGGGACATAGGCTTTGGAGGGGAGGCTTCTGCGCAGGGAGCAAAAGGCAGGCATATCCCAGGCACTCTCCTGGCCATAGGAGGAAGCGCACGCCGAAAAGGAATCTGGTTCGACACTGTCAAAGCACATTCCCAAAATGAGGGCACATAAAATTGAAAAAAGAGAAACAGTTTTTCTGTTCAGGCGCATAAAAGCCCTCCTGCGCATATGGGCATTCTGGTATGGAGATAGTGTACCATAAATGTGGGAAATAGTCAAAAGGTTCGCCGGGGACAGCATAAAAGAAATGCTGTCCCCGGCAGGATTTGTATATTGAAATATTTATACCAAAGCTGCAGAACAAGTCAGATAGAGATACACCGCATACACGGACAAGAGCAGGAGCCCCTGCCATTTCTGGAACTTCTGCAAAAACATGGCGGGAATCAGGGCGATACATCCCACCAAAAGGCAGGCAGGCAGATCCAGCCTGGCAGAGGCTGCCGCAATGGGCAGGGCTTTGCCGGATACAAGGGAGGACAGGGGCAGGATCAGAGTCAGGTCGATGATGTTCGCCCCAAGGATATTGCCCACGGAAAGGGAGGACTGCTTTTTTGCGATGGCAGTGACGGTGGTGACCAGCTCCGGCAGGGAGGTGCCCACCGCAATGATGGTCACGCCGATGACCCGCTCCGGCACGCCCACCATGGCAGCCAAAGCGCTTCCGTTGTCCACCAGAAGATCCGCGCCCCACACGATGCCGATGGCGCCCACCACGAACTTCACCAGGTTCAGGACAATTTCTTTCTTTCCGCCTACTTTCCGGCGGCTCTCCACATTTCCGCTGTCTTTCATGGAATGCAGTGCGGAGCTTACGTTCTCCCACAGGAAGAAGCAGAAGATGACCACCATGCCGATGGTGATGGCAGTCCCCATCTGGCCCGCCAGGCCGGAGATGACGATCAGAATGGCGGCCGCCAGCATCAGCACTGCTTTCATGAGATAGTCCGCCCGCTTGATGATGCCGGGCATGCAGATCAGGGAGATCGCCATGATCAGGCCGATGTTGGCCGTAACGCTTCCCACGGCGTTGCCGATGGCCATGTCCACGCTGCCCTTGGCGGCGGCCATGACGGAGACCAGCATTTCCGGCAGGGTGGTGGCCAGGCTGACGATTGTGGCTCCGACGATCAGCTTGGGGATGCCGCTGACCTCCGCGATCCAGGATGCGGCGTCCACGAAGAAGTCCCCGCCCTTTACAATGAACACAATGCCCACAAGTAACAAAAAGATTACCATTGCCATTTCCATTTTCTCATCCTCTTTCTTTCGTGTTTTATTCCCGCGAGCAATGAGTCAAGTGGGCATGCTTGCATGCACATTTGACGAATGCCGCGAGGGTCAAATACCAAAGTGTCCGAAAGACACTTTCTGCTCTGCAGCGCTGCAAGATTGATACCCCGTTGCTTGCAGCGGGATCTTTGATTCGGTCTGCGTTTCCTCCACAAAGAAAAGACCCACGCATAGCGGCGAAAACATCTGTCATGTTCACTGCTATGTATGAGTCTCGTTATTTAAGACAAGCCAGACCCAAAGGGCCGCGTTTGTTGACTTGCCACGCAAGCTGCGCTGACTACTCCCTCATAAAGGTATTCTCATTGTTTGTGTTACTATAACACAGATGCCCCTGGATAGTCAAGACTAACTTATGAATAGTGGGGAACAGTAACAAGCGGTTCACTTCCCAGTATAGAAGAATCCCCGAAAGTACCGCCAGATCTTTCGGGGATTCTTCTATATGTGTGGTTCAGCTTATTTGTCAAAATTCCGTCTCATAGATCAAAATGCCGCTGTCCTCGGGCAGTTTTTCCAGAATGGTGTTCCGGCCGCACCAGACAGCCTGGAAGTCGCTTAAGGCTACCAGGGGCATCAGGCTGGTGACGCTGTTGTCCGTGATGTTCAGATATTGGAGCTTCGGCAGCTTTTCCACGAATGCAATGCTGTCGATTCCCGTGGACTCTATGTACAGATCCGTGAGATTCGGGAAATGGTCGAACAGGTCGTAATGTTCGGACAATGGCACTTCCACGCCGCTGTTGTAGGAGGGATCCGCCAGGATGGAGATGTCGTTCATGGACAGCACCACCAGAGACTCATTGGTGGGTACCTTGTCAAAGTCCAGCCCCACCTGACAGTCATCCAGATACAGGTACTGCAGCATGGGAAGGCCGAAGATCTCTTCCACATTTCCGAAGATGGACGTATTGCTCAGATCCAGGTATGTCAAATTCACCAGACGGGTCAGGGGCGCTAAGGAGTCCGTGGCATATAAAAAATCATCAATGGTAAGTTCCGTCAGTTCCTCCAGGGAGCCGATGGCCTCCACGGCGGCAGGATCCCCATCGCAGTCCTCCAGCGAGAGGTACTTCACATTGACGGCATCCTTGATGCCGGAGATGTCCCGCACGCCTTTTAGGTGGAGTCCGGTCAGGGACGTCAGGTTCTCAAAAGAGGGCATGACGCCGTTGTAATTGCTGCTCATCTCCAGCGCCAGTTCCTGGAGCATAGTCAGATTGCTGATGACGGAAAAGTCCGTCATGGAGTAGGAGCCGTCCAGATAGAGATAGAGATACTCCAGCTGAGGGCACTCCGCCAGGACATCCACGCTGGAGACCTGGCTGCTCTCGATGTCCAGGCTGTTCAGAATGGGCATGTTTTTCACAAAGTCAATGCTTTTGAGTTGTTCGGACTGGACGTTCAGTGCCTCCAGCTTGCTCAGGGTCATAAGAGGCGAGAAGTCCGTCAGCCGGTCGCAGTTTTTCAGGGAAAGCCCCTGCAGGTCAGGGAACTGGGACAGGGCGGAGATGTCTGTCAGCCCGGCATAGTCCACGCTCAGGTATGAAAGACTTGGGAAAGCGTCAAGGCCGGTTAGGCTCGATGCCAGGAAAGTGTCCTCTACACCCAGTTCCGTGATATACTCCGGATAGGGGATGATCTTGGCAAGCTCCTCCAGGCTGTTCTCCGAATAGACGGTGGTAAGGTGCTCCAGGCCTCTCAAGTCGCCTTTCTCCAGAGAGCCGTCCACGGAGAGGAGTTCCAGCCCCGTAAAGCAGGCCAGGTCGGAGAGCTTCAGACCCTCGTCCGTCTCGTAGGTGGCCGTCTGGGTCTCTCCATAGTTCAGCTGATAGGCGATACTCTTTTCCTCTCTGATCAGCCGAAAGGAGGTGAGGCTGGCGAATTCGTCTTCTGTGATGGTATCGCAGGGCTTATCCCAGATGTATTCTGCTACTGACCAGAAAAAGCTGGACTGGGGCAGGAGAACATTTTTCAGTTTGGCGGAACTGCTTTCCGCGGGTGTCGATTCCTCGCCGGAGTCATGGGAGGAGTTGGCCATGCTTTGCTCAGATTCCTGGTCTGACACGAAGTTTGGGAGCCCGCCTGATCTAAACAGGATGATGGCGGCGAACAGGACGATGCACACCACGCCTGCGATCACCGATACGGCGATTCCCACGGTGGGATTGTGCTCGGCGTACTGGCCGGAGGAACTGCTCCGCCCGGAGGAGGTTTTTTTCCCGGAATAGCTGCTCTGGCCCAAGCCGCTATGGGAACCGGACGCAGAACTGCTATTTGTCTGCTGCCCGGTTTTGTCTGAAAAGCTGCCGGAATCCCCGGCGTTCCTGACATAATAGCCGCATTCCTTACAGGTCATTCTTCCGTTCATCATTTTCAGCTTTGTGCCGCACATAGGGCACTTGGTTGTTTCGTTTGACATATGAATCGAATCCTCATTTCTAAATGTATTAGGCTGCCTTTTTATATATGCCAGTGGCAGTTTGCTTCCAAAACGGCACAGAAGCGCTCCAGGCCCTCCCTGTCTTCCCGTACAAAGCGTTTGTACAGGGGACTGTCGATATCCAGCACGGCCGTCAGCCTGCCGGCGTGATGGATGGGGATGACAATCTCCGAATTGGAGGCAGCGTCACAGGCAATATGTCCCGGAAAAGCATGCACATCCGGGACTACAAGGATAGAGTCGTCTGCCGCCGCTTTTCCGCAGACTCCTTTTCCGAAGTCAATGCGGATGCATGCTGGCTTGCCCTGAAAGGGCCCTAGAACCAACTGATCTTTCCGGACCAGGTAAAAGCCTGCCCAGTTGACATTGTCCAGGCTCATGTACAGCAGGGCGCTGGCATTGGCCAGATTGGCGATGGCGTCGCGCTCAGTCCGGGTCATCTCCGCAAGCTGTGCACAGAGCAGGGAATAGTCGGTGGATTCGTTCATGAGGCTGCCTCCTTTCCCTCCTGACGATCATCCGGTTCCACAATAATCCGCACTTGCATATTCTCCGGCATCAGGCCATCGTCCACCGCAAAGGGGACGAGGTGTTCACCCGTCTGCTCTTTCGTGGGCGTCCAGGAAAAGGCCATGGCTGCCTGGTCGAAGCCGGCTCCCGGAGGCAATTCCGGGCAGGATACCTGAAGGGTTGACGCTACGCCCTTTACGCTGTAGTTGGGACGGCGTATCTGTCCATTGTAGACCCGGCCGTCTGAGGTCACATCCGAGATGTCGCTGGCCGGGTTGCGTATGCTAAGCACAACTTGGCAGGTCTCCCCGACACGGATATGGATGGGCGGGATGGGCTGGATATAGGGGCGGTATACGGTCAGGGGCAGCGGGTAGCTGTCGGTCTCCACCGCGAAGTGGTAGCCCGTTTCCCGACAGGGCGCCGTGGGCAGGGCATAGAGGCTGTCCTGGGGCGTGCCGGGCGCGGGAGCGTTGATCACCACTTCTTTGACGCAGAGGGATTTTTCATGAACTTCCCTGGGTCGGCCGTCTTTTTTGCCGTCTGACAAAACCAGGGGCCTGCGGATATCCAGCCCTGTGACTTTCGTGGTGAAGTAGGGCTGCCCCGGCACGTTTTCCGCATTGGTGCGTCGTCTGTAATGATCTGTGACCACAGCGATGGGAGCCACGTCTTCTGCGCAGTAGGCTTCCAGGCCGTCCAGGGTGACATTGGTCACGTCATCGAGGACACAGACATGCCTGCCGTCCGGCACCTTGCAGGAAAAGCGGATATTCCGCAGGGTCAGATTGTCCACATGCTTGGCAAAAATGCCGTAGGCGGGCAGGATGCCCCAGTTGCTGGGCTCCGGATAGGCATCCGGCAGTTCCGGCACATTGTAGGGGTCTGGCCTCCAGCAGTTCTCCCGGGGATCCCAATCCGCCCTGGGCAGGAGTCCCTCGCCTTTGGAAAAGAATGTATTCACCAGCCATGGGAGGTTTTGGACCCGCTCTTTTGTGTGGAACTGGGAGAACTTCCATTCGGTGTTCAGCTGCCTCTGCTCCACGGCGTGCTCTAAGGTTAATCCGCCCCGGTACTCCACGGAGATATTCTCCAGAACGATATTGTTCAAATGGGAATCCGTCAGCCCCATGAGCAGGATGGGGTACCTGGGATCTACATTTGTGATGGTGACGTTTCGGATCAGCACATTGGAAACAGTGGCCATGGTAGGGGAGCCGATGGCATTGGCGTACAGGGGCAGGTCGTTTTTCTCCAGCTCTCTGGACAGATCTGCCACATAGGCTCCGTGTGCCTCCGGGTACTGGGCGCCGTTGTTCTGGCGGGCGCTTCCCTGGCTGGAGGTATCTTTCTGGGCATAGCTTTCGGACTGCCAGGTCTTTAGGTAGAAATGCCCGTCTATTTCTGCGTAGTTGGCCGGATTGCACTGTACCGGCCCCTGGGGATCCACGATCTCAAAGGAGGAATGTCCGTCCACGGTCACGGTTTTGGTCCGGTTGTAATGTGGGGCATAGCGTCTGGCCGGGTAGCAGTGGTAGGCTCTTTCATTGGGCAGCACCCAATTCCTGTCGTCTAAGCGCACATTGGTATCCAGGGCCGGATAGGCCGAGGAGGACACATTTCCCGTCACGGGGAATCTGGCCCGGTCTCCTGCCCGCAGGAAAATCGGCGAACTGGACACATTGTCCAGGACGCAGTCCTCGAAGATTACATTGGTCAGGGAGGAACAATCCACGGACTCCATGCAGAAGCCTCTGGAACGGTCGAACTTTACGCGCCTGATGGTCACCAGATGGTAGCCGCAGGTGGCCTCCGTGCCGAACTTCACCCGCCCTGTGGGCCCGCAGCGGTCCAGGGCGATGAGCTTGTCCCGGGTATATTCCCCGGCATAGACGCTGCCTGCATCATAGCCGCATACCGTGCAGTCCTCGATGAGCACATTCTGGAGGGGTCTGAAGACCCCGGCCCCGAAAGAGGCTTTCAGACACAGGCCGTCATCGGTGAGGGAGTTGCAGACGGTGCCCCGCACGGTCACGTCCCGGCAGCAGTCAATGTCAAAAGCGTCCCTTGTGGTATCCACAAGGATGTGGTTTACATAGAGATTGTCGCAGGCCTCGGCAATGATTGCAAAATGCCCACCGATGGTGACGGAGAAGTCTTCCAGAACCACATTCTCACAGCGGACCAAAGCGATTCCCTTGTTGCCGAACCATTCCTCCTGATGCCCCGGCGCCTGTCTTGAGACGGGTTCAGCCGGGTCGCCGCCCTGGAGCACATACTCCAGAATGCCGCTCTCCTCGTCAAAGCGCCCTCCGGTGATCAGGCCTTTGCCGTAGATCATAATGTTCTCCAGATCGGTTCCGTAGATCAGGCTGTTGGAAAAATAGGAATGGCCGTGATCCTGCAGACCTACATACCGGTTCACCTCAGGCTCCTTATAATTGCCGCCCTCGCCGGACTGCTTCTCATAGGAATAGACAATGTCCGTCCTTGCGGCAGCCAGCACAGCTCCCTCTGACAGATAGAGATTCACATTGCTTTTCAGGAGAATGGTGTAGATATGGAAAGTTCCTTTCGGAATCACTACAGTGCCGCCCTCCATGGCCGCCGTCTGAATGGCGCTGTTGACGGCTTTCGTGTTCAGGGCAGGCGCGGCGTCCTCTCTGGCGCCGAAATCAGTGATGAGAAAGTGCTTGTGTTTTAACAGGTTCCGCGGGCGGATAGAGGCGCCCGTAGCCTCTGGTATAGTATGGGATGACATTTCTTTGCATCTCCTTTAAAAATGAACCCGGTGGATAGTCTCCTATCTACCATTATACTATATTTTTCAAAAAATACCAGATTTCTATTGACATTTCTTTTTTTTAGAGGTATTATCTCAAATAGTTTGAGTATCAAATATTTTGATATTCAAATAAATAGAAATTCAAACTATTTTACATGGTTTTGAAAACCAGCAAACGGAGAGGAAAAGGAGAAGCGGCTATGTTTGAGAAATTAAAGGAAGTCATTGAGGAAAAGCTGAACGCGGAGGGGACATTGATCACAGAGGAGACCAGCTTTAAAGAGGATCTGAATGCGGATTCACTGGATCTGTTCGAACTGGTGATGGCGCTGGAGGATGAATTTGATGTAGAGATTCCCTCCGAAGATCTGGAGAAGCTGGCTACGGTAAAGGATGTGATGGAGTACCTGAACTCCAAGGGCGTTGAGATGTAAGGAGCCCCCCCGGGGACAGGACATTTGGAAAGAATCGGCGAGAGGACTGAGGGCATGGAAATGAAGACCAGGATAACAAAGCTTTTGGGGATAGAATATCCCCTGATTCAGGGAGGCATGGCGTGGGTGGCGGAGAGCCGTCTGGCAGCGGCCGTGTCGGAGGCGGGAGGCTTTGGCATCATTGGCGCCGGCGCGGCTCCGGCGGCCATCGTGCGGGAACAGATAAGGCAATGCAGGGCCATGACGGATAAGCCTTTCGGCGTGAACATCATGCTGATGAACCCAGAGGCGCAGGATATCGCCGGGGTGGTGGCCGAAGAGGGCGTGACGGCAGTGACCACCGGGGCGGGGAATCCCGGCAGATACATGGCGGACTGGAAAGCCGCCGGAATAAAGGTGATCCCGGTAGTGGCCAGCGTGGCTCAGGCCCGGATGATGGAGCGGGCCGGGGCGGACGCGGTGGTGGCCGAAGGGATGGAATCCGGCGGGCATATCGGCTCCTCCACCACCATGACTCTGGTGCCCCAGGTGGCGGACGCGGTGGAGATCCCGGTGATCGCAGCGGGGGGCATCGGGGACGGCAGGGGCCTGGCAGCAGCGTTCATGCTGGGGGCGGAGGCCGTGCAGATGGGCACCCGGTTCGTTGCGGCAAAGGAGTCCATTGCCCATGAGAATTATAAAAAGAAGATCATCGCCGCAAAGGACATCGACTCCCAGGTCACGGGCATGAGCCATGGGCATCCGGTACGTCAGCTGCGCAACCAGATGACCAGGGAATATTTGAAGCTGGAAAAGGAGGGAGCCTCCTTTGAGGAGCTGGAGCAGCTTACCGTGGGCGCGCTTCGCAGGGCAGTGCTGGAGGGGGACATTGTGAACGGCTCGCTGATGGCGGGACAGATCGCGGGCCTGGTGGGCAGAGAACAGACCTGCGGGGAAATCATTCGGGAGATCATGGAGCAGGCGGCTGCGCTGCTGGAGCGGCGCGGGAGCTGAGGCGAATCAAATACCCCGCTGCAAGCAACGGGGTATCAATCTTGCAGCGCTGCAGAGCAGAAAGTGTCCTTCGGACACTTTGGTATTTGACCCTCGCGGCATTCGTCAAATGTGCATGCAAGCATGCCCACTTGACTCATTGCTCGCGGGAATAAAAATTTAGGAGACAGTAGGGAAAATGGCAAAGACAGCATTTATATTTCCGGGACAGGGAACCCAGTACTGCGGCATGGGTAAGGATTTCTTCGAGACTTTCCAAACGGCGAGAGAGGTGTATACAACAGCCGGGGAGGCTGTAGGCCTGGACGTGGGGGAACTATGCTTTACTCCCAATGAGAGTCTGGACATCACGGAATACACCCAGATCGCCATGCTGGCTACAGAGGTGGCAATTTTAAAAGTGCTGGAGGAAAAAGGGGTTCAAGCGGACTGCGCTGCGGGTTTAAGCCTTGGGGAATACGGTGCCCTGGCAGCAGCCGGGGTCATGGAACTGCCAGAGCTGTTCTGGCTCATCCGGTGCAGGGGAATCTTCATGCAGGAGGCCTGCCCTGTGGGCGGCGCCATGGCGGCAGTATTAGGCCTGGAGGCCGGGCAGGTGGGGCGGATCTGCGAAGAGACTACAGGAGTAGTCTCCGTTGCAAACGATAACTGCCCGGGACAGCTTGTGATCACCGGGGAGGCCCGGGCGGTGGAGACGGCCTGCGGGAAGATGCTGGCAGCAGGGGCGAAGAAGTGCATTCCCCTGAATGTCAGCGGCCCGTTCCATTCAGTGCTTCTGGCAGAGGCTGGCAGGAGGCTTATGGCAGAGCTGGAGGGAATCAGCGTGCATGCACCCCGCATTCCCTATCTGTGCAACGTGGAGGCGGATTATGTGACGGACAGCGCCCGGATCAGGGAGCTTCTGGCAAGGCAGGTGTCCTCTGCGGTCAGGTGGCGGGAAATCATGGAGCGCATGCTTGGGGACGGGGTGGACACCTTTGTGGAGATCGGACCCGGGCGGACGCTGGCAGGTTTTCTGCGCAGGATGAGCAGAGACGTGCGGGTGTTTAACGTGGCGAAAGTGGAGGATCTGGACGCGGTTTTAAAGGCGCTGGCGATTTGAAAGCCGGGACGCCCTGGGCCGGACCCAAGCGGGATGTGGGCAGGAAAGGCTTTGCGGAGGTTCGGGTGATTTGACAGCATATGAAATGGCCGAGGAGAGTGCCGGCCGGGAGAAACCTCGGTTAGACAGGTTCGGGCAATGTAACAGAAAATGACATGGCCGAGGAAAATGGGGGAAAGAGGAAATGGCAGAGGAAAAGAGTTCGGGGACGGATAAGGAACTGGTGGGGAAAGTGGCGCTGGTGACGGGAGCCGGCAGGGGCATCGGCAGGGCCATCGCGTTTGTGCTGGCAGAGCGGGGAGCCACTGTGCTGGTAAATTACAACGGCTCCAGGCAGCAGGCCATGGAAGTGGCAGAGGGCATTCAGGCGGCCGGCGGGACGGCCAGAGCCGTGGGCTGCGATGTGTCCGACTTCGAGGCCTGCGGGCATATGGTAGAGGAAATAATGGCGGATTACGGACATGTAGACATTCTTGTGAACAATGCAGGAGTGACCAGGGATAACTTGGTGGCCAGGATGTCCGAGGAGGACTATGACCGTGTCCTGGATATCAATCTGAAAGGCGCTTTCCATACCATCCGGCACCTGGCCAGACATTTCCTGAAACAGAGAAAGGGCAAGATCGTCAATATCGCCTCCGTGTCCGGCGTGGCGGGCAATGCGGGCCAGGCCAATTATGCCGCGTCCAAGGCAGGGCTCATCGGCCTGACGAAAAGCGTGGCAAAGGAGCTGGCAGGCAGGAATATCTGCGTCAACGCCGTGGCCCCGGGCTTTATCGAAACGGAGATGACTCTGGGAATGCCGCAAAAGGCCAGGGAGGCGGCAGTGGCATCCATCCCTATGGGCAGGATGGGCAGTCCCCGGGACGTGGCGGAGCTGGTGGCATTTTTGTGCGCGGAGAAATCGGATTACATCACGGGACAGGTCATATGTGTGGATGGCGGCTTAGTGTGAGAAGAAGTTCCGGGCGGCATGACTGGAAGTGTCAGAAGAATGATTAAACGTGCACGGCTCGCTTTGTGCGGCGGTTTGTGTGCGGTTTGGTTTTTGGGTGGTTTAGTTTGGAGGATTTGGGATGAGGAGAAGAGTGGTTGTTACGGGGATGGGGGCTGTTACCCCTATTGGAATTGGGCTGGAGGCTTTCTGGGAGGGCGTCAGGCAGGAGCGCATTGGCTTTGCGCCTATTACACGGTTTGACGCTACCGGATATAAATGCAGTTTGGCGGCAGAGGTAAAGGGATTTGAGGCGGAGCGGTATATGGACAAAAAGGCGGCCAGGCGGATGGAGCTTTTCTGCCAGTATGCGGTGGCGGCGGCCGGGGAGGCTTTGGCGGATGCGGCACTGGATATGGAAAGAGAGGATGCTTATCGGGCGGGCTGCTTTGTAGGCAGCGGTGTGGGGAGTTTGCAGGCCCTGGAGCGGGAGTGCGGGAGGCTCTCTGAGAAAGGGCCGTCCAGAGTGGGGCCTCTGTTCGTGCCCCTGATGATATCCAATATGGCAGCGGGCAATGTGAGCATTGCCTACGGCTTAAAGGGCAAGAGCCTGAATGTGGCAACTGCCTGTGCCACGGGCACCCATTCCATTGGGGAGGCTTTCCGTTCCATCCAGTACGGAGAGTCGGATGTATGCGTGGCAGGGGGAGCGGAGGCTGCGGTGTGCCCTTTGGGCATTGCGGGCTTTGCCGCGCTGAATGCGCTGTCTGCCGGCACGGATCCCCATAGATGCTCCATTCCCTTTGACAAGGACAGAAGCGGCTTTGTCATGGGAGAGGGCGCAGGGATCGTCGTGCTGGAGGAACTGGGACACGCAAGGGCCAGAGGAGCCCGCATTTATGCGGAGGTGCTGGGATACGGCTGCAGCTCCGACGCTTACCATATCACTTCTCCGGCGGAGGACGGCGCCGGGGCGGCCGCGGCCATGAAAAACGCCCTGCAGGACGGCTGTATCGAGCCGCAGGCCCTTGGGTATGTCAATGCCCACGGCACGTCCACGCAGCTCAATGACCTGTTCGAGACCCGGGCCATCAAGCTGGCCTTTGGCACCCATGCCAGGAAGCTTAAGATCAATTCCACCAAATCCATGACAGGGCATCTGCTGGGAGCTGCCGGAGCGGTAGAGTTCATCACTTGCGTGAAAGAAATCCAGGAGGGGTTCCTGCACAGGACAGTGGGACTGAAAGAGACGGAAGGGGAGTTGGATTTGGACTACTGCATGGAAAGCCATGAGGGGGAGGTCCCCTACGCCCTCAGCAATTCCCTGGGCTTTGGGGGGCATAATGCCAGCATTCTGCTGGGCAGGATGGAATAGGAGGGACTGCGCCATGTCATTGTATACCGCAAAGGAGATTATGGAGATCATTCCCCATCGCTATCCTTTTTTGCTGATCGATACCATTGAGGAGCTGGAAAAGGGCAGGCGGGCCGTGGGGCGCAAATGCGTCAGCATCAGCGAGCCGTATTTCCAGGGACATTTTCCGGGCAATCCCGTGATGCCGGGGGCGCTGATTGTGGAGGCACTGGCACAGACAGGGGCAGTGGCCATGCTGTCTGCGGATGAGTGGAAAGGGAAGACGGCTTATTTTGCAGGCATAGACAAAGCAAAATTCCGCAGGAAAGTGCTTCCCGGGGATGTATTGACCTTGGAGGCTAAAGTGATCAAGTGCAAGGGGCCGCTGGGCATCAGCGAGGCAGTGGCCACCGTGGACGGCAGGGTGGTGGCCCAGGCACAGCTGACTTTCGCCATTGCGGGGGACTAAGCGAATGCCCGTGGACAAAAGGGGAGGATGGAAATGAGCGGACTGTTTAAGAGAAAAAGGTCTGAAAAAAAGAGCCGCCTGGAGGAAAAAAGGATCATGTTTTTTGAAAGGCAGTCAATCCGGAAAAAAGGTTCTGCAGATTGGCCCCGGACGCAGGGGACGGAGACTGACAGCGCCTGGAGCAGAGAGTCTGGCAGTGCGGCAGTGCAGACGCAGACACCCTCCGCAGGGCAAGGCGGCCGCGCACAGGAAAAGGAAAGCTATATGATCCGCTGTCCGAAGTGCGGGAAGATGGTGAACCGGGACAGGGTGGCAAGGCGCAAGTACATCTGCTATGAATGCGAGGGGTACTTTAGGGTCAGGACAAACAACCGGATCCGCATGGTGGCAGATCCCCATTCCTTTGAGCCCTGGTTTACAGACATGCCCGTCAGAAACCCTCTTTCCTACCAGGGATATGAGGAGAAGCTGGAGGAGGCCAGGGAGAAGACAGGGCTGGAGGAA
Source organism: uncultured Acetatifactor sp. (assembly GCA_949840885.1). Lineage (GTDB taxonomy): Bacteria > Bacillota > Clostridia > Lachnospirales > Lachnospiraceae > Acetatifactor. The sequence continues at coordinate 97,936 of CATKYJ010000008.1, forward strand.
GCCTTTACAGTGGGACAGTGCAAAGTCTTCGGACAGGATATCGTGCTGGGCGTCTGCGACTCCAGATTCCTCATGGCCAGCATGGGGCATGTGGTGGGAGAGAAAATCGCGGCGGCCATTGAGCGGGCAATCACCTTAAAGCTGCCGGTGTTCTTCTTCTGCTGTTCCGGAGGCGCCAGAATGCAGGAGGGCATTATCTCCCTGATGCAGATGGCAAAGACTTCGGCAGCCATCAAGAAACTGGACGAGGCGGGGCTGCTCTACTGCACCATCCTCACAGACCCTACCATGGGCGGCGTCACGGCAAGCTTTGCCATGCTGGGGGACGTGGTCATGGCTGAGCCCGGCGCGCTGATAGGATTTGCAGGGCCCAGGGTCATCCGCCAGACCATCGGGCAGGAGCTGCCCGAGGGCTTCCAGACAGCCGAGTTTCTGGTGGAGCATGGCATCATAGACGGCATCGTCAGGCGGGAGGCGTTGAAGAAGACCCTGTATTTCCTGGTGAAGTCCCATCAGGGCAAAGAGGGGCAATACGCTGACTTTACCGGGGCAAAGGACTTCCGTTTCGTGTTAAACGAGGTGTTGAAAGAACAGACCTGGACAGTGAAGCCTGCGGGCGCCTGGGAAAAGGTGAGGGCGGCCAGAAGACTGGAGCGGGCGGGAGCCTGTGACTACATGGACTGTATCTTTGACTATTTCGTGGAGGCCCATGGGGACAGGGGCTTTCGGGACGACCCGGCCATCATCGGTGGCATCGGCTTTCTGGAGGGACAGCCGGTGACGGTGATCGCGGAACACAAGGGCAAGGACGGAAAGGAATGTGAGCGCCGCAATTACGGCATGCCCATGCCGGAGGGATACCGGAAAGCCCTGCGCCTGATGAAGCAGGCAGAGAAATTCCACAGACCCGTTATAAGCTTCATCAACACCTCCGGCGCCTACTGCGGCCTGGAGGCGGAGGAGCGGGGACAGGGGGAGGCCATTGCCCGCAGCTTACTGGAGATGTCCGCCCTGAAAGTGCCTGTGCTGTGCATCTTCATCGGCGAGGGCGGCAGCGGCGGAGCCCTTGCCACGGCAGTGGGGAACGAGGTGTGGATGCTGGAGAATGCCACTTATTCCATCCTGTCCCCTGAGGGCTTTGCCTCCATTCTCTGGAAAGATTCTTCCAGGGCCAGGGAGGCCAGCGAGATCATGCGTATCACGGCCCAGGACTTAAAGCTTTTGCATGTCATCGACAGAATCATCCCGGAATTCGGAGGGGCGGACAGCAGGACTGCACAGGCCATCGGAGGCTACCTGAAAGAGCAGATCATGGGGTTCCTAAAGCGCTGCCAGGGGATGACGGGCGAAGAACTTGCGGCCCGGAGATATGAGCGGTTCCGCAGATACTGATAAAGGGATAAGGAAAATGTGCGGCGACTTTAAATAGGAGGTTTCAGAATATGTCTATACGGATAGTGGGAACAGGAAGCGCCCTCCCAAAGCGGAGGGTGGAGAACAGAGAGATCGTCGGCCTGGTGGATACCTCCGATGCGTGGATCAGAGAGCGCACAGGCATTGCAGGCAGGTATATATCCACCGGGGAGACGGTTGCCTCCCTGGCGGCGCAGGCCTGCAGGCGGGCACTGGAAGACGCGGGAAAACAGGCGGGCGAGGTGGAGCTCATCCTGGCGGCCACCTGCTCCCCGGAGGAAGCGGCGCCCTGTGTGGCCTGCCGGATACAGAAAGACATCGGAGCCGGGAATGCCGTGGCCTTTGACCTAAACGCGGCATGCTCCGGCTTTTTATTTGCCCTGCATACGGCCTGGGCTTATGTGGAGGCAGGGATCTGCAAAAATGCGCTTATCGCAGGCAGCGAGGTGCTCTCAAAGCTTGTGGACTGGGAGGATCGGGGAACCTGCATCCTTTTCGGAGACGGCGCGGGAGCCGTGTATGTGGAGAAATGTGAGTCCGGGGGGATCCTGGGCTTCGTTATGCATGCGGACGGGCAAAGGGGCGGGGTGCTGGCCGGAGGCGGCAGACAGCTTATAAATCCCTGGGCCGGGCGGCAGGACTTTCGGCCGTTTCTTGAGATGGACGGCCGGGAAGTGTTCGCCTTTGCCCTGCGCCAGGTGCCCGTGACCGTGGAGGAGGCCCTGGGTAAGTCCGGGCTCGCCACAGGGGATATAGACCTGTTCGTGCTCCATCAGGCCAACAGACGCATCATAGAGGGGATCTCTAAACGGCTGGGTGCGGATCTTGCCCGCTTTCCCATGAACCTGGAACAGGTGGGGAACACTTCCTCCGCGGCCATCCCTCTTTTGCTGGATCAGTTAAGACGCCAGGGACGCATAGAGAGAGGGATGCATCTGGTGCTGTCAGGCTTTGGGGCAGGGCTTACCTGTGGAGCCTGTGCGATGGAATGGTAATGACTCGTGGTAAAGACCCTGGACAAATGCCTATTGACTTTTTTGGGGAAAAGGGTACATTATTATATATGGCCTGTCTGTTTGGACTCAGGGGCTTGAGAGGATAGCAAAAAAGAGAATGGCACAGAATACGAAGCGTTCTATCAATGAATTGTTGGTCAGCCTCTTCAACCATGTGATGGACATGGAGGCGAAAGCGGTGATCACGGAGGAATACAGGGATATCACCAATAACGATATGCACATCATAGAGGCTATCGGCGTGGACGAGCCCAGGAACATGTCCGTCATAGCCCACAGCCTCTGCGTCACAGTGAGTACCCTGACGACGAATATGAACGGCCTGGAGCGGAAAGGATACATCAAGAGGGAACGCAGTACGAAAGACAAGAGAGTAGTGTATGTACTGCTGACTGACAAGGGAAAGAAAGCGTTCCATCACCACCGGGATTTCCACCGGAAGATGATCAGGGCTATCGTGAAAGACCTGGGGGAGGAAGAGATGGAGATTCTCTACCGCTGTCTTGTGAATCTGAATTCTTTTCTGGAGTCCAAACCGCAGGAAATCTGAAGAAAAGCTTCGGGGGGCGCGAAGCGCACAGGGGTGCATTTATGAATATGGGTGAAAGGGTCAATCAGATACTGGGAAAGGTAAAGACGGTCATCTATGGAAGATTCGCGATGATCCTGCTTGGCTTTCTGGCGCAGCTCATCCTGCTGGTAGTGGGATATATCGTCCTGCGCAATTACAGCTATCTGTTCTATGCGCTGTTTCTGGTGATCAGCGCCATTGTGGTGATATATATCTACAATGCGCCGGGCAATCCGGATCTGAAGCTGTCCTGGATGCTTCCTATTGCCATATTCCCCATCTTCGGCGCTGTCTTTTATATGACCATTGTCATGCAGCCAGGCACTACGGTTCTGTATGAAAGGATTACAGACCTGGGAGAGTACACGAAAAAATATGTTCGTCCCAGGAATGACACAAGGGATAAGCTGCGGGCAAAGAGCCCCCATATGGGACAGCTGGCCTGCTATCTGGAGAAATATGACAACAGCCCGGTCTATGACAATACCCATATAAAATACTATGCCCTGGGGGACAGCCAGTTCGTGGACATGGTAGAGGAACTGAAGAAAGCCAAAGAATTTATCTTCATGGAATTCTTTATTGTGTCCGGCGGGCAGATGCTGGGGACGGTGCTGGACATTCTCAAAGAGAAAGCCAGGGAGGGCGTAGAGGTGCGCTTCATGTGCGACGGCACCAACGTGCTGTGGAATCTGCCGAACTTTTTTCCGCAGATGCTGGAGGCGGAGGGAATACACTGCAAGATGTTCGCACCCATTCGCCCGGTTTTTTCCACCCATTACAACAATCGCGACCACCGCAAGATCCTGGTGATCGACGGAAAGGTGGCCTTTACCGGCGGCATCAATCTGGCGGACGAATATATCAATGAAAAGGAGCGCTTCGGCCACTGGAAAGACGTGGGCATCATGCTTCAGGGAGATGCCGTGGAGCGGCTTACCTATATGTTTCTGGAACTGTGGAATGTGGACAGCATAGAGCCGGAGGCTTATGAGAAATATGCCCTGCCGCAGGACGCATCCCTGCCAAGCGATGGCTATGTCATCCCTTACGGCGTATGCCCCCTGGGGCCGGAGCGGGTGGGACAGATGGTGTACCTGGAGATCCTGAACACGGCCCACACCTATGTGCATATCATGACTCCGTACCTGATCCCGGATTACCAGATGCTCACGGCCATGACCTATGCGGTGAAGCGGGGGGTGGAGGTGGTCATTATCATGCCCCATATCCCGGACAAGAAATACGCTTTTCTCCTGGCCAAGACCTATTACAACCAGCTGTTGGAGGCAGGGGTGAAGATCTGTGAATATGAGCCGGGCTTTGTCCATGCCAAGGTATTCGTGTCGGATGATGTGAAAGCTGTAGTAGGGACGGTGAATCTGGACTACAGAAGCCTCTTCCACCATTTCGAGTGCGGCGTGGCGATGTACCAAAACTCCCAGATCGCCGTGCTGGAGCAGGATTTCCGGGACACGCTGAAAAAATGCATTGTAATGAAAGAGGAGGACTACAAAAGGCTAAAGCTGTGGGAGAGGATGCTGGGGAGGATCATGCGGCTGGTGGCGCCGCTTATATGACCGCCCGGAAATGTACGATAGAGAAAGATGCAAGGGTGGGATTTTCCGCCCTTTTTTCGTCTTAAATTTTTGTGAAACTTATTCCGCTGTTTATCGTCTATAAGGACAGGGACGGCTGCAGAACCAGGAGAGCCGCAGACTGGGAGGGAGGCATACTTTGACGGATGCAAAGATACTGGATCTATATTGGGAAAGAGCGGAACAGGCGATCTACGAGTCGCAGAAAGCCTACGGAAAATACTGCTACAAGATAGCCTGGAACATCCTGTATTCCAGGGAGGACTCGGACGAGTGCGTCAACGACACCTGGCTGCGGGCTTGGAATGCCATACCGCCCAGCCGTCCGGGGCGTCTGGCTTTGTTCCTGGGAACCATCACACGGAATCTGTCCCTGGACAGATGGAAAGAAAGGCGTGCCATGAAGAGGGGAAAGGGAGAGATGGAACTTGCGCTGGACGAACTGGCGGAATGTCTGCCGGACGCCCATAATACGGAGGCGGAGGTGGAGGCAGCAGAGCTGGAGAGGCTGGTGAACGACTTTCTGTGCGGCTTGCCGGAGCGGGAGTGCAATATCTTCCTGCGCCGCTACTGGTATGTGGAAGAGTACAGCGAAATTGCCAGGCGCTATGGCATGAAGCTGAATACGGTGAAGACATCCCTGTTTCGCACCAGAGGGAAGCTTCGGGAATATCTGGAAAGGGAGGGCGTGATCCTATGAGCGAAAACCTTGAAAGAGATCTTGAACGAAACCATAAAAGAGGCCATAAAAGCCAAGAACATTTGGACAGACAGGAGCAGGAGCGCGCCATGCGGCTCATGGAAGCACTGTCCGGGGTAGACGAAAGGCTTTTGGAGCGCTGCGAGGACAGGGTGATCAAACATCAAAAATTCCTGTGGCGAAGCACCAGGGCTGTGGCTGCAGTACTGTGCCTGGCGGTAGTGGGCGCAGTAAGCTGGGGCGGATACCGGCTTTCCAATATGAAGATGGGAAGTGCCGATTCCTCCGGAGGCGCTGCAGGGGCCCCGGAGGCGGGGATGGAAAACGCCGCAGCTCCCTGGGACGGCGTATCGGGGGATACCGCAGAAATGGACACACCGGGGGAGGCGGCACCTGACGGAGCGGATGAGGAAGCGGGGCAGAGGGAAGAGCAGAAAGTGACAGCAGCCGGAGCCGAAAGCGGAACCGCAGCAGACAGAGACGGGTCAAAACCTCAGACAGAGATGGCCGGAAATGGCACGGGCGGCTTTGGAGCACAGCAGGAGACAGAGGAGAAAGAGCAGGAAGAGGGCGCAGCCGAAGAGAACGGCGCGGACGGCGCCGGGGACAGCGGCGTGACAGAGTATGAAAGCTGCCTCCCCCTGAAGTCGGAGAAGCGCACCGAGACCCAGGCCAGGACAGAGGCAGTGCTGGGGGCGTACGTTCCCGAACTGCTGCCGAAAGGATATGCCTTTGAGAATGCGTACCGCGTGCCCGAGGACAGCGAGGCGAATCTGACAATATGCTGGAGCAGGGGGATGGATTCCATTACACTGCAGCTTACGAAGCCGGCCAATCAGCCGCAGACAGTAGATGCATCCAGGGCGGAGCTCTATGACGTGCACTTGTATGAGATTCCCTATGGGGAGAGCGTGCCGGAGGAATACCGGCAGACTTTCAACAATCCGGTGTTCGCCGCAGAGGACTTTGACCTGGAGATCGTAAAGAGCCGGATGAAGTCCTATGACGACCAGGGGGACACGGATACCCCCAGGGGAAATTTTGGGGTACTGTTTTCGGACGGCGTGCTGGTCCGCTTCAGCGGCCGGGGCAGCGCGGAGGAGATATGGGAGATGTTCTGTTCCATGGGAGGAGAGGAATAGCTGCTGTTCGCCCGGTGCCACTGCGGGATATCCCGAGACAGGAATAGAGCCGGCGTATGCCGGCTCTACCCGTTTTCATTTTCCCGCATCCGATAGCCCACGCCCACCTCGGTAAACAAATACTGGGGACAGGCCGGGTTCTTTTCGATCTTCCGGCGGATGTTCGCCATGTTGACCCGCAGAATCTGGTTGTTTTCTTCCGCATAAGGCCCCCAGATGCGCCGCAGGATTGTATTATAGGTCAGCACCCGTCCGGCGTTTTCTGCAAGAAGCGAGAGCAGCTGGTACTCGATCTGGGTCAGGTGGATCTGCTGGCCGTTCAGATAGGTGGTTCGTTTGTCCAGGTCAATCCTTAGATTGAGCGCTTCGTATATCTGGCCCGGCGTATGGTGGTGGCTATGGCGCAGGGCAGTGCGTATGCGGGCTTTCAGTTCATTTGGATAGAAAGGCTTGGTGACATAATCGTCAGCGCCCAGATCCAATGCCTCTACCTTTTCCTGTTCTTCATCGCAGACAGAGACGATGACCACAGGAATATGGCTCCAGCTGCGCAGCTGCCTCAGCACCGCAAGTCCGTTCAGATCCGGCAGCATTAAGTCCAGCAGAATCAGATCGGGGCAGAGAGAGGCCGCAAGGCTTAAGCCCTCCCTGCCGGTGGCGGCCGTGGTGATGTGGTAGCCGGTCTTGCCCAGAAGGGCAGTGATGTAAGAACAGGAACTCTTTTCATCTTCGATCAACAGGATATGGACTTTGGCATTCATGACAAGTCACCGGGCCTTTTTGGGCAGGGTGAAGATAAACTCCGCACCCAGGGAGTGGTTCCTTGCTGTAATGGTTCCGCGGTGGGCCGAGATGACAGCTTTGCAGATGAGTAGTCCGATGCCGGTCTTTTTACGGGAATCCCACGTCTCGTCCGCCAGGCGGGAACTGTCGAAGAGATGGCCAAGCATGTTTTCGGGAATGCCCTGGCCGTAATCCCTGACGATAAAGGTTGCGAAGTCCTCGCCGTCCTCCACAATGATGTCTACGGGCTCGCATCCGCCGGAATGGAGCAGAGCGTTTTCCAGCAGATTGATGAGAACCTGCTCGATCAACAATGCATCCATGGGCAGCAGGAGGATTTCCTCCGGAATGGCAACGTGGATTTTGAAATCCGGATGTCTGGTCTCCATTTTATGCACGGTCTCCCCCAAAACCTCCTCAACGATCTCTACCCTGGTGCAGAATCCGTGTTCCATGTCCCTGATACGGGCAATGGCAGGGAGATTTTCCACAATGTTGAGAAGCCAGCTTGAGTCCTTGTGAATATGGGTCACAAGCTGGAGTTTTTCCGTATCGTCCAGGGTTTTGCTGCCCTCCAGATAAAGGAGGCTGTTGCCCATGATGCCGGAGAGCGGGGTGCGCAGGTCATGGAAGATAATGCGCATGAGGCTATCGCGGATTTTTTCCAGATCCTCTTCTTCGATGGGTTTGGGGGCAGCCTTTTTCGGCTTCTGATAAATGAGCCGTGAAGCCAGGACGCCGGCCGCAGAGCCGGAAGCGGCTGTGCCAAGAGCCGCAAACAGGGGGTTTTGGCTGGGCTTGCGGTTTATGAGCCGTGAAGCCAGGGCACCGGTCACAGCGCCGGCAGCAGCGGCGATTCCTAGAGCCGCAAAGAGCCGGTGCTGGTTGGAATGGTCAGGGTGCTGCAAGGAATGTAATGGTTTGTTGTGCATAATAGATATCCTTTCTCTACTTGGTTTCATTGAAACCGTTCTTGTCTTACATTATATATTTTTTATGGGTGGAAAGCAAGAAAATGGGCATAAAGATATTGTTAAGAAGGCGTAGTCGTCCGGAGGCCTTTCGCCAATTCTTAAAATTTTCTTTATGGCTTGTCCGCACCTCTCAGGAATAGTAAAATGATGACAGATGATTTGAGAAAGGCAGTGGGACGAAAGCGGATGAAAGAGCGGGAAGTTTTTCTGGATAAACTGAGGGTGCTGGCTACCTGTGCGGTAGTATTGCTCCATACGGTAAGCGGGGTGGCGGATATCACGGATATGAGCCTCTACCCGCAGGAGCAGAAGGTTTTCCTGACAGTGCTGGATCTTGTGTGCTGGTGTGTCCCGGTATTTTTGCTGATATCAGGGTATCTGTTCCTGAATCCCGGGCGGCAGATCAGCGCGGGTAAGATAGTGACGAAGTACTGCAGGCGCATTGTGCTTGCACTGTTCGTGTTTGGTGTGCCTTATGGGTGCATGGAGCTGACCATGGCGGAGGGGAGGTTCCGTCCGGGGATGGTGACGGAGGCTTTTATGGATCTGTTCCGGGCTAAGACCTGGGCCCATATGTGGTACCTGTACCTGGTGCTGCTGTTGTACTTGGTCACCCCGCTTGTCAGGTGGGTGCTTTTTGCAGTCCCCCGGTGGGCAGTGTATGCAATGCTGCTAGTACTGCTTGCGGGGTGCTCGATCATGCCCTGGCTGCATGACGCGTACGGATGGACGGGGGGTTCTCTGCCAGGGGACGGAATCTATTTCTTCTATTATATATGCGGATATCTGTTCGCCGTAGGGGAGAGGGAGAAAATAGAGAGGGCGGTCAGGAGGGGAATCGTGCCTGTCCTGACTGTCCTGGCGGCTGCGGCCATGGTGGCCAGCCGGCTTTTGGGGGGACAGGCCTGGCGGATGGCGTACAACTATCCGCCCATCGTCCTGCTGGCGCTGCTTTTGTTCGCCTGGGGCCTGGGGGCAAAACATACTGCCCGGCCCTTTTGGAGCCGGACATCGGCCTTAAGTTTCGGGGTGTACCTGGTACATCCGGTCTTTTTGAACCTGGCGTACAAATACTTTGGCTTTACGCCCCTGTCCCTTTTGGAATTTTGGGGGCATGGGCGGCCGGCTTTCCTGGGTCTTTCCCTAGGCCTGTTTTTCGGGGGCACATTGCTGTCAGCGGCTGCCATGGCTGCGGTGCTGCGAAAAATCCCTTTGCTGCGCAGGCATGTGCTGTAGGACAGGGCAGCGGCCAGGCGGGATGCCCGCCTCAGCGCTCCCACCGCCCGGCTGCGCCGCAGGGCAGCACAAGGCCGCTCTCCGACACGGGCAGGCCGATCTCCCCTGCCTCCACAAGGCCGCCGAAGCGCTTTGCCACTGTTTGGTTCAGCATGTAGGAGAGCACTGCGGGCTGAAGCCCCGTGGTGTAGGAATTGATCAGGAAGAACAGGGCGTCTTCAGAGAGGAGCCTGGCCGTCAGGGTGAGGAAAGGCCAGATATTCGCCTCCAGCTTCCAGATCTCTCCCTTAGGCCCTCTGCCGTAGGAGGGGGGATCCATGATGATGCCGTCATAGAGGCTGCCCCGGCGAATTTCCCGCTCCACGAACTTCACGCAGTCATCCACCAGCCACCTGACGGGGGCTTCCTTTAAGCCCGAGGCAGCGGCGTTTTCCTTTGCCCAGCCCACCATGCCCTTAGAAGCGTCCACATGGGTCACTGCAGCGCCTGCTGCGGCTGCGGCTATGGTGGCGCCTCCGGTGTAGGCGAAGAGGTTCAGGACTTTTAAGGGCCTGTCCGCTGGACAGCGTCTGCTGCGCAGAAGTTTTGAGAACCACTCCCAGTTCACCGCCTGCTCCGGGAAAAGGCCTGTGTGCTTAAAGCTGAAAGGCTTCAGCCGAAACGTCAGCCGGCCGGGGACATCCGGCTCGCTGTCCTGGCTGCGCAGTTCATAGGAGATGCTCCACTCGTCCGGCAGATGGAAGAACTCCCATTCTCCGCCGCCCCTTGAACTTCTATGATAATGACCGTTCTTTTTTTCCCAGCCTTTGTGACTGCGGGGCGTGCTCCAGATGATCTGGGGGTCCGGCCGCACCAGAATATAATCTCCCCACCGCTCCAGCTTTTCCCCGTCCGTGGCATCCAGTACCTCGTAGTCCGTCCAGTTATCTGCAATCCACATATCCGTCTCCTCGCTTTTTGTCTTCTCTTGGTTTTTGTGAAAGTATGAAATTCTATTTATAAAAGCATATTTATTAAAGCATATTTATGGAAAAAAGTCATTTGTTTTCCCGGAGACAAATTGTACTAAAAAAAATACAATTTTTTTTTAAAAGCTTGGAAAAAGTTCTTGCAAAGTAAGGATTTTCCATGTATACTAAATAGCGCTGTGACATGATAGCTGTGAAGCGTGAGGTTGCTGGCCGCCAGCAATGGCGATCAGGTTTTCCGTGGAGCGAATGTCAAGTTAGAAACTGACGACAAGTCACTGTACCGATTGAAATGCTGCAGACATGCAGTCCCGGACGTGGGGTTAGGAGTCGAGATTGTTGCGTGAGACTTTAGGACACACACGGGAGAGTGTACAGTCACCGCTTGTCGTACTAAAGTGGAGAAAGCTTTTTTACTTGTGAGAAAAGCTTTTCACTTTCAAAAAGTGCGAAAAGGAGGCGACTTTTTTTATGGCAAGTCAGGTAATGAGAATCACATTGAAGGCGTATGAGCACCAGCTGGTGGATGCATCCGCGAAGAAAATCATCGAAACTGTAAAGAAGACCGGATCCGAGGTGAGCGGCCCCGTGCCTCTTCCTACGAAAAAGGAAGTGGTGACCATCCTCAGGGCAGTTCATAAATATAAGGATTCCAGAGAGCAGTTCGAGCAGAGGACCCACAAGAGGCTCATCGACATCATCGCACCCACCCAGAAGACGGTAGATGCGCTGCAGAGGCTGGAGATGCCTGCCGGTGTGTACATCGACATCAAAATGAGAACCAAATAAGATATAAAGCAAAAAACCTCTACTTAGACGTATGAACATCAGCCATGGCGCAACGGTGGCTGCGTGGTCCGCTATGTAGACGAAGCCCTCAGGGCAGAAAGAGAGGAAACATGAAGAAAGCAATTTTGGCGACAAAAGTGGGAATGACCCAGATCTTCGCTGAAGACGGTACATTGATCCCCGTCACCGTCCTTCAGGCAGGTCCCTGCGTGGTGACCCAGATCAAGACAGTGGAAAACGATGGCTACAAGGCAGTGCAGGTAGGCTTCGTTGACAAGAAAGAGAGAATCATCAACAAGGACGCCAGCGGAAAGAAAGAGATCATCCACAGGCACGGCGCCAACAAAGCCCAGCAGGGCCATTTCAAAAAGGCAGGCGTCAGTGCAAAGAGATATGTCAGGGAATTCAAGTTCGAGAACGCGGAAGAGTACTCCTTAGGAACCGAGATCAAGGCTGACATCTTTGCGCAGGGAGATAAGATAGACGCGTCCGCAATCTCCAAAGGTAAGGGATTCCAGGGCGCCATCAAGAGATTCGGACAGCACAGAGGACCCATGCAGCACGGCTCCAAGTTCCATCGCCATCAGGGTTCCAACGGCGCATGTTCATCCCCCAGCCGCGTGTTCAAGGGCAAGGGGATGCCCGGCCATATGGGCTGCGTGAAAGTGACCGTGCAGAACCTGGAAGTGGTAAGAGTGGACGCAGAGAAGAATCTGCTGCTGATAAAGGGCTCAGTGCCCGGTCCCAAGAAGGGATTGGTAACCATCAAAGAGACTGTAAAGGTAGAATGCTAGTTTAATGCGAAAGGAGGGCTAATCATATGGCAAGCGTATCTGTTTATAATATGGAAGGCAAGGAAGTCGGTACAATCGAATTAAACGATGCGGTATTTGGTGTGGAGGTAAACGAGCATCTGGTACACATGGCAGTTGTACAGCGGCTTGCAAATAAACGTCAGGGAACCCAGAAGGCAAAGACCCGCAGCGAGGTGTCCGGAGGCGGCAGGAAGCCCTGGCGGCAGAAAGGAACAGGCCACGCAAGGCAGGGTTCCACCAGATCTCCCCAGTGGACAGGCGGCGGCGTAGTGTTCGCTCCCGTTCCCAGAGACTATTCGTTCAAGATGAACAAGAAAGAGAAAAGGGCTGCGCTCAGATCCGCGCTGACCAGCAAGGTTCAGGACAACACCCTGATCGTGCTTGACGAGCTGAAGCTTGACGAGATCAAGACCAAGAAGTTCGTGACAGTGATGAACAACCTGAAAGTAGAAAAGGGACTGGTGGTCATCGCCGAGAATGACAAAAACGTAGTGCTGTCCGCCAGAAACCTGCCTGAGTTCGACACGGCTCTGGCGAACATGATCAACACGTATGACGTTATGAAAGCAAAAACCGTTGTCCTGACAAAGGATGCCGTGGCGAAGATAGAGGAGGTGTTTGCATAATGGCAGATATCAAGTATTATGACGTAATCCTCAAACCGGTGATCACCGAGAAGAGCATGAGCGGAATGGCCAGAAAGGAATATACGTTCCTGGTTCATCCCGAGGCCAATAAGAGCCAGATCAAAGAGGCTGTGCAGAAGATGTTTGAGGGCACAAAGGTAGAGCGTGTCAACACCATGAACTGCCCCGGCAAGAAAAAGAGGCGCGGCACCATGGTGGGCATCACCCCCAAGACCAAGAAAGCCATCGTCAAGCTTACCGAGGACAGCAAGGACATTGAAATCTACGCGGGTCTATAACAGGACGGAAAGATGGTTCTAAGGCGCTGAAAGATTCCGCCTAAGAACATCTGTGTTCCGGCAGGGAGCGTAAGATTGGATTTAAGTATGTGGCAGCATATGTGGCAGCCGCGCAAAGAATCATAGAAAAGGAGAACAAACAAATGGGAATCAGGAAATATAATCCCTATACACCTTCCAGAAGGCATATGACAGGCTCCGATTTCTCCGAGATCACCAAGAAGACGCCGGAGAAGAGCCTCTGCACTTCCTTAAAGAAGCATTCGGGCCGCAACAACCAGGGCAAGATCACCGTGAGGCACAAGGGCGGCGGATGCAGGAGAAAATACAGACTTGTAGACTTCAAGAGAACAAAGGACGGCATCCCGGCCACTGTCATCGGCATCGAGTACGATCCCAACAGATCCGCCAATATCGCGCTGATCTGCTACGCGGACGGCCAGAAGTCCTATATCCTCGCTCCTCAGGGTCTGACGGACGGCATGAAAGTCATGAATGGGCCTGAAGCCGAAGTGAGAGTGGGCAATTGCCTGCCTTTGTCCGAGATTCCGGTAGGTACCATGGTGCACAATGTGGAGCTGTATCCCGGCAGGGGCGGCCAGATGGCTCGTTCCGCAGGAAACAGTGCGCAGCTGATGGCAAAGGAGGGCAAGTATGCTACCTTACGTCTCCCCTCCGGCGAGATGAGGATGGTTCCCCTCACATGCCGTGCCACAATAGGCATCGTAGGAAACGCCGACCACAATCTGATCAACGTCGGTAAGGCCGGCCGCAAGCGCCACATGGGCATTCGTCCCACGGTTCGTGGTTCCGTCATGAACCCCAATGACCATCCTCACGGCGGCGGCGAAGGCAAGACAGGTATCGGACGTCCCGGTCCCTCCACCCCTTGGGGCAAGCCTGCACTTGGCTACAAGACGCGCAAGGGCAAGAAGGCTTCCGATAAGCTGATTGTGAGAAGACGTGACGGCAGAGCGATGAAGTAAGATTGAGGAGGAAAGACAATGGCTAGATCACTGAAAAAAGGGCCTTTCGCAGATGAAAGCCTGTTAAAGAAAATAGATGCTTTGAATGCTTCCGGACAGAAGCAGGTCATCAAGACATGGTCCCGTCGTTCTACAATTTTCCCTTCCTTTGTGGGACACACCATTGCGGTTCATGATGGCAGAAAGCATGTACCTGTATATGTTACCGAGGACATGGTTGGCCATAAGCTGGGTGAGTTCGTTGCCACCAGAACCTACCGCGGTCATGGCAAGGACGAGAAGAAGTCCAAGGTAAAGTAGGATAAGGAGGGTTTAGATTAATGGCTAAGGGACACAGAAGTCAGATCAAGAGAGAGAGAAATGCCCAGAAGGACACAAGGCCTTCGGCAAAATTGTCATATGCAAGGGTCTCTGTACAGAAAGCATGCTTCGTGCTGGACGCCATCAGGGGCAAGGACGTGCAGACCGCACTTGCGATTTTGGAGTACAATCCCAGATATGCTTCCGGCCTTATCAAGAAGCTGATCGAGTCGGCCATGGCCAATGCTGAGAACAACCTGGGGATGAACAAGGATACCCTTTATGTGGCAGAGTGCTATGCCAACAAGGGACCTACCATGAAGCGCATCCATCCCAGGGCGCAGGGCCGTGCTTACAGGATCGAAAAGAGAACAAGCCATATCACTGTTGTGCTGGATGAGAGGAAGTAGGGAAAGGAGCGGACAAATAAATGGGACAGAAAGTTAATCCTCATGGCTTAAGAGTCGGAGTTATTAAAGAGTGGGATTCCAGATGGTACGCTGAGTCCGATTTCGCGGATTATCTCGTGGAAGATTACAACATCAGAAAGTACCTGAAGAAGAAATTATACAGCGCAGGCGTTTCCAAGATCGAGATCGAGAGGGCATCCGACCGGATCAGAGTCATCATCCATACCGCCAAGCCTGGCGTCATCATCGGCAAGGGCGGCGCTGAGATCGAGATTACCAAGACGGAGCTTTCCAAGATGACGGACAAGAAAGTCCTCATCGACATCAAGGAGATCAAGAGGCCCGACAGGGACGCGCAGCTGGTAGCCGAGAACATCGCTCAGCAGCTTGAGAACCGCGTGTCTTTCAGGCGCGCCATGAAGTCCTGCATGGGCAGGACCATGAAAGCGGGCGCTCTGGGCATCAAGGCGGCGTGCGGCGGACGCTTAGGCGGCGCTGACATTGCCCGTACCGAGTTCTACAGCGAGGGCACCATTCCCCTTCAGACTCTGAGGGCGGACATCGACTATGGCTTTGCCGAGGCCAACACCACTTACGGCAAGGTCGGCGTCAAGGTTTGGATCTATAAAGGAGAGATACTTCCCACAAAAGGAAATCAGACGGAAGGGAGTGATAAATAATGTTAATGCCCAAGAGAGTAAAGCATCGTAAACAGTTCCGCGGCAGCCTGGCAGGCAAGGCTTCCAGAGGCAACACTGTCAGCAACGGCGAATATGGCCTGGTGGCTGTTGAGCCCTGCTGGATCAAGTCCAATCAGATCGAGGCAGCCCGTATCGCTCTTACCCGTTATACAAAGCGTACCGGTCAGGTGTGGATCAAAATCTTCCCTGACAAGCCTGTGACGGCAAAGCCCGCTGAGACCCGTATGGGTTCCGGTAAGGGGTCCGTTGAGTACTGGGTAGCAGTCGTTAAGCCCGGCCGTGTGATGTTTGAGATTGCCGGTGTTCCCGAGGATCAGGCAAAGGAAGCGCTGCGTCTGGCAATGCATAAGCTTCCCTGCAAGTGTAAAATCATTGCAAAGGCAGATTCGGAAGGCGGTGTAGAAGAATGAAATCTAGCAAGTTTGTAGAAGAATTAAAGAACAAGTCCGTGGAAGAGTTAGGAAAGGACCTTGTTGCTGCAAAGAAAGAGCTTTTCAATTTGAGATTCCAGAACGCAACCAACCAGCTGGACAATACTGCAAGGATCAAGGAAGTCAGGAAGAATATTGCACGTATTAACACAGTCATTACCGAGAAGTCAAGAGCGTAATTGCCATTTGGCAATGAAAGGAGATCAATCGTGGAAAGAAATTTGAGAAAAGTCCGTGTTGGCAAGGTCACCAGCAATAAGATGGATAAGACGATAGTCGTAGCCGTGGAAGAGCATGTAAAGCATCCCCGTTATAAAAAGATCGTAAAGAGCACCTACAAGCTGAAAGCTCATGACGAGAACAACGAATGCAACATCGGAGACACCGTCAGGGTCATGGAGACAAGGCCCCTGTCCAAGGATAAGAGATGGAGACTTGTCGAGATCGTTGAGAAGGCCAAATAAATCTGGCCGCTTCATGTGAAATTTGGCCGTAAAGACGGCGAAGGAGGAAAATCATGATTCAGCAGGAGACAAGACTGAAAGTCGCTGACAACACCGGTGCAAAGGAGCTTCTCTGCATCCGTGTCATGGGCGGCTCTACGAGAAGATATGCGCATGTCGGCGATATCATCGTTGCGTCCGTAAAAGACGCAACACCAGGCGGCGTTGTGAAGAAGGGTGATGTGGTAAAGGCAGTTGTGGTCCGCACCGTCAAGGAAGTGCGCCGCAAGGATGGTTCCTATATCAGGTTCGACGAGAACGCGGCAGTTATCATAAAGGATGACAAGACACCCAGAGGAACCCGTATTTTTGGGCCGGTTGCGAGAGAACTTCGTGACAAGCAGTTCATGAGGATCGTCTCTCTGGCTCCCGAAGTGCTGTAAGGAGGTGCCCACAATGGCAATGTTGAAGATTAAGAAAGGCGACACTGTTAAGGTGATTGCCGGTAAAGATTGTAATGCAGAGGGAAAAGTGGTTTCCATTGACAGGAAGAACCACAGGGTAACCGTGGAAGGCGTGAATATGATCACGAAGCATGCCAAGCCCTCGGCTGCAAACCCCAATGGAGGCATCATCCAGAGGGAAGCTCCTATTGATATCTCTAACGTAATGCTTGTCTACAAGGGACAGCCCACCAGAGTCGGCTTCCGGATGGAAGGGGACAAAAAGGTTCGTTTCGCAAAGAAGACAGGTGAAGTGATTGATTAATCCAACTGTGTGCCCACAGTTTGGAAAGGAGGAACGTAAAAGTGGCTAGATTGAAAGATGTGTACTATGAGACGATCGTAGACGCAATGACGAAGAAATTTGGATATAAGAATGTGATGGAAGTTCCCAAGCTTGAGAAGATCGTCATCAATATGGGTATCGGCGAAGCCAAGGAAAATCCAAAGGTTCTTGAAAACGCCGTATCCGACATGCAGATCATTGCCGGCCAGAAAGCAGTCCTGACCAAGGCCAAGAAATCCGTTGCGAACTTCAAGATCCGTGAGGGAATGAACATCGGATGCAAGACCACCCTGCGCGGCGAGAAGATGTATGAGTTCCTGGATCGCCTGGTGAACCTGGCGCTGCCCCGGGTGCGCGACTTCAGAGGCGTCAATCCCAACGCGTTTGACGGCAGAGGGAACTATGCCCTTGGCATCAAGGAGCAGTTCATCTTCCCTGAGATCGAGTACGACAAGATCGACAAGACCAGAGGCATGGACGTGATCATCGTGACCACTGCCAAGACCGATGAAGAGGCGCGCGAGCTGTTGACCCTGTTCAACATGCCTTTCGCAAAACAATAAGGAGGTAGATTTTTCATGGCTAAGACATCGATGAAGATTAAACAGCAGCGCAAGCCCAAATTCTCCACACAGGCTTACTCCCGCTGCAGGATTTGCGGCCGTCCCCACGCTTACTTAAGAAAGTATGGCATTTGCAGAGTCTGCTTCCGCGAATTGGCATACAAAGGGCAGATTCCCGGCGTCAAGAAGGCGAGCTGGTAAGGAAGGAGGAAAATACAATGACAATGAGCGATCCGATTGCAGATATGCTTACAAGAATCCGTAACGCTAACTCTGCCAAGCATGATACAGTAGATATCCCTGCTTCCAAGATGAAGCTGGCAATTGCCCAGATTCTTCTCGACGAGGGCTATATCACCAAATATGACGTCATCGACGACGGCAGCTTCAAGGCCATCCATATCACCCTGAAGTATGGCGCTGACAAGAGCGAGAAGATCATTTCCGGCATCAAGAGAATCTCCAAGCCGGGCCTGCGCGTGTACGCTGGCAAGGACGAACTTCCCAGGGTACTGGGCGGATTGGGGATTGCCATCATTTCCACCAACCAGGGCGTCATCACGGACAAAAAGGCCCGTGAGCTGAACGTAGGCGGAGAGGTGCTGGCGTTTGTATGGTAAAAGCGTGCAAAGATTTTCTAAGTCAGTAAAGTACACTGACTAAGAAAATCTACGGTTTCGCAGAGCGAAACCTATGCACAAACCGCTAAAGCAGTTAGAAGAATGCCAAGGGCGGGCATTCTTCCGGATTTGCGGCAGTTGTATATGATATCATGGAAGAAGTATATACCATGGAAGATAGTTTTATAATATATAGGAGGTACGGGCATGTCACGTATAGGTAGAATGCCAATCGCGATTCCTGCAGGTGTAACTGTGGAAATTGCAGAAAATAACAAGGTGACCGTGAAAGGTCCCAAGGGCACTCTGGAGAGAGTGTTACCCGCTGAGATGGAAATCAAGATGGAAGGTGCGGAGATTCATGTAAGCAGGCCCAATGACCTGAAGAAGATGAAATCCCTCCACGGCCTTACCAGGACTCTCATCCACAACATGGTGGTGGGCGTCACGCAGGGCTACGAGAAGAAGCTTGAGGTGAACGGCGTAGGCTACAGGGCCGCAAAGGCCGGCAAGAAGCTGACCCTGAACCTTGGATACTCCCATCCCGTGGAGATGGAAGACCCCCAGGGTATCGAGTCCGTAGTCGAGGGCACCAACGTCATCATCGTCAAGGGGATTGATAAAGAGAAAGTTGGCCAATTCGCTGCTGAGATCAGAGACAAGAGAAGACCTGAGCCGTATAAGGGCAAGGGTATCAAGTATGCCGATGAGGTTATCAGACGTAAAGTTGGTAAGACCGGTAAGAAATAACAGATAAGGAGAGTATGAAGATGGTTAACAAGAAATCAAGAAAAGAAGTACGTGTGAAAAAACACATGAGAATTCGTAACCGCTTCAGTGGTACTGCCGCTAGACCTCGTCTGGCAGTATTCAGAAGCAATAATCATATGTATGCTCAAATTATCGATGATACTGTTGGGAATACATTAGTATCCGCTTCCACCCTTGAGAAGGACATCAAGGCAGAGCTTACGAAGACCAATGACGTCGCTGCGGCAAAATATATTGGTACCGTCATTGCCAAAAGGGCAGTGGAAAAAGGCATCACAACGGTTGTCTTTGACAGAGGCGGCTATATATATCACGGTAAAGTTGCAGCATTAGCTGACGCAGCCAGAGAAGCTGGCCTGGAATTCTAGGAAAGGAAGAGGAATACACCATGAAACAGACAATCATAGATGCAAGCCAGTTCGAGCTGAACGATAAGGTTGTAGCCATCAAGCGTGTTGCCAAGACTGTCAAGGGCGGCCGCAACATGCGCTTCACCGCTTTAGTGGTGGTAGGCGACGGCAACGGCCATGTAGGCGCAGGACTTGGCAAGGCGGTAGAAATTCCCGAAGCCATCCGCAAGGGAAAGGAAGATGCGATGAAGCATCTGGTGCATGTGGCATTGGATGAGAACAATTCCATCAGCCATGATTTCATCGGCAAGTACGGTTCAGCGAATGTTCTGCTGAAGAAGGCTCCCGATGGTACCGGTATCATTGCAGGCGGTCCCGCACGTGTGGTGTGCGAGATGGCAGGCATCAAGAATATCCGTACCAAGTCTCTTGGCTCCAACAACAAGCAGAATGTGGTTCTTGCAACGATTACCGGCTTAAGCCAGCTGAAATCCCCTGAGGAAGTGGCCAGGAGCCGTGGCAAATCCGTTGAAGAAGTGTTGGCATAAGAGACTGGCATGCTGACGCAGCAGAAAGGAGAGCAACAATGGCAGATACAGATAAGAAATTGAAGATCACTTTGGTAAGGTCCACCATCGGCGCCGTTGCCAAGAACAAGGCAATCGTTGAATCCATGGGACTCCGTAAGATCGGCAAGTCTATCGTCCTTCCTGACAATGCCGCTACGAGAGGCCAGATCCGCCGGGTAAGCCATTTGCTGAAAGTGGAAGAAGTATAGTCGAGAAGGAGGTGTTTGAGATGGATTTATCCAATTTAAGACCCGCAGAAGGATCCAAGCATAATGATTTCAGGAGAGGCCGCGGACATGGTTCGGGAAACGGCAAGACAGCCGGTAAGGGACATAAGGGCCAGAAAGCACGTTCCGGAGCCCCCAGGATCGGGTTCGAGGGCGGCCAGATGCCTTTGTACAGACGTATCCCTAAGAGAGGCTTCACCAACATCAACTCCAAGGAAATCATTGCTGTGAATTTGAGCGATTTAGAGCATTTTGAGGACGGCTCTACGGTAGATGTGAATGCGTTGCTGGAAGCCGGCATCATCAAGAAGCTCGGGGATGGCGTAAAGGTTCTCGGAAACGGAAAATTTACCAAAAAGCTCAATGTAAAGGTAAACGCGTACAGTGCATCCGCGAAAGAAAAGATTGAGGCGCTTGGTGGAACAGCAGAGGTGATGTAATGCTTACAACGCTGAAGAACGCATTCAAAATTAAAGAGCTTAGAGACAAGATTCTCTTTACTTTCGCCATGCTGGTTGTGATCCGTATCGGATCACAGCTGCCTGTGCCGGGGGTGAACGGAGAGTACTTCAGGAACTGGTTTGCAGCCCAGTCCAATGGAACTTTCAGCTTCTTTGATGCGATTACGGGCGGCTCGTTCATCAATATGTCGATTTTGGCCCTGAACATCACTCCGTATATCACATCCTCCATCATCATGCAGCTGCTTACCATTGCCATTCCCAAGCTGGAGGAAATGCAGCGGGACGGCGAGGATGGAAGAAAGAAGATTGCTGCTATTACCAGGTATGTGACGGTAGGCCTGGCGCTGATCCAGTCTACGGCTATGGCCATCGGTTTTGGCAGGCAGGGGTATCTGATTCAATACAATGCCTTGAACGTGATCTGTGCCATTGCCACCCTGACGGCAGGCAGTGCTTTCCTGATGTGGGTGGGCGAGAGGATCACGGAGAACGGTATCGGAAACGGTATCTCCATTGTTCTGGTGATCAACATCATTTCCAGGCTTCCTGAGGATTTGGGCAATCTGTTCCAGCAGTTCGTATTCGGCAAGGCTCCGGCTACGGCAGTACTGGCAGTGGTGATCATTTTTGCAGTGATCATTGCCATGGTGGTGCTGGTCATCATCTTAAACGATGGCGTCCGCCGTATCCCTGTGCAGTATGCCAACAAAGTGCAGGGCAGGAAGATGGTTGGAGGGCAGAATTCCAACATTCCCTTAAAGGTGAACACCGCCGGTGTCATTCCGGTGATCTTTGCACAGTCCCTGATCTCTCTTCCCGGATATATTTCCTCCTTTGCGGGATATAAGGGGACAGGTGTCTGGAGTGAGATATTGAAATACCTCAATGCCGGCAACTGGTGCAATCCAGCACAGATCCAGTACTCCGTGGGACTGCTTTTTTATATCGCAATGATCATATTCTTTGCGTATTTTTATACTTCCATTACCTTTAATCCTTTGATGATTGCCGACAACATGAAGAAGCAGAGCGGTTTCGTGCCCGGCATCAGGCCCGGAAAGCCTACCAGCGACTACCTGAACAAGGTTCTCAACTATATCGTTTTCATAGGCGCCATCGGCCTTACCATCATCGCCGTGCTGCCCTATGTGTTCAGCGGTCTGTTCAAGGCCACAGTGTCCTTTGGCGGCACCAGCCTGATCATCATCGTCAGCGTTATCCTGGAGACCATGAAGCAGGTTGAGTCCCAGATGCTGGTTCGCAACTACAAGGGATTTCTGGAGAAATAGGTTTTCACATGCAATGAAAGGGATTTGCCGGCCGGAGCATGAAGCTTACAGGAGGGGCTTTCCCACAGACGGGGAAGCTCCTCTTATCCAAGTGTGGAAAGATTTTTTAAGCAGGCAAAGGACGCCAGCTAAGAAAATCTAAGTTCCACACGGGAGAATGCCCGAAGTGCGAGGGCATTCTCCCAGACCTGCAGCAAATGTTTTTGCCGCCGAAGGCGGCATTGCCAGCCTTGCTGGCACAGATTGATATGCGTGGTGAGGCGCATAGGGGGTATGGGAATGAAGATTATTATGTTGGGAGCGCCGGGAGCCGGAAAGGGAACTCAGGCGAAAATGATAGCGGAAAAGTATGGTATTCCGCATGTGTCCACAGGGGATATCTTCCGCGCGAATATCAAAAACGGCACGGAACTCGGAAAAGAAGCGAAGCAGTACATGGATAAGGGGCTTTTGGTTCCCGATGAACTGACTGTAAAGATTCTGTTGGACAGGGTGGCCCAGCCGGACTGTGAAAAGGGCTATGTGCTGGACGGGTTTCCCAGAACCATTCCGCAGGCAGAAGTTTTGGATGAGGCCCTGGAGAAGCTGGGGGAAAAAATCGACTATGCGGTGGATGTGGATGTGCCGGATGAGAACATCGTAAAGAGAATGTCCGGCAGACGGGCATGCCTAAAGTGCGGCGCCACATATCATGTGGAGCACGTTCCGCCAAAGAGCGAGGGCATCTGCGACAGCTGCGGCTCCGAACTGGTGCTGCGGGACGACGATAAGCCTGAGACAGTGCAGAATCGACTGAAAGTGTACCATGACCAGACCCAGCCTCTGATCGAGTACTACACGGAGAAAGGCGTTCTGAGAACCGTGGACGGAACCAGACAGATGCAGGACGTATTCCACCGGATCACAGAGATATTAGGATAAGGAATGAAAGCGTCATGGCGATTATAATTAAGACAGAAGAACAGATCGGGCTTATCCGGGAATCCTGCAGACGGCTGGCTATTGTGCATAAAGAGCTGGAGGAGATGATACGTCCCGGCATTTCTACGAGAGAGATCGATATCAAGGGGGACAGCCTGATCCGGAAGCTGGGGGGGATTCCGAATTTCCTTCATTATAACGGGTATCCTGCCAGTATCTGCATCTCCGTGAACGATGAGGTGGTGCACGGCATACCGAGCAAGCACCGGATCCTGCAGGAGGGCGACATCGTCAGCCTGGACGCGGGCATGATTTATAAGGGGTATCATTCCGATGAGGCCAGGACCCATGGGGTGGGGCAGATCAGCCCTGAGGCCAGTAAGCTCATTGACGTGACCAGGCAAAGCTTCTTCGAGGGTATAAAAAAGGCAAAGGCCGGAAATCATCTCTTTGAAATTTCCAATGCCATCGCAGCTTTCATAAAGCCATATGGATATGGCATCGTGCGGGATTTGGTAGGCCATGGGGTGGGGACAAAGCTTCACGAGGATCCCCAGATCCCTAACTTCGCCCAGATCAAGCGGGGGCCAAAGCTGCGCCCGGGGATGACCCTGGCTGTGGAGCCCATGATCAATATGGGCAGGGCAGACGTGGAATGGCTGGATGATGACTGGACAGTAGTAACAGAGGATGGCTCCCTGTCGGCCCATTATGAGAACACCATCCTGATAACGGACGGTGAGCCTGAGATCCTGACCAGATGCTGACTCGCCCGGATTTGTACGAATTCACCAGAGGCCTGGGCAGACAGGCTATAGGAATTCAGGATTTCAAAGGTTACAGAAAGGCATGGGTTCGTATGATAGGACAGTTTGCGACTTCTAAGGCCGGGCGCGATAAAGGGTGCCTGTATGTCATCGTGGCAGAGGAGGAGGATTTCGTCTGGCTGTGCGATGGAAAGCAAAAAAAGCCCGAGACACCGAAAAAAAAGCGCAGGAAGCATATCCAGCCCATCAATGCGTGGGTGGAGGAGAGCCTCCTGGAGAGATTGAAAGACGGCAAAAAGGTATACGCGGAGGAGATCCGGTACGCGTTGAAGAAGTATTCCGAACGCAGTGCAAAGGACGCGCCTTTTATCAGAAGCGAAGTGCATGCTTCTGATAAGCGATATTGACAGACATGCATGTGCAATCAAAATTAATTGGAGGAAGTATATGTCGAAAAGTGATGTAATCGAAATCGAGGGTACTGTGGTAGAGAAGCTTCCGAACACCATGTTCCAGGTGGAGCTGGAAAACGGACATCGGGTACTGGCCCATATCAGCGGAAAGCTGCGCCAGAATTTCATCCGTATCCTCCCCGGGGACAGAGTGACCCTTGAACTGTCGCCTTACGATCTCACCAAAGGACGCATTATTTGGAGAGATAAGTAGAAAGAGGCAGCGGACTGGTGCAAAAACTTGTAAAAAACCTGAAATAATCAAAAAAGTGGTTGCAAACAAGTTTTTCCCATGTTATAATACAAAACGGTCTTTTTTGAAAGGAGGGTTTGAGATGAAGGTTAGATCATCAGTAAAACCAATGTGCGAAAAGTGCAAGATCATCAAGAGAAAAGGACGCATCAGAGTTATCTGCGAGAATCCGAAACACAAGCAGAGGCAGGGATAATCACCGCATGAGTGCAGTCCCGGCGCGGACTGCGGCATGTCAAGTGAGTTCTTGTCCTGTTTTTATGAGCGGCTGAACCAATGGAGGGGCTTATCTGCCCCACACATTGATTAACATAGAACTGGGATAGGGCTTACAGGAGATTACTTCTTGATACCAAGGCGAAAAGATTTTCTAAAATTGTAAAGGACACAATTTAAGAAAATCTAAGTTTCGCCTACAAGAAATGCACAAGTGCAGTGCATTTCCTGCGGGTTGGAGCAAGCTGTCTTGGAAAGATCGGATGGATCAGAGAGATGAGTGTCCGGTTGGGTGGAAGCCCCAATCAATTAGTAACAGAAAATGGAGGAAATTTAAATGGCTCGTATCGCAGGTGTTGACTTACCCAGAGAGAAACGTATTGAAATCGGACTGACCTATGTCTATGGAATCGGCAGGACTACCTCGAACAAGATTCTGAAAGAGGCAGGCGTGAATCCGGATACCAGAGTCAGGGACATTACCGATGACGAGGTGAAGCGGATTTCCGAGGCTATGGAGAAACTCGGCGTCACAGTGGAAGGCGATCTGAGGCGTGAGATTGCGCTGAACATCAAGCGTCTGCAGGAGATCGGTTGTTATCGCGGCATCCGTCACCGCAAGGGCCTGCCTGTTCGCGGTCAGAATACCAAGAACAACGCAAGAACCCGCAAGGGACCCAAGAGGACCGTTGCAAACAAGAAAAAATAAAAAATCTGCTGGCTGATTTTTTATTTGCTGAAAGTTCCGCATGGAACGTAACTGTAGAATGATGAGAAAGTAGGTTAGTTTAAAATGGCGAAACAAGTTGCAAAAAAAGTGACAAAAAAGCGCGTTAAGAAAAACGTTGAACGCGGACAGGCACATATCCAGTCTTCCTTTAACAATACCATTGTTACGCTGACGGATACCCAGGGGAATGCCTTGAGCTGGGCAAGTGCCGGTGGTCTGGGATTTAGAGGTTCAAGGAAATCTACTCCGTACGCGGCTCAGATGGCCGCAGAGACAGCTACGAAAGCAGCTTTGGTACACGGACTGAAATCCGTGGACGTATTCGTAAAGGGACCCGGTTCAGGGCGTGAAGCCGCCATCAGGGCGCTCTCCGCATGCGGGCTGGAAGTAGTGAGTATCCGTGACGTGACCCCTGTGCCCCACAATGGATGCAGGCCTCCCAAGCGCCGCAGAGTATAGTGCGGGAAGAAGTCCTAAGGCGTCAATGAACGCCGTCTAAGAACTTGCAGATTTATATAATTATGTTGGAAGAAGGTGCCTTGGGGCACTGTAAACAAACAGGAAAGTTGAGGAAAACAGAATATGGCAGTAAATCGCGTACCCGTTTTGAAGAGATGCAGAGCTTTGGGACTGGAGCCCTCTTATTTGGGCTATGACAAGAAGTCCAAGAGACAGAACTTAAGAGCGGGCAAGAAAGTAAGTGAGTATGGCTTGCAGCTTCGCGAGAAGCAGAAAGCAAAATTCATCTATGGCGTTTTGGAGAAGCCTTTCCGGAACTACTACAATAAGGCTGACCGGATGAAAGGAATGACCGGTGAGAACCTGATGATTCTCCTGGAGAGAAGACTGGACAATGTGGTGTTCAGGATGGGATTCGCAAGGACAAGGAGAGAGGCCAGGCAGGTGGTTGGCCACAAGCATATCCTTGTAAACGGCAAGAAAGTGAGCATTCCTTCCTATCTGATCAAAGCCGGCGATGTGATCGAACTCAACGAAAAGGCAAGGTCCCTGCAGCGGTACAAGGAAGTCGTTGAGGTGACCGGCGGCAGGCTGGTACCCGAGTGGATGGAAGTTGATATGGAAAACCTGAAGGGAACGATCAAGAATCTTCCCACCAGAGAGATGATTGATGCTCCTGTGAACGAAATGCTTATTGTCGAGTTGTACTCCAAGTAAGCCCTGCTGGCCTCTGAGGTCATATTCCAACCGCAAAAGGGAGGAATATGGCTTTGGAGTGCTTGTGTATTCATAAACAAAAAAAGGAGGGTATTCGAGTGTTTGAATTTGAGAGACCCAATATTGAGGTTGCTGAGATTTCAGAAGACAAGATGTATGGCAGATTCACAGTAGAGCCCCTGGAAAGAGGCTACGGTATTACCCTTGGAAATTCCCTGCGCAGAATCATGCTTTCGTCTCTGCCTGGCGCCGCAGTGAGCCAGATCAAGATCGAAGGCGTGCTCCATGAGTTCAGCGGCATGCCCGGCGTCAAGGAAGATGTGACAGAGATCATCATGAACATCAAAGGCCTGGCCATCAAGAATAACAGCGAGACCAATGAGGCCAAGACTGCGTACATCGAGTATGAAGGCGAGGGAATCGTGCATGCTTCTGACATTCAGGCAGACCAGGATATCGAGATTCTGAACCCGGATCTGGTGATTGCCACCTTGAGCGGCAAGGACGCAAAGCTTTACATTGAGCTGACCATCACCAAGGGCCGCGGCTATGTGAGCGCCGATAAGAACAAACACGAGGATTTACCGATTGGTGTGATTGCAATTGATTCTATATACACGCCCGTTGAGAGAGTAAATGTTTCGGTAGAGAATACCCGCGTGGGCCAGATTACCGATTACGATAAGCTGACATTGGATGTGTTTACGAATGGGACGCTGGCTCCCGATGAGGCTGTGAGCCTTGCGGCCAAGGTGCTGAGTGAGCATTTAAGCCTGTTCATCGATCTTTCCGAGAACGCCAAGACCGCTGAGGTTATGGTGGAGAAAGAGGACGATGAGAGGGAGAAAGTGCTGGAGATGAGCATCGATGAACTGGAGCTCTCCGTCCGTTCCTACAACTGCTTAAAGAGGGCAGGCATCAATACAGTGGAAGAACTGTGCAACAAGACTTCGGAGGACATGATGAAAGTCCGCAACCTGGGACGGAAGTCCCTGGAGGAAGTGCTGGCGAAGCTGAAAGAGCTGGGTCTGCAGTTGAATCCCAGCGAAGAGTGAAAAGCGAAAAAAGAACGCAAGGGAAGCGTTCTTTCGCGCTGGCGCCAAGGCTGTAAAGAGAAAAGATTTTCTGCGGGCGGTAAATCCAAAGGGTTCGCCTGTGGTTCATCTCTAAATGGAAATGAATGTGCTGCAAGGGCAGCTGCACTTGGCCAGTAAGACCAAAAGGCGTGGCCGGGTGTACCATGAAAGGAGAAAGGAATACAATTATGGCAAAGTACAGAAAATTAGGCAGGACAACGCCCCAGAGAAAAGCGCTTCTGAGAAACCAGGTGACAGCGCTTCTGTATCA
This sequence comes from uncultured Acetatifactor sp., assembly GCA_949840885.1. Classification (GTDB taxonomy): domain Bacteria; phylum Bacillota; class Clostridia; order Lachnospirales; family Lachnospiraceae; genus Acetatifactor. Next base: position 125,641 of record CATKYJ010000008.1, read on the forward strand.
TGGGAAGATCGTTACTACTGAGGCGAGAGCCAAGGAAGTCAGGAAGATTGCAGAGCATCTGATCACTCTGGCCATCCGGGAAAAGGACAACTACGAGACAGTTACCGTTTCCGCCAAGGTGCCGGTAAAGGACAAGGACGGCAAGCGCGTCAAGGAAGTCATTGATGGCAAGCGTGTCACCAAGTTCGAGACTGTGGAGAAAGAAATCAAAAAGGATCTGCCCTCCAGGCTGCATGCCAGACGCCAGATCCTGAGAGTGTTATATCCTGTTGTGTATGTTCCCACAGAGGCGGCGGGCCGCAAGAGGAATACCAAGGAAGTGGATCTGGTCGCAAAGATGTTTGACGAATATGGGACAAAATATGCGGACCGCAAGGGCGGTTACACCAGAATCATCAAAAAAGGCCTCCGCAAGGGCGATGCTGCAATGGAAGTCATTCTGGAGCTTGTGTAAATGGATTAAAAAATGGGACAGGGAGCCAATGGGAAGTCATTGGTTCCCTTTTTCAAACAATCGACTGGTATACGCGCCAAAGCGCAGAGGGGGATAATCATGAAATTGTTTCAGTACAACAAAGATGATGTGAAAAAGACCCTGGACATGGCCTGGCCTGCGATTCTGGAGTCGTTCTTTGCCGCGTTCGCAGGGCTGGTGGATTCGCTGATGGTAAGTTCCATGGGCTCTTATGCAGTGGCGGCGGTGGGGCTGACCACCCAGCCCAAATTCGTGGGGCTCTCCCTCTTCATTGCCGCCAATGTGTCCATATCCGCTTTGGTGGCCAGGCGAAAGGGGCAGGGGAAGCGGGAGGAGGCAAATCAGATATTTTCCACTTTCCTGGTGTTCATCGTGGCCGCAGCCATTGCCGTCAGTGTCCTCATGGTGGCGCTCGCAGACCCCATCATGCATCTGTGCGGCTCTGAGGAGGTTACCCACGACAGCGCGGTACTGTACTTTAGGATCATCATGGGCGGCATGATCTTCAACTGCATCCAGATGGGCATCAACTCCGCCCAGAGGGGTGCGGGCAATACCCGCATCACAATGCGCACCAACCTGGTGTCCAACACGGTGAATATAGTGTTAAACTACCTGCTGATCCAGGGGCATTTCGGCTTCCCGGCCTTAGGCATCAGGGGAGCGGCGCTGGCCACGGTGCTGGGAACCGTGGTCTCCAGTATCATGAGCATTCTGTCCGTATGGAAAGATGATAATTTTGTGAGCATTCCATATATCCTCAAAAAGCGGATAAAGCCTGCCATGGAGGCTCTGAAGAATATCATCAAGGTGGGCTACAGCGTCTTTGCAGAGCAGCTTCTGATGCGTATCGGCTTCATGCTCACTGCCATCATGGCGGCCAATCAAGGGACTGCGGCCATGGCGGCTCATCAGGTGGGGATGAATATCATGGGATTGTCTTTCTCTTTCGGGGACGGCTTGCAGGCCACTGCCGTGGCGTTGATAGGCTACAGCCTGGGGGCAAAGGAGCCGGAGCGGGCGAAGCAGTACGGCAAGACCTGCCGGATGATTGGCAGCGTGATCTCAGTGGCGCTGGCACTGATATATTTCTTTGGAGCCAGGGGGCTGATGGAGCTGTTCTTTGAGGAAGAGGAAATCGTGGGAATCGGCATCAATATCATGCGCATCATCATATTTGTGGTCATCCTGCAGATCGCCCAGGTCATATACATGGGTTGCCTGCGGGGCGCAGGGGATACCCTGTATACGGCTGTGGCCTCTACCATCAGTGTCACTCTGGTAAGGACTTTGGGCTCCTATTTCTTCGGATATGTGCTGAACTGGGGGATCACAGGCATCTGGATAGGGGTCATCGCGGACCAGCTGTCGCGGTTTATCTTTGCAAGCGTCCGGTTCCGGCAGGGCAAATGGACGGAAATCAAGATTTAGGGGCGGTTCACGGAATTTCACCGGCCCTGCGTCAGGTTTTTCTGGAAATGCTGGTAATCTTTGACATTGTTCCAGTTGCCGCCCCAGATAAAGCCGTGCTGGGTAAAAAGCCTGTAGCACAAGTCGTCCTCGGTGATCTTGTAGGGGAAGTTCAATGACCTGTCGGCATAGGGGAGGGCAGAGGCGGGAGACACCTGTTCATCGCCCTCTTCCGTATAAGTGATGTAAGGATTGTACAGGGGATTGACATCAATGGCCAGGCCGTAGGCATGCTTTGACAGGCGGTCTGTATCATCTACTGTGCGGTAGTTGAAGCAGGAGGTGTTGTTGTCCTCCATGGACGCGTTGTCGTCCCCATCGTACTCCTCCATGAGAAGCACCTTTTCCAGTCTGTATTCATTGCGGTAGAGCTCCTGAAAGATTTCCGCCAGATCGGCGGCAATGAGCTTGTTGCAGATGAGTTCGCCCTCGGTGGGATTCCCGTTGAAATCTATGTGCAGGATGTGCACATACCGCAGGTCATCGAAAGTGATTTCCGGCAAAGAGAGCTCGTCGGCATCTTTTTGCGCAGGACTTGCGGAACCTTTTTCCGGGGAGGATATTTGGGCGGCATTCTCTTTGGAAGAGCTTTCGGCATTTTCTTCCGGAGAATCTGCCGTGCCGGGATTTTTTCCCATGGAATCCTTTGGAGAGGGGACAGACTCTTCCGAAGAAAGCGTTTCCCCTCCAGCCGAGGAGGCCTCTGCCCTGGAATTCTCAGCCGGGAAAGAAATGCCTGTCATATAGCGCCGCAGGCTGTCGGAGATAGGTTCGTAATAGAAGCCATCCTCCAGTGTGACACGCTGTTCCAGCTGGCTGTCGCCGTTTAAGGCGGCTCCTGTCAGAGAGGAGACAAAAATGTCTTCCGGATCGCCGGAAAGGGAGGGAGAAGCGGGAGTGCTTTCAGGACTGTCTTCCCCATTGCTGTCCTCTTCACTGCCCTCCTGCCCGTGAGACGGAGCCTGGGAGAGCGTCTCACCGCCGTTTAGCCGGGCATACTCGCTCAGACTCATGGAATTTCTGCCAAATAATTTGCCCAGGCTTACCGCGATGACAATGACGGCCGCCAGAGCCACCACCATTTTCACGATTTTTTCTCTATCCATAAAAAAGAATTCCTTTCCATATGAGATGTTTTAACGTATTTAAAGAATATCACAGGAAAGGTCATTTGTAAATCCGGTCTGAAAGACAGGGGCTTGTAATCGGCTGCGGAATCGAATATAATGTGAGAGGTGTGCAAAGATTTTCAAGTGCCAAAGGCATGGCGCTTGAAAATCTAAAACTGCACAGTGTGAGGCTTCTTCAGGCGCGTCTTTTGCGCTTTGACTTGCATCGATTGGTATTGAAAGCAGAACTGCACTATGGTGTATGTGCCGCCGCAGGCGGCGTGACGGGAAGTTTGAAGAGAGGGCAGGCATGGGAATCATTCAGACAAAGGATCTGGTATACGAATATATCCGGCGGGATGAAGACGGGAATGTAGAGGGCTTCACCACCGCCGTGGATAAGGTAAACCTGGACATCCGGCCCGGGGAATTCATTGCTATCCTGGGGCATAACGGCTCCGGAAAATCTACCTTGGCCAAGCACATCAATGCCATCCTGAACCCTACCGAGGGCACTGTCTGGGTGGACGGAATGGACACTGCGAGGCAAGAGCATGTCTGGGATATCCGCCAGAGGGCTGGCATGGTATTCCAGAATCCGGACAACCAGATCATTGGCCAGGTGGTGGAGGAGGACGTGGGCTTCGGCCCGGAGAACATGGGCGTCCCCACAAAGGAGATTTGGGAGCGGGTGGAGGAGAGCCTGAAAGCCGTGGGTATGTACGAGTACCGCAAGCACTCCCCCAACAAGCTTTCCGGCGGCCAGAAACAGCGAGTGTCCATAGCCGGCGTGCTGGCTATGCATCCTAAATGCATCGTGCTGGACGAGCCCACGGCCATGCTGGATCCGAAAGGCCGCAGGGAAGTGGTTCGGGCGGTGCGGGCCCTGAATGACGTGGAGGGCATTACGGTAGTGCTGATCACCCATTATATGGAAGAAATCATCCATGCCGACAGGGTCTTCGTTATGGACAACGGGAAAATTGCCATGGAGGGCGCCCCCAGGGAGATTTTCTCTCAGGTGGAAAGGCTGAAAAGCTTACGGCTGGACGTGCCTCAGGTGACCCTTTTGGCTTATGAGCTGCGAAAAAGGGGAATCCGGCTGCCGGAGGGGATACTAACCGTGGAGGAATTGGCGGACGCCCTGGCGGGAAGTATATAATGGGAAGTGGTAAAACAAACAAGAGGTAAAAAAATGCCGATCATTTTGGATCATGTGAATTACATATACGGAGAGGGCGGTCCCTTGGCGGTGAAAGCGCTGGACGATGTATGCCTCCAGATACCGGATGGGCAGTTCGTGGGCATTATCGGACATACAGGTTCCGGGAAGTCCACGCTGGTGCAGCACATGAACGGCCTGTTAAAAGCTACCAGCGGCCATATCTATTTTAACGGGGAGGACATCTACGACAGGGACTTCCGGATGAAGAAGCTGCGCAGCAAGGTGGGCCTGGTCTTCCAGTACCCGGAGCACCAGCTCTTTGAGATAGACGTGTTCAGCGATGTGTGCTTCGGGCCTAAGAATCTGGGGCTGGACAGGAAAGAGGCGGAACTTAAGGCTTTTGATGCCCTGCGCAAGGTGGGACTGCCTACAGAACTGTATTACCAATCCCCCTTTGAACTCTCCGGAGGCCAGAAGCGCCGGGTGGCAATCGCCGGGGTGCTGGCCATGGAGCCTGAGGTGCTGATCTTAGACGAGCCTACCGCAGGCCTGGATCCCAAGGGCAGGGAAGAGATCCTGCACCAGATCAAGGAACTGCAGCAAAAGACCAATATGACCATCCTGCTGGTGTCCCACAGCATGGAGGATGTGGCGGAATATGTGGACAGGATCATCGTCATGAACCAGGGAAAGGTTATGTACGATGACGTGCCCAAGGCGGTGTTCTCCCATTATAAAGAACTGGAGGAAGTAGGGCTGTCGGCACCCCAGGTCACCTATATCCTCCATGCGCTTAAGGAGAGGGGGCTGCGCGTGGACGTAAGCGCCACTACCATAGACGAGGCAGTGGGAACCATACTGAAGACACTGGGACGGACATAAGGAACGGGCTTTAAAAAGGTGACAGTCGTACTAACAGGAGCAATGCCCAAAATAAAAGACTGAGTACAGACACAGGCGGGGAGCAACATGCTGAGAGATATTACATTAGGACAATACTACCAGACGGAATCGGTGATACACAGGCTGGATCCCAGGGTGAAGCTGGGGGGGACGCTTTGCTACATCATTTCTTTATTTTTCTTCCGGAATTTCCTGGGATACGGGATTGCCGCCCTCTTTCTGGCAGCGGTCATCGGCCTTTCCCATGTGCCTTTTAAATTCATCGTAAAGGGAATGAAAGCCATCGTGTTTCTCCTGCTGATCACGGTGACGTTCAACCTGTTCCTGACGCCGGGAGAGGCGCTCTTTACGGTTTGGAAGCTTACCGTCACCGTGGAGGGTCTGCGTACAGCCGTCAATATGGCAGTCCGGCTGAGCCTGCTGATCATCGGCTCCTCCCTGATGACCCTGACCACCACGCCCAACAACCTGACGGACGGCATGGAAAGCATGATGAAGCCCCTGAAAGCTTTCCGGGTGCCCGTGCATGAGGTGGCAATGATCATGTCCATCGCCCTGCGGTTCATCCCCATCCTGTTAGAGGAGACGGACAAGATCATGAAAGCACAGATCGCCAGGGGGGCGGACTTTGAGACCGGGAACATTGTAAAGAGAGCCAAAGCGCTGGTGCCGATTCTGGTGCCGCTGTTCATCTCCGCTTTCCGCAGGGCCAACGACCTGGCCATGGCTATGGAGGCCAGATGCTACCGGGGCGGGGAGGGCAGGACCAAGATGAAGCCGCTTGTGTACGAGAGGCGGGACAGGCTGGGCTATCTGTGCCTCCTGGCCTATCTGGCAGTGAGCATCGGGATTGGCAGGCTGCGGTTCTAAAAGCCTGGGGAACTGGCGGCTTGGCTGCGGATGGGTGCTGCAGCAGGAGAGGCCGCCTGAGGCGGGCAAGGCGGATATTGGCGGCAAGGCGGAAAGCTGCCCGGAGAGAGGAAGCCGCCGGCGGCAAGGCGGAAACCTGCTCGGAGAGAGGAAGCCGCCGGCGGCAAGGCGGAAAGTTGTCCGGAGAGAGGAAACTCCCGACGGCAAGGCGGAAACCTGTGGCAGGAACCGGGAGGAAAGGACGAAAAATGGAGACAAAGCGCATCCGCATGACAGTGGCATATGACGGCACCAATTACCACGGCTGGCAGATACAGAACAATGGAATCACCATTGAATCCGAACTGAACAGATGCCTCACTGGGCTCCTGCAGGAGCCCATTCAGGTCTGCGGCGCCAGCCGCACGGATGCCGGGGTGCATGCCCTGGGGAACGTGGCGGTGTTCGACACGCTGTCCCGGATGCCCGCGGGCAAAATCGCCTACGCGCTGAATCAAAGGCTGCCCGAGGACATCCGTATCCAGAAGTCCGAAGAGGCGCCCCCTGGCTGGCACCCCAGATATTGTGAGAGCCGCAAGACCTACGAGTACCGGATCTACCGGGGCGAGTTCCCGATGCCCGTAAAGCGCCTGTACTCCTATTTCACCTACCACACCCTGGATGTGGAACGGATGCGGGAGGCTGCGGCCTGTCTGGTGGGGGAGCACGACTTCAAAAGCTTCTGCCAGGCAGGAGCCCAGGTGCGCAGCACCGTGCGGACGCTTTACGGGCTGCAGGTGGAGGAGCAGGGAGCGGACATCGCCATCAGGGTATGCGGAAACGGCTTCCTGTATAATATGGTGCGGATCATCGCAGGCACCCTGCTGGAGGTGGGGCAGGGAAAAAGGGAACCGGAGTCCATGCAGGATGTCCTGAAAGCGAAGAACCGCGCCGCCGCTGGCCCCACCGCCCCCGCCCACGGACTGACGCTGGTGGGGTATGAGTTCCTTTAGCGCCGGCATATTTTTTCAGCATTTTTAAAAAATAATGATTGACAGAAGATACCAGCTATAGTACAATAATCAAGTGTGACAACGATTCCGAATGCCAAGCCAAAGCCCCGGCGAAGCATTTGAAAATAGAAAAACCATCCCGGCGAAGCGTGGAATGCAGCCCGGACATCTGCAGGATGCGTCAGAAGCGGGATACCGACTCAAGGAAAACGCAATACGGAGGGAACGTAATGAAAACTTTTATGGCTAGTGAAGCTACAATCGATAGAAAATGGTATGTAGTAGACGCTACAGGCATGACACTGGGACGTCTGGCCTCAGAGGTTGCAAAGGTTTTAAGAGGAAAGAACAAGCCGATCTTCACCCCTCACATGGACACGGGTGATTATGTCATCGTCGTCAATGCGGAGAAGATCGAGGTGACAGGTAAGAAGCTGGATCAGAAGATTTATTATCATCATACCGACTATGTAGGAGGTCTAAAGCAGACCACCCTCAAGGAAAAGCTGGCCAAGAAGCCCGAGCAGGTAATCGAGATGGCAGTCAAGGGCATGCTTCCCAAGGGGCCTTTAGGAAGACAGATGTACAGGAAGCTTTTCGTATACGCAGGACCTGAGCACAAGCATGCGGCTCAGAAGCCTGAGGTACTGACATTCTAAAGGATAGGAGGAGAAAATAAATCATGGCTAAGGCAGAAAGATTCTACGGCACAGGCAGAAGAAAGAAATCCATCGCAAGAGTGTACCTGACACCCGGCAAAGGCGATGTTGTCATCAATAAGAGGAACATAGACGACTATTTCGGGATGGAGACCCTGAAAGTCATCGTGCGCCAGCCTTTCATGGCTACCGGTACCAATGAGAAGTTTGACGTGCTGGTAAACGTGCGCGGCGGCGGCTACACCGGACAGGCAGGCGCCATCAGGCACGGCATTGCAAGAGCCCTGCTTCAGGTGGACGCGGACTACAGACCCCTTTTGAAGAAGGAAGGCTTCCTCACCAGAGACCCTCGTATGAAAGAGAGAAAGAAATACGGCTTGAAGGCAGCAAGGCGCGCGCCTCAGTTCTCCAAGCGTTAAATTCGGTTCTCAAAGAGATAAATTTTCTAAGAAAGAAATATTTCTTTGGGATGGCAAGAGAGTTTATATGTTTACGAGAATATGGACTCCGCAGGATTTTCCTGCGGAGTTTTTGGACACTATAAACATTGATACTGGATGTGATTCCAATCATTTACTTATCAAACATAAAAAATAGATTGTGAGGTGCAATATGTCTGACGGAAAAAAGAAAATCATACGGAAAAGAAAAAAAGCGGCCTATATGCTCTGCGCCTTTTTACTGGCGGGTGCGCTTTGTGGCTGTGCCGGAAGCCCGGGTGAGGCGGGCGGAGAGGAGAGCCCGGGTGCATCCCGGGCGGAGAGTCAGGAGTCCGGGGCAGACGCAGCCCAGGCTTCAGAGGAGGAGGCCCAGGGGACAGGGGTGGTCTTTGAGGGGCAGGACACAGAGGGGAACGCCGTTACCTCGGATATCTTCGGCCAGTCCAGGCTCACCATGGTCAACGTGTGGGCCACATACTGCAATCCCTGTCTGAGCGAGATGCCGGAACTGGGGGAGCTGGCCGGGGAATATGACGCAGGCGACTTCCAGATCATCGGCGTCATCAGCGATGTGCCCCAGGCAGTGAAAGGGGCGGACGCAGAAAAGCTGGAGAAAGCCCAGGAGGAGGCGAAGCGCCTGATAGAGGAGACCGGGGCGGATTATACCCATCTGCTGCTCAATGCCTCTCTGTACGATGCGCTCCTGACAGATGTGACGGCCGTGCCCACCACCTTTTTCATTGATGCCCAGGGCAATGTGCTGGATACCGTGGTGGGAGCCAAAAACAAGAAGAACTGGAAGAAGCTGATAGACGGGTTGCTGGCGGACTTATAGGAGCTGGAAGCCTGCGGTGAGGATTCCGGAAAGGAAGATCGGGGGACTGGATGAATGTGATGAATCAGTGGAATCAAAAAGGTGGCAGCAGACAACATGGAAGCCGGGGCTGGCTGTTTGGCCTGCTGGTCGGGGCGGCATTCCTCTGCATCGGCGGGATTCGGGGGGAACTGGCGGTGATCTGGCAAAAGGCTGTGATGATCTGCATGGAGTGTATCGGAATAGGATAGAGGGAGGTTCTGCCGCTTGGAAGCCCGGGGGCTATATGGCAGGAAGTGTGATGAAAAGGATTAGAACGGCTGTACAGATAATTTTTACCATTTTTACCAACGGATACGCCTACGGCTTCCTGCGGGGAAAAATCTATCAGGGGAATCTGAAGTACGCCTGCGTTCCGGGACTGAACTGCTATTCCTGTCCCGGCGCGGTGGGCTCCTGCCCTCTGGGGGCGCTGCAGGCTCTGCTGAACCGCCGGGGCTTCCAGGTTCCCTTTGCCATGCTGGGATTTTTCTTCCTCTTCGGGAGCCTTTTCGGGCGATTCATTTGTGGGTGGCTGTGTCCCTTTGGGCTGGTGCAGGATCTCCTGCACAAAATTCCGCTGTCGCGAAAAAGGAAGAGACTGCCATTCCACCATATCCTGAAATACGGCAAATACGTAGTGCTAATCTGCCTGGTGGGCGCAGGTTCCCTGTTCCTGTTCGGAGGGTTCGCCAAAGTGCCCGCTTTCTGCAAGTATCTATGCCCCTCCGGCACCCTGTTCGGGGCGCTGCCGCTGTTAGCTTCCAATGAGGCCTTGCGGGACCAGGCGGGAGGGCTGTTTTCCTGGAAGCTGGGGATTTTGATAGTTCTGCTGATTCTTTCCGTGAAAGTCTACCGGCCGTTCTGCCAGTACCTTTGCCCCCTGGGGGCTATCTATGGATGGTTCAACCGCTTCAGTCTGGTGCAGGTGCACTGGGAAAAGGAGCGCTGCATTTCCTGCGGGGCATGCCAGAGGGCCTGCCCGGTGGATTTGGCCCCGGAGGAGATTTCCAGGTCTGCGGAATGCATCCGCTGCGGGAAGTGTGCGGCAGCCTGTCCGGAGGGGTGCCTCCATTTCTCCAAAAAGCCAGGGCCGAATCCTGATACAAAGCCGGATCTGAAACCTGAGAAAAGGACGTAAAAGCTATGGCAGTTACATTCACAAAAGAGCAGAGCATGGCCATACAGTTGCACAAAAAGAATATCCTGGTGTCCGCAGCAGCGGGCAGCGGCAAGACTGCGGTACTGGTGGAGCGCATCGTTCGGATGGTCTGTGACGAGGCGCATCCTGTGGACATAGACAGGCTGCTGGTGGTGACCTTTACCAATGCGGCTGCTGCTGAAATGCGGGAGCGGATTGCAGCGGGCATTTCAAAGCGGCTTTCCGAGCATCCGGAGTCCCTCCACATCCAGCGCCAGTCTACCCTCCTGCACAATGCCCAGATCACCACCATCGACAGCTTCTGCCTGTTCCTGCTGCGCAATCACTTCAACGAAATCGGCCTGGATCCGGCTTTCCGCATTGCCGATGAGGGGGAAGTGCGCCTGATGCAGCAGGAGGTGCTGGAAGAACTGATGGAAGCCGCATATGCCTCAGGCAGCGAGGCTTTCCGCTACTGTGTGGAGTACTTCTGCCCCGGCGGGCGGGAGAGCGTCCTGGAGCAGCATATCCTGAATCTGTCCCGGTATGCAGCCAGCTTCCCCTGGCCAGCCAGGTGGCTTGAGGAGCGCAAAGGCGACTACGCTGCGGGAACTGTGGAGGAGATGAATGCCAGTCCCTGGGCTCAGTGGCTGTATCGACATCTGCAGCGCCTTTTTGCAGGCTGCGCGGAGAAGCTGGAACGGGTACAGGCGCTCTGCGAGGCGCCGGATGGCCCGTATATGTATGGCAAGCTGGTGGATGATGAGTTGGAGGCGCTTAAGGCTCTGACGGACTGCGGATCCCTGGAGGAATATGCGGTGAAGTTCTCTGGGGTGAGTTTCGGCAGGCTGTCAACGAAGAAAGACGAGACTGTCTCCGCAATAAAGCGGGAGCTTGCAAAGGAAATGCGCAGCTCTGTCAAGGACAGCATAGGGGACATAGAGGCGCGCTATTTTGCCACGCCCCTGGAGCTTGCAGCCAGGCAGGGGGCGGCATGTGCGGGGCCTGTGGGCACATTGATTGATTTGGTGCTGGAGTTCGACAGGCGGATGGGGGAGAAGAAGCAGGAGAAAAAAGTCATCGATTTTTCCGACATGGAGCACTTCGCACTGGGGATTTTGCTGGACGGGGAGGGCGAGGAGGCCCGCCCCAGCGCCGTGGCTATGGAGTACAGACAGCATTTCGTTGAAATCTTGACGGATGAATACCAGGACAGCAATCTGGTTCAGGAATACCTGCTGAGGGCAGTGTCCGGCGAGGAGGATGGAAACTTCAACCGCTTCATGGTGGGAGACGTGAAGCAGAGCATCTATAAGTTCCGGCTGGCCAGGCCAGAGCTTTTTCTGGAGAAGTATAACAGCTATGCGGGGGCGCAGATGCCATCAAAGGAGGCTGCCCGGCGCGCAGGCGGTGAGGCATCGTCGCCGGAGCGTCCCTCACAGCCGGAGAGCGGCTGCGTGAGAATCGATCTGGCGCGCAACTTCCGCAGCCGCCTGCAGGTGGTGGAGGCTGTGAATGATGTGTTCAGCCGCCTGATGAGCGAGGCCACGGGAGGCATCCCCTACGATGAGCGGGCCGCGCTGTACCCCGGAGCATCCTATCCGGACAGTGCGGACTGCGGCAGCGAGCTTCTGCTGGTGGAGAAGCCGGAGAAAGAGGACGAGCTGGGCGCGAAGCAGGCGGAAAGCCTGGCGATAGCCCGGAAAATCAAAAAACTCAGGGAAAGCTTTCTGGTGACAGACAAAGACACCGGAAAGCTTCGCGCGGCGCGCTACAGCGACATGGTGATCCTGCTTCGCACCAACAGCGGCTGGGACGAGGAATTCAAGGAGGTACTGGAAAAAGAGGGGATTCCGGTATACATCACCTCAAAGACCGGATACTTCGCCGCTACAGAGGTTCAGGAACTGCTCCAGCTGCTGCGGGTACTGGACAATCCCAGCCAGGACATCCCTCTGTTCGGGGTCATGAAGTCCGTCTTCGGCGGCTTCTTTGAGGAGGAGGCAGCCCTCATCCGCAGCGTTGCAAAGGACTGCAGCCTGTATGAGGCATTGAAACGGTTTGTTGAAGCATATGGGCAGTGGGAAGAGGACGGCGGGAAGGGCGCGTGTTCGGATGGAAGAGAGGGAGCGCAGAGCGCAGAGAGAGCCGGAGAGGGGGAACAGGGGCAGGAATCAGTCCCGGACATGAGCAATGGGGCGCAGAGAACAGGAGAGAGCGAGGACGGCCAGAAACCAGTCCCGGACATAAGCAATGGGACACAGAGGACCGGAGACAGAGAAGCTGGGCAGGATTCAGGCCA